>DVJE01000015.1 GCA_018716975.1 Candidatus Gallacutalibacter stercoravium | reverse complement strand
GTTTTTTCGGAATCGAAAAAACAACCCGTACCTCCGCATGGAGGGCGCGAACGGAGTGAGCGAGGGGGGGCGAGGGGCGGTTTTATGTACAACATTATAACTTATCAAGGTAGGAAAGCAATGGCGCATATGGCGAGAAGTTTTCAACCAAATAGCGAATAGCAAAATCAAGGGATTTACATCGAACTATCCGTTTGCGTTATAAGAAGGTACCGAGAAAAAACATAACCAAAAGACTTACCGCCTGCTGTGTGGTGCAGACGGTAAGTCTTTTTATCCCCTTTATGATACGTTTTGTAACTGGCTATACTTATAAATAAAATGCTTTTATTCACGAAGAGCGAACTCGCACAAAATCAAAGCTCAATCCCCAGTTTTTCGGCCACTTCTTGTACAGACATACCGTTTTCTTTTGCAGCCTTAATCACCGACGCTAATCCAACACGGCCGCGGCGCTTTTTAGGAGCCAAAATAAATTCCTTCTTTTTCTCTAATTTTGCAATAGCGTTTTGGTGATAATCAATTTTCTTTTCAATTTCTGCAATGCGTTCCTCTGCAGTACGATATTTGCGCTCTGGCATGAGAACAACCTCTTTTCAAGTAAAATTTGTTGATTACTTATTTAGTATAGCGTAAAAATTAACTTATGTAAAGAAAGAATGATCGACGGAATAAAACAATATTCTAAAAGTGAATAAGAGCATAACTTACTACAACAAAGCCAGTAATACCAACTCTCTACTATGCAATAAAATACAACTATATTTTCACAATATCGTTATAAGTCACCAATTACAGTTTCATCTCATCGCAAATTTACCCACCTCACACCCCACTTAATAAAAACATTAGCGACATATCAGTTTATTTTTAGTACAAATTGTATTTAAATTAAGACTATCACCTTACGATAACCAAATAAATTCCTGTTTTTTATTGCAAAAATCAAATTGCCACGTCTAACAAGAAAATGCATTGCTTGTTCCTTTCGGCCGACTATGCTTCTTCTTTTTGTTTATCATAAGAGAACAGCGCGGCAAAAGGTAAACCTGTATATCTTGTTTAAAATCAAAACAGGTGAAAAAGCCTTACAGCTGTTTTCAATACGGGCAAATACAACGGTCATCACATTGATGCGCTTGCCAAAATAGAGAAGACAAGAATTTAGAATACGGAACATCAGTCTGTTGCCCCCTCGTTTTGTACCTCTTTTTGCTGTATATCCCCCTCTGATCAAGAAATAATAAGAAAAATTGTATGAAAAGGGGCGCAAGAAAATGCCGGCAGTAACACACAACCAGGATAACAGCTCTGTGGAGCAAACCATAAACGAATTGGTCTCCAACGCCCAACAGGCCTTGGAGGAGATGATGCACTTTACCCAGCAGCAGGTGGATAGCATCGTGCACACCATGGCGCTGGCCGGGCTAGAGAACCACATGCAGCTTGCCAAATTGGCAGTGGAAGAAACAGGACGCGGCGTGGTGGAAGACAAAATTACCAAAAATATGTTTGCCACTGAATATATTTGGCATTCCATCAAACAACAAAAAACTGTGGGCATTATCGATGAGAACGACATGGAGGGGTATGTTGAAGTAGCCGAACCGGTAGGTGTTGTTGCCGGCGTAACGCCTGTTACCAATCCTACCTCTACCACTATGTTTAAAGCTGAAATTTGCTTAAAAACGCGCAATCCCGTTATTTTTGCCTTTCACCCCAGTTCACAGCGGTGCTCCGTTGCAGCCGCCCGCGTTATGCGGGACGCTGCTGTAGCCGCCGGTGCTCCGGCGCACTGTATCCAATGGATAGAACAACCGTCTATCGACGCCACCACCGCCTTAATGCATCACCCCGGCGTTTCACTTATTTTGGCAACCGGCGGTTCCGGTATGGTCAAGTCTGCCTACACCTCTGGCAAGCCCGCGTTAGGCGTAGGCCCCGGCAACGTGCCCTGTTATATTGAAAAATCTGCCAACCTACAGCGGGCCTGTACCGATTTAATGATTTCTAAAACTTTTGACAACGGTATGATTTGTGCATCGGAGCAAGCGGTGATTGTTGATAGGGATATTGCCCAAGAGTTTGAGCGGATTATGCAAGAAAACGGCTGCCGTTTTTTAAACCAAGAGGAAATCCAGCGTCTAAGCGCCTATCTCTTCCCACCCGATCGAGCCGGCGTCAATCCCGCCGCCGTAGGCAAATCGGCCCATTGGATAGCCAGCCAATGCGGCATAGTTGCGCCGGAAAACACCAAAATTCTGATTGCCCGCCTGCCCAAGCCCTCTGCGGAATATCCTCTTTCAAAGGAAAAACTCTCGCCTGTATTGGCCTATTTTGTTGTGGATAATGCCCAACAGGGCTTTGCGGCCGCCGCCGAAATGCTGAATCTGGGCGGACTTGGTCATTCCGCCGTCATCCACAGCGGTAACGATGAGCTTATCAAAGCCTACGGAGAAAGGATGAAGGTGGGGCGCGTTATCTCTAATGCGCCCTCCTCCCAGGGCGCCATTGGGGATATCTACAACACCAATACTCCTTCGCTTACCCTGGGTTGCGGATCCTATGGGCACAATTCCACCACCTCCAACGTATCATCTGTTAATCTTATCAACAAAAAACGGATTGCCAAAAGAAGAGTGAACATGCAGTGGTTTAAAATCCCGCCGAAAATTTATTTTGAACAGGGCTCTATTCAATATCTAGAGAAAATGGACGGCATTGAACGGGCCTTTATCGTTACTGATCCCACTATGCTACGTTTGGGGTATGTGGATCGCATCCTCTATTACCTGCGCAAGCGGCCCTCCTATTGCCACTCCGAAATTTACGCCGACGTAGAACCCAACCCCGGCGTGGCAACGGTCATGCGGGGCGCCAAGGCCATGCGGGATTTTGCCCCCGATGTTATCATAGCCCTGGGCGGCGGTTCCGCCATAGATGCGGCCAAGTGTATGTGGCTGTTTTACGAGCACCCAGAGGCCGACTTTGACGACATGAAGCTAAAATTCATGGATATCCGCAAGCGGGCGTATAAGTTCCCCAAGCTGGGCGCCAAGGCCAAGATGGTGGCTATTCCTACCACTTCGGGAACCGGCTCCGAGGTAACCGCCTTTTCTGTTGTGACGGATCAGGACAGGGGCGGCATCAAATATCCGCTGACCGATTACGCTTTGCGCCCCGATGTGGCGATTATCGATCCGCAGTTTGTGCTCAGCTTGCCCAAAGAACCTACAGCCGACACCGGTTTGGATGTGCTGACGCACGCGCTGGAGGCCTATATTTCTGTAATGGCAAGCGACTTTACAGACGGTTTAGCGCTACAGGCCATCGGCATGGTGTTTGAATATCTGCGCCGCGCCTATCAAAATGGTGCCAACGACGTAGAGGCTCGCGAAAAAATGCACAATGCTTCTTGCATCGCCGGTATGGCCTTTAGCAACGCCTTTTTGGGGTTAAACCATTCCATGGCCCATAAGCTGGGCGGAGAATACCATCAAATCCCCCACGGCCGGGCGAACGCTATCCTTCTGCCGTATGTAATGCAATATAACGCCTGCAAGCCTACAAAGTTCCCATCCTGGCCCAAATATGAAACTTTTGTCGCCGATCGCAAATTGGCACGGGTGGCCCAATATATCGGCGTGCCGGGTAGCTCGGTGGGCGAAAGCGTGAACAATCTGCTGCGTGAGATTTGCTGCCTGCTGCGCGATCTAAATATGCCGGCCACCATTCAGGAATGCGGCGTTGCGGAAAACGTCTTTTTCGATAATCTAGACCGTCTCTCTGAAGCGGCCCACGAGGATCAATGCACCACTGCGAATCCCCGTTACCCGCTCATCAGCGAAATCAAGGAACTATATACCATGGCCTATTACGGCAAAGGCCTGCCCCAGGAATGCTATCAAGCCTAAGCACGAAAGACACTGACCAAGAGGAGGCTACGTCTGCCCCTTTGGTATCGCTGTATGGCGTGCCGCCGGTGACATCGCCTGCCAATCGATTATAATTTGAGGGCAGGCGCTTTCCTTCTGGGAACCAATTCATTTCAAAGCGTTGCCCCCGCACTGCGCCTTTGTGCATTGGGCTTTTATCATCTTTACAACATGGGCACTGCATAAAAATCTTCCTATTCCGCTATCCCGCAGGCCTTGCTTCCGTCTATGCGATGATATTCTCCGGCTGCAGTGTTAAATTTCATTTACAAGAACTTGTTTAGCCAGCTTTTTCTTACAGGGAACCTTCGGTATAGCGCATATCCACCCGTACTTGGGCCAAACTAACACAAGCGGAGGTTTCCGCAAGCTATTATTTACGAATTCCAAAGAAAGGAGCGCTATCATGCTGGACAAAATCGCCCTGATATTGCTGATTATCGGTGGTATCAACTGGGGTTCCGTCGGTATCTTCCAGTTTGATATTGTCGCATGGCTCTGTGGCGGACAAGGCGCAATTGTAAGCCGTATTATTTATACGTTGGTTGGCCTCAGCGCCATTTGGTGTATTTCTCTTCTATTTCGCGACAATGAAGTGGTGGTTCACAAAACGTCGTAACCGCCTTTATAGGTGCACAAAGGCCCGGCAATATCCCTCTCGATATTGCCGGGCCTTTTCTACTATCTGACGAGCCGATAGCAAAATTACATTTTTTCTACAATCTCTTTGGTATCGCGGGCGATCACCAGTTCTTCATCCGTGCAGATGACGTACACTTCAATTTTAGAATCCGGTGTGGAAATCTTTCCTTCCTTGCCGTGCACATATTCATCATTCAAAGCAGAATCAATCTTTACGCCGAAAACGCTTAGAGCGTCGCACACATTTTGGCGGTGGCTGGGCTGGTTCTCACCCAAACCGGCGGTGAACACAATGGCGTCGCACCCCTTCAGGGCGGTGATAAAGGCGCCGATAAACTTGGTGATTTGGTACTCCAGCATCTGGTGGGCCAAAATTGCACGTTCGTTGCCCGCAGCAGCAGCGGCGCAAACATCTCTATCGTCGCTAGACACGCCTGAAATACCCAGCATGCCCGACTTTTTGTTCAGCAGCTCATCCATATCATGGGGCGAAAGATGCTCTTTATCTGCGATAAAGGTTACCACAGAGGGATCCAATGTCCCGGATCGGGTGCCCATCATAAAGCCGTCTAAAGGCGTTAGACCCATGGTAGTATCGATAACCTTGCCGCCATCTACCGCCGCAATGGAAGAACCGTTGCCCAAATGGCAGGTAACAATTTTGGTATCACGGATGTCTTTGCCCATCAGCTCAGCGCACCGGGCACTGACATAACGGTGGGACGTGCCATGAAAACCGTAACGGCGGATCTTATACTTTTCGTAATATTCATAAGGCACGGCAAACATATAGGCCTTGGGGGGCATTGTGGAATGAAACGCCGTGTCGAACACCACTACTTGAGGCACATCTTTGCCAAACACCTCAATACAAGCGCGGATGCCTTGCACGTGGGCGCTGTTATGTAAGGGTGCCAGCGGAATCAAGCTTTCAATGCCTTTAATAACCTCTTCGTCCACCAAAACAGACTTGCTAAACAGCGGGCCGCCCTGCACGATTCGGTGGCCAATAGCCGAAACCTCGCTTAACTCATGGATAACGCCAACCTCAGCGTCAAGCAAAGCTTCTTTTACCTGCATAAAAGCCGCCGTATGGTTGGGCATATCCACTTCTATTTTCTTTTCTCTTCCATCCGCTGTTTTATGCGAAAACCGCCCGCCTTTTATACCAATGCGTTCGCAGTTCCCTTTGGCAAGCATCTGTTCCCCGTCCATATCAATTAACTGGTATTTCAGAGAAGAGCTGCCGGCGTTGATGACCAAAACTTTCATTCTCTTTCCTCCCAAAAAAATACGGTGGGTGCCTCCCCAACAAACGGAATCTTGCATCCATCGTTTCTTTACCGTAATATATAATAGTACATTCATCTGACAAATTCAAGGAGTTCTCTCAGAAAAAAGGAGACCAGAATGCATATTTCTGCAATTATTTGCGAATATAATCCTTTTCATACAGGGCACGCCTATCATATCGCGCAAACCCGCGCGCTGGGTGCCACCCACGTGGTTGCCATTATGAGCGGTAATTTTGTGCAGCGCGGAGAGCCCGCCTTGCTTAACAAGTGGGCGCGTGCGCGCGCCGCCCTGGCCGGCGGCGCCGACCTAGTGATAGAATTACCGCTTTCTTGGGCGTGCGCCAGTGCCGATCGTTTTGCCTACGGCGGCGTCTTTTTGGCAAACGCCTTGGGTTGCGTGCAAACTTTGAGCTTTGGCAGCGAATGCGGTGATATTTCTCTACTTACTCAAATTGCGCAAGCAGTAATAAGTCCCCAGGCGCAGCCGCTTATTCAGCAAGGGTTGGCCTTAGGCCTGCCCTTTGCCGCCGCAAGGCAGCGGGCCGTGGCCCAACTAATAGGACAGAAGCGGGCCTCCACGCTGGGCCGTGCCAACGATATCTTGGGTGTGGAATATCTAAAAGCCCTTCGCCAGTTGGGGTCCTCCATCACCCCTATCGCTCTTCCCCGTGCCGGTGCGGGCCACGATGCTGCTCCGCAAGGCCAATACGCCAGCGCCTCTTGGTTGCGGCAGCGTTTGCTTGCGCAGCCGGCTGATTTTAAATCTACCCTACCCTATTTGCCGCAAGACACCATTCGCATTTTGCAAGAGGAATATGCAAGCGGCCGCGCCCCCGCTTGCCTATCCCGGTTGGAACGCGGCGTGCTGCTCCGTTTGCGCGCTATGTTGCCGCAGGATTTTCTTTTGTTGCCCGATGTTGGCGAAGGGCTGGAAAACCGCATTTGCGCAGCTGTGCGCCAGGCTTGTTCTCTACCCGACGCCATTGATAAAATTAAAACCAAACGGTATACACACGCGCGAATCCGGCGTATAATATTAGGGGCTGTATTGGGGCTGGATCGCCGGCGGCTTGAGCTGCCGCCGCCTTATTTGCGCGTATTGGGGTGCAACCTGCGCGGGCGTGAAATTTTGCGAAAGGCCCGCACAACTGCTTCTCTGCCCGTCGTCATGCACCCAAAGGATATCCTCAGCCGCTACTCCCCAAGCACCCCAGAATATGAACACTTTGCCTTAGAAAGCCTGGCCAGCGATTTTTACCACTTAACCACGCCTAAGGTTTTCCCCTGCGGGCTAGACCGCACCGTGAATCCCGTCATTTTAAAAACATAAGCTGCGGTATTCCGGCCGTATGCGCTGGGCCAGTTTGATTTGTCTGTTCGGAAAGGAAGTGCCTGTTTTGTCTATCGAGATCAAAGAAGTACAATTAAAAAATTACGGCAAATGCCTAAGCATGAACAACGGCAAGCTCAATCTCTTGGTAACGATTGACGTAGGCCCCCGTATTATCTGGTTTGGGCCTGACGGCGGCCCAAACTTGCTTTATCAAGACAACGCCGATCTCTACACCGAACAAGGGGAAGCGTTTGACAAGGTTTTTGGACCGGGCTCTTGTTACCATCTATACGGCGGGCACCGCCTTTGGTTGGCCCCCGAACAAATACCCGAAAGCTATTACCCAGACAATGAGCCTGTTATTTACTCTTTGTTGCCCGACGGCGTTCGTTTTACCCCGCCCTGTCAGCGGCCTAGCGAGATACAGCTAAGCTTAGAAATCATGATGGCGCCTCAGGCGCAAGATGTTATGATTCTGCATGCAGGGCAAAACTGTTCTGATAAAAAGCGCCAGTTTGCCCTTTGGGGTATTACCGCTATGGCGCCGGGCGGCACGCTGTATGTGCCGCAAAATCCTGAAAAAGACACGTTATTGGCCAACCGTGCTTTTGCCTTTTGGCCATACTCCCATATTAACGATGACAGGTTTTATATGGGCGATCGTTATATAACATTGCAGCAAAATCAGGTGCAGGGCGCCGGTAAAAACAGCAACCGGTTTAAGGTGGGCTGCAACAACTTTGCCGGATGGTGCGCCTATGTAAACCAAGGCATGGTGTTCACCAAACGTTATGTGCACAACAAAGACGTGCGCTACACCGACTTTGGCTGTTCTTTTGAAGCCTATGTAGATGACAACCTATTAGAAATAGAAACCTTTAGCCCCCTTTACCATGTGGAACCCCAAGAGACAATAAAGCATGTGGAAAATTGGTCGGTATTTCCAGCCCCCGGCCCCCGGCCTGCGCCGCGCGATGAAGAAGCCATTGCACAATATTTTGCTTAACCGACAGCCGTCGTGTCTACTCTTGCAAACGTTAAGAGCCTTGCTTTACAAGGCTCTTTTTTGTTGCGCTTTTTCGCCGGTAAATTGGGGCATATCCTATCTGTATAGCGAATACACATGGGGTAGAAACAGAAAAAGGAGAGAAACGAAAAATGGATTATCACGTAACCAAGGAGGCACTGGCTGTTTGCGAAACAGTGTTTGACGGAGTGCAAGAGCAGCCGGTGGATTTAGACTTTACCCTGCCCGACTATTGCCCCGATATCCAACGAATCCTAAAATGCCAGGTCTATCCACGAATCCATAGCCGCAGTATTTCCGGCGATCGCCTTGAGATCGAAGGAAACGTAACGGTCAAGCTCCTTTATCTGGACGAAGACAGGGCTGCTGTGCGCTGCTGCGAGCATACGGAATCCTTTTCGGCCTCGCTCAATCTGAAAAAATCGCCGCAAAACGCCGTAGCGCTCACCAAAACCCAGGTGGAATATGTAAACTGCCGCGCAGTAAGCCCACGAAAACTGGATATCCACGGCGCTTTTTCTATCTGCGCGCGTGTTCTCAGCCGTGTTGAGCAAGACATTGTTTGTTCCATCCCCGGCGATGACATTCAACAAAAAGTTAAGCCGGTGCAAACCGGATCGGTTACCGGTATCAGCCAACAGCAGTTTACTGTTAGCGAAGTTTTAGAAATCGGTCAAGGAAAGCCAGAAGCAGAATCCATTGTGCGCACCGATGTGTGCGCTGTAATGGAAGATTATAAGGCGATTGCCAATAAGGTAATTTTAAAAGGCAATATCCTCATAAAGACCCTGTATGCTGGCAACATGGATTCCGGCGAGCTGGAAACTATGGAATATACCATTCCTGTCAGCCAGATTGTGGATGTGGAGGGTATTGATGACGGCGGGCTATGCGAAGCTCATCTGGATATTCTCTCGGCCTCCCTGCAAATCCGCTCCGACAGCGACGGCCAGGATAGCCTGTTAGAAGCCGATATTCGTTTAACTGCCACGGTTATCGCCTACGCACAGACCACCTTAAACCTGGTAACAGACGCTTACTCTACCTGCTATGACTTGCAACTGGAATACGAGCAAATCCGCCTAGAGAGCATGACCGGCGCACTGCACGACAATTATGTTTGCAAAAATACCGTAGAGGTTGGAGAAGCCGGCATTTCCAGGGTGATAGACGCTTGGAATGAAATTCGCAGCGCAACCGCTCAAGTAGAAGGCGGGCAGCTGATCTACAAAGGCAAATTCAATATTTGCATACTCGCTCTCAATCAAGAAGAAGAGCCCGTTTACCTGGAAAAGATGTTTGATTTTACCTACGCACGGGAATGGTCCGAGGCAATCGGCAACCTGCGCTGTGAAGCCGAGGCGGCTATGCTATCTATCAGTTACCGCCTTTTGGGCGGCACCGGTATCGAAATCCGCGCCGAACTGGGCTTGCAGGCCTTTGTATTCCGCTCAGAAACCTGTCAAGTGGTTGCTGCCGCCTCAGCGGACGAAACCAAGCCGCGCGCTCGGGATGAAAGCGCTTCTTTGATCATCTACTACGCCGACGCCGGCGAAAAGATTTGGAATATCGCGCGCGATTACTGCACCTCAGCCGAAGCAATTCTGCAAGAAAACAATTTGACTGAGGAGGTGCTGGAAAACCGCCAAATGCTGTTGATTCCCGTATAATACCAACGGCTTATCCCTTTCGGGTTACCGGATTCACTTTCTATTAAAACGGTACGCTGAGAGCAAAGCTCATTTTCCGCCGAAAGTGATCTTTGCGTCATAACAAGCAAAGAATCCCAAAGATTCGGCGGAGAAAAGAGGTTTCTTGTGGAAGAACGAAATATATACAAGGATATATCCCAGCGCACAAACGGAGATATCTATATCGGCGTGGTAGGCCCGGTGCGCACCGGTAAATCTACATTTATTAAGCGTTTTATGGATACGTTGGTAATCCCTAATATGGATAGCGGCTTTCAAAAGGACCGCACCGTAGATGAAATGCCCCAATCGGCCTCGGGGCGCACCATTATGACCACAGAGCCCAAGTTTATACCCGAAGAAGCCGTGGAAGTCCACTTGGAAAACAACGCCTCTTTTCGGGTGCGTATGATCGACTGCGTGGGCTATATTGTGCCCAGCGCTTTGGGTTACATTGAGGACGAAGCCCCGCGCATGGTGAAAACCCCTTGGTTTGAAGAGCCTATCCCCTTTAATATGGCGGCAGAAATCGGCACCAAAAAGGTGATTACCGATCATTCCACCATTGGACTAGTGGTTACTACCGACGGATCCATCACAGATATTCCCCGCGAAGAATACGAGGAAGCGGAAGAGCGGGTAATACAAGAGCTAAAAGAGCTTAACAAGCCTTTTGCCGTCTTGCTCAACAGCCTATATCCCAATTCAGAGCAGGTGCAGGAACTGGCTGCACAAATGAGTCAAAAATATGAGGTGCCCATTGTTCCCGCCAGCTGTATGGATCTGGATGAAAATGAAATCAAGCGGATCCTCGCCAGTATCCTATTTGAATTCCCGGTAAAAGAGATCTGTGTTGAAATGCCGCGTTGGATTTCCACCCTAGATAAAGAACATTGGCTACGCTCAGCGGTATTCAGCGCCATTCAAAACGCCGCACAACAGGTGGAAAAAATCAGCCAGGTACAAAATATCAGCCATGAAATAGCCGCCTGCGAGCATATCAAGCGAGCGGAAACCATTGGCCTAGACCTGGGCAGCGGAAGAGCGCGCCTCTCTATCCAACTGCATCCGAACCTTTTTTATAAGGTATTGGGTGAAAAAACCGGGCTGGATATTGAAGATGAGGGCGGTTTGTTGGATTGCGTGCTGGAGTTGGCGGCTGTTAAGAAAAAGTTTGAGAAAATCAGCGCCGCCTATGACGACGTTATGCAAACCGGCTACGGCATCGTGATGCCTTCTATCGACGAGCTCACTTTGGAGGAACCCGAGATTGTAAAGCAAGGGGGCAAATTTGGTATCCGGCTCAAGGCCGGCGCCCCCTCTATCCACATGCTGCGCACCAGTATTACCACCGAGGTAACGCCCATTGTCGGCTCTGAGCAGCAATCAGAAGAGCTGGTGATGTATTTGCTTAAAGAATTTGAAGAAAACCCAGCCAAAATCTGGGAATCCAATATCTTTGGCAAAAACCTTCACGAGCTGGTTAACGAAGGGCTGCATAACAAACTATACCGTATGCCCGCCGACGCTCGGGATAAAATCAAAGAAACAATTGAACGGATTATCAATGACGGCTGCAACGGGCTTATCTGCATTATTCTGTAACGCACCGCTTCCTCTTTTTGTTACCAAGCGGGGCTCTAGCTTACAACAGGTTATTAAACAGCATAGTGAAAAGGCCACGATAGGGCAAACACCCTGCCGTGGCCTTTTCTATAACTTTCTTACTGAAACGTTCCTTTTTTGAAAGAGCATGTTTATTCGGACTGCAAGCTTACCGGCGAACAATTGGAAGCAAAGGCGGCAAAGAAGCCGGGGCATACCCCGGCTTTGAAGAAAACAAGTCATATTTTCTTTTGCGCTGCACAAATAGCTGATAACCGGGCTATCCCCGGCCTGCTCCCCCTCCGCGTGAAGAACCTCCTCCGCCTCTGTGGGAACCGCCGCCAAAACCGCCCCGGCCTGCTCCACCGCCGAAGCCACCGCGGCTACCATGGCCGCCGAAACCGCCGCCAAAAGGAGGCCTAGGAGGACGCGGCGGCCGCGGACCAAAGCCTCCTCTAAAAGGTGGCCGCGGAGGGCGTGGCCTTCTCCCTCCGATAAAAATAGGGAATAAACAGCATCCTCCACCCCGGCCTGCGAAACGCGTTATGACGTAAACTACCAAAATGAGCACTACCACCAGGCCGATCATCTGCCCCATACTAAAACGGAAGGCTCGGGTTTCATATTCTTCATAAGGCTCATAGGGTTCATAGCGAGAGGCAGTATACGGTAAAGACGTATCGCCTGCATAGATTTCTTCCACCTCTTGCAGCAATGCCGTAAAGGTTTTTTGCACGCCGGCGTCATAATCCCCTTTGGCAAAATCCGGTTCCAGCGACTCATCTAAAATTCCCTTTAAAGTGGCGCTGGAAAGGTACGGCTCAATCCCTTTGCCCTGCAACACCCAATAATTTTCTTCCCCAATGGCGAGCAAAAGCAAAACGCCGTTGTTCTTTTCGGCCGAACCGATCCCCCACTCGTTAAAAAGTTCCAACGCGTAGTCTTCAATTGCCATACCGTCCAAAAAATCCACAGTAACTACCACAATCTGGGCACCGGTTTGCTCGTACAGCACAGCGTTTTTTTCAACAATATCGTCTTTGGTATCTTGCTGTAGCACATTGGCGTAATCGGCCACATAAAACTGCTCTGTGGGCTCTACCACTGCAAAGGCAGTTACAGCCGTGGCCAAAAAAAGCGCAATCGCCATGGCCAGCGTACAAAACCTTAAGCTCCATTTCTTCACAGGCGATATCCTCCCGCTCATTGCCTTAATCCCCTACCGCAATGCAAAACCTTACCGAAACAGTTCAGCCGGCTGCACAAAAACCACCTTACTTAACAAATTAGCCGGGAACTGCTGCAAGGTGCGGTTAAAATCCTCCGCCATCTGGTTGTATCCATCGTTTTGAATGGTGGTATTGCGCGAAGATAGCTCTGCATAAAGTTGAGAATTATACTGCGCATCTTTTTCGCTAAGCTGCTGTTCTTGCAGTTTATAGTAAAGCTCAGTGGTGGCAGCAGTAAGGTCGTTATTCTTTTGGTATTTTTCAGATGGCGTTTGCGCATTGGCAAGCGCCTCTCGTGCCGTAAGCACCTGCGTAATAGCAGCGTCATCCTCCTGCAAATACCGGCGCCCCACTACCACCAGGTTGTAAGCGTCGTTCATGCGCTGCTGCAAGTCATTTTGAATCGAAAGCCCGTCGCCATTCACGCCCTGATAAAAGGCATCGTTCACCTGCCCTGCCAGCTGGCTTAGGGAGCGGCTGCTGCCTATCAGCACAGAAACGAGGATCATGCAGATCATGATAACCACTGCAACTTTTCTGTTTTTTAATGCTTTCATTGATAGAGCCGGCACCGGCCGGGGCCGGTTTAACCTCCTTTTTCTCGATAGGCCGTTGTTAGGTTTTACTGGCCGCGCACATCCAGCAGCTTTTGCTTTAGCTCGCCCTCAATGCGCTGCAGTTCAATCTCGGCGTCATGCCGCTTTTGACGGCCTTCTTGCTGAATTTGGAACACTTCATCTAAAGTAGAGATTAACTGCTCGTTGGTGTGTTGCAAGGTTTCGATATCCACAATACCGCGCTCAGACTCTTTGGCCGCCTCAATAGTGCCCATTTTAAGCGTATCGGCATTTTTGCGAAGCAATTCATTGGTCATATCGGTTACTTCACGCTGGGCGGCGATCGCCTGCTGCGAATGGGCGATCCCCAACGCCAGCACCATCTGGCTCTTCCACAATGGTATGGTATTCACCAGAGTGGACTGGATCTTATCCGCCATCATCGAGTCGTTATTTTGCACCAAACGAAGCTGGGGCGCCATTTGTACCGACACCATGCGGGTCAATTCCAAATCGTGCAGCTTTTTTTCAAAACTATTGCACATGGCCGACAGATCGTTTGCGGCTTGTGCGTCTTCCGGTAACCCGGAATGCTTTGCCCGGCTAACCGCTTCGGGCAGCTCTTTATCGCGCACACTTTGCAGCTTCTTTTTGCCTGCCAGAATGTACATGGTCAGCTCTTTAAAGTAAGCTAAGTTCATATCGTACATTTTATCCAGCATAGCAATATCTTTTAACAATTGGATCTGGTGCTCTTCCAACACGCCGCAAATGCGCTCCACATTGGCCGACGCCTTATCGTATTTCACCCGCATATTTTGTATTTTGTTGGAGGCGCGCTTAAAAATACCCAAAAAGCCCTTTTCTTCTTCATCGGCGTTAAAGCCCTTAAGTTCCCCAATCAGGTTGGTCAGCATTTCGCCAACTTCGCCCATATCTTTGGTTTTCACGTTGTCCAAGGCTGTTTCAGAAAAGTCCGCTATTTTCTTTTGCGCGCCCGCGCCGTATTGCAGCACCTGGCTGGTGTTGGTAATATCTATCTTTTGGGCAAAATCCTCCACCATCTTTTTTTCCTGCGGGGTTAGTTTTTCTTCTTCCGCCTCGATAGGCTCCACTTTTTTAACCGGCTGCATCGGTTCTTGCGTTTCTGCCGGCTCCAACGTGAGCGAAGGGGTGGGCACACTGTCTAAGCCCTCCAACACCAAAGGGTTCGTCTCCTTATCCATCCTGGTATCCTCCTTTTATTTGTTCATTGGATCGCCGGTCAGGCCTTCCCGCTCCAGCATACCTTCCAACACGGTAATATCGGTTGAAATATCCATGGCTTCATCCTGAAACAGGTTATCCAGTTGCTTTTCAAAGGCCAACACAATCGTATCCATCATTTTTTCAATATTGCGCATAGTAGCCGTAATATTTTCCCCGCGGATCCCTTGGGAATCCAGCCGGTGGTAAGACTTGAGCAGTTTCAGCGTAGTGGGCAAATAATAATTCATAAACCTGCGTATTTCCGGCGCACGGTTGGGATTCTCGGCAATAAAGGCAAAGATCTTGCTCGAAATATCCTCCATACGCACAATCTGAGCCGATATCTTTGCATCGGGAATATCCAAATCCGCCCGGCGCAGCTGGGCCAAATACTCCTTACCCTCTGCAATAATGCGATCCACTTCGCTGTTGCCTGTTTGCACCGGCTCTTGGGGAACCGGCACGTAAATTTTTTTATCTTTAAAGATCTTTTTCGCCAACCAATAAACCAGCAAAGAAACAGCCGCGGCGATAACAAAGTCAAACCACCGGTACATGGGCAACAGCGCTGCATATAGCAACCACGTAATGCCCACCGCATAAAACGGCGCGGCGGATTTTTTAATAATCTCTTTCATATTCGCAGGTTGTTGCGGCGCAGCGGATTGCTTTGGCTCCTCTTTCTTTTTAGCCGATCGGTAGGAATAGTGATAGGTAGTGTTGTTCACTCCTTCCGGCGACGGCCCGCGATTTGACGCGGTATCATTTTGCCTGGGTTCATTGGAGTAGCCTCCATTTACACGTTGGTTAACTTGTTGTTTCATATATTGGTTCAGTTTATCGGCCGCCTCTTGGGCGACCTGGCGCGTATAAGACTTTTTCCATTCATCTCGAAGGTTACGATTGCCAAATAAAGACACCGTGCGCTTCCCACCTTTCCTGCACGCGCAAATCCATTATACTCATAGAACATTGTACGTTACCGCGTGAACCGTGTCAAGCATATTTGGCGCTATGACAGGGATTGTCTGGCGTTATGCCAGAGCGTTTCGCTGTTGCAAAATCCATTTGGATCGATCCAAAGGATTCACGCCGCGACGTTTGGCTACCTTACCCAATTCCAAAGGGCACTCCTCATAGCCGCAAAAGCGGGTAAACATTTGGGCGCGCCCACCGCTCATAGAAGCTAGGCGAACAGAATAATCCATACAGGTTGCCAAGGGCACGCGGGCTTCTAGCGTAAAGCTACCGTCGTGCATTACCGGGGTGTCAAAGCTGCCCCGCATCGCCAAAATATCGCCAATTACCCGGCTGACCAGCTCCTCTTGGGCAGAGATGCGAAGCGCCAACATAGGCTCCAGCAAAAGGGTGCCCGCATTGCGCAACCCATCCATCACTGCCATGGGTGTGGCTAAGAAAAAGTCCATAGGGTGGGTGTGCACATGATGGTAGCCGCCGCCTATCAAGGTAACCCGTAAATCGGTAACCTCCCAGTTATACATTCCCTGTTTAAGCGCCCGCGGCACCGTGGTTTCAATGTGGTGTTGGTAACGGTAGGGTATCTCTTTCGGGGGCGTTTGAGAGCGGTATACCAAGCCCGATCCCCTTGGGCCCGGCTCAATTAGCAAACGGATAACCGCCCAACAGGGTTTTGGCATGGTGTAGGATTCAAAGCCCTCCGCCGTGCTTGCAGGCGTTTCTTTATAGATAACCGTCGGCGGCGAAAAGGAGGCGCTTAACCCATACCGTTGAGCTAATAGGGCCTGCAAAATCTCTAACTGGATGCTGCCCATAATCTTAATGTGCAGTTCTCTCTCTTCTGGGGCGAATTCCAAATCCAGCAGCGGATCTTCTTCGCTTAGCTCCTGTAAGGCGTGCAGCAGGGCTTGCAACTGATCCGGCTGTTCCGGCAACGCCTGCACCGTCAACAGCGGCGTAGCAATTTGCGCTGCGTCTATGCCGGGATCCGCACCGAGAACATCCCCAATGTGAAAAGAAGATAGACCGCATAACGCCGCAATGTCCCCACGGCTTACCTGCCCGATATCCACCGTGCGCGCCCCAAGACAACGCCGGATTTGAGATATTTTTTCTATTTTGTTTTCACTGGGGCTTTCTAGGCTATCACGATTATGCAAACAGCCGCCGAACAACCGCACGTGGGTCAGCTTGCCCATAGTTTTATCGTGAGAAATTTTGTAAACCACGGCGCTTAATTGATCATCGTCGCGGTTTCTGCCGTGCTGTTTATAATACGCGGGTATAAAATGCAACAGCTCGTCAATGCCAATACCTTTGGCAGCGCAACAATACAGCACCGGGATCACATGGCCGCCGGTAAATTGCCGTGCCAGCGCGTGGAGCATGTCTTGCGCAGAGAGTGCCCCTTGCTCCAAATACCGCTCCAGCAGCTCGTCCTCCCCTTGAACAAGGTCTAGAGCCTGCTCCTGAAAAGCGCTGTCATCTAGCGGCAGAGGCTGTATACCGCATGCGTTCTCCCCTTCCGCAGTCACCCGCTGCATGGGCAGCAGCCTGCATTCGTACTGTTGGGCAAGGCGCTGCACAACGCCTGAGGTATCGCTGCCTGCCCTATCGATTTTATTTACCAACACAATAAAAGGAATGCCCGCCCGTTGCAACGCCTCAAAAAGCACCTCGGTTTGGGCTTGCACCCCTTCTACAGCGGATACTATCAAAATCGCGCAATCTAAAATAGATAAAACCCGCTCCACCTCGCCGGAAAAATCCACATGGCCGGGGGTATCGATAATATTGAGCTGTACGCCGTCAACCTCTAACATAGCCGAAGAGGCCATAACCGAAATTCCCCTTTGGCGCTCCACCGGTAAAAAATCCGTCTGGGCGGTTCCCCCGTCAACACTGCCCGCCTGCCTCAATACGCCGCCGCGATACAGCAGCTGCTCCGTAACCGTTGTTTTGCCTGCGTCAACATGGGCAACCAGCCCCAAATTAATAATCGCCTTACTCTCCATCCATCAAACCTCCCAGGGTGTTCCGTCCGCGATAAGATGAGGCAAGCTTTCCAGCACCAGCACACCGCTGCGCGCCAAATCCTCCTTACGCTGGTGCCCCGCGGCAATCAACACGCAGGACGCACCCAAGGCTTGGGCTACCTCGGCGTCGTGCAACGTATCGCCTATCAATAAGGTGTCTTTTGCGCAAGCGCCCACATCATGCAACAGCAGGCGGGCTCGTTCCAACTTGCCGCCGCCATAAATATCTCCGCTGCCACTTACCTGCCGGAAATACCCCTGCAGGCCGAAACGCCGGATATAGCCCAGTAACCGCGCGTGTTCAAAAGAGGAAACCACCGCCTGCCCGTATCCCAATTGACCAAAATGCGTCAGGCATTGCCGCGCCCCAGGGGCCAACCCCGCTTCGTCTTCCCTCCGGCGGTAATTTTCGATAAATTCCGCCGAAAGGGCTTCAAAGGGTTCTTGGTGCAAATCAAAAATCTTTTGATAAAAGCCAATCACCGGGGTTTCCATTTGCCTTTGGTAATCCTCCAGCGTCAATGCCGGCCGGCCCAACCGGGCAAGTATATCGTTCAGGGCGTTTACCGCCACCATGGCGTCGTCAAATAAGGTTCCGTTCCAATCCCATATTATCCATTTCATCTGCAATCCTCCTAACGGCCGCATGCGACTGTGCGCTAAAACACACATCCCAGCATTTCGGCAATCGTTGCCGCTTGTTCCAATTCAATTTTCGTTTGATTAAACTTCAGCCGCGCAACATCCACGCCTTCTAGCCGCGCGCCGCGCAGATCCGCTTTGCTAAGATCCGCCCCTTGCAGCAGCGCATGGCTTAGGTCGCATTCCTGCAAATTTGCCTTTTGCAGGTTGCAATTTTGCATGTTCGCATGGGCAAAGCAGGCGTTGTGCAAATCCATCTTGCGCAGGTCGCAATCCGCCAGCACCGCATAGGAATAATTCCCGCCCTGTAAAACCAGGCCGGTAATATTGGCGCCGGTAAAGACCGAACCCACGCATTTACATTGGCGAAGCTGGGCGCCAAACAAGCTGGCGGCAGAAAAATCGCAGTTTTCAAAGGCTGTGTATTCATGGACGGACTCGTTTAAATAAGCGAAGGAAAAATCGCAGCCGATAAACCGGCAAGATTTTGTATAGATGCCCGAAAGATTCGCCCCACGAAAGAAGCATCCTTCAAAGCGGCAGTTAAAAAAAGCGCCGTCGCTCCAGTCCTCCTCGCGCAGCGTTTCTTTTGTATAAACACGACCTTCTATCTGTTGCACTGGGTAATCCTCCCTTCTTCGCCCATGGAATTAACCGTTCTCTGTGCCGGCGCACGCGCAACCCTCTTCGCCCGCTTCTCCCTGCTTAGCCACCAGCAGCCGGTATAGTGTGGGAGAAAAAGAAAACGCCTTCATTAAGCGTTCCACCTCTTCTAGCGCATGTCGTTTGGCCGAAAGGGGAATCTTTGTTTTCACCGCACGGATCAACAAATTTTTAGGCGTATGCGACAAATCCACAAATTCCAGCAGCTGGGTTTTATAACCGCAATAGGTAAGAAGGTTGGCCCGGATGGCATCTGTCATCAACGCCGCCGTGCGTTCTTGCACAATGCCGTACCGGGTTAAAATAGAAAGTTCCTCGCTTTGCATCTGGCCGTTTAACTCATGCTGGCAGCAGGGCACCGACAGAATAAGCCGGGCGTTCCAATGCACCGCATTGCATAAAGCATAATCGGTAGCCAGATCGCAGGCGTGGAGCGTTACCACGATGTCCACCGGGCTGTCACAACGGTAGCCGTTAATATCGCCCAGTTCAAAATGCAAATCCCGATAGCCATATTTACTGGCGGCTTCATTACAGTGGGCAATGACCTCTTTTTTTAAATCCAGCCCTACCATGTTCACCTTTAATCCCCGAACCTCCACCAAATAATAGTACATAATAAAGGTTAGGTAAGATTTACCACAGCCAAAATCTAGAATCGTTAAAGGTTTTGTCAAATCCAGCCGATCGAGCTCATCGCTAAGCAGCTCAACAAAGCGATTAATTTGCCGGTATTTATCATACATAGACTCTACAACTTTTCCTTGGGAGGTAAATATTCCCATATCTACCAAGGGAGGGATAACGGTACCTTGCTCTAACAGATATCGTTTTTCCCGGTTGTGGGCCGTTTTGGGCGCCGGAGCTTGGGCAGCGCGCGCTTTTCGGCGGTATAACACCCGTCCGCTTTTGCTAATGCGCAGGTTATATTCATAGCTTTCGTCCCAAGCGTTTAGCTGGCGATAAACGCCGCTGAGCAGTTCTAAACCCATTGCCGCGGCTTGCTGTACTGTTATATTTTTATGAAACACCTGCTTTTGGGTGTATTGCTCCGCTTGAAAGCCATCTTTTAAGCGGTTTAGTACAATTTTTTGATAAGGGCAATCCTTGCCCACCGGATCGCTAAATACCGCCTTATAGGTTTGCGCCCCAAAGCATTGCGGCCAAATTTCTTGTAACGTTTTATCCTCCACTGGGCTGCTCCTTCCTTCGCCTGCTTCGCAACGCGCAGGCTCGTCATTCAGGTACGACTATCAGTTTATCACGGCGTAGTGGCCTTGTAAAGCAAGGGCTTATGGGCCACCGCACGCTTCCTTATGCAAAACAGCATCTTTTGACGGCACCCTAATTTGGCAAAGCCGTATTGCAACCGTGCGGCAAGCTGTTGAAATCCCAAGCACAATCTAAGCCGCGAATAGGCTAAAATGAGCGGCAGACATAAAAGCCGGCGCCTCATACACGAGCGCCGGCCTCTTTATACCACAACTTTTATCACATCATATTTACTATTCTTTTTACCAGGCAGGCAAGCCATACGCCTTAGCACACGGTCGCAACGCCCCCACACGCAAAAGAAAACCGGGCGGCTTACTCTCCTTTAAAGTCACCGTCTGATTTGGCAGCATCAAAATCAATGGGAACCTTAACAAATACCTCAAAGAGCATTTCTAACGCCTGCTGAAATTTATCTTTGTCTTCTTGGTTTAACTGGCTCAAAAAACCGTGAAAGCTGGCTTCGTTTTCTAAAAAATGATTGATATACTCTAAAGCTCTGTCGGTAAGACGGATTTTGATAATTCTACGGTTTTGCGGGTCATATACGCGCTCTACAAATTCCTGTTCTACCAACCGGTTTACCATTTTTGTCATTTGCTGTTTCGGCATACGAGTATAATGTGCCAACTCCGACATCGTCATTGTGCCGCCGCCCCAGCGCAACGTTTGAATGCAATAATACATCTCCAGGCTAACGCCTTCATCCAACAGTTGTTTAAACGGTTTTGCAATCTGATAATTCCAAACAGGCAATAAATTTAATAACAATTCTTGAATTTTTGTAGATTCCATCAATATGCCCCCTCAAAGCTCTTGACAGTTCACTAATTCGATAGTATACTAATAGTAGCATTTGATTTACTGTAGTATGTTTGCTACAATAAGCTTATGCTATTATTTTACATCTTTTCACCGCTAAAAGCAAGGAAAAAGGAGGCATATTATGAGCAAGCTGCATAAAATTGAAAAGTGCATTGAAAAAGGCAAGGAACAAGAGTTAATGAAATTGGCCTATCATCGGAATAAAGAGGTCCGTCTTGCCGCTATTGACGGTATGGGTAAAATCGGAAAAGATGATTCCTTTAATCAATTGATTACAATGCTGCAAAATAGAGATGCAGATATCCGCAAGGCCGCGGCGCAAGCTCTGGGTACGCTAAAAAATGATCATGCTAGTCCTCATTTGCACTATTTACTGGATCGTGAGAAAGACGAAACTGTTAAAGAAGCCATTGTATCTGCATTGGATGAGCTGCACCGCGGCGGGGATCAGTAAACAATGCTGCAAGCTGTTGATGGCTGTATAGTAAAATAGCCCTCTGAAGCGTTAAAACTTCAGAGGGCTTTTGCATCGCTCATATAAAAGCGGCAATTTATACGCGAAAAAGTCAATCGGATGGCAAAATATATCGGGCATTACCGCTGTCTTTTTATGTTTTAGAAACTTCCTGTTGCTTGGATAAATTTTTGAACAAACGTACCAAGACGCATATTGCAACGATTGACAGAATAAATTCTGCAATAAACTGGGCATAAGCTAAACCATACAACGGGAACAGGTAGTTAAGCAGGTACAATGCGGGAATTTCTAAAACGATCTTGCGCAAAATGGCAAACAGCAAGGCA
This sequence comes from Candidatus Gallacutalibacter stercoravium, assembly GCA_018716975.1. GTDB lineage: Bacteria > Bacillota > Clostridia > Oscillospirales > Acutalibacteraceae > Gallacutalibacter_A > Gallacutalibacter_A stercoravium. Next base: position 44,144 of record DVJE01000015.1, on the reverse strand, counting down.
TTTTTTCCAAGGCCAGAAGCTTGAAACACCGCAACGGCGATAAAATCCATGCACAAAAAAGGCAACCCCAGGCAAAAACCCCGCAAAAAACTGGCGCCATAGGCGATAATACTCTCGTTTTGCATAAACAGCCTAACCAAATCGCCCGCCCAGATGTAATATCCGGCCGCAACCACCACCAAAAAGGCAATCGATATTTTTATGGCGAACAGCAGCGAATTCTTCATTCTCTTTACATTACCGCTGGCGTAATTATAGCTTATCAAAGGCATAATGCCCTGCGAAAGCCCCATTGCAATATTCATCGGCACTTGGTTCAGCTTTTGGGTAATACCCATAGCGGCCACGGCATCTGCCCCAAAAACCGAGGTAAAATTATTTAGCACCGTCATACCGGTGACGTTGAGCAGGTTTTGAATTGAAGCAGGCACACCAACACCGCACACACCCAAAACAATTGATTTGTGAAAGCAAAACATCTTGGGACGGATACAAACATAGGTGCGTTTGCGCGTTACAAACAGTAGAACAAAAAAATACAAGCAAGCCACACAGTTAGACAGAAAGGTAGCCAGACCAGCCCCTTCTGCCCCCATGTTGAGGCCCCAAGGCAGAATAAAAATTGGATCCAAAATAATATTAAGCAGGCAACCGCTCATCGTGCCAACACTGGCGTGCAACGCAGAACCTTCTGCGCGCACCAAATAGGCCATTACCACGTTTAGGATTGCCGGGGCAGCGCCGAAATAAACTGTCCATAACATATAACCTTCAGTCGCCCCGCTAGTTTCGGCGTCGGCTCCCAACAAAGTTAACAGCGGCTGGTTGCAAGCAGCACAAACCACTGAAAAAATCACGCCGCTAATCACCGCACAATAAAAGCCAAAGGCTGAGCTACGGTATACGGTATCGTAATCTTTGCGCCCTAGCGCGCGGCTCATCATACTGGAGCTGCCCACACCGAACAGATTGTTGATTGCATTAAAAGCCAGCAATACCGGGGCCGCAAGAGTAACGGCGGCATTTTGAATCGGATCGTTTAACATACCCACAAAGTAAGTATCAGCCAGATTGTAAAGCACCATCACCAACGAACTTAGTATGGTGGGAACAGCTAACTTCATCACCGCCTGGGGCACTGGCGTTTGTTCAAATAGGGTAACTTTTTGTGCGTTTTCCATGTTTGCAAAGCCTTCCTTTTTCCGGGCGTAATCAGGTAGCCACCGCAGATAGTCCAAAACAAACAATCGGGCTGCTAAACGCCAATTACGCATCATCTGTATATCGGCACAAATATGCAAAAAATACGCGCCCGGCATGATGTAACCGGGCGCAATTGGATATGGTTTCTGTTAAGCCGGTATATGGCCGGTTCTTACAGCGCGGCCTTAGCCTTATTGACCAACTCTGCAAACGCCGCCGGATCCGCAATTGCAATTTCAGAAAGCATCTTGCGGTTGAGGGTAATGCCAGCCTTTTTCAGGCCGTTCATAAAGGTGGAATAGTTCATGCCGTTGTTATGGCAAGCGGCAGAAATACGGGTAATCCACAAACGGCGAAAATCACGCTTACGCTGCTTACGGCCGATATAAGCATAATTGCCGGATTTCATTACGGCCTGTTTGGCCATTTTAAAATGCTTGCTCTTAGAGCCCCAATAGCCCTTCGCCAGCTTTAATACCTTTTTTCTCCTTTTACGGGTCATCATAGCGCCCTTAATACGTGCCATATTCTAATACCTCCGATTATTGGTTATTTCAACAACGCCGTCAAAGTTACGCTTATTTGCCGTAAGGAAGCAGGCGCTTAATCTCTTTCACATTGGTCTTATCGGCCACCACAGTCTGGCGCAGGCCTCTCTTACGCTTCGTGGTCTTTTTGTTGAGGATATGAGACTTATTGGCATGAGCGCGAACGACCTTACCGGTTTTGGTAAGCTTGAAGCGCTTTTTAGCGCCGCTGTGCGTTTTGATCTTAGGCATGATATTGCTCCTCCTATATTTTACTTCGTCGGTTTTGGGGCAAGGAACATCAGCATATTCCGTCCTTCAAGTTTAGACGGCTTTTCTACATTGGCAAAACCCGCGCATGCATCTGAAAATTTGCGCATCACTTCATGGCCGATTTCCGGATGGCCAAGCTCACGGCCGCGAAAACGGATGGAAACCTTTATTTTGTTCCCCTCTTTAATGAAGCGCTCCGCCTGCGCAAGCTTGGTGTTAAAATCGTGTACATCAATGTTCAGCCCCAAGCGGATCTCTTTAAGCTCGATGGTACGCTGGTTCTTTCTGGCTTCCTTTTCCCGTTTTGACTGCTCGAAACGGTACTTGCCGTAATCCATAATCTTACAAACCGGCGGTTTTGCCTGGGGAGAAATTTTAACCAGATCCAGGTTCCGCTCCGCCGCCTTATCCAATGCCTGGCTCGCAGACATAATGCCCAGCTGTTCGCCGTCAGGACCAATTACCCTCAGCTCTCTGTCGCGGATATCGTCGTTAATCTGCAGTTCCCTATTGCTAATTGTGAAGCACCTCCAAAACCAATCTTGTGAAAGAACACAAAGCGCGGGCAGATATACTCCGCCCGCGCCAATACACAAATAAACCCAACAAGGGATGGTATTGACCCGTAGCGGAACGCCGTACAGGTGAGGGTTCTACCCTGCTTTGTTGTACCAATATAGTATAACGCTCCGCTTCGGGATTGTCAAGAAAAATCTGTAAGAAAGTCTTATCCTAGCAAATAGGGAACAACCTCGTCCCCCCAAGGGGTGTACAGATAAAGCGCCGTGCCATCACCGCTGGAATGTTGAATAATGTAAATACCCTCTTGGCCGTAAGTAACCTCGTCGAGCGTAAAATCATGAGAGGCGGTGGCCACCGTTTCGCCGTTTAACAGATTGATAAAGCAGTTTTGCCCCTCTACTTGCGCCAGCATATACTTTCCGTCTACAAACCCGTCGGCCTCCGTCTTAAAAACCAGTTCGCCGTTTAATAAATTAATGCAGCCAGTATACTTTTTTCCGCTGTCGTCAAGCAAAGATACAACCGCATATCCGCCGTAATCCTCACAGAAAACCGGTTCGACCGCATCGTCGTATTCATATTGATCAAAGGTCCACTGCAACGACCCAACCATATCGTAAAACAGCAAGCGGTCTTCCTCCCAAATGAGAAAACCGTTTTTATTTGCCCCCAACAACTCTCCTTTTACATCAAGCGGCGTTTCGCCTGCACCGGCAATATAGGATATCGGCCCCTTTTGACCGTTTTCATCCCATTGCTGCACCGCCATCTGACCGGAGTGGGATTGCAACTGCTCGTTGCTTACATTCTCTAAAACCAGAATCTCGCCGCCGCTATATGCGTTTGCCACGGCAATATAATCGCCGCCTTCGCCGCTAAAGCGCAGACCGTATTTTCCATCCCCCAAGTAAAAGGCGCTGCCGGGTTCCAGCTGTGTTTTCCAGACATCCAACGTGATATCCACCGGGTGTTCCTGATTCTCAGAAATCCATTCGTCGGAAGCAACATCCTGATAAAACCATTCCCCATACCGGTTCATCATGCCGATATAGATATCGGTACCCACAGCGGCTTTGCGCAGCTCCAAGACCAAATAGGCATCGTCGCTTTTGCCGTAAAACTGAACTTGGCGCTGTATCCCCTCTTCCTCCGGGCTGGTGTAAGTTGCTTCCCCATTTTCGTCATATAGCGTAAAGGTGCCTGTATCGGGGTTGTTTTCGTAGCGGAGGACGGCGCGCTTATCGGTTATCACACCGCCGTCGGCGTTCATATAGCCTTCCTGGCTGCCACCGGCATCCTCGGCCTGATACGCAACCTGGTAATAGACCTCGCCGTTAATCCGCTCGCTCCCCTTGACGCTTGTTATTGTAACTTCTTGCCGGGGTTCCTCTTCTTCTGAGCCCGTTCCACCGGCGGGCTGCTCGCCCGACGTTGCCAAGTATTCCTCCTGCCCCGCCGAATCCGCTTCATTTGCCGGCTGAGCTACCTGCCCTTCGCCGCAAGAACACACAGAGAGAAGGATAGAAACCGCCAAGCCCAACGCCAACCATAGCCGAAGTAAACGCCTAACCATAACCTCAACCCCTTTCTTGCGCATTTGTTGCGCATTATCTGCTTTTTCTACGATATCCCATTCACGGGACGATACTATTCTTGCCGCATACCCCCTTTTACCACAAAACATGGTTTTTATTAAGAACCCTTTTGTTCCCGCTGCTGATTTCTCCAATTTGATAGCAGGCATATTCTTTTATTATTTAACATATTACACCTCTGGTTCTGTATGGTGACTTCATTGTAATCTACCCAACATCCTACATACAATAACCAGATATTTGATATAAAACGCGCCGCTCAACTGTTAGTTGAAACGAAAGCCCGCCATTTCTTCTGCCGTTAACACACGCGTGCTCAAAACAAGCCTAAAATCATTCCTATATTATAATTAAAATTATATCAAATTTTATAAAAAAGATAAATAGCCGAGAAATATTTTCTCATTTTTATTATGCCAGATTAGACTGTTGAGCGAAAACTGTTTTACCACTTTTGGGCAGAATAAAAACAGCAACTTGCAGAGCCAAAACATGGGATGCTTGCGTTCCTTCTAAACAGTGATGTATAATACGAAAATGGAAAAAACAAGCGATAAGGAAGTGCGTATTTTGCCGGTTGGATTGGTTTTAGAAGGAGGCGGCACACGCGGCGCATATACCGCCGGTGTATTGGATGTATTTTTGCAAGAAGGGATTCGCTTTCCCTGTGTTTACGGCGTTTCGGCCGGAGCCTGCAACGCCATCAGCTATATTTCCGGCCAATATAAACGTAATTACAATATTTTTTACCAATATTTGCGGGACAAGCGCTATCTCAGTATAAGCAGCCTGCTTACCACGGGGTCTATCTTTGGGTTTGATTTTATATTCGGCGAACTATCGCAAAAGCTGCTGCCGCTGGATTATGAGGCGTTTCATTCTTCAACCGTACGCTTTCGGGTAGGGGTAACCGATTTGAACAGCGGGCAACCCTACTATTTTGAGAAAGAGGATGTTACCGATCGCATGGAAGTGGTGCGGGCTTCGTCGTCTATGCCGTTTGTATCCAAAGTGGTGCATTTTGCAGGCAAGCATTTGCTCGACGGGGGTATTGCCGACCCTATTCCAATAGAACAATCCATCCAGGATGGTAACCATTTGAACGTTGTGGTGCTTACCCGCGATTTGCACTACCAAAAAAGCAAACCGGATTTTCCCCGCCCTCTGCTGCGCGCCGCTTATCCCCGTTACCCCCGCTTAGCCGACGCCATCGCCCGCAGGCCGCAGCGCTACAATGCTTTAACCAAGCTCTGCCGCCGGCAAGAAGATTTGGGTAACGCAGTGGTGATTCGGCCCAGCCGCCCCATCATGGTGAGCCGGTATGAAAAAGATCCGGAACGGTTGGTAGAAATTTATCAAATGGGCATTGCCGATACGCAAGAAAAGTTGCGCTCAATTGACGCTTTATTAAACGCAAAAGATAAGGCTGAGCCCCTCTCCTTATAGGGCCAAACCCTGCCCAATATTTACTAATCTATCTATATTTTAAAATTTATAATGAATATTTTTTGAAAACTGCTTGACAAGTGAATATTTTAGGAATAAACTTAGGATGATGTTTAGCCAAAGTGCCTAAACATATATTTTATTAAAAGACGAGGTATGCTGCTCCATGTACGAAGACAAGACTTTAATTTGCAAAGACTGTGGCGCTGAATTTGTTTTCACCGCCGGCGAACAGGAATTCTACGCTGAAAAGGGTTTCACCAATGAGCCCCAGCGCTGCAAGGCCTGCCGTGATGCTCGCAAGAGCGCAAGAAACGATGCCAATGGTGGCAGACGTGAAATGTTCGATGCTGTTTGCGCTGAGTGCGGGAAGCCCTGCAAGGTTCCTTTCCAGCCCAGAGAAGATCGCCCTGTTTATTGCAGCGAGTGCTTTGCAAACAGAAGATAAATTTACATTGCTAAATTTTCGGCGTACCCTCCAAGGAGGGTACGTTTTTTTTGCCGCAACAACAGGTTGGCAATGGGCGGCGGCCTTTCGCCTATCATTGTGTTGAACTCAATTTGGGGCGCTGCGACAAGAGATGTAGAATCTCGTTTTCTTTTTTTAGTATATTGCTATCTTCTTTTGATAACCTTGCTTTCTTGCGAGGGGTTGTATTATGATAAGTTTCGGTGCCGTATTAATTGCCTGTTTTATAGGGCAATTGGCAGGTTCGTTTTGCCTATTTGCGGCTTATTCCAAACAATCTATCGTTAGAAAGTGTGAAACCATAAAATGACCAAAACACTTACCTCAGGGAATCCGGCGAAGCTTATTTTACTTTTTACGCTACCTTTGTTGGTGGGGAATCTCTTCCAACAAATGTATAACATGGCCGACACTCTTATTGTGGGGCGAACCTTAGGGGTAAACGCACTTGCTGCCGTGGGTTGTACAGGCAGCATATCGTTTTTGATCATCGGCTTTGCTCAAGGCCTTACGGCCGGCCTATCGATTGTTACAGCGCAAAATTTTGGTGCAGGCAACCACACAGGTGTGCGGCGCAGCTTTGCCGCCAGCGTATTAATTTCTTTAGGAGTCACCGTTGTGCTCACCGCGATCGGCGTCATTTTTGCCCGCCCTTTTTTGCAGCTGCTGAACACACCGGCGGCAATTATAGACGATGCCTATTCTTATATTGTGGTGATTTACGGGGGAATTTTCGCCTCTGTTTTATTTAACCTGCTATCTAACATTATCCGCGCCTTAGGCGACAGCCGCACCCCGCTTTATTTTTTGGTTATCGCTTGTTTGGTGAATATTGGATTAGATTACTTTTTCATTCTGGTGCTGCATTCCGGCGTGGCGGGGGCTGCGTGGGCAACCGTTATTTCTCAGTTGCTTTCAGGGGTTCTTTGCTTGGTTTATATAAAATACCGCTTCCCCATTTTGCATCTAACCCGTGACGATTGGAAGCTAACAGGCGTAGAAATTGCGCAGCATTTGCGAGTGGGTTTGCCGATGGCTTTTCAGTCTTCCATTATTTCTATCGGCTCTATTATCTTACAAACCGCTTTAAACGGGCTGGGTGCAACTTCTGTGGCTGCCTATACTGCTTCACAAAAAATAGACACATTAGCCACTATGCCTATGATGTCTTTTGGTATGACCATGGCTACATATGCCGCTCAAAACTTTGGCGCCGGGCGTATCGCCCGAATCCGCAAAGGAATTAAACAATGCTGTCTGATGTCGGTTTCCTTCAGCATTGTGATGGGAATAGTAAACATTACCTGCGGGCGTTATCTGGTGGGGTTATTCGTGGGCGACGAGCCCCAGGTGATTGAGCTTTCTAAAATCTTTTTAACCATCAACGGCTGCTGCTATTTTATTTTGGCGCTGCTGTTTATCTTTCGATATACTTTGCAAGGGTTGGGGCAAAGCTTTGTGCCTACCTTTGCCGGTATTATGGAGTTGTGCATGCGCACCTTGGCTTCGTTGGTTTTTGCTCAGTATTTTGGCTTTGCGGGAGCTTGTATGGCAAATCCGCTGGCTTGGTTGGGATCCTGCGTGCCGTTGTGTATTGCTTACGCCATTACCATGCGTAAAATGCGGCGCAGCCTGCCGCCCGATCCCCCCGAGGAAGAGGCCGCATAGCAATGTCAGTTGCCGCCGGGAGCTTTTCGGTGTTGCAGCCGGGGCTACCGGCTCTCTCATAACAAAAATGCTAGGAGGATTGTTCAGATGAAAAGGTTAACCGACAGATACCAGCTGCGAAACGGGATATCGATTCCTTGCGTTGGCTTTGGCACCTGGCAAACGCCCGACGGTGAAACCGCCGTGGCGGCTGTAAAAGAGGCATTGGCCGTGGGGTACCGTCATATCGATACGGCGGCTATTTACGGCAATGAAGAGAGCGTTGGGCGCGCTATTAAAGAAAGCGACGTAGAGCGGGAACGCTTATTTATTACCAGCAAGGTATGGAATACCGATCACGGCTATGACGCTACCTTAAAAGCCTTTGAAACCACGATGAAGAAGTTGGATTTGGATTACCTGGATCTATACCTCATTCATTGGCCAAATCCCGCCAAGTTCCGTGATTGTTGGGAGGAAGCGAACGCCGGCACTTGGAAAGCGATGGAAGAACTGTACACCGCCGGTAAAGTGCGCGCCATCGGCCTGAGCAACTTTATGCCCCACCACATTGAGCCGCTATTGAAGACCGCTAAATATCTGCCCATGGTAAACCAAATTAAGTTGTGCCCGGGCGAAACGCAAGAGGAAACGGTTCGTTACTGCAAAGAGCGCTATATTTTGGTAGAGGCCTATAGCCCCTTGGGCACCGGCAAAGTGTTCGATGTTCCCGAGATGAAGGCTTTGGCAGAAAAATACGGCAAAACCGTAGCGCAAATTTGCTTGCGTTGGAGCTTGCAAATGGGCTTTTTGCCCCTACCCAAGTCGGTAACGCCCGCCCGTATCAAAGAAAACGCTGATATTTTTGATTTTGAACTGTCTGCCGAAGATGTAGCGTTGATTTCTGGCCTTAAAGGCTGCTGCGGCGAAACGCCGGATCCGGATCACACGAAATTTTAAGAGTCATGACCCCTGGCAAAGCCGTGGGCTTGAGAAAGCCCTGGAAGGGTATGATACGGACAACGCCCCTAAAGGGGCCGCGAATGGGTCGGCCAACTGCATTGCTGACTCATGGCGGGCCCCTTTAGGGGCGTCCTTTTATGCCTTATTCTTGCTACCTGTAAACCGGGTCAAGATATTCCTTGAAACTGATCTGGTTTGCCGCAATATCTTCTTGCAACTGATTCTTGACGGATTCCTCTATCGCTCTTTATAATAATGCGTTAAACTTTGTATGTCGTTCATCGACAAAACCTCCTTTTGCTTTTGGTACGGTTGGCGAACCGGCTTCCGTTCTAGCAAAAGGAGGTTTTCTTGTATCTTAAGATTTTTATTCGCACCAGCATAGCTGGTGCTTTCTTTTCGCTAAAGCTTATGAAACACAATCCTCTGTCTGATTGATTAAGCGGACAGGGAATTTAAGCATTTTATTTTTCCTCAAAAATACCTGTGACGGTAACCGCCTTGTCAGTGCTGTCGTAAGACACCAGAACGGTGCGGGTCGCTGCGTCCCAAGAAAATTCCATTGGAACTTCATTGCCCTCTTCATCCATCGCCTTGACGCCAATTACTACTTTAGGCAGACGGGCACGGACAAAAGCCTTGATCCGATCTGCGGCTTTCAGTTCCATTGTAAAGCCGCTTTCGGTGCAGTCTAAGGCAAATACCCTTGCAGAGCATCCGATAACACGGGTGTCTACATCTGCAATTTTGGAGAAATCAAAAAGAATAGCGTTGCCGTCGGGGCCGATTTCTTTCTTGGTAACGATTTTGTAATCATTTTCCAGCATATCGGCAAAAAGTCCTTCAAAGGACTTCGCTTCTTCATTTACGCTTTCGTCCATCACTGCGCTGATGATATAGGGGCCGCGGTGCAGGGTGAGCTGGTTGCCGTATTCCCAGCTCGATCCGCCCTGAGAAAGAATATCCTTAACAAAGGTGCGGTACTGATCTGCAAGTTCATCGGTGAGGCTCAGCTTGGCCGGAGCGATATTCCAAATTGCCAGACGTCCCTTGCCAACAGAATAAACGCCGTCTTTCGGATCTCTGGGCAGCTCCAACATTTCAAATAGGTGCTCTGCCGGGTTTTGATAATCGGCTTTACCGGTATTCCACCAACCCTTGATGTTGTGATAGGGGTCGCTGCCGTCACCGATATAAATCAGAGTTCCGCCCTGGCGTACCCATGCGGCCAAACCGTTGTTCACGTCGGGAGATTCCGGCTTCATATATTCATAGCTTAAGATCAGGTTAGCGTAGTCATCCAAATATCCTGGGAATCGACGGACATTGTCAAGTTGCACTGGGCGAACCGGCAGTCCGTACTTCAGCAGAGGCAGCGCCATGCCGAAGAAATTGGGGAATACGCCGGAAGTAATATACTCCAGCATCATATTTTCATCACCGAGGATCTCTTTGGCCAAAGCCTTGCTCTCTTGAGTGACGTCCTCTCCCTCATGGAGACGTTTGGACAAATTGGTGAGTTTGTTGGAGAGCTTGCCTTTTCCTTGCGTCAGGGTGTGAGAATTGAGGGCTTCTTCAAAATGCTCCTCCGCTATGATACCATCGGGATAAGTACGCTGATAAAGCCCGGAGTCGGACATCAGGATTCCCACGCCGGAATTGACGCCTTCAAAGGCGAAATCCTCATGATCCATGTCGCCGAAGAGCTGGATCATGCTGGAAAGAAGGGTAGAATAGCTCTGTGGAATCGGTTTTGCCCCTTCCATCTTGGAGGTAGCGATGGTACCGCCCGCAACGCCGGCCTTTCTGGGATAAATGCCATCAAATACCCGGTGAGGCCAGGGGCAGATCTCATAGGTGTGGATCATTGGGTGGAGCAGGGAAGCCACCGCTGTCTTTAAGTAGTTTTTGCGGTAATCCTCCCAGGTGTATTCCGGCCAATCCTCAATGGGATCGTGCAAGAACCACATATCCCGTCCAGTACCCTTAACAAGCTCCTGCATGATGCCATATTCCAAAAAAGCAGTTTCAAAGGTACGTTCTTTGGAAACACCGGCATAAACGTTGCCTACCCGGCTGGTTCCCGTCCAGATCTGTGCGATGTAGCCGTCTACAGTAGGAATATCGATCAAAGCGCCTTCCGGGCTCATGATCTTCCACTGCGTGTAGTTTAATAAGCTATGGGTAGGTACGTAAAAGCGCAGGTCTTTGCCGTACTTTACCTTTGCATACTCCTTCAGCGCCGCGCTCATTCGGTTGAGGGTGCGGGCGTAAAGATAGGCTTTCAGCTTAGAAGTTTTATACCGCACGTCCAAAGAGGTGTGAGGGGGCTGCCACTTTTCGTGATAATAAATTTCGTATTCCCGTTGGAACGCCTCAGAATATCCACCGTAATCCCAGAATTCCGGTTCTTCCATATGGATTGCTTCTACACCGGCGTCTACGGCGATTTTCAGCCGTTCTGTGAGATAATCGGAGAAGGATATCGTAGGCACCATGTAAGGCACATCCTTGCCATGGAGAATATGATTGCCGTCCCGGTCGGCCTGGCTTTCATCCCAATGGTTTCTGCCGTCCCACTTACCGTAAAGATAATCCTGATACTGACCCCAGGCGCTTCCGGTCATCAGATGGACTACATAGCCCTTTTCCCGGAATTTTGCCACGCGTTCTGGCATACCGTCATCTATCCCGTACACCATGACGAAGTCGCACTGTAAGTCAATCGAAGGAGACCAAGGACTGCCTTCCTGATAGCCGGTTAGCTCTTCTTTTCTGCTTCTGATATAGCCCATGATTTCACACTGCCTTTCTCATTCTATTTTCTTGACAGATTGCTGCCTGTAAAGACAGGCTGTTTCGAAGATTTCCGTTTTTTCAGCCGTACTGGAAAGAATCATCGATGTTATAAAAGGGAAATCCTGTTAACTTCATTCAGTCTATAACACATATGTTTTTTTGTAAATAGCTTTTATTTCTTTTTAGGCACTATTTTTAGAATTTTCATGTACTATTCTTAGAACTTTTTGGGAAAGAGGAATAAAGAAGGATAAGAAAGCGAACGAAGTGTAGTAATTTCTCAAGACGAAAAGAAGATAAAAAGGCTGTTATAAAGCCTGCCAATCCACGCGCAACTCCATAGACCCAATGAGAATAATATCTCCTTTATTGAGCCCCCGCTTACCAGTTACCGGAATACCGTTGATATAGGTGCCATTGGTAGAACCCAAATCCTCTACGTATAACCCGCCGTTTTCATAGGTGAACTTGCAGTGACGGCTAGAAAGGCGCATATCCTGCGCAAAAGCCAACGCCGCCTGTTCTGGAGAACGGCCAATAATCAAAGAGTCGGGCATATCCAATTCATAGACCTCACGTTCCGGCACACCCACCCGGGTTAGACTGATATGTACCACCGCCTCAAGAGGCTCCGGTACAACGACGGGAGGCGCCGCTTCCGGTATGGTAGTCTGCGGGGCGTCTGCTTGCCAATCGGTAGGCGGTACCGGCATCTCCGGCACACTTTCTTCTTCCACCGGCAAAACGGGCGGTGTTTTGTTTTTCTTGCGAATCAGTAAAATGATTACAACAGCGGCAACAACCACAACAGCCCCGGCGCCAATCCAAACATATAGCAGCCAACCAGGCGCATCGTTCGCCTCTTCTACCGCGCCGACGGAAGCCGGTTCAGAGGAAACCGCATCTTCTGATGAAGCCGGATCTTGTGAAACTGCACTTTCTTGGGATTCCTCTTGCTGCTGTTGCCACTGCCTTACTTGAGTAGTGTCAAAACGAAAACTTGCTTCCGCTTTTTGATCCGCATCCTCTACTGTTACTTTGAGTTGAGCCATTTGATCCAAAACCGGAGAAGCCGGAACAGAAAAATCCACAAAGAAAGAACCTTGCATGGCCTGCGCTATTTGCTGGCCCGCCTCTTGGGGAGTGGTACCATCCAAGCCAAAAGTTATATCTAGCCCACCGGGTGATAACCTGGCAAAGCTGCCTAAAACTTTGGCGGCTTCCACCTTCTGGGTATCATACGAATCCCGCACGATAGCCACCGTATAAACAGGAATCCCGGTTTCGTCTATTTTCTTTTCTACCTCTTCCCGTGTGACACCAGTGGTGTAATCATCCTCCCCGTCGCTAAGCACCACCAGGCACTTTTGAAAATTAGCATCCTGCGAAGTGGTAAGCAAATCTAATGCTTCAATCATAGAAGCATAAAGGTTTGTATCCTCCCCTACACCGCTGATGGCGGCAATCTGTTGCTCTCTTTGCGCCGGATCGTCGGTAATCGGATTGCCATAGGCTTCATTCCCAACGGTCATAACGGCGCCGTTGTCTTCTGCCGATAAGCCGCTGTTAATCTGCAAGGCGATCTCTCGAATTGTGGTGATATCTTGCTCGCTAATAGAGCCGGAAACATCCGCCAAAAACAAACAAGTGGTGCCCAGCCCGCTTTCTTGGTACGGGCGCACCTCCTCCGGCTGCAAATCAATTGTTCCCAGCATGCCGGTAAAGGCCTCCGGCGTAGGATCTTCCAAATTAGAACGGCACAGCACGGAAAGATTACCGTCTTCAAAGCGAGCCTGTGTCGTATACAGTGTTAACGGATCCTGCGCGAAAGATGTAACTGATGTACAGCAAAGCAAGGTTAGCGCCGCCGTTAGGGCGATTCCCCTCTTAAGCCAACGTAGCATTTTTCCCACTCCCCTTTTACGCGCGGTAGAATAAGGCAACCGCCGAAAAATTATCCTGCTCCTTGGTCATCTGCGCGCCGATACGGGCCGTCATAAAAGAGAGCCATTCTTGAGGCGTGCGGGATTTTGATAGATCGATTAGCATCTCCCCTTCCCACACCGGCTCCCAAAAACCGTCGGAGCACAACAAAAACACATCGCCATCTTGTAAAGTGCCAACATGAAATTCCGGCTTAGGCGGGTTTTCTCTCCCTAAAGCACGCAGCAAGCGGGCCCGATCTGCGTGATGCCTGATTTGTTCCGGCCGTATCGCGCCCGACAAAACCTCCATCTGCGGCACGCTGTGATCGCAGGTTTGGAATATAATAGCGCCGCCGCGAAACCAATACACCCGGGAATCGCCCACATGCGCTATCACTACATTTTTTTCTTGTGAAAACAGGGCGGCTAAGGTGGTTTTCATCTGTGTTTGCGCGCTTTGCAGGCCGTACACCTGATTATTTGCACTTACAAAAAGTTGGTTAAGGGCGGCAGGCTCCAAGCTAGGGCCGGCAAAAAAACCGCTGGCAACCGTTTCCACCGCCGTGCTAGAGGCAATGCTTCCACCACCGTGGCCCCCCAGCCCATCGGCAACAGCGGCTAAGAAGAAACCGCCCTCTTCATCAGAAAATACCGTATCCTCGTTACACGAGCGCGCGCCCGGCAACGAAACCTGCGCTGAAATAAAAGGCATACCATCCTCTCCTAGCCTCATGCTTCATTCTTTACAAGGAAGACATTTTTCTCTCCTATCGTAAAACTATCGCCCGGCCGCAACATCACCAACTGCTGCGGCGCCAAGCGGCCGCCGGCCACAAACGTGCCATAAGTGGAACCCAAATCACGCAACACCGCCGTATTGGCGCTGGCATCCCACAGTAGCTCACAGTGCCGCGCGCTGATTCCTGCCGCTCCACTTGGAAAAATCACATTACATGCTTCGGTATCTCGGCCCAAAATCAATTTGCCGCCATCCAACGGGAAAAAGTTCCCAGTAAACAAACCAGAGATACACAGCACCCCGCGCCGGCCCCGCGCTTGCGGCGGTATTTGCACCGGCACCATCTCCGCAGCGAAAACGGCAGGCAGCCTCACCGCCGAATTTGCCGCCCGATCATGCAGCGTATATCCCGTGTCCCCCAGGGCAAACAACGCATCCGCTAAGGTAAGCGCCCCGCCCAGCCAAATAAAAGTATTGGGAATGCAGCCGGCCAATATCGGCAAATATTTTATTACATTGCGCAGCAGCGCCGCGCCCGGCTGAAGGCTTTCACCGTTTTGTTCCTGCACCGAGAGGCCCACGGCGCGTTTTCCCAAAGTGGCATGGCTACTGGTGCTTTCCATACCGTAACCATATAGCACGCAAAGCAAAAAAATGATAACAAACCAAAGGCCTATGTACAAATATTTGCCTATCAGCAGCAAAACTGCGGCCGAAAGAAGGCCGACAATCAAAGAATCCAAAAGATAAGCACCAACACGCCTGCCCAATACATTGGCAGCAGACGGCTGTGAAACAGAAGAACTGCTCACCACCTGTTGGGGGGTTGGCTCTTGCGTGTTGCCCTGAACTACACGCGGCGCCCCAGGCTGCTGCGTAGTGGCATATAATTCGGCGCGAAACTCACCCACGGTGCGATACCGAAATTCTGCGCGCGGCGCCATCGCCCTTTGCAACACTCGTTCTGCTTCTATCGGCACATTAAAACTGTATTGCGCCAAAGGAAAGCAAGAATCTTTTTGCATACGCTCCATGCTTTCTGGCGGCACCCGGCCGGTCAAGCAATGATATAAGGTGCACGCCAAGGCATACACATCGGTCCAGGGGCCCAAATTGCCATGCGAACTGTACTGCTCCACCGGCGCATAGCCCCGCTTGAGAATAACATCTATGCTTTGGCTCCGCTCACCTAGGGCTGCCCGGGCAGCGCCAAAATCCAGCAATTTTACCTTGCCGTTTGTGCAGATAAAAATATTATCTGGGCTCACATCACGATGGACAATCCCCCGGCTATGCACCCGTTCCAACGCCCGAAAAACCGGCTGCAACAGATTCAGCGCTTCATTAAAAGCAAGCTTACCGCCCCGCCGGTTGAGGTACTTGCGCAGATCCTCCCCTTCTAAAAACTCCATCACATAATAGGCGGTTCCGTTTTCTTCAAAAAGCTTTTCTACCTCTATGATGTCGGCATTACCCCGGCATTCATAAATGGTGCGCGCCTCTTGTAGGAATTGCTCCTTTCCGTAGCGAAAGTCTTCCGCTCCGGTTTGCAGCAGCACGGCGGTTTCCCCCGGCCGCCGGGTGCACAGCCCGCTGGGCATAAACTCCTTTATGGCCACACGATGCTCCTGGCGCAGATCTACAGCGATATAGGTAATTCCAAACCCACCGCAACCCAATGCTGCTCCGGTGATATACTGCCCGTGCAACACCGTGCCAGGCGGCAAAGCGAAGGGCGGATCTTGTTTAAAGCCTACCGGCGCGCCGCAAAGAGAACAGCTGCCCGCCTGCGGATCCACTCCCTCGCGCATACACCGAAGGCATAGCCTATCAAAGTCCATCTGATTTCTCTCCTATTGCCTAACCTCAAATAAAACGTTGCGATCCCCCAAGTAAAAACGCTGCCCCGACTGAAGCCGGACCGGCGTGCTAGGAGGAAGCCGACGGCCATCGTCCAAAAAAGTGCCGCAGGTTGACCCCAGATCGCTTAACCATAAAGCACCGTTGCTGAATTCCAACCGGCAATGCTGCCGGCTGACGCCCGGCACTTCCCTGGGAAACATCAGATTGCAATGTTGCGGATCGCGCCCCAACACCACAGCGCCCGACGAAAGCGGGATTTGTTGCCCGGCATAATATCCCTTAACGCCCATCAGCATAGGGGCGCTGGCACCCACCGGTTGCCCGGCATAAGCGGGCTGAGGCGCGCCGCAGGAAACAATCAGCACCTGGCGTACCCCCTGCCGGATGATGAAAAATAGTATCACCCAAGCCGCAACCGTCAGCAAAACATAAGAAAGATCCCCCACCACAGGGATCGGCACAATTGAAATGCCGTAGTTCCATAAAAAATGCAAGGCAACCGCCGACCCAAAAGAAGCGAGAAAACGCCAGTCGGTAAAATGGCGAGGCTGCAATTTTTCTCCGTTTTTGGCCCAAGCCAACGTACCCCCGTAAAGGGCTGCCCATACCACATGGCCGCCTGGCGAAAGAATGCCGCGCAGCAGCACCAAATCTAAGGCGTATTGCAGCTGCAAAGCCCTGCCTTGGGCGTCAACGCCTGCAATTGACGCCACCTCGTTCATAATATCCACCGCGTAACCGGCCGACTCCATGGCAGCAAATCCGGCGCCTACGGCCCCACCGACCAGAACCCCGGTTAATATGTATTTTTTACCCGGTTTGTACAAAAAAACCGCTACCGCCAGCAGTTTAGCCGGTTCTTCTAAAAAGGCCGCCCAACAAGCCGGCGTATTGCCGTCCATTAACCCCAACAGCAACAACAGCCACGTTGCCCCTAAAGAAAGCACACCGCCCAACAAAAACATGAGCAGCACCTCATACATCGGCACGTTTCTGGGAATGTTCATTTCCCAATAAAAGAACAAGATGGCAAGCGGTAAGCAAAAGGAAC
Organism: Candidatus Gallacutalibacter stercoravium; assembly: GCA_018716975.1. Lineage (GTDB taxonomy): Bacteria > Bacillota > Clostridia > Oscillospirales > Acutalibacteraceae > Gallacutalibacter_A > Gallacutalibacter_A stercoravium. Next base: position 27,122 of record DVJE01000015.1, on the reverse strand, counting down.
CTACCAACACAAAAGCAGCGCTGGCACGCATTGTAAAAGACATAGCGTAAAATAAAACCGATAGGATAATTCCCACCAGCGCCACCCGGGCAAAAAGCCACGGTTTACTCCATTGGGCTAGCATCTCACTCTCTGGAGGAGTAGAGCTAGCTGTTCCTGCTAAAAACAATTTTTCCCAATCGGCTTTGGTGTGTTTTTTAAAAACGCCGGAAAAAATATCGCCAAAATGCAGCGTAGAACGCGCCGCCTTTTGAAAGAACTCGGTATTCCCATTGTATCGGCTGCCCATACGGTCCTCCCCTTCCTATTGTACCGTAAAGCGGTTACTCTCTGCGCCTAAGTAGAACCAGCCGCCACGAGCCACAAAAACAGGCTGCTGCGGCGTTAGTTTGCCGCCGGTGGAAGCGTAGGTGCCGTAACTTGACCCTTTATCTGTAAGCAATATGCCGCCCTCACTGGCGCGCACTTCACAATGCACCGAGCTGACGCCGGGCGCATCTTTGGCAAAAACCACACTACAACGCGCCGGATCACGCCCAATTACCAACACATTCGCAACCGAAATTTCCACCCCGGCAAACTGGCCGGAAACGCCCACCAACTTCACGCTGCTGGCCGCCGGAGCCGCTACCTGAGGCACCGGTGCGGGCGCGGGAGCAGGAGGCGCCGCCGGAGCCGGAGCCGCATTAACAGGAGCCGGTGTTTTCTTCTTACGCAACACCACAATCAGCACCACAGCTATCACCACGATAACAGCGGCTAAAGCTCCGATAAGGATATTGCGGTTTGAGTTCTGCTCTTCTGTCTGCGGCTGTTCCGGTTGATCCTCAGCAGGCTGTGACGTTACAGGCCCTAAAACAGGCTCAGTCGGTTCTTCTCCATCAGAAGCCGGTGATTCTTCAGGCATAGCGGAAGATTCACCCGCTGGTTCCTCATCCGGCTGGGACGCCGGTTGAGAAGAAGACGATCCATCGGCGGCCGTTCCCTGCACATAGGGAATATCGCTTTGTTCCAAAACATCAATTATATAATCTACGTGGATGGCAAAATTGGTGCCCGGTTCGGTTCCCCAGGTGTTAATCCCCACCACGCTGCCCACGTCGTTAATGAGCGGGCCGCCGGAATTTCCGTGGTTGATAGTGGCATCCGTCTGAAACGCTTCGGCCGTATTAATGGTGGCGTTTTGCTTGCTAATAATCCCCTTCGTCACCGATATATCATCAATGGTAGAAGGCAAGTTGTTGCCGTCATCCAAAATGGAATCCGCCGCGCCGGGATAGCCCAACGCATACACGGTTTCGCCTACGGTAACTTCTTCCGATGCCAACAAGGGCAACGGTTCATAACCTTCTAAGGGCCCTTGTGTTTCCAAAAACACCAGGTCGATATCTTCATAGGGGGCAATAACCTCAGCGGCAACTTTTGTACCGCCGCCGCGACCCCAGTCCCAGTAGTCCAGCGGTATGTAAATTGCATCGGGGGCATCTTGCACCACATGCATATTGGTTACCAACAAAGTACTATCGGTGCCCTGAGCCACCACAAAGCCGGTGCCTGTACTCACGCTTTGCCCCGGCTCTTTATCACATACCACCCGCACTACGCCGTAACGCGCCTCATCTACTGCGCCTGCATCCGCGTGAGACCGCACCATTGAGGCGCCGCCCAAGCACCAAACTACCCCAAAAGCCAGCAACAGCGCCGCCAAACGCTTTTTCATCGCTTCATCCCTTCCTCATCTCACAATACTCTACTGTTAAACACACTGCAAAATAACCGCCGTAAAATTATCCTGGCCCGGTTTGTCCTTTGCCAGCACGGCTTGTTCCAGTCTTTGAGCCGCCTCAAAAGCATCTCCATTTTGGGCTGCGGACGCAATTTCCTGAGAGGAAAGGGTGCCGAATACGCCATCGCTCATTAACAAAATGCGATCCCCTTGCTGCAATGCCAGAGGATTTAAACTGTGATCGACTTTTTCTAAAGCGCCCATACCGATATAGCTGGTTAAGGCGTTGCGCTGCGGATCCTCCTGGGCAGCTTTTTGCGAAATTTCGCCTCGCGCCACTTTCTCATCCAGTTCGGCTGCATAAGTATGCTCCCGGTTAATCTGCATAAGCACGCCGCCGCGCAATAGATAAATGCGGCTATCTCCCACCGAAGCAAAGTACAGCCCTCCGTCTTGAATTAATACCGCCACCACGGTGGAACCGCTTTGCCCTTGCGCATTGCCCAAACCGCGCAGTACCTGCCGGTTGGCTTCATTGATCATGGTGAGTAACTGGGTGGCAGGAGCGTCGCGCATGGTATGGGTATCAAAATACCCCATCATTGTAGATGTGACAAGAGCGCTCACCTGCGCTCCATTGGACAAACCGCCCATTCCATCCGCCACCACCGCTAGCACTCCTTTTTGTGCGCAGAGCGCCGGATTTGTCACATCTGAAACAGCAAAACAATCTTGCTGGCTGCTGCGTTTACCGATATGGTGTGCATTACCAATAGCCAGTGAAAAAACGCCGGGTGCCTGCGCTTGCACAACATTTTCTACCGCAACACCAGCAGGCCCCTGCTCTTGAGGTTGCTCTACCGACACAGGCGGCACCGTATGTTTCTTTTTATGCACAATTAGGCACACAGCCACAATTATCAAAACAACTACCACCGCCACAGCGGGCCAAAGCAGCTGGGCAAAAGAAAAGCCGCCTTCTTGCTCTGTTTGCGATACGATGCCGCTCGGCGCCGAATTTTGCCCTTCTCCAACGGATTGGGAAGATTCCGCTTCAAAGGAGGAAAGCGGTCCTGATTCTTCCTCGGAATCCAGAGAAGAAGATGCAGAACTGACCTCCTCATGTACTACTGCCGGTTCCTCAGCGCCCTGTGTAAAGCTAGAGCAGGCCGTCAACAGCGACAGGCACAGCAGCAGCAGAAAAAAAGTATAGCCCCTCCTCTTGCGACTCACTCCCAATCAAACTCCTTCCCACAGAAGGGAATAAACATCAGCACGGTCCCTCCGAGTTCAATTCGATCATAAGGAGCCAACTCTGCAGTCATAAACAGCGCCTTGCCGTTGAGGCGCACAATGCTGCGGCCGTCGCCGGGCGAAAAGTAGAAAATTTTATCCCGCATATCATAGCTAACAATCGCGTGATTCTCCCGCGAAATGGTATCGTCACCGTGGATGCAAATATCCATCTTTTCCCCGCGGCCAATATAATTGTTGTCGGAATGAATACGGTAATCGGTGCCTTTATCCTTACCCTCGATACAAACAAGCCATCCAACAACCGGATCTATCCCGATCTTTTGGCGAATAACCGCAACCGTCCGCTCTCCATCGGAATTAGAGGCGGGCGCCGGCGAATAAACGGGAGCCGTTGGGGTTGCCTGAGGAACGGGACTAACCGGCACAGTAGGGCCTACCGTACCAGGAGCCACATTTTGTGCCACCGTTCTGCCGTTATCCAAGGGCAAAGTTACATTTGCGTTGGCGCTGGCGCCGCTGCAATAAGGGCAAGTGGGGTTTTTCGAGTGATCGTAATAATGACCGTTGGGGCAACGTTTCATTTCCATAATGATAAACCTCCGTCAAATATAATTTTTGAATATGTAAAAATTGAACTTGTAAAATTAGGAATCCCAGCCACCGAGCTGCTCATAGCTATCAATTTGTTTTTGCGCATCCTCATAGCCTTGATCCGCCGCCTTTTTAAACCACGCAAGAGCTTCCTCGTAATCTTGCTCTACACCACGGCCCATCTTATAGCAGATGCCCACATTGTACTGCCCAACGCTAAATCCCTGTTCGGCAGCTTTCATATACCAATCAAAGGCCTCTGCCATGTCTTCTTCCACACCTTGGCCGTTTTGATAGGCAAAGCCCACATCATTTTGGGCCGAGGCGAATCCTTGCTCGGCGGCCTTTAACAGCCACTGAAATGCCTCGTCATAATCTTGTTCCACGCCGATACCGTCGCGGTAGCAAATACCCACATTACATTGGCCGATATCAGACCCTTGCTCAGCTGCTTTCATGTACCATTCAAAAGCCTTTTCTAAATCTTTGCTCACGCCTAGGCCGTATTGATAGGCGTAGCCCACGTCGTTTTGAGAATCCGCATAGCCTTGCTCGGCAGCCTTTGTCAACCACTCGAAGGATAATTCGTAATCCTGCTCAACGCCGTCGCCTTCTCGATACAGAACGCCCAGATTGTGCTGCGCCATTGCATAACCCTGATTGGCGGCTTCTTCATACCAATACAGCGCCTCGTCCATATCCTTTTCTAAGGTATCGCCTTTTTCATAAAGATAGCCGACTGTGTTTTGGGCCGGCGCATATCCGCTTTCAGCTGCCTGCATGAAATATTCAACAGCCTCTTCCTTTTGGCCGGCGCTCCACATGCTTTGAGCCTGATCGTATAATATCTCTGCAAGAGCATCGACATTCTCGGCAGAGGAAGCAGCCGCGCTGCTCTCTTGGCCGCCACCGCTTGCGCTGCGGTAAATTTCAAAAGAGTCGAATATGGAATCAAATACACTGCCGTCATACTGCGTGCTGTCGCTGCTTAAACCGGGGGCCCGGGTCATAATCGCCACTCTTTTAGCTCCATCGGTGACGATATACAAATTCAGAGAACACACCTCTCCACCATCTTCATACAGGCAACCGGTCACCCTAGCGGAATAGCTGCCCACCGTGCCGTTGCTCAACGAGCCTGTGCCGCCCGCTACGGGAGTAATGCCATAGGTGCTTTCTAGATAATCATAGGCATCTGCCAGATAGTCGTTAATATCCTGGGCGGTATCGTCGGTTATATCCAGCACAGTAAATTCGTACTCTACACCGCCTAAGATACCCGTCAGGCACGGTCCGCCGTTTTGCGCAGTGGACGGTAACCAATCCTCCGAATACGAGAAACCGATATCGTTATCTTGATACCGTCCCTGTGAAAAGCCCGCGGGTTGAGACTCGCTCACCTGTGAAGAAACCGTCTCCGCACGCGAACTGGAAGAAGACGAATCGGAACCCGCACTGGAACCGCAGCTTTGAGAAGCGAGCAATATGATTATCAAAAGAGCGGCCACCGCTATGCCCGCCACCAAAAGGATGCGGTTGCGTTTTGCCTTTGCTTCTGCTTGTTGCTGCTGTGCCGCTGCCATAGCCGCCTGCCTGCGCGCCGCTTCTTCCTGCGCCGCCCGTTCGCGAGCCTGCCGCTCTTGTTCCTGCTGTTGGTTAACCGCCGGGTTTACTTGCTGGCCGCCATTCACGCCCGCTCCAGTAGGCATAGCCGCACCAGTTGGAGGAGGCGTTTGTGAAACCGGACTGCCATACAAAGCTCGGTACAACTCTTCTATGCTTTGGAACCGTTGCGCGGCATAGATTGCCAGCCCCTTCAGCAGCGCTGCATTTTGCGCCGGGGTAACCGGGCAAAGGGCAATCGGCGGCACCAGCTTGTCGTTCGCCATACGCTCGATCGGCTCCGGCGGAGTTACACCGGTAATGCATTTATAAATAGTGGCGCACAAGGCGTAAACGTCGGTCCACGGTCCTTGCTGCCCCTGGGTGCGATACTGCTCTTCTGGCGCATACCCAGGTTTAAGCACCACCGCCAAACTTTTGCCGCCGTTCACTGTAACATCGCGCGCGGCGCCAAAATCCAGCAGTTTTACCTGCCCGGCATTCGACACCATAATATTGTCGGGACTAATATCCCGGTGGATTAGCCCAGCCTTATGCACCGTGGATAGCGACGACATGAGCGGGCGCATCAGCTCCAACAAAGGCCCAACAGGCATTTTGCCGCCGCTTTGCGCCAGCTTGGTTTTCAGCGTTACGCCGTCTATGTATTCCATCACGATATAAGCTGTGTTGTTTTCCAAGAAAAAGTCTTTTACACACACAATGCCCGGCAAAAGAAAAAACTTTGCCAAACTTTTGGCTTCGCTGAGGAACTTATCTTTGCCTGCCTGGTAAAACTCGCCCTTTTCCCCCGTAAAACTCAAAACCGTATTGCTAGAGGTATTTTCGCGCATAACAAAGCCGGCCGGGTAATATTCCTTGATGGCTACCTTCATATCTAGGTTTAAATCCCAGCCCAAATATGTAATGCCAAAACCACCCTCGCCCAGCAGCTTGCCTACCAAATATTTGCCCGACAGGATGGTGCCCGGCGGCAGCTGGTGCGCTTCTACCTGTGCCGCAGAGGCATCATACCCGCAAAACGGGCAAGGCCCTTCCATGCTTTGCCTCTCACGCATACAGCCCGGGCATAGTTTTTCCACATCCATCTTGCCATCTCCCCCCAAAAAGCTAAACAATTCCATATACATTAATCATATAGCATTTCGTGTATTCACACAAGATACTATTTTCCCAAAAATTTTAGGAAACTGTTCTAGAAAACACAGAATTAAAATGGATGATCTTTTGTAAACAAGCCAACAAACAGCGGCTTTTCGGCAATTATTTCTATATCTACATAACAAAATGCGATTACGCTCTATTTAAGTACCATTTGCTTTCACCCGCTGTGGCGCCATTACATCGCGAAGTTTGTGCAATGGACTAGAGAAACTTACCGGTGCGGCTTTGCGGACTACTTTGAATTTCTGCCGGCGTGCCGGCCGCAACAACCCGGCCGCCTTCGGTGCCGCCGCCCGGCCCCATATCAATCACATAGTCCGCATTGCGGATAACATCTAAATCGTGCTCGATCACAACGACCGTAGCGCCGTTTTTGATAAGCGTTTGAAATACGCCCAACAGGGTTTGCACATCCAGCGGATGCAGGCCAATCGTCGGTTCGTCAAACACGAACACCGAATCCGACTGCGCCTTGCCCATTTCGCTTGCCAACTTTAAGCGCTGTGCTTCGCCGCCGGATAGGCTGGGGGTTTCTTCTCCCAGCGTTAGGTATCCAAGGCCAAGCCCTTGCAGCACCTGTAAACGTTGATAAACTAATTTTAAATTCTTACAAACATCCAACGCCGTATTCACGTCCATTGCCATTAGGTCAGGCAGGGAGTAACTACGGCCGGTTTTATCCTGATGCCGCACTTGAGCAGCCGCTTTTGCATACCGGGATCCTCTACACTCCGGGCATGGAATCTCCACATCAGGTAAAAACTGCACATCCAAACTAATTACACCGGTACCGTCGCAAACAGGGCAGCGCAGCTTACCGGTGTTATAAGAAAAGTCTCCGGCCTTGTAACCCAGTTGTTTGGCGTCTGGCGTTCTAGCAAAAACCTTACGCAATTCGTCGTGTATGTTGGCATAAGTGGCAACGGTTGAACGAACATTGATCCCAATAGGCGTAGCGTCTATCAGCTTCACCTGCGTAATGCCGTCGGCTTGAATGGAACGCACATGTTCCGGCAGCTTTTTTCCGTGGGTTATGGCCTCCAACCCGGGCACAAGGCTTTCTAAAATTAAGGTCGTTTTACCGGAACCCGATACGCCCGTTACCACGGTTAGCCTTCCTTTGGGAATCGCGACCTCCAGCGGCTGCACCGTATGAATGGCGCCGGTAGAAAGTGCAATTGTTCCACCGGCAAACACCTCACCGGCAGGACGTTCCCTGTGTATAGCGGCGGCGCCGGAAAGGAAGGGGCCTATTTTAGAATTGGGGTTTTGGGCCAAATCCGTGGGCAAGCCTTCTGCAACCATTCTACCCCCCTGGGCGCCGGCGCCCGGCCCCATTTCGATGAGCCAATCTGCTTGTGCTAAAATTTGGGTGTCATGATCCACAAATACAACCGAATTGCCGTCCGCCACCAAATCGCGCATTACGCCCAATAAGCCCACCATATTAGCCGGATGCAATCCAATGGACGGTTCGTCCAGCACATAAAGAACGCCGGTTGTGCGATTGCGAACGGCACGCGCCAGCTGCATCCTCTGCCGTTCACCGGTGGAAAGCGTTGCGCCGGCGCGGTCAAGGGTCAAATATCCAAGCCCCAAATCTAAAAGCCGTTTAGCGGCAGTTTGAAACGACTCGCAAATACTTTCGGCCATAGGGCGCATTTCTTGCGCAAGCGACGGCGGCACCCTTTTCACCCACTCCACCAGCGCCGAAAGGGTCATTTGGCAGGCCTCATCTAACGAAATGCCGCAAAGTTTTGGTGCTCTGGCACTTTCAGATAGCCGGGTGCCACCGCAATCCGGGCAGGCCTCTTGCTTTAAAAACTTTTCCACCCGCTTCATGCCCTTTTCATCTTTGACCTTTGCCAACGCATTCTGCACAGTATACACCGCGTTAAAATAGGTAAAGTCCAACTCTCCGCCCTGGTTAGAATTTTTAGGTTTGTAAAAAATATGTTTCTTTTCCGCCGGGCCGTTATAGACAATATCTTTTTCTTTGTCTGTAAGATCACAAAAGGGAACGTCAGTGCGCACGCCCATCTCCCTACAAACGTCCGTCATCAGCGACCACATTAAGGAATTCCAGGGAGCCACGGCGCCTTCATCAATGGTAAGGGACTCATCCGGCACCAGCGTTGCGCGGTCCACCGTTCTTACCACGCCGGTACCATCACAGGTGCGGCATGCACCTTGACTGTTAAAGGCAAGTTCCTCTGCCGACGGCGCATAAAATTTTGCGCCGCATTCCGGACAAGTGAGTTCGTGCCCCGCAGCCACTGCCAATGTGGGAGCTAGATAGTGCCCATTGGGACACCGGTGGCTGGCAAGCCGTGAAAACATCAAGCGAAGATTGTTGAGCAGCTCTGTACCTGTGCCAAAAGTGCTGCGTATACCGGGTACCCCCGGACGTTGATGCAGTGCCAGAGCGGCCGGCACATACAGCGCTTCATCTACCTGCGCTTTTGCCGCCTGGGTCATCCGCCGCCGGGTGTAAGTGGAAAGCGCGTCCAAATACCGCCGGGAGCCTTCGGCATACAAAACGCCTAAAGCCAGCGAAGATTTTCCAGAACCCGATACCCCGGCAATACCTACAATTTTATTCAGCGGAACATCTACATCTATATTTTTTAAATTGTGCACTTTTGCTCCGCGAATTTTTATTTTATCAATCATAATTCATCGATACCCTTCATTTGTCATCATACGGCGCTATGGTTGCGCAGGCGCCCCTTATCAGCCGGTATCACAAGCAAACCCAAAGTAAATTTCTAAACAATAAACAAGCGGCTATTTTTCAAAACACCGGCACAACGGCCGCCACGTCTAATAAGACGCCACGGCCGTCATAAAAACAATCACGTTAGGGGTTTTACACAGATGAGAAAGCTTGCGCCGAGCGTGCCTGCTTCTTTCTGCGTCTTTTAAATTATATATCGCATCAAAAGGTTTTACAAGCCGTTTGATGCGTTGCACACAACCGCAAGTTCCAAACGAGAGGGCATTCGTCAGCGTGAAAGCCGAAGCTTCTATTGCCCAAATAGTTAAAAATAGTTTCGGGCCAATAGAAGGTGACACGCCCCAAAACGCTTTAGGCGCACCAATAGCTTTTCTGCGGGTGGGAGGCATTTACAAATCGCATTTTCTTTATTCTTCTTTCATCGGAAACCGTAGCTGCACCAGAAATCCGCCGGAAGAACCATGCCCGAAAGCTACGTCGCCATGATGCGCCCGCACGATCTGCTGGACAATCAGCAGCCCTAACCCATGACGCGGTTCTTCGGTGCCGTTGTCGCTCATCATATAATGCGGCGTGTTCTGTAGCTTTTCCAGCTGCTTATCCGAAATGCCCACGCCGTCATCCTCCACGGAGATCATATAGCTGTTTCTTTCTTCCCGGACTTCCACCGATATGGCGCATCCCTCCGGATTGTGGGACTGGGCGTTGTTTAGCAAGTTGTTAACCGCACGGCGTAGCAAGCCCTTATCTCCTTGTATCACGCAGGCGGTCAGGTTTTCGTCCGTCTTCCATTCCAACGGATACTTGCTGTCTAAATCGGCATTGATGAAATCCACAGCACACTGCCTTACCACTGCAATCAGATTCACCGGCTCCGGATGGAGCGGCTGCATATTGTATTCCAGTTTAGAAGCCAGGTTTAGGTCGTTGATTAGGTTCTTCATTTTAAGGCTCTGTTGCCGGATGATGGATGCTTTTCTGCGGTCTTCTTCAGAGAGTGCGCTGCTTTCTTCCAGCTGCCCGGCATAGCCCATCACCATGGAAAGCGGGGTTCGGATATCATGGGAAACGCCTGAAATCCAGTTGGCCCGGGCGATCTCTTTCTTCTTTAACTCCCGATCCTGCCGCATGAGCTTTTCGGAACCACGGTTGATTGCGGCGGCTAAGTCCGACAGTAGTCCCTTTTCTTTGATATAAACCTCCTTACCCTCCGGCAAACCTTCAATCCCTGTAACAATGGGCTTTACCGATTTTAAAACGCCCGATGTGGACACAAAATAAATCAAAAGGATCGCCAATAAATTGACCACTAGGAACATCAGGATGATTTTGGGTGAGTTGGCAATCAGTTGATAATCAAAGGCCGGCCACATATGCTTCCAATACATATCCTTGGGATGCCCCATAAATATCAGATCGTCCCCGCGGGCGGCGGTGGTTGTAGGATAATCTTCAATATACCCGCGTGTATAGTAAGAGATATCCGCCGCCGAATAATGAAGCGGAACCCCTTCTGGAAGATTATCGCTGTGCCAAACCACGTTACCGGTTTCATCCTCGACCAAAATTGCCCAAGCGTTTTTTTGCTGCAAAAGCTCTCGTCCTTTTTCTGAGAGCGTATATACACCGCTTTGGGTTTCCGTCAATTCGTTCCCCAGCTGTTCTGTAGCCTTCCAACCGCCGGAGTGGGACTCCGATCGGGAAAAAACGAAAATAAGCAGCAGGATATTCAGCACAAACAGGCCGATAACCGATAAAAGTAAGATTTTTACAAAACGCCGGATGAGTTTGAAGGTGCTTTTCACCGTTTATCCCTCCAGTACCAGCTTATACCCCAACCCCTTGACAGTAATCAGGGATACGGGTTTGGACGGATTTTCTTCAATTTTTTCGCGAATCCGGCGGATGTGTGCCATCAAGCTGTTTTCATAACCAAATGGGTTATCGCCCCAAGCCGCTTCACACAGCTGATCGATGGTAACGATCCGACCAGCGTTGCGATAAAGCGCTTGTAAAATGTCATATTCTTTGGCCGTCAATGGCAGGTGGGTTCCATTTTTGATGACCTCCGCCCGAGAAAAATCGAGCTGGCTCCCGGCAAGCTGCACCAGCGGATTTTCCTCTTTATAATACCGCCGGAGGATAATTCCCACCCGCAACAACAGTTCCTTGGGCAGAAACGGCTTTACCATATAATCATCGGCACCAAGGCCAAGCCCTTTTATTTTATCCTCGTCCTCTCCCCGGGCCGTTAGGAACAGCACCGGCATCTCGGTAAACAACCTCAGTTGTTCCAGCAACGAAAATCCGTCCCCGTCCGGCAGCATGACATCCAGGATTGCAAAATCCGGCTTCCAAGCTTTAGCGGTGGTGATTGCCTTGGCGACTGTGCCTGCCGTTTTGATCTGAGAATAGCCATCCGCGCGCAAAAAATCAGAAACCATATTTAGAAGTTCCTTCTCATCATCCACAAGAAGGATTTTTTTCTGTTTCAAATAATGTTGTTCCATTGTTTGCCCCTCCCCTACCTATTATAGCATAGAAACCCTAGGCCTGCCGCAGCACGCTGAAATGTAAAGTAAATGTAAGGTAGCTAGAAGGTTGGCGCAAGGTTGCCGGCTTATACTGACATCATCACAGGAAAGGAGCCTATGCGGCATGAATATCATCGAAACACAAAATTTAACCAAAACCTATGGCGACTTTACGGCGGTTTCCCATTTGAATCTGCATATTCGGAAAGGGCGCGTTTACGGTTTTCTCGGCCCCAACGGAGCGGGAAAATCCACCACTATGAAGATGTTTCTCGGTTTGACGCACCCGACTAAGGGGAGTTTTCAAATTGATGGAAAAACATATCCTGCCGATCGGGTACCCATTTTAAAGGAGATCGGTTCCTTTATTGAAGCGCCCGCCTTCTACGGCAACCTCACCGGAGAGGAAAATTTGGAGATCATCCGTAAAATTCTCGGCCTGCCGAAAAGCAGCGTTTCCGACGCGTTGGAGCTAGTGGGGCTAACCCAATTCCGCAAACGATTGGCAAAGAAATACTCCCTGGGCATGAAGCAGCGGCTGGGGCTAGCAGGCGCACTGATCGGGCGGCCGCCTATCCTTATCCTTGATGAACCCACCAATGGTCTAGACCCGGTGGGCATTCATGAGATCCGCACGCTGATTAAATCTCTACCCCAGCAGTATGACTGCACGGTGCTGGTTTCCTCCCACCTGCTTCCGGAAGTGGAGTTGATGGCGGACGATATCGGGATTCTCAACCACGGCCGGTTGCTGTTTGAGGGAACAATGGAAGAGCTAAAAACCAACGCCCGCTGCGCTGGATTACCCACCGACAACCTGGAAGACACCTTTCTTGCCATGATTGACGAGGACAATCGCAAGGGAGGCGCCGGAAAATGACGCTAAGATTAGAAACGAAAAAGCTGAAACGGACAAGGTATTTTCCCGCCTTTCTGGCGGGCGGGCTGCTGGCGGCGGCATTTCCGCTTATCAATATGCTGGTGCGCTCCGAAAGCTTTACTGCCCTGCCGGGAGAACCCTTTACCATTCTAATGGATGCCAATTGGCAAATGATGGCCATGCTTAACATTCTGGTTTGCATCTGCGGCGCCTGCATGATGTATCACACCGAATATGCCGACAACGGCGCGCAGAAAATGGATGTGCTGCCTGTTCGGGCAGGAAAGCTATTTTTGACGAAGTTTGTGGTTAATGCGTTGGCGCTTGCTTTGATGATCATCCTGGAAACCGCCGCTCTTACTTGGTGTGCTGTTCACTGGTTCTCTGGATATGAATTTGACGCGCTGGAGCTTTTGCAAGGCGCAGGGTTCCAGTGGTTTGTCACCCTACCCACGGTCATGCTGATGCTGGTGATCGCTTCCGCCTGCAAAAACATGTGGGTATCTCTTGGAATCGGCGTGGTTCTGGTATTTACCATGTGTATCTTTCCACAAGATAACCTAATCTTAAGCCTTTGCCCGTTCAGTTCCCCCTATCAAACCCTAGCTATGGCAGCAGAGAGCAGTCGTGTCCCGCTGTTTTTGGGCGTCTGCGCCGCTGAGGTGGTAGTTCTCGGGTTGCTAGGGCTTGTTTATCAAAAAATCAGGAGGTGCGCAGAATGAACTTCTTTTCGCTTATAGGCGTAGAATTCAAAAAAATACGCCGCTCCAAAATCCTGCTGATTCTACTCATTCCGGTTATCATTATGTGGATTCCAAGCATCATCAATGCCGACATGAACTTCGATACACGGGGTATCCCTATTACGCCCGAAAACAATTTCTTTATTCAGGGCTTTATGGGGATGGTCTGGTTTATGATTCCGGCTTCTTTGGTGGTCTGCACTGTGCTGCTCATACAAACAGAACGCGCAAATAAGGGGATTTTAAAAATGCTCTCTCTGCCGGTGAATACCGCCAAGCTCTGTCTGGCAAAATTTGCAGTGCTTATCCTGCTGGCCTTTGCACAGATGGTCATGACTATCGCCGCGTATTATATCTGTGCGGCCATTGTCTCTCAGATGCAGAACTACAACTTCTTTCTGGATCCACTGTATGTTTGCCGGGTCACTTTGAGCATTTACGCCGGGGCTATTCCTATGGCGGCGGTGTTCTGGATGATTGCCAACCTAATCACAACGCCTGTCTTTTCGGTGGGGATCGGTTTGGCCTCTATTGTACCGTCGGTTTTAATCATTAATACGAAAATCTGGTTTGCCTATCCCATGAGCTACCCCTTTTACCTGCTGATGGTGGAATACGGACGTTGCGCTGAAGGAATTTACGAGACCCAGATCGCCTGGCTACCCTGGCTGCCGGCGGCTGCTTTGATTACGGTTGTTGCGCTGGGAATCGCCTGCGTGCGGTTCGGCGCTGCTGAAAGGAGATAATTTGGATGAAAAACAAAATCTGTACGGCAATTGCTACCATTATGCTCTTCGTTCCCTGGACAATTCTTCCCCTACGCACCTTTGACTGGGCGCTAGAATCCCCTGTGGCAGAAATTATGGTTTACAGCTATGCCGCCTTTATGATTTTCTCCGGCGTTTTTTCCATTTTCGCCTACACCAAGGGCAAAGTAAAAAACAGGTGGATGCAGCTCTGCACTGTGATCAACGGGATATATATGGTTGGCGCCATTGTGATTCTCTGCATGACGATTACCAACCTGTTCTGAGGAGGGAATTTGGGTGAAACGAGGCAAGAATTTGATAGCCGCCGCAGTGGCGCTTTGCTTGGTATTCGCATTAAACGGCTGCAGCAAGGATTCTGTTGTCGCACACCACCAGTTTAACCCCATCCAGACCGCGGCCACGCAGCCACTGGAAGAAAATGACCCAGCCGGCCTTGTCCTCTTTCATACCCTCTGCGGCGCCCAGAACCTCACGGTATCCGTCCTCGTTGACCGCAATTGCTACCAGAATAGCTACATTGTCGAACTCTTCACTCCAGTTGCGGCGCACATAGATTCCATCTACATAGACATACGGATAGCGCCCGCCTTGCAAGGGACGGTTCCGCCAATCCTCAATGTGGACGTTCAGCTCACTGATCATGGCCGGAGATACCTTGCTGCCCCACAGTGCCTCCGTAATATCCTCCACACGTCGGACCGACACGCCTGCCAGGTATATCTCAATGAGTGCTTCTTCTACGCTGCTTTCCCGGCGGCGATACCGTTCTATGATGGCGGTTTCAAAGGAGAGCGCTTGAGCTGGGCATGAGGACTCATTCCCTACGGCAATACAAATTATATTATTAGGTTTACAACCACTCCTGTAAGAAATGAAAACACCATCACATAGGCCAGGTACAACAGGAACCGCCTAATTCCTAAAACAATTTTCAAAGCACCCAAATTGGTGATTTTTGTAGAGGGCCCGGTGAGCATGAAGGAAGCAGCGCTTCCCACGCTCATACCATCCCACAGCCATTGCTGCAGCAATGGGATGGTTCCGCCGCCGCAGGCGTAGAGTGGGACGCCAATGGTCGCTGCCATCAATACACCCAGCGCCTCATTTCCGCCGAACAAAGCCGTCATGGCTTCTGCCGGCACATACCGCTGAAAGAGGGCGGAAAGCAGCACGCCAATGAGAAAATAAAGGCCTGTTGCTTTTACGTTTCTCCAGAGATTTTTCAGATAGCGCACCAAAAGATTGGGGGCAGTATCCCGGCTTTTCGGTTCGTCAAAGCCGGAAAAGTTAAAGAAGGGCTTGTCCTTGTAAAAAAAGAGGATGAGCAGCCCTGCAACAATGCCGCAGAGAAAGCAGGAAACAATGCGTACGGTCAGGACGGTTCCACCCAGCGCCGCACTATAAATAATAAGTTGTGGGTTCAGCAGGATGGAGGACATCATAAACGCAGCCAGCCAACTATCTTTCATGCCGCCTTTGGAAAAGGAAGCCGCAATAGGAATGGTTCCATACATGCAAAGCGGCGAAGCAATTCCCAATGCGCTGGCCGCGACTATGCCCAAAATTCCCAACCGTTTTCCCTGCAAAGAGCGGAAAGCACGATGGATATAGTCTTTGGCAAAGACGGAGACTGCGGAACCAATCACCATTCCCAGTACCCACCAGCCGAAGATCTGCTCTAGCTGGACGGTAAAGTAATACCAAATATAAATAAATTCCCGCCTGAGAACTTCCATCTGTGCTCTCCTCTATAAAATCAGATATTTTCCGCCAATATAGTTTTTTGCGGCTTCTCATGGTCCTCTGGGAAACACCAGTTTGTCCCAGCCTGTATCGCGGCGTTTTTGAGTAAGAATGTGATTTTAATCGCCGCATATCACGCACAATACGCAGCGTTTTTCATGCGGCTTTCTATAAATGATAATTACTTTCTTGCTTCCTCCGCCTTGTTAATGCAGGTAATGGCGTTTAGGCTGCGGGGATAGCCGATATAAGGCAGGCACTGAGAAACGACCTTGACAAGAAACTCCTTATCGTTCCCTAAATTCATATTGCCGCCCGCATGGGCAATCAGCTGCGGTTCACAGCCGCCCTGAGCCGCCAGAAAGCAGAAAGTGATCATCTCCCGCTGAGCCAAATCAAGACCGGTACGGGTGTAATAATCGCCAAAGCAGTTGGCCGCCAGCCAGCGGTTGATGTGGCCGTTTTTCCAGGCTTCCTTCATTCCGTCCCCGAAAATATCCACCTGCGCCTGAATTCCCTTTTCCAGGCGGTTCTCCCTGGTGGTGGTCGCCTGTCCTTCCAAGGGCAGCTTTACGCCACGCTCTACCAAAATGTCGTTGGTGACATCCAGAAAGGGCTTTACCCGGCCGATGCCCAAATAATCCACCGCCTGATAGACCACCTCTTTTGCCATAACGGGTGAAATCCCTGCGTCAAGAGCGCGGGGCAGCTCCAACTTAAATTCATCCACGCCCTGGCAGCCCAGCAGCGTGGCCAAAATTGCCATATGGCGGGTCACTTCGTCAAGCTGCTGCCCCTCTTCATTGGGGACTTCCTCAAAAGCAAAATGCTCAAAGCGTTCTGCAAATTCCGGATCAGTTGTTCGATAGTTCATGATAATTTCCTCCTTATTCCTGTTCAATTTTCTGATTGCCGGTGGACCATACGTGCTGCTGTTTTGCGGCCGCCGGCGTGTTCTGTGCCATTACTCCCACCAGCTTATGAGGAACATAAAGCTCCTCCAGATAATCGCATTCTTCCGGCGACAGGATAAGCTCCGTGGCTTTGGCTGCTCCTTCCATATGGTGCAGCTTGGTGGCACCTACTACTGGGGCGGTGACCTTAGTAAGCAACCACGCCAAAGAAACCTCGGTCATGGATACGCCCCGCTTTTCCGCCAACTCCGCAACCCTATTGATAATGGCTGCGTCCTGCTGTGCGGTAGCATCGTATTTAAACTTTGCATAACTGTCTTCTTCCAAACGCTTGGAGGTTTCACCGGGATGCTTGGAGAGACGTCCTCCCGCCAAAGCGCTGTATGGGGTCATGGCAATGTTGTCTTCCGCGCAGAGCCTTGCCATCTCCCGCTCTTCCTCCCGAAAGATCAGATTGTAATGCCCCTGAATGGAGACAAATTTCTGAAAGCCCTCTTTCTCCGCCAGGGCGTTGGCCTTGGTCAGTTGATAAGCAAAGCAGTTAGAGATGCCGATATACCGCACCTTGCCTGCCTTTACCATGCGGTCGAGCCCTTCCATAATGTCATAGAGCGGCGTTTCATAATCCCACATGTGATAGATATACAGGTCGATGTAGTCCAGTCCCAGATTTTTCAGGCTGGTATTGACCATTTGCTCTATGTGCTGCTGGCCGGTAATGCCGGCGGCGATCTCCTCCTGGGTGCGGGGCAGGAATTTGGTGGCCACCACCACATCTTCCCGCTTTGCGAAGTCCCGGAGCGCCCGGCCCAGGTACTGCTCGCTGGTGCCGCTTTGATATCCAATAGCAGTGTCAAAGAAGTTGACTCCTAATTCCAGTCCATGCTTGATAATCTCGCGGGAATGCTCCTCATCCAAGGTCCAGCTGTGCTGGCCATTTTTGGCGTCGCCAAAACCCATGCATCCCATGCAGATGCGGGACACCTTTAATTCCGAATTGCCGAGTTTTGTATACTGCATTCAGCTATCCTCCTTTTTTCGTATTCATTTCATCATTTTTCGTGTCATAGCCTCATTCATGGTTTTTAGCCTGCTATTTATGAAGCTATCTGGCGCATATTCCAGTTTTTCGATTGGAAGGAAATCTGCCGCTTTTTTCAAGCTGTCATTCCAAAACACATTGTCATGACGCCCCGGGCGGCTGTCCCATGTTACATCATATCCAAGCTCCAGAAGCAGATTTTTGAAATCAAGATTTGCTTGATACAGGGAAACATCTTCCGTGCCGCAATCCATATAAATCTTCGGCTTTATCTTTTCAGAAGAAGCCAACTTCCGTGCCAAAGCATCGTAATCCCAATCAGACCCTTCAAAATCTTGGATATTCTTCAGCCCAAACATATTCTGATACTGAATACGGGTAAAGTAGTCCAGTCCTTCTTCTTCGTTGGCTCTCAAAATCAGCCGCTTGATCAAAGCTGAGGAAAAGGCGGTGATATAGCCGAATGTTTCCGGATTTCGCAATCCGTTGACAATCGCGCCAAAACCGCCCATAGAAAGGCCACCGATAAAGGTTTCTTCCCTTTTATGGGAAAGTTGGAAAGTGTTCCGGGTAAACTCCACCAATTCCTGGCTAACAAAGGTTCCATAAGCCGAACCAGTCAATGGGGAATCGGCATAGAAAGAATTCTCTCCGTTTGGCATGACGATAGCCATGGAATACTGATTTGCAATATTCCATAGAGATTCCATGCTATACCATCCTACCTGGCTACCGGTCATTCCATGGAGCAGATATAAAGTAGGAAAGGGATTCTTTTGCTGCATTTCTTTATATGGGCCCTGATCTGTTGGTAAAAACACACCGCACCGTACAGAACGATTCAGGGATTGAGAGAAAAACTCCACATTACAAAAAGCCATATAATCATACCTTTACTTTCTATGTTCTACGAAACACAGAATAAAATGTTCTTATTCAAGCCCATCATAGGCTTTGTCATCTACAGCCTCCAGCCATTCGTTGGAGGTTGCCTCACCTGGTACCTCCACAGCGATGTGGGAGAACCAGCTGTCTTTTTTTGCACCATGCCAATGCTTAACTTCCGCAGGAATCGTGATAACAGTACCGGGGGTAAGACTTACTGCCTCCTTGCCCTCCTCCTGATACCAGCCCTCGCCGGCAGTGCAAATGAGCAGCTGCCCGCCGCCGCTCTTGGCGTGGTGGATATGCCAATTGTTCCGGCAGCCCGGCTCGAAGGTGACATTGGCTAAAAACACAGGGCATTTGCCCGCCTCGGTTAGGGGATTCAAATAGGAATTCCCGATAAAATACTGGGCAAAGGCCGTATTGGCATTGCCTAAGCCAAAAACATTTTCCTTGTCAAATGTTGCTTTGTCGCTAATACGCATGAAAAACACTCCTTTATATAAATGATAGATCTAATTTACATATATGGGCCGTCCACGTGCAGACATGGATTGCTTAACCGGCATGAGATGCCCGGGATTCCATTAGCCTGTTCTTTACAAACCACTTGCGAAGTGCATCCGGCAGCTCTTCTCCCCCATCGTCTATTACACTGAGCGTTTCCCGTACATCCGCTTTGGGGCACAGCTTAAAAATATCTCCCCGAAGATCTCCTGAAACGCCACCGCAGTGGGAATAAAATGGGAGAATGATTTTGCCGGATAAGTCGTTCTGATATAACCAGGAAGCCAAGGGCGGTGCAATGGTTCCGCACCAGTTTGGTGTGCCCACAAAAATAACGGAATAGGGATGCGGCGAAAAAGACACCGGCAAGAGTCTCGGCCGGTAGTGGGCTTGCACTTCCCTTTTTACCTGCTTCAATAATTCGGGAAATGCCATTGGATATGGCTGCCACGGATAAATCTCGCACCAATCTCCGCCGGTGGCCCTCTGAATTTCCTGCGCAATCCGATGGGTATTGCCTGAATAGGAGTAGGAAACGATCAACGGACGGTCGCACTCCAATTTTTTCTCGCTGTTTTTCATCGATTTCCGCCCCCTATTCTCAAAATTTTGTATGTGTGAACCGCAGTTTCACGAACACTATTTTCCAAAAGACATACACTTGCCAATCACATCGCCAGTTCTCAGGTACTCATAGGTGGGCATCTCAAATAGCACCGGCTTGAGGTTGCGGTAATTAAGCTTACCGTCTTCGGTCAGCACATTTTCCTCTGCATAGGTGTTGTCGATGGTGCAGATGAAGTTGTCAAATCCTTTTGTTTCATAAATATCTTCCACACTGCATTCCATCACTGCCGGTGCGTCGGTAATCATCGGGACGCCTGCTTCGCTTACGCTGTAAGCAAACAGCTCCGATTTATCTTCTTTGCTGCCGCTGACACAGCCGGAACGGTCCGCCTTGGCAAGTATCGCCTCATCTACAATATTGATAGAGAGCTTTTTATTTTCTTTGATGCCCTGATTGGTATAGTGAGGCTTTGCCAGGCTGACCATCACATGGTCGTGGCCCATAATGCCCAAATGCCCTACCAGCAGCCAGTTGGGCTTTCCGTTTACCATGGCGCCAACCACCACAAGAGGGGTGGGATACAACGCCAGTGCATTTCCAATATTCTTTTTCATGATTCGTGACCTCCCTGAAAATAATGATGTTTGCCGTTTATTGTCTCTCGATTCCATTAGCGTCCAGCCATGCCGAAACCGTCGGAATAATTGATGGCAAGTCCCTCCGCCATAGTGGCGTCTGGAACCAGTCTGCCGCTGGATTTCCTTCGCTAACCCTCTGGTATTGCTTCCCAGGAGGAATCGGCAATCAAGATGTTTTCTCTGCGGTATCTGTCCCGATGGAGGAAGCCGGTTTTTGCTCCGATTCGGATGATTCCTGTGCAAGCGATCCTGAACGACAGGACGCCATAGATAACAGCAGCGTAAAAGCGAACAAAATTACGCTATTTTTTCATTCATTTTCCTTCGATACCAGCTTGCATGTATCTTTATTCCAGAACAACGCATTGATAGGACCGGGAAGCAAAAACACTTTCGAACTGAGTTCGGCTGTATTCCACAATACCGGAAATCGGATCAGCGATTGTCACCGTATCTTCCGAATATCCAATCAAAACTGCTCCGTGATCGTTGGTGCTCCAATCCACATAGGTGCCGTCTTCCGTGTACCATCCCTGCGGGGTGTTTCGATTTGCCATATCGATGGTTATCCACACAACAACCGGCGTATCCTCACTCACAAATGCATAGAGCTCTTCTGGTGCAGCCCCGCTTTTGTCTACTGCCTGCATAGAACTTCCAGCATCCTGTAAATACGCATTGGCAGCGGTCAAAATGGCTTCTGGTCCGCAAATGTAACCTGCTTGGGTAAACGGATTTCCTACAAAATACTTTCTTAAATCACTCCCATAAAGACGCCCATCTTCTCCAAAGTACCGATTTGCCGAGACAGTTGGCAGGTATTCTGCCGCCATTGTAGTCTTATCTACATCGTAACCGTAGTATTGCAGCGCCATAGTCATAGCGGTGATTTCACATCCTGTAGGAAGCTCCGGCATTTGAAGAATCAAGGGAAGATCCTCGATGATATATTCTGCCGGCGGCTGTGTATCCTTTGTTGGAGCCTCCTCCGTAAGAACAAGATTGGAAACGCTCTCTTCTTCCTCTTCAGGAGACACCACCAATTTCGCTGTATCCTGTAACAGCATAGCATCTTTATTCTCCATGACACAGGGAGCAATGTGCATTTCCTGGTTTTGAGATTCTGAAAGAGATGCCGCGCTACAGGATGTCAATATAGACAGCAATGCGCCAATGGCTGCCAACCCACGTATCCGCCTACTCATCGATACTCACCAACTCATACGTGCGGCTGCCAAGGCCGATTGCTTCCGCGTGTTCCAGTGTGTGCAAACCATTTCTGGATTCGATTCGCTGAATGAGAGAATCTCCATCTTCGGCAGAGTAAACCAGGTCAACACACGCTTGATCCAACGCCACCGGGTCAAAGGAAGCCAGAATACCGATATCGTGCATATCCGGCTCCGCCGGGCTGCCGTCACAGTCACAGTCCACCGACAAACGATTCATCACATTGATGTACAGGATATTTCCGTCCAGATAATCCACAACGGATTTCCCTGCTTCAGCCATGCTCTCCAAAAAGGCATCTTGGTCACCGCCCCACATGCTGCCGCCGGTTCCTCCGCTGTGGATGTGAGATTTGCCCTCTGAAGAAGCAATACCGATGGAGATGTTTTTGATCGCTCCGCCATAGCCAGCCATGGCATGACCTTTGAAGTGGGAAAGGACGATATAATAATCGTAATTGGCAAAATTGGCGCCCACATAGTTTTCGGTTAGATTACTGCCGCCGGTAACCGGCAGCGTCATAGACCCGTTTTCATCCATGATATCCACATCGGCAAGAGCGGTATAACCGTGGTCTTCCGCCAGTTGATAGTGCATGGCAGTATTGGCCCGTTGGCCTCCGTAGGCTGTATTGCATTCCACAATCGTGGGGTTATCGAAAGACTGCACCAGATCGCCGATGAGCTCTGGCCGCAGATAATTGCTTCCCGGTTCCCCGGTGGAAAGCTTTATTGCAATATTGCCGGAGGGGGAAGCTCCCAGCGCCTCATAAATGGCCATCATCCCTTCCGCGCTGATGTCGGTCGTCATATACACGGTTGGCGTGCCGGTAGAGGTATCGCCAGATTCAGCTGGAAGCTCTTCTGATGCACCGCCACTTGCTTCCGCTGACTGAGACGGCTCGGAGGCCGGCTGGCTGGTTTCTAAGGAACTACTATCAGACGAAACAGGGGCCTCCTCAGATGCGCACCCTGCCAACATGCCAAGGCATAGCAGCATTGCCAAACAGAGAATAGATAACCTTTTCATTTGAAGCCTCCTTGCCCTATAACTCAATGATACGCTGAAGATGTTCTAATGCGTGAGCCGGATTTTTGATTCCATCCATCGCTTCCTCCATGGCGGCCGTACAACATATCTTCATCCCTTTCTAGGGGTTCGTTTCCCCGACCATTTTTTCAGCAGCATCGAAATATAATAAGCCAGGAAAATGAAAGCACCCATCATTGCCAGATAATCCAGATAGAAAAGCGGGATCGATTCGCCAAAATCCAGGAACACAAACTCCGTCTGTAAAAACATATAGGTAAGCAAATCGCGCTGAATAAAAACGATCAGACCATAAATTGCAATTCCAGTTCCCAAAACAGGCAACAGGATTTTACGTACGCGGGAGGGCTGCCGAAGCTTCAGCGTTTTTCTAGCCATACCCAAAAACATGCCCCAGTGCAGCCCCAAATGCAGCGCCATCAGGACAAAGCCCCAATGAGATGCGGCCATGTGCGTGAGGCGCGCGAAGGACATGCCGCCATGGATATTCAGAAAGCTGAAAACATGATTCGAGAGCATAATGCCGCTGACCATAAGCCCGATCATTGCGAGGAATACCAGTAAATCCACAATCAATTGGAAAATACGGGAGGGAGTATATCGGCCTTTAAAGAGGGATTTGTACCAATTCCCGTTCAAAATGTGATGCAAAATGAATAGCAGAAACATCCCTGCTCCTATCCACTCATGGGCTACATCGCCCCAAAACTGGTAGCCCATTAAAAAGAGCAGGCCAAGCGTCATCGCGATATCCACCGCAATTTTAAGGGCAGCTTTTGGTTTCATTGGTTTCCCTCCGTTCGTTTTGCGTTAAGTCACGTTCAGGCTGTCAATCCAGGAAGCGATTTCTTCTGACGCTCCGTCTACACTGCTTCCGGATACGTGAAGTCCCTCCGCAATCGTAGCCCCCTGCGCACTTTCGGGCAATTTGTCCAGGCTGCGTCCAAAACCGCTGCCGCCACTGGTGCAGAAGGGAACAAGGGTTTTCCCTTCCCAGTCGTAAGCTTCCAGAAAAGAGTAGATGAGCATGGGAGCATCGCTCCACCAATCGGGGTAGCCCACAAACACCACATCATAACTATCCCAGCTTTCTACTTGGGAGGCTAATTCCGGGCGGGCATTATCGGCCTGTTCCTGCTGAGCGACATCCAAAAGGGTGTCATAATCATCCGTGTACGGGGTAGCCGGTTCAATTTCAAATAAATCGCCGTTCGTTTCGGCCTGAATCATCTGTGCCATTTGTTCCGTGTTGCCCGACCAGGAGAAATACGCAATGAGTGTTCCGCCGGTTTCTTCCGCAGGTTCTGCCGATTCCTCCGATGCCTCAGAACTGGAAGGAGCTTCTGGTTCAGAAGGTGTTTGGGAGGACGGTGCGGAAGAACTCGCAGCAGGTTCAGAAGTTCCTCCCCCACTTGAGGTTGTCCCACCGCTGCATGCAGCGAGAGAGAACACCAGTGTCATAGATAACAGAAGTGACAACAATTTTTTCATATCAGCCATTCCTTTCTTTTTATGAAAGAGCAGTTGTTTCGCCGCTTTGAGTGACTTGTAAGTTGAGCCGAAGATTTCGCTTTTTAATCTGACAGGGATTCCCGCAGGCGATCGCGTTATCCGGTATCGATTCGGTTACCACGCTTCCCGCGCCGATTACCACATTATCCCCAATGGTAACACCGGGAAGGATAATGCTGCCGCCGCCAATCCATGTGAACCTGCCGATCTTTACCGGCTCAGTCCAAGTCTTCACCGCAGCAGTTCCATCCGGTTCCAACCAAAAACGCTCTGCACCGTCTAAGGCGTGGACCGCAGTATAGATTTTGACATCCGGGCCAATCATGGTGTTTTCCCCAATGATAATCGGTGCGGTATCCAGCAAGGTGCAGTGCATATTGATAAAGCTGTTATCCGCAAGATGAATATTATATCCGTAGTCCACATAGAGCGGCTGGTTTACACGGGCGTTTTTTCCAAACTGTCCAAGCAGTTCAGACAACACCCGGTTGCGTTCTTCGATGTCTTCTGCGGGCAAGTTATTATAGATTCGCATCAGATTTTTGGCCCGGTTCTGCTGTTTCCTTAATTTGGGGTCCCGAGCATCATAAATTCGACCGCTCTGCTTCTTTTCCAATTCGGTCATTCCATTAATTCCTTTATAGGCCTTGTTCTAATCATAAGTATACTGAACTTCGATTCTCATGTAAAATACTTATAATTCATCGTTATGTATGCGGTCTGCGTATAGGTTGTCATGTAAACATCAAAATAATGATTCTATTTACTTCGATGTTTTTCATGGCGAATTCTGCCTTTCTATCGAAAATCACAAACTGGTCAACACCGGGTTATTCAAATAGTCGTACACCCGCTTGACCTCGCTGATTTTCCGTGTATCCAGCATCGAGGGGCAGTCTTTATCAAGAGCGGCAATCCTTTCCATATCCTCTTTGTCCAGACGGAAATTCCAGATATCCAGATTTTCTTCCATCCGTTCTTTGTGAACCGATTTGGGAATGACAATGACGCCCTGCTGCACATTCCAGCGCAGGATCACCTGAGCTGGTGTCTTTCCATGTTTTTGAGCGATTTCCAACAATACAGGCTCTGTGAACATCCCCTTCAGCCCTTCCGCAAAAGGCGCCCATGCCTCCGGCTGCACATTTAGCTCCTTCATCAGGGAAAGCTCTTCCGAACGCTGATAATGAGGATGACGCTCAATTTGGTTGATCTGGGGCAGTATTTTAGCATTGTAGCATAGGTCTAACAGGCGGTCTGGCAGGAAATTGCAGACGCCAATGGCTCGAATTTTGCCCTCTTGGTACAGCTCCTCCAGCGCCCGCCAAGAGCCATAATAATCCCCAAACGGCATATGGATGAGATACAGATCCAGATAGGTCAGTCCTAGATTGTTCAGAGATTCCTGAAATGCTTCCTTAGTCTTCTCATAACCCATCTGCTGAATATAGGCTTTGGTGGTAATGAACATCTCCTCCCTGGGAACACCACAGGTTTGAATTGCCCGCCCCACCGCCTTTTCATTTTGGTAGGAGCTGGCGGTATCGATGAGCCGGTAACCTGTTTTTATGGCGTCACGTACGACCTGCTCGCAGGTTTCTTTTGGAATTTGAAAGACACCAAACCCTTCCATTGGCATCATTACACCGTTACTCAATTTGACCGTTTCCATAATAAGGCAAACCTCCTTGAACTGAAATGCAGAAAATGGGCAGGACGTTTGAGAACCCTACCCATTTCCATCGTTATTTTAATCTGTTTCCAAGATTATATGCCTGCTGCGGGAACTTGGAATGCTGTGTCATGGATGGGGTGCCGCAGCCATAACCCAGCACCATACCTGTGTCCTCCAGATTCAAATACCGCACCAAGGTTTTGTAATGGGATTCCAGAGCTTCAAAGGTCCAGTTATCGCTATTCCATGCTACCGCCAGCAAGGCAGATTTCATATGCTTGCGTTGAATAGAGCTGTTAAAGGCGCAAAATCGGTCGATCATGATTTTCAGTTGAGCGGACATGCCGTAATAGTACAGCGGTGTTGCGAATACAACCATATCGGCATCCAGAATCTTCTTGCGAATCGATTCTACATCGTCCTTTTGCACACAAGGACCTTCATACCCGCAGTGGATGCATCCGGTGCAGGGATGGATATCGGCATGAGTTACATCAATCAGTTCTACGGCGTGGCCCGCTTCTTCCGCCCCCTGTCGGAAACAATCTGCCAGTATATGCGTAGAACCTTTTTTGTTGGGACTGCCCTCTAAAACAATAATCTTCATTGCCTACTTCTCCTTAATTCATTGCCTTTTCCTAGTGACGGGGGACATTCAGCGGCGTTTCGCCAGCCATTTCAGAGCAGATAATAAGCCTCCATAGTCCGTACCATCTTTTTTATCTAAGGCTTTCTGCCCACTGCTTCAGCTCCGCTTCCGAAGGGGATCCGTTGAGCATCCGTCCACCTGTTATTCTCGCTCCAGGGCAACTGGATGCAAGTCCCCCCTCGGTTTTTCCAAGTCCGCTGCCGCCGGAAGTGGCAAACAGGACAATGGTCTTTCCAGCAAAATCATAGCTTTCCAAGAAGGAACGGATGATAGTGGGCGCGGTATACCACCAGATGGGGAACCCCAGAAAAATCCGGTCGTAGCCTACAATATTAGCTTCGGTATCTGCCAGCTCTGGGCGGGAAGACGGATCGTTCATTTCCACGGAACTGCGGGAATGTTTATCCTGCCAATTCAAATCGCTCCTGGTATAAGGCACTGCAGGTTTGATTTCATATAAGTCGCTGCCGGTGGCGGCTGCCAGCTTTTCTGCAATGCGTTTTGTCCTGCCGCTGGCTGAGAAAAAGGCTACTAAGGTTTTGCTCATAAATTCTTCCTCCTACTATAAAGATTAAGATTTGGTATCAGCAGCCAGTAGGCTGATGATATAATACCGTCGTATGGGTGAGGCTTCCTTTTCCTCCTTGCGGCAGAGTCCGCTGAATACAAGAGTGGAACCTCTCC
>DVJE01000003.1 GCA_018716975.1 Candidatus Gallacutalibacter stercoravium | reverse complement strand
CAATCTTCGGTCAGCTGATAGTAGGTGTAGCTGCCGTCTTCTTGCTGGATGTAGTTGGTGAGCTGCTTGGGATGGAAGTTGAGGGTGTAACCGCTCAAATCCCAACCGTTATGGAAGGTAGAAGCGGGGATAATGGCGTTGCCGTTTACGTCGGTGTAACCGCCGTCGCGCACCTTCACCAAGAAGTTATACAGATCCTCAGAGGTCTTGATGGAGGTAGGATCGATACCGGTATCTTCTACAATGTCTTTGCGGGCAAAGATACCATACGCCCAGTTGGTGATGTTCTCGGCAGAAGCCGCGATACCACTGGGCATAAAGTAGTGGTTGCCGTTAAAGCTCGGATCTTCCAGGTCATTCTCTAAGAAAGCTTCGGTTACATAACCGACCTTCCAGGAATCTTTCAGGTTTTCATAGTTGCCGATGCTATCGTCCAAAGGCAGCAAACGCCCTTCAGCAGCCGCCTTTTTGAATACTTGCGTCTCGCCGGAGTCACCGCCCCAATAAGGACCGTTGATAATGTCGTGCATATCACCGGAAGCAAATTCCATGTTGAGCTTTTCGGTTTCGCTCATCATGATGCCTTCTACCTCAACGGTTACGCCGATCTTGTCGCGGATAGCGGCAGCTACTTCGTTGTTATAGGTGTCGTTGGGGTTTTTAAAGCCGCCGTTCCAGCAGTTCAGATAGGTTAAAGTGACATCATCAAACTTTTGTTGTTCACCTTCTGCGCTGCTTTCCCCCTGCTCGCTAGCGGTTGATGCAACGCTTTCATCGGCAGCGCTGCTTGCTTCAGACGTCTCTCCACCGCCGGAAGCACAGCCAGCCGCCGCAGAGGCCGCCATTGCCAGTGTTAAAATAACACAAAGCAATCTCTTTTTCATCTTCCATCCTCCTTACATCACTTGATGTAAAATTTTACGAAAACGGGTCTTGCCGTTTCCTAATATGAAAAAGGGTGTATATAGGCAAATTTGCCAAATAAACCCTGTTTCAATAAACTAATATAGTTCATATTAATTTAAAAGTATGACTTGCTTAGAATTTTTGCTGAACTCGGTTCAAAGATACGGCAATATTTCTATATTCACAATAACTTTACTAATTTTACAAAGGATGTTTTAATAATAATTAATCATTCTGTGGGCTATTAAAATTTATTATAGTGAAATCAAACGAAAAAACAATATATTTTTGTTTTGCAAATGTATAAAATAGTTTCAATTTGTACAGGAGGGATAGCATTGAAGGGAACTAATGGAGGAGATTCGTTTTCAGGGGCCGTTGACACAATATTCGCTATTACATCTTCAAAATTGGCTCGTTGGGATGAGACCGGCAGGATTATCAGAGAGAACGTAAAAGATTATTCCTTGGTGTTCGTGCAGCAGGGTAAAGGGGATATTTGGTATAATGGGGATTATTACCAGGTATCGGCAGGGGATATCTGTTTGCTTAGCCAGCACAGCAGTTACATATGCCAAAGCAACGCACAGGATCCGTGGGTTATAGTGGAATTTCATCTGTATGGAACGTTGGTGCAAAATCTGCTTAAGGGTTACGGATTACAAAACCAAGTACGATTTACCGGCTGCGGGCCTTTTGTGGGCGATTTGTTTGACCGAATGTTAAATTTGGCGGATTCAGAAGATTCCGCTTCGCAAGAACAAGCGGCGGTTATTTTTCATCAAATTGCCGCTCAGCTGTATAAAAGAGCGCAACCGGCTGATAAACCTGGCAAACAGATTGCGCAAGAGATGCGCCGGTATATCGACGCCCATGTGGAGGATGGGTTTACAGTAGATGAACTTTGTGATAAACTGCATCTGTCGCGCAGCGGTGTATTCCGGCATTTTCGGCAAAGCTACGGGCTGACCCCTTGTGAATATTATCAACAGCGTAGGCTAGAGGCTGCTCAAAATTTGTTGCGGTCTTCCGCTATGTCGGTTCAAGAAATTGCGTGTAAATTGCGGTTTACCGATCAACGTTATTTTTCCGGCTGGTTTAAAAAACAAACGGGTATGGCGCCGCGCGAATACCGCAAACAACCGGCTTAATGGCCGAATAGGTGCCGGGCTATGTGAAGGAGGTTTCTTTTGTGAGAAAATTACAGGTGGGCATTATCGGATGCGGCGGATTTGGCAATTATCATTTGGATAATCTATTGCATCTACAGCAAGAGGAAAATGTGAATATCGCCGCCTTGGCCGCCGGAAATCGAGAAAAATTAGAGCAAACCGGCCGCAAAGCTCCGCAGGCAAAGTTATATTCCCGCTGGCAGGATATGCTGGAAAGTAATGAAATAGACGTTGCTTTTGTGTGCGTCACACCCGGCCGGCATGAGGATATAGAAGAAATAGCGGCGGCGCACGGTGTATCGTTATATATTGAAAAGCCGTTGGGCTTGCAAATGAAGCAAGTAAAAGACAAGCTAAGCGCGATTGAACAAAGCAATATTTTGGTTAGCGTGGGATATCAAGAACGCTACAGCCAAGCGATGCAAAAGGCCCGCGAAGCTCTGGCTGGTAAGCGGGTGAGGCTTGTTTTGGGAAAATGGATTGGATCCATGCCGGGGGTAGCTTGGTGGCGGCGGCAGGAGCAATCGGGCGGGCAGTTGGTGGAACAATGCACGCATATTGTAGACGCGCTTCGTTTTTTGTTGGGCGAGGTGGAAGAAGTGTTTTGCACCGGCGGCGCCCAGGTAGCTTGCCCGGATGGGGACGTGGCGGAATGCTCCAGCGCGACGTTGCGTTTTGCGGGCGGAACCTTGGCCTCGCTGCTAACCGGCTGTTTTATGGCGGATGGAGCCCCCGACGATATAGGCTTTACTGTTTATGCAGAGGATGTTCGGATAGAATACCGCTGGGGGAGAGAAATTTTGGTGGCAACCGCGCAAGGGCAACAGCGTTACTGCTTTGATACCGATTGGCATGTAACCGCGGTAAAAGCGTTTTTGCGCGCTGTGCGGGAGCAAGACCCGGCGGCTGTTCTTTCCGATTATGCCGATGCTGCCCGCACGTTGGCCGTTACTCTGGCGTTAAACCGCTCGATGGAAAGCGGCAAGCTGGAAAAGCCGGAGCAGATTTAAAAGGATACGCCGAGAAGATGTCATGCGAAAGGAACAGAAGAGGGCGTTGTGCCGTTGATTGTTCTAAGGTAAGCGGTACGTAACGCTGACTGCGTAAGGGCAATACAAAAAAAGATCGCCGTTTATAACGGCGATCTTTTTATAGCGTATAGCTGTATTTGTCAGATTTGTGAAAGAGTGGTTACATATTATCCACCGCGTCGATACCCAAAATATCCAACTGCTTGAGCAACAGCCTACGGGTAAGCACAATAAGGTCAATCCACGAACCTTTCCGTACCGGATCCGGCTCATTTAGAATGTGATGATCGTTGTAAAAGCGTGAGAAAGCAGCCGCCAGCTGATAAGCGTTTTCACAAATGTAGTTGGGGGCTTTTTCTTCCATGGCGTGGGCAAAGGCATTGTCCGTCATCAAAATGTTCAGCAACAGATCCCGATCGGATTGGGAGGATACTGTTTTTAGTTCCACTTCTTTCTCCGGATCGACGCCGGCGCGCTTTAAGATAGAGTTCACACGGGTAACGGTGTAAAGCAGGTAAACGCCGGTTTTGCCTTCGAACGAAAGGAACTTATCCAAATCGAAGATATAATCTTTAGAACGGTGGTTGATAAGATCACCGAATTTCACAGCGGCGATGCCGATGCGCTCGGCGGTTTGCGCCTTGTCTTCTTCAGCCACAAATTCTGAACTTTCAATTTGGCGGGCAGCCGCGCTGCGCACCGTTTCAAGCAAATCGCTCAGGCGCATAACGCCGCCGTCGCGGGTTTTATAGGGCTTGCCGTCAGGCCCGTTCATGGTGCCGAATCCCAAAAACGACAGCTTGGTGTCATCGGGTACCAAACCTGCTTTATGGGCGCAGCGGAACACCTGCTCAAAATGCAGGCCCTGGCGCTTGTCTACCACATACCAAATCTCATTGGGGGCAAACTCTTCCTGCCGCTGCAAAATGGTGGCCAAATCCGTGGTGGCGTAAATGTTGGAATTATCGGATTTTTTTACAATAACGGGAGGCATAGGCGCTTTATCGTCTTCTCGGGCCACATCCACCACCAAAGCGCCGTCGCTTTCGCGCAGCAGCTCCTTTTGCCCTAAAATTTCCATCAACTTGGGAATATAAGGCTCGGCGTCGCTTTCGCCATACCACAAATCAAAATCCACGCCTAGTTTGCTATAGTTCTGTTTTAGATCCGCCACGGAGGCCCGCAGAATTTCTTTCCAAAGAGCCACGTAACCGGGTCTGCCGTTTTGCATTTCATAGGTAATGCGGTGGGCCTTTTCCATAAAAGCCGGATCGGTTTTGCTTTTTTTGCTGGCCAATGGATAAACCTCGCTGAGCAAATCTACATCTAGGGTGGGCACCGGGCCACCTTGGGCAAAGGCCGGCGAAAAACAATCCCAATCGGGGTTGCGCTCCTCCAACTCGGCGATTACCAGACCGATTTGCAGCCCCCAGTCGCCCAAATGCACGTCGCCAATCACCCGGTTGCCGGTGGCTCGGGCCAAGCGCTTGAGGGATTCGCCGATAATGGCCGAGCGCAAATGCCCAATGTGCAACGGTTTTGCCACATTAGGGCCGCCGTAATCGATGACGATGGTGGCGGGGGGATTGGCCTGGGTAACCCCTAGATGCTCATCTTTGGCAATCGCGTTAACACAGCGCAGCAAATAATCGTCGTTCAACGTCATGTTGATAAAGCCGGGCTTCATAGCCTGCACACTGGAGAAAGCCGGGTTTTTGCCAAGCTCAGCGGCAACCTCGCCGGCGATGGCCAAGGGCGCTTTGTGATACAGCTTAGCCCCGGCAAAGGCGCCATTGCATTGAAACTGGCATAGATCCGCTCTGTCAGAAGGGGATACCACAGCTAAGCTTTTATCATAACCGCATGCGGCAAAGGCCTCCTGCGCCCAACTATGCAAAGTTTGTAAAATTGATTCCATGCGTTCTTTCCTCCGTATTCCAGCCTCCGGCCGGCTTAGCGGGCCGGGGCGGGCATTTCTTTTAACAGTATAGCACACGCCCCGGCCGTATTCAATTCAGGTTTTGCCACTTTTGTTAGCGTGAGGTGGAGCGCTGGGATGAAATCGTGAGATAAGAAAAAATGCTATGAAAAAAAGCACGATGTTTTATCTATTTTATCTAATGCGAAGCTTTTTTATTTTGAAAAGGTGTATTATAAAAATAAAGATTATGCGTTGGGTACAGATAGGAGCGAATGCAAATGATACGGCAGTTTTTGCGAAAGTATGGCTGGCGGTACATACCGGGTGTGATTTTTCTTATAATTAACACCTATATTTTGTCTTGGACTCCCGTCTTTTTGGGCAATGCCATCGATGGCCTCAACCAACCGGGCGGCGCACTGGATCAAAACTACATTTTTACTCAGGTGTTATATATGGTGATTGCCGCCGTGTTGGCTTTTGCAACCCGATATATATGGCGCTTTTATATCAACGGTAATGCCAGAAACCTAGAGAATTATCTGCGGGAGGAGCTGTTTATTAAGTTCCAGAATATGCCCGCTTCTTTTTATACCCAAAATAAAACAGGCGACCTGATGGCCCTTGCCATCAATGATATCGGCGCGGTTCGCATGACGGCCAGCATGGTGGTGGCTAATATCTTAACGGGCGGTTCTACTCTGGTGTTTTCCATCGGCCAAATGGTCAGCGAGGTGAACGGCAAACTGGCGCTGCTTTCGTTGTTGCCGATTCCTTTTGCTGTGTTTTGTGTTATTTATATCGGCAGGCGCGTACAGCGCAAGTTTAAAAAGGTGCAAACCATGTTTGCCAGCATGTCGGGCGGCATACAAGAAAAGATCATGGGCATGAGGGTGATTAAGGCATTTGCACAAGAGGACAAGAGCATT
Organism: Candidatus Gallacutalibacter stercoravium; assembly: GCA_018716975.1. GTDB lineage: Bacteria > Bacillota > Clostridia > Oscillospirales > Acutalibacteraceae > Gallacutalibacter_A > Gallacutalibacter_A stercoravium. The sequence continues at coordinate 142,870 of DVJE01000003.1, read as the reverse complement.
GCCGATTTTACCAATCAAAGCGAGGCCATGAAGGACGCCAATATCGATTTAAACAATACTTCGGCGCTCCTCAACCCGCTTATCCAGGTGTTTTTCGGCATTAGCTTTTTAATTAGCATTATTCTCGGCTCCAATATGGTAATGAAGGGCGAAATATCAGTTGGAGATTTGGTGGCCTTTAACAACTATATTATTATGATTATGGGGCCTGTGGTGTCGCTGGGTAGAATCATTAACAACACCGAGCGGGGCCGCGCTTCTATGGAAAGGCTGAACAACATCTTTTCTTTATCAGAGATACCAGAAAAAGAGTTTGAACAATACGATCACCGCATCCGGGGCGATATCAGCATCCGCAATCTTGTTTACGCTTATGAAAACGACGCGATGAACGTGCTCGACGGCATATCGGTAGAGCTAAAGCAAGGCCAGGTGTTGGGCGTTGTGGGCGAAACGGGCAGCGGTAAAACTACCCTTATCAATTTGCTGCTCAAGTTCCAGCCGGCCCCCCGGGGCAGCATCTTTATCGATGGGGTGGATATTTGCGATATTCCCGCCCAGGCGATACGTGAGAGCATTGGTTATGTGCCGCAGGAGGAATTCTTGTTTAATACCTCTATTGCGGAAAATATCCGTTTTTACCAAGAGGATTGCACTCAAGAAACCATAGACGAGGTTTCGGAATACAGCGATTTGAAAAAGGATATGTACAAGTTCTCTGACGGATACGATACTGCCGTAGGAGAACGGGGGCGTTACCTTTCCGGCGGGCAGAAAAAGCGGGTAACCATAGCCCGGGCCATCGCTAAAAAGCCATCTATCCTTATTTTTGACGATGTGCTCAGCTCGGTAGACGTCAACACCGAGAAACGCATCTTGCAAAACCTAAAAAAGACTATGGAGGGAAAAACAGCCATCATTATCTCTCAGCGAATTTCAGCGCTGCAAGGGGCGGATGTTATTATTTATCTGGAAAACGGCAAAATCGCCGAGCGCGGCACGCACGAGCAGCTGCTGCGCCTAGACGGCTTGTATGCCCACCTTTACCGGCAACAGAACAAGCAGGAAGAAAACGAGGCTTTTGGGGAGGAACAGGAATGAAAATTGCAAAAAAGGCCTCCAACGTTGTGGAAGAGGCTAAGCTAGAGAAAAGGCATAGCCTACTAAAGCTGGCAAAAATGTTGATTCCTTACAAATGGATATTGCTGGCGTGCGTTCTGTTAACCGTTATGGTAAACCTGGCGGAGATTTTAAAACCATATGTTATGAAAATTATTATTGACGATTTTCTAACCAGCGGGATTGCGCAGCACGGCCTGTATTCCATCACCGGTATGGGGTTGCTTTATTTTGTGATGATAGCGCTGGGGGCGGTGTGCTCTTTAATGCATACCCGGCTTATTAACAAAGTGGGGCAGAAGATTTTGAATGTTTTGCGCGTTAAGGTGTTTACCCACATTAACCGCATGCCTTTAGCGGCTTTCGATCGGTATAGCAGCGGCAGGCTTATTACCCGGGCCACCAACGATATTGAAACCATCAACGAATTTTACACCGATATTATTGTCAATCTGTTTAAAGACGTGGTGCTGCTGGTGGGCATTATTGCGGTGATGCTGCAAATGGATGTAAAACTGGCCCTAGTGGGTTTTTCTACCATACCGCTGATTGTGCTGATCACCCTGGTGGTAAAAAAGGCGCTGCGCAAAAACTTTGTTAAAATGAAGGCTCTTATCGGCCGGATTAACGGCTTCTTTTCTGAAAATATCGACGGGATGAAAACCGTTCAGGCGTTTAACCGCCAAAAGAATAAATTGGGCGAGTTTAAGTCGCTAAATAAAGAGTATTACGACAGCACCTTGTTTCAAATTAAGATGAACAGCCTGTTGCGCCCATTGATGGAGGTGGTGAACTCGCTAACCATCGCGCTGCTGGTGGTGTACGGCTATTACGGTATATCCGGCGGTATTTTAGAGCTGGGCGTGGTATATGCCTTTACCACCTATATTAAGCAGTTTTTTGAACCCATCAACGATTTGGCAGAGAAATATAACACCATACAATCGGCCGCTGTTTCGGCAGACCGTGTGTTTGAAATATTAGATGACGGCGACCAGGAGGATCCCCATGCAGGGGAAAAAGGCGGCCGTGTGTTGGGCAAGGTGGAGTTTCGGCATGTTTGGTTTGCCTATGAAGGGGAAAACTGGATTTTAAAAGACGTGAGCTTTACCATTCCGAAAGGGAGCAAGGTGGCGTTTGTGGGTCCCACCGGGGCGGGAAAAACCACCATCATTAACCTGATATCGGGCTTTTACCCCATACAAAAAGGGGAAATCCTGATTGATGACGTGCCGATAAGCCAGTGGAAATTGGAGGATTTGCGCCGCGGCGTGTGCGTGGTTTTGCAAGAGGTGTTCCTGTTTTCCGGCACAATTGAAGAAAACATCGATTTGTATTCCGGTACGTCGCGGGAAAATATCCAGCGGGCGGTTACCCTGTCGGCGGCGGATACCTTTATTTCCAAACATCCCGGCGGGCTGGATGCTTCGGTTTCTGAGCGGGGCAGCACCTTCTCTTCGGGCGAACGGCAGTTGTTGTCTTTTGCGCGGGCGATTGCCCACGACCCGGCTGTGTTGGTGCTGGACGAGGCTACGGCCAATATAGATTCCAATACAGAGCAGGTAATACAGCAGTCTATTAAGATGATATCTAAAGGGCGCACAGCCATTTTTATTGCGCACCGTTTATCCACCATTCGGGATTGCGACTGTATCTATGTGATTAGCAACGGTCAAATAGCAGAGCAGGGCAACCACGAGCAGCTGATGCGTTTGGGTGGCATTTATAGCCAATGGAGCGGCAAAGCCTCCCGCCGTGAGGACGGCGCCCAGCCAGCTTAATCTTTTAAGGCGCTGCCAGGTGATAGGTGCAAATCCCGGTTTTCGGCCAAGTCTGTTTCATTTGTGGCGTTACGCATTTTTAAAATGAGGAGGGGATTACCTTGGCGGATATTCTGTGGAACCGAGACGATTTTATCTTCTCTTATCGTGTGGCGGGTATTTGTATACAAGAAGGGAAGGTACTTTTGCAAAAGCCGACCAATGACAGCGGTTTTGCTTTTCCAGGCGGCCATGTTGCCTTTGGCGAAACGAATGAAGAAACATTGAAGCGGGAATTTAAAGAAGAAATAGGCGCAGATATAACGATAGAAGGGCTAAAATGGGTAGGTGAAATATTCTTCACCTGGGGAGAAAAGCCTTGCCACCAGATTTGCTTGTATTACGACGTTAAAATAGAGGATGGTGTAACGCCGAGGGACGGTATGTTTTTCGCTTGCGAACAGCTTGCCGGCAGGACGTTTCAAATAGAATTTCATTGGGTTCCCTTGGAGCGTATAGCAGAGTTAACCTTATACCCGGAAAACGCGCGGATGCTTTTACAAAATTTAGATAACACCGTACAACACTTTGTTTATCAAGAGCGATAAAATACAATTGGGATATATTTTGCTGGGATTGTTCTGCCTAGCGGCTTTGTTTATCGAGGAATAGTAAGGGGGCGCTGCTTTTGCAGTGCCCCCAGTTTTGTAATATTTATTATTATTTATACGAAGTGGATTTTAACAATCGCAAAAGGACACATCTTTTTCACGGCGCTTTTGCATGCGAAAACATTCAAACCTCCCGGCGGGTAAAGCCATCCCACGCGGTAAGCAAAAAGACGGCCATATGCACCGCCACCACAATCAGCGCAAAAGAAACGGTTTGGTTGGCGTACATAGAGGTGCCCTGGATAATGGCGTTGAGATCTGTGTTGGCAAAGATGAGATAACGAGACCAATCCAGGTTGAGCACGCCTTTTAAGAAAGTGGTAATTGTATTGCCCGCCAGCATAGAGAAGACGCCTACGCCGATGGCGAGGGCGGAGGAACGCACCAAAGAAGAAATGGCAAAGGCCAAAGTGGCCATTACGATAATGTTGACACTGCCCAGCAGATAAACCCACGCTACATATAAAAAGCCCGAAATGCTGTGCACAGCGCCGCCGGATACATATAAATACGGCGCCCCCAGATTGCCCACGCCATAGAACAGCATGCTAAACAGCATACTCATGATATAAAACAGCAGCAGCATAACGTAGCTGAAGGTAAGCACCGCGGTGTATTTGGACATTAAGATTTTGCCGCGCTTCACCGGGTTAATTAAAAGAAATTTAATGGTACCGTTAGAAAATTCGTTGGCCACGCAGCTGCCGGCTATTACCACAATTAACAAACTGATAACCGACAGCAGCGAAGAGGAAGAACCGAATACCGACCAAAAGTTAATCTCTGCATCCATAACAAAGATAGAGGAAGATGTGCCGACATCCAACGGTATGTTGTGTGCCAGCCGGTATTCGTTGATAAGCAGGGTGTTTTGGGATTCAGCCAGCTCGGCCTGATCCACCGGCTGCCCCTGCGCCAAGGCTTGCTCGCTTTGGGCAACGGCTTGCTTAAGGTTTGCTGTTTGGCTTACCAGGCTGCTTTTCCAGTCGTTGTTGTCAAATGGAATATCCGCATCCAATCGATATTGATATTCCCAATTGAGCAGCGCCAGCTCTTGGGCGTCCATTTGTGGGTTGACGCTGTTTTGATAAGCGATTTTTGCCTCGCAATAAACGCGCCAATCGTTGTTTTCTACCGCTTGTAAATAGGCGTTGCGCGCTTGCGTTAATGCGGCGGTAAGCTGATGGCTTTGCCCAGCCGTCGCTTCGGTTAGCTGTTTGTTGGCATCCATATAATCGGTGGCGGCTTGATAGCGCCAATCATTATAGGCAATTTCGTGTTCCAGCAGCAGTTGGTTTAGCTGAATTTGTTCCTGGTAGCCGTCCGGCTGATACTGCTCTAGGTAACGAATCTCCTGCGTGATATCGTCTGCGTTAAAGGTGTCGCCGTAATTGTAACTGTTTGCCATCTGGTTTTTTGCCACAACCGAGATAAGGCACAGCCCTAGCGCCGTAAGCACCACCAAGCAAAGCATAATCCAAGTGCTTACCTTCCCGATTATCTTAATATATTCATTTTTTACCAAACGAAAGAACCTAGCCAATTTGTTTCCCTCCCGATTCCGTCAATTCGATAAATACATCCTCCAGTTTTTTGCGTGCAAGCGGGGCACAGGCATATAGGCGCAACCCGGCGTTTATAATGCTGGCGTTAATATCGCCGGCGAGATCTCTACAGTTGTCGGCCGCTAAGGCTACCTCAAACTGAGATTGGTCTAAAATGCGAATATCTTCCGGCTGAACACCGGTTATTAACGCCGCAGCGTGGGGCGCATCATCAACGGTGAATAAATAGGTTTGCCGGTTATCGGAAGAGGCAGAGATCAGCTCGTCGATGGTTTGCACATCAATAAGCTTGCCGTCCATAATAATCCCCACTCGGTCGCACATCATTTCCATTTCAGACATCAAATGGCTGGATACCAGCACGCTGATTTTTTCTTTGTGGGCAAGTTCCTTTAGAATATCGCGCAGTTCCTTAATACCGGCGGGATCCAATCCGTTGGTGGGTTCATCCAGCACCAATAACTTTGGCCGGTGCATAATGGCTTGCGCCACCCCCAAACGCTGGCGCATACCCAGGGAATATTTGCTTACTTTTTCGTGAATGCGGTTGCTTAGCCCCACAAGGGCAACCACCTCGTCTATGCGCTGCTGCGTGATGCCTTGGCGCATCCGGGCGTACTGCCGCAGGTTTTGCATGCCGGTTAGATATTTGTATAGCTCCGGGTTTTCTACAATGCCGCCCACATGGCGCATAGCCTTTTCAAAATTCCGGCCGATGTCAAAGCCCTCTACTGAAATATTGCCGCTGTCTACGTCAAGTAACCCCACAATCATTTTGATCGTGGTGGTTTTACCCGCTCCGTTGGGCCCCAAAAAGCCGAACACTTCACCGGCATAGGTTTCAAAAGATATGTCGTGCAAAATTTGCCGTTTACCTATGGATTTATTCAGATTCTCAATTTTGAGCACCGTTTCCATCTCGCTGATAGCCATCCTTTCCTATGGTTTTATATAGGCCCCATCTATTCGGCAATGGGCGTTACGTTGGCGCCGTAGCCCAGGTTGTCAATTTGCGTAATTTTCCAGTCGCCGTCCACCCGCTGCATGTGAAAATTGGCATACCCGGTAACCGTCATCCTAAGGGGTTCTTCGCCAGATTCCGAAAGGTCTTCGCCGTATCCGTCAGGGTAGATTGTGCCGGCCACGCCGCCGATGAGAGGGGTGCCCACATAATCCGCCACAATGGAATACTCTGTTTCAACCACAGCCAGGCCGGGGCCGTCCTTTCTAATCTGCGGGGATCCCACAATAGTGTAAGACAGTTTCGAAACGTACCCGTTGCCCAATGTGGAATCCTGCAAAACCTGCTGTATGTCTTGCGTCAACGCATCTAGATTGTATTGATATCCATTGCTGGAACCAATAGTAGAAAGCCAATAGGGCTGCACAAGCGCCACGTTGTCTTTTAGTTTTTGCTCTATCTGCTCCTGCGGCACGGTAGCGCTGTCGGCCTCGCCGGTTACATAAATACTGGGTAGTTGTTGCATATAGCTTTGCAGGTTTTGTTCAATGCGAGGAACTTCTCGCCGAAAATTCCCCTCATCCACGGCGATGTAGATCACAAGCCCGATGACAAGTACCAGCGCCAAAGCTAGGCCTCGGTTCATCCGTTTCCAAAACTTTTTCATGGTTTCTGTCTTCCCTTCTACCAAAATGTCATTTCAGGTAAAAATGAATCGAACTAACTGTACTACTATAAATAGTACAATTGCATCATAGCAGACGCCTATTGCTTTGTCAATGCCCCGATGCAAAATAGATTCAGCGCTATTTTTGGCCGGCAAAATAAATCAACCGGCATGTTGCTGCAAATTTTGGAAAAGATAATCAGAAAGTAAATGGAAACAGAAGGGCTGAAATAAGTGGAAGAACAAATCAATCAGCAAACAAAACAACCGGCGCCGTTGCGCATAGAGGCGCTAAAAGACAGGCTGAAAGTAGACGAAAGCTTTGATATTATTTGCCGCACGCTACGCGTGGGCGGCAAGGCGGCGGCCATCTTTTTTGTGGATGGATTGGTAAAAGACGAGGTGATGGAAAAGTTGCTGGAATTTTTTTACCAAGCGCAGCCGGAAGACTTGACCGATGCCCATGCCTTTTCTAAAAACCGCGTGCCTTACATTGAAGTGGATCTCAGCGGCGATTTGGATACGCTTTGCACCAATGTGCTTTCCGGCATTTTAGTGTTGGTGATAGAAGGTTTTGACAGGGCGCTTTGCCTGGATGTGCGTACCTACCCCCAACGCCAAACCAACGAACCGGATAAGGATAAATCGCTGCGGGGATCCCACGACGGTTTTGTAGAAACGCTGGTGTTTAACACTGCCCTCATCCGCCGGCGGATAAGGGACACCGCACTGCGCATGAAAATTTTTTCAGTGGGAGATAGTTCAAAAAGCGACGTAGTGCTGTGCTATATGGAAGACAGGGTAGATCATCAGTTGCTGCAAAAAGTAAGCGACAAGATACGCCGAGCACAGGTGGATGCTTTGGTGATGAACCAGGAAAGCCTGGTGGAGGCCATTTATCATTACAAATGGTACAACCCCTTTCCCAAGTTTAAATACAGCGAACGCCCCGATGTAACCGCTTCTGCCGTGCTAGAGGGCAACATCGTCATCCTAGTGGATAACGCCCCTTCCGCCGTCATATTGCCCACCAGCATATTTGACATTGTAGAGGAGCCCGACGATTACTATTTTCCGCCCTTTACCGGCACCTATTTGCGGCTTTCGCGTTATTTCATCACCTTCATTACGTTGGTGTTGACGCCTACATGGCTGCTGGCCCTACAAAACCCCAGCCTCGTACCCCAGTTTTTTCGCTTTGTGCTGCTGGAGGAGCCCCCCAATGTGCCGATCTTTTGGCAACTGATATTGCTGGAACTGGCGATAGACGGCATGCGTTTGGCTTCATTAAATACGCCCAGCGCCCTGAATACAGCCATGAGCATGGTGGCGGCCCTAGTGTTGGGGGATTATGCGGTGGAATCTGGGTGGTTTACCGGAGAGTGCTTACTTTATATGGCGTTTGTGGCCATTGCCAATTATTCTCAGCAAAGTTTAGAGCTGGGCTACGCGCTGAAATTTTTGCGCATTTTGTTGTTGACGGCGGTTTGGTTGTTTAACTTTTGGGGATTTATCGGGGGGCTTGTGCTGGTGTTTTTGTTGCTGTTGGGTAACCGCACCATTTCAGGCAAGAGCTATTTATATCCCCTTATTCCGTTTAATGCCCACGCACTGCGCCGGCGTTTCTTCCGCCCGCGCCAAAGCAGAAAATCGGGCAACGGCCAGGAGGAACAAAGGGAATAACAACCCCATTCCCCGGCCAAACACCCCTTGGCCGGGGAGGCTTTTTCTGTGGGCATGCAGGGGCTTGGTAAAGGACTGGCTACAGGATTGACAAATGAATAACATGGTGTATAATGGTAACTATTATTTAGCTTATCAAACTAACTAAAACGGCGAAGACCGTTTGGCACGAGGTGCAGCATGTTTTATGAGGAACTCAGCGATGCGTTAGAAGGGGTGTATGACCTGCTGGATAAGGTGGAGAGCACCATGATTAGCACCCAAACTTTAAATTTGAGCATCAATGAGATACATTTGCTAGAAGCCATCGGCCAAGGCGAAGAGGCGGGTACCCCTGTTGGCGGTGTGGCTGAGCGCTTGTCCATTACCCCCGCGTCGGTTACGGTTGCGGTAAATAAACTAGAAAAGAAAGGGTACGTGACCAAAAGCAAAAGCCAGGCAGACGCCCGGGTGGTTTATGTTAGGCTTACCCCTAAGGGGATGAGCGTTAACCGTGTACACCGGCGTTTTCACCGCAATATGGCGGCAGGGATCGCTGAAGGAATGACTCCGCAAGAGCAAGAAGTCTTGCTGCGGGTTTTGGGCAAGATGAACCGGTTTTTACAAGAAAAAGTTACACAATATGAAAGAGTAAAGCGGCCCGGTAAATAGCGCTGCTTTTGCCGGGCGGCAGAAATGAGGTTGTTTTCGATGAGTTTTCGAATCTTGGGCACCGGCCGCGCCCTGCCGGAGTATGTGATGACCAATGATGAAATGTCTACCATTGTGGATACCAGCGATGAGTGGATCCGCACTCGCACCGGTATCGCGCAGCGCCGCGTTTGCACAACCGAGAGCATTGGGGATTTGGCGGTGCAGGCGGCGGAAAACGCCCTGCAAAACGCAGGCATAGCCGCCCAGGATTTGGACTTGATCGTTTGCGCCACCATCCGGGGCGAATATTTTAGCCCGTCGGAGGCATGTGTGGTGCAAAAAAGAATTGGCGCATGCTGCCCGGCGTTTGATGTAAACGCGGCTTGCACTGGTTTTCTTTACGGCTTAGATGTGGCCGACGGATTTTTTGCCCGCAAACGGGTGAAAAAGGTGCTGGTGGTGGCGGCTGAAAACGTTACCAATTGCTTGGATTGGACCGACCGCGCTACCTGCGTGTTGTTTGGAGATGGCGCAGGCGCGGCTGTGTTGGGCGAAGGGAATGATTTGCTGGCCATCCGCATGGAATCCCACGGGAACATAGAGGCGCTTAACATTCCACGAGGAGAAAATACCTCCCCGTTTTATCAGTTAGGCTCCCAGCGCCCAGTGCTGCATATGAATGGGCGCGAGGTATATAAATTTGCGGTTAACGCGATGAGCTCGGGCTTGATACAGGTGATTGCAGACGCCGGCTTGCAACAAAGCGATATCGATTATGTGCTGCCGCATCAAGCCAATCAGCGCATTATCGATGCGGCCTGTGCCAAGCTGGATATTCCCAAGGAGCGTTGTGTTACGAATATTGCCCGTTACGGGAACATTTCGGCGGCGTGTATTCCGGTGCTGCTGGATGAGATGAACCGGGACGGCAGGCTGAAACCGGGCAATCTATTGGCTATGTCGGCTTTTGGCGGCGGACTGACGGCGGGGCATTGCGTGCTGCGCTGGAGTAAAGAGGGTTAAATCCCTAGTGCCAGTTGAATGGAAGCGAGGTAATATTGTGGGAAAAGTAGCTTTTGTTTTTTCGGGCCAAGGCGCCCAACATCCCGGCATGGGGCAGGATCTAAGCGTTTGTTCCCCTAAGGCGGCCGAAGTTTTTGCCATGGCGGATCGCCTGCGTCCTGGTACGTCGCAGCAGTGCTTTGCCGGAGAGCAAGAGGAGCTAAACCAAACCATCCATACGCAGCCCTGTTTGTTTGCGGTGGATTTGGCGGCGGCTCGTGCCGCGCAAGAGGCGGGCATCCCGTGTGACTGCGTGGCGGGCTTTTCTTTGGGCGAACTGCCGGCGTTGGCTTTTGCCGGCGCGCTCTCTGATGAAGATGCCTTTCGCCTGGTTTGCCGGCGGGCAGAGTTGATGGATAAAGCCGCTCATGAAAATGAGGGCGTGATGGTGGCTGTTTTAAGGCTGAAGGCCGAACAGGTAGAAGAAATTTGCGCGTCGTTTTCGCAGGCATGGCCGGTGAATTACAATTGCCCCGGTCAAACGGTGGTGGCGGTGGCTCAACAAGAGGCCGACGCACTGGCGGCTGCTGTGAAGCAACAAAAAGGCAAAGCGGTGCGCTTAGCGGTAAGCGGCGCTTTTCATTCCCCCTTTATGCACAGCGCGGCCCAAGGGCTAAGGGAGTATCTGGCGGATAAAACCATAGGCCAACCTAAGATTCCGGTTTACGCCAATAAAACCGCTCAGCCTTATGGGCAAGGCGAAGAAGCGGCGGCGATATTGGCTGCCCAGTGCGAAAGCCCTGTTCTTTGGCAGAAAACCGTGCTGGCAATGTGCGCCGACGGCGTGGATACTTTTATAGAGGTGGGCGTAGGAAAAACTCTGTGTGGGCTCGTCCAAAAAACAGCGCCCGATGCACGGGTATTCCAAATAGAAAATAAGGAGGGGCTGGATGCGGCTGTTGCCGCGCTGGCACAAAAGTGATATGATACTACAAGGAAAAACAGCGTTGGTAACGGGGGCTTCCCGCGGAATCGGTAAAGCGATTGCCCTGCGCTTGGCACAGGGCGGGGCCAATGTGGCGGTAGTATATGCCGGCAACCAAGAAAAGGCGGAGCAAACCTGCCAAGAAATCAATGCCACTGGTGTTACCGCAAAAGCTTATTGTTGCAATGTGGCCGATTATGATGCGGTTACGGGCCTGGTGGAGCAAGTGATTGCCGATTTTGGCGGCATCGATATTTTGGTTAACAACGCCGGCATTGTGTGCGACAAACTGGTTTTGAAAATGAAGCCTCAAGATTTTGATCAAGTGCTGGATGTTAACCTAAAAGGTGCTTTTCATTTAATCAAGCAGTGTTACCCTCATTTTATGAAAAAACGCAGCGGCAGGATTATCAATATATCCTCAGTGGTGGGCCTAGGCGGCCAGGCGGGTCAGGCCAATTATGCCAGCGCAAAGGCGGGCCTTATCGGGTTGACCAAGTCGGTGGCAAAAGAGCTGGCCGGGCGCGGCGTTACCTGCAACGCCATTGCGCCGGGATATATTTCTACCGATATGACCGGCGCGCTGGATGAGAAAAAGCGCGAGGCCATCACCGCCCAAATCCCCATGAAGCGGCCGGGTGCGCCGGAAGATGTGGCAAACGCCGTGGCTTTTTTGGCCTCGGACGAAGCGTCGTATATCACCGGCGAAGTGCTGCGGGTAGACGGCGGGCTGGCTATGTAACCGCTGTTATGAAGAGAAGCTAAAAGTGGAAAGGAGCCGAAACGACCCCATGAGAAGAGTGGTAGTAACAGGATTAGGCGTTGTAACGCCGGTGGGCAACGATGTGCCTTCTTTTTGGGATTCCCTTATTCAAGGGAAAAGCGGGATTGATTTTATCACCCGTTTTGATACAACGGATTTTAAAGTAAAGGTTGCGGCCGAGGTAAAAAACTTTGATCCGCTACGTTATTTTGAAAAGAGCGATTTGCGTAAAACCGATTTGTTCTGCCAATATGCTGTGGCGGCCGCTGTGCAGGCTATGGAAGACAGCGGTGTTGCCGGAACCGTGGATGGGCGGCGCATGGGCGTATATGTGGGATCCGGCATCGGCGGCATGGAGACCTTTGTTGCCCAGTGCGAAAAGCTGTCTAAAGGGGGCCCCAGAAAGGTTTCTCCCTTCTTTATTCCGATGATGATTGCGAATATAGCGGCGGGCACTATCGCCATTCGCTATCAGGCAATGGGCCCCTCTATGTCAATCGCTACGGCGTGCGCCACCAGCACCAACACAGTGGGCGAAGCATTTCGCGCCATTCAGCATGGCGATGCCGATGTTATGATAGCGGGCGGCGCCGAGGCTACCTTAACCCCCTTGGCGGTAGCCGGCTTTACCAACTGCATGGCCTTATCTACTGTTAACGATCCCAAACGGGCCTCTATTCCTTTCGATAAGCGGCGCGACGGCTTTGTAATGGGCGAAGGGGCCGGCATATTGGTTTTAGAAGAATATGATCATGCCAAAGCGCGCGGTGCGAAGATTTACGCCGAGATAACGGGCTACGGCAATACCAACGACGCTTATCACATGACGGCTCCGCAGCCCGACGCCATAGGCTCTGCGGAGGCTATCCGCCTGGCAGTGGAAGAGGCCGGCGCTTTGAAGGAAGGGAACCTTTACTTTAATGCCCACGGCACCAGCACTCCGTTAAACGACAAGACGGAAACCCTGGCTATCAAAAAAGTATTTGGCGAAAGGGCTTACGATTTGCTGGTAAGCTCCACTAAATCGATGACCGGGCATATGTTGGGTGCCACCGGCGCCGTAGAGGCGGTGGCCAGCGTGTTGGCATTGAAAGAGGGGATTGTTCCGCCTACTGTCGGCTATGAAGAGCCGGATCCGGAGTGTGACCTGAATTATGTGCCCAATCAAGCTGTGAAGGCTGATTTGCAATATGCGGCCTCGGCTTCTTTGGGATTCGGCGGGCATAATGCCTGTGTGGTTTTTCAAAAAGTGTAACAAATGGCGGGGCGTATTTACTCCGCCGCTGGGAATTGGGGGATAATATGAATACAAGAATGGTCAAGCAGCTGATTGCGCTGATGGAAAATTCCAGTTTAACGGCCATGGAAATTGAAGAAGGCGATTGCAAGGTGCGTTTAGAGCGCACGGCCCGCGGCGAATGCGCGCCTGCGGTGTATGCGGCGCCGATTGTGCAACCGGCGGTGCAGCCTACTGCGCCTGTGGCCGCTCAAACGGCCGCACAGCCCGCTGAGGCGGAGAAAAAAGAGGAGCCTGTGGCGGGCCGTGAGCAGAAATCCCCCATGGTGGGCGTGTTTTATGCAGCGCCTTCGCCGGAAAGCGAGCCCTATGTTAAGGTGGGCAGCCGGGTAAAGAAGGGCGATGTGCTTTGTATTATAGAGGCGATGAAGCTCATGAACGAGGTTACGGCCGAGTTTGACGGCGAAGTGGCTGAAATTTGCGCTCAGGACGGCGAGGTTGTAGAGTACGGCCAAACTTTGTTTATATTAAGATAGGCTGCGATAGCTATTTAAGAGGATTATCGCGATAGAAGAGAGGTCTTTGCGTGAATAAAGAGGAATTGATGCAGATTTTGCCTCACCGGGATCCAATGATGCTGGTGGACGAAGCCGAACTAGTAGATGAAAATACCGCGCGCGGGAAAAAAACCATCAAAGGCGACGAGTGGTTTTTGCAAGGGCATTTTCCCGATCATCCGGTGGTGCCGGGCGTCATCTTGTGCGAAATCATGGCGCAGTCCAGCGCCGTCATTGTGGCCGACAGAGTCAAAGGCGCATGGACATTGTTTACCAGCATCAACAATGCCCGGTTTAAACATCCGGTCTTTCCCGGCGATACCATCGAGGTGGAATGCCGTTTGGTGAAAAGCAGGGGCAACTTCTTCTTTGTAGAGGGTGAGGGCAAGGTAAACGGCCAATTGGCGGTAAAAGCGGAATTTTCGTTTGCCCTCCTTGATAAGCAGGCGAAGCAGTAACAGAAGAGGAGCGTGTGGGGGTTTGTTCTCTAAAATATTAATTGCCAACCGGGGTGAAATTGCAGTGCGCATCATTCGGGCTTGCCGGGAGATGGGCATTTCTACCGTGGCGGTTTATTCCCAAGCCGATCGCAATGCCCTGCATGTGGCGTTGGCAGATGAAAGTTATTGCATCGGCGCCAGCCAGGTGAGCGATAGTTACCTTAATATGGCGGCCATCCTTACAGTGGCGGTTGCCACCGGGGCGCAGGCTATCCACCCGGGATACGGCTTGCTTTCAGAGAACGCTAAGTTTGTTTCTTTATGTGAACAATGTAATATTGCTTTTATCGGTCCCAGTTCCGATATGATAGCCCGTATGGGAGATAAAGATATGGCCCGCCGCACCATGCGGGAGGCTGGCGTCCCGGTAACGCCGGGCACCGACGTAATAGAAGATGCGCAGCAGGCGCTAAAAGCGGCCGACGAAGTGGGGTACCCACTGCTCATCAAAGCGAAAGCAGGCGGCGGCGGCAGGGGAATCCGGCTGGTTAAGGAGCGGGAAGAGTTTATCAACGCTTTTCATGCCGCATCCAGTGAGGCCCAAAGCGCCTTTGGCGACGGTGCTGTGTATCTGGAACGTTACTTACATCCGGTAAAGCATGTTGAAATGCAACTGCTTTGCGATCAATACGGCAATGTGGTGTGCTTGGGCGAACGGGAATGCTCAGTGCAGCGCAAAAACCAAAAACTGATTGAAGAAAGCCCTTCTCCTGCCATTTCAGAACAAACCCGTCAAAAAATGATGGAAGCCGCTGTGCGTGCGGCCAAAGCGGTGCGTTATGTAAACGCAGGCACCGTAGAGTTTTTGCTGGATGCCGAGGGTAACTTTTATTTTATGGAGATGAATACCCGGCTGCAGGTGGAACATCCTGTGACCGAGATGGTAACAGGCGTAGATTTGGTGCAGTGGCAAATCCGCATTGCTAGCGGCAATCCGCTGACGCTGCGTCAAGAGGATATCCATTTGTCGGGTCATGCCATTGAGTGCCGTATTAATGCCGAGAATCCGGAGCAGGATTACCGCCCCAGTTGTGGCAAACTGACTGCGGTGCACATCCCAGGCGGCCCACGGGTGCGCTTTGATACGGCGATTTACCAGGATTATGTGGTGCCGCCCTTTTATGATTCTATGATAGGCAAGCTGATTGTGCACGCTGATACGCGGGAGCTGGCCATCCGCAAAATGAAAGCGGCGTTGGATGAATTGGTGGTGGATGGGATTGATCATAACGCCCGTATGCAGGGTGATATCCTTTCAGATGAGCGCTTTGCTAACGGTACGTATACCACCAGTTTGATGCAGCAGCGCGAACAGGAAGAAAAAAGTGAACAACAGCAGTGAAAAACGAAAAAAGACGGTAGGTAAAACGAAAAGCGGGGTGCTATTGTGAACTTAAACGATGCGTTTCATGTTATTTTTAAAAAACCGGTCAACGAGCTGGAAGACAGCGATAAAGCCTTGCGCACCAACCTACCGTTTGTGCCGAATAATCTTTGGGTTAAGTGTCCGTCTTGTAAAAATATGGTTCTTTCCTCAGATTTGGAAGAGAGTTTAAGGGTTTGCCCGAAATGCCAGCATCATTTTCGCCTTACGGCGCGGCAACGCATCGCTTATACGGTGGATAAGGATACCTTTGTGGAGCACGACAAAGGTATGGTGTCTAAAAACCCACTAGATTTTCCCGAGTATAGCAAGAAACTTAAAAATGCTAGGCTGCAAAGTGGGGAAAATGAGTCGGTGATATGCGGCACTGCAAAAATAGAGGGGAAGGGTTGCGCGCTTTGCGTGATGGATTCCTCTTTTATGATGGGCAGTATGGGAACGGTTACCGGTGAAAAGGTAACTAGGCTTTTCGAGTACGCCACCCGCGCCCATATGCCGGTGATCGCTTTTACGGTATCGGGCGGCGCCCGAATGCAAGAGGGAATTTTATCGCTGATGCAAATGGCCAAAACCAGCGCTGCGGTTAAGCGCCACAACGATGCCGGGTTGCTGTATATCACAGTGCTAACCGATCCCACCACTGGGGGAGTAACTGCCAGCTTTGCGATGGAAGGCGACATAATATTGGCAGAGCCCAAGGCGCTGATCGGCTTTGCTGGCCCCCGTGTGATTGAGCAAACCATACGGCAGCATTTGCCCCAAGGGTTTCAGCGCTCGGAATTCCTTTTGGAAAAGGGCTTTGTGGATGCTATTGTGCCCCGTAAGGATCTGCGCGGCACGCTTGGTAAATTGTTGACTTTGCACGAGGAGGCCGCGCAATGAACGCATACGATCGTCTCACCGCCGCCCGGGCCAAAGGCCGACCCACCTCTAAGGAATATATTGATAAGTTGATGGGAAATAGCTTTATCGAGTTGCACGGCGATCGCCGCTTTGGCGACGATAAGGCCGTTATTGGCGGGGTTGGGCTATTGCGAGATATGCCGGTAACTGTTATCGGCTTGGAAAAAGGGCGCGATATTAAAGAGCGCTTGGAGCGCAATTTTGGTTCCGCTCATCCCGAAGGATACCGCAAAGCATTGCGCCTGATGAAGCAGGCGGAGAAATTCCGCCGGCCCATTTTATGCTTAATCGATACCTCTGGTGCATTTTGTGGCATTGGGGCCGAAGAGCGCGGCGAGGGCCAGGCAATTGCCGAAAATATTATGGAGATGACGGCCCTTAAAACCCCTATCCTTTCTATTTTAATAGGGGAAGGAGAGAGCGGCGGCGCGCTGGCTTTGGGTGTAGCGGATGAGGTATGGATGCTGGAAAACGCCGTATATTCGGTGGTTTCGCCGGAAGGGTGCGCCAGTATTCTTTGGAAAGATTCCTCAAAAGCGGCAGAAGCCGCTGAGCGGTTAAAAATCACCTCACAGGATCTTTATAAAATGCATGTTATTGAACGCATTATACGGGAGCCCAAAAACCTTGACGACCGTTTATTTGATAGTTTACGCAATTCGATTTACCAATTGTTTCAACAAAAGTTAGCGATGCCGGTAGAGGAATTGTTAAACGAACGGTATGATCGGTTTCGCCGTATGGGCAACCCAGAGGCGCAAGAAGAGCCGGTTGGCCAATAGGGCGGCGCGCTTGTCGTATGATTGTATTTTTGAAAAAATTTATTTTGCAAAGAAAAAAGGCGGTTTTCCCGCCTTTTTTCTTTGCTCAAATCAGCGGTGTATGCCGATGGTTTTGTGATAATACGCGCCAGATATGCACACAATAATGAAGCCGGCTTTTCGATAAACGCGGCAAATTTTGAAGGCATTTCAAAAGGGTAACGGAGGGGTTTTGTGACAACGGTTTTGTTATGCGGCGGTGAAAACGGCGGGCAGATGCGGCAAGCTTTGGTGCGGGCCCTCAATCAATACGGCGGTGTGCAGCGTTTTGCCAAAGAGCAGCTAGAGGGGAATCACGAACCGCGCTTTTGCTTATATGAGTGCACTAAAATTCCGGCAGTTAGCCATACGGCAGGTGTGCTCATTTTAAAAAATTCTTACGAAGAGCAGGAGGGGCCGCTGCAACTTTCCGGATTGGTTCCCGTTTTAGAGCAGCATAACAGCCGGGCGCTGCATTCCCTACAAGGACAAAATTGCAATGTAATCAGCTGCGGTATGTCTGCAAAAGATACCCTGAGCATTGCCAGCCTAGATTACAACCGCGCGGTGGTTAGCTTACAGCGCAATTTAGTGCAACTGTCGGGCAGCGTAATAGAACCCCATGACTTTACAGTGCAGCTTTCGGAAGAAACAGGGGTTTATCCCTTGCTGGCATGTTGCGCTGTGTTGCTATTGGCCGGCGTGCCCTCCAGCCAAGGATACGCTTTTTAAAATTGCACACAGGCTTGCTTTATCAAAAAACATTGAATTTTATGTCATTTGCGGTATTACAAAAATTGTCAGTCATATAAAGGCGGGCTGGGAGCACAATAGTAAAGCAAACGCGAAAGAAACAAAAAAACAAATGAAATTAAATTTAAGGAGTGTATTGTTACCATGTCTAAGAATTCTGTAGTTGTTCCTGAGGCGCGCGAAGCTCTTGATAGATTTAAGATGGAAGCTGCCAACGAAGTTGGTGTGAACCTGAAGCAAGGTTATAACGGCGATTTGACCTCCAAGCAGGCCGGTTCCGTGGGTGGCCAGATGGTGAAAAAGATGATTCAGCAGTACGAATCCAACATGAAATAACCTTTCTCTTCAAGTGGGCGCCGTATCATTTGATACGGCGCCTGACTTATACATATTGTAAAGTTTTTGTTATATTTTTTATTTTGTATATGATTTTGGCGTGTAATCTAGATATAATTCTATTATAGAATTATAAAACCTTGCTAAGAGATATAATAAGACCATATGCCCAAACTTATTAATATGGTAAGAAATAGCAATACAAGACGCGCGCGGTATAAAGACATGTTTTCTGCTAACTGCAGTAGTCTTCCAATACCTTTGCCAGCTCTGCTCTTCCTTGGGCTTGAATGCCTTGGTTTAGCAGTTTTTGATCCAACTCAGGCAAAGTGCTTACCCGAACGTCGGTTACTTCTACCGGCTTGTTGGAGTTTTCTTGAAAAACGGCGATTTTTCCATTCCAACTTTTTACAATATAGAGCTTCTCTTGGCTGTTGTTGCTTTCACTGCTTACTTGCGCCGCTACGCCGCTGACGTTGGCTTGGCTTGGCGTGTTTTGGTGGGGCGTTGGCAACAGAAAAACCAGCAGTACCAAAACGATAAGGATGGCGCTTAACGCTACAACAGCTTTTTTCATCGTGGATCATCCTTTCCTCATGCGGAATTGGTATGACGAGATTTATTTAGAAAACGGTATATAATAAGAAAGAATCCGCATTTGTGTGAGTGGTTTGCATGTAGTATTGCTAAGAATTGTCAAATTATGCATTTTTTATACCGGCTGTTTATGTATCCGGCTTCTGCAATTGAGAGAAGCCTATGGCAAAGGAGGCAACACCCAGAATGAAAAAAACGGATATTAACCAATATACGACGAACACGCCGCCAGGCAAAGGCGGCGGTGCTGCAGGAGCGGTAGCTGCTTCTACCACAAAACGTGTATTAGGTATTATCTGGAAGGTAATCGCTACAGTGTTTTTGGTTGGGCTGGTAACCTCTATAATTGTAGGTGTATCTGTGCTGGTTTTTATTCTTAGCCTAAAAGATACCACTGTGGATTACGATTTGCGCACAGCCAAAATGGATCTAACCAGTTACGTATATGAGGTGGACGAAAACGGAGAAACCGTGCAGGTGCAGCCGGTGTATGCCGAGATAACCCGAAATTGGGTTAATTTTGATGATATCCCTCAGGCGATGAAAGACGCAATGGTAGCCATTGAAGATAAACGTTTTTATCAGCATGAAGGCGTAGACTGGGTGAGAACCGGCAGCGCTGTTTTAAATCTATTTATCGGTGGAGGAGACAGCTACGGCGGTTCCACCATTACCCAGCAGTTGATTAAAAATATAACCGGTAACGACGAGGTGAGCTTAACCCGTAAAATCACCGAAATTTTTAGCGCCTTGAATTTTGAAAAGGAATACAGCAAAGACGAGATATTGGAGTATTATTTAAACTACGTGAACTTCGGCAGCGGCGCCAATGGGGTGCAGGCAGCGGCGCAGCTGTATTTTGACAAGGATATTTCGGAATGTTCAGTGGCCCAGTGCGCCGCTATTGCCGGTATAACGCAAAACCCTTCGCTCTATTCCCCTTTGTTGAATCCTGATCAGAATAAAGAGCGGCGTGAAGTTGTGCTGCAAGAGATGCTTAACCAAGGTATGCTGACGCAAGAGGAATACGACGCCGCCATGGCGGAATCGGCCACCATGACCTTTGCAGAAGGAATTGACGACGATGAAGACGATTATGAGCAGCCCACCCAAAGCTGGTATACGGATTTGTTGTTGGAAAATGTGCAAGAGGATCTGATGGAAGAGCTCAATATAGGCAAGGATGCCGCCTTGGATATGATGCAGCACGGTGGGTTGGAGATTTACAGCGCAGTAGATAGGCAGGCGCAAAATATTTTAGAGGCAGTGGTGCAAGATAGCTCTAATATGCCCAACCTTGAGGTAGAAACCGGCGTTTTCGTCATGGATTATAACGGCAGGGTTTTGGCAACGGTGGGTTCCCGAAATGAAAAAGAAGGCAGCTTTGTCTATTCCAACGCTACAGACGCAGCCCGCCAACCTGGTTCTACTATGAAGCCCATTTCGGTTTATACTCCGGCTCTAGAGTCGGGTAAATACAACTACTCTACCATTGTACCGGACGAGCCCATTACCCCCTATTTCCCCGACGGCAGGCCCGGGCCCAACAACTGGTACGGATATTTTGGAGGCTTCCAAAAGCATCCCATGACGGTTCAGCTGTGCATAGAAGTATCTGCCAATGCGCCCGCTGTGCAGGTGGAAAAGGTGGTTACGCCCGAGGTGAGCTATGACTTTTTGCAGCAGAAATTGCATTTTGAGTCGTTAACCGAAGCGGATAGAAACTTATCGGCCATGGCCTTGGGCGGCATGTCAGAAGGTGCTACGGTTGAGGAAATGACCGCAGGGTTCCAAATTTTTGGTACCGGCGGCAAATACTATGAGCCTTATACCTATTACAAGGTGCTGGATAGCGACAAAGAAGTGCTTTTGGATAACACCAGCGTAGTAGGCGAGCAGGTTATTAGTTCAGAAAATGCAACCATTATGCGGCATTTGCTTTATAATGTTGTAACCGGTAGCGTATATCCCACCGGTAGCGGGGCGAATATTCCGGGCTGGCAAATTTACGCAAAAACAGGTACCAGTGATAACGATCACGACAGTTGGTTTATCGGCGGAACGCCTTATGCCATAGCCGGCATTTGGACCGGCTATACAGAAGGAAAAGACTTGAGCGCCAGCGCAGGAGAAACCAGCTATGCCAGGAATATTTGGCGTTCTTTCTTTACGCAATATCTGGCGGATAAGCCGGCGCTTACCTTCCAGGACGATCCGAATGTTGTAACAAGGCAATATTGTACCGAGACTGGTTTGTTGGCAGGTGAAAATTGCGAGAGTGTGGCAACCGGCTGGTATAGCCCCAATAATATGCCCGGCAACTGCGATGGGGTGCATGAAGGCGATGAGTCTTCTTCTTCCGAAGAGTCCAGTGAGCCGGAATCCAGCGCGCCGGAATCCAGTGAACCGCCGGTTAGTTCCGAGGCAACCTCCGCAGAGCCTCCGGTGCCGGATCCATCTTCCAGCGAATCCCCGATTTCCAGTATGCCGGAGTCTTCCAACGCACCGGTTTCTTCTACATTGCCTCCTTCTCAGAGCAGCCAGGTATCTTCTGTGGCCGAGAATGGTAGTTCTGGCGGGCCAGTTGAATCGGCAGTGTCTCGTCAAGGCTAGCTAAAATGTCGTTTATTGTGAAAAAGCAGGAGCGAACGCTCCTGCTTTTTCTAAATTATCTAAACCCTTGATAAGTGATAAAAAAATTTGTTGTTTTTGCTAAATTTCTTTCTAAGATGCTGATATATATAGAAATCGAGAGTAATTCAACGAAATCGTGAGTTATTTTAATAAAATTAAAATATATGATTTATTATATGAGTATTTCAGGTTTGATAGGAATTAAAAAGGATGATAAACTGTATTTCGTTGCAATACAATAGTGTGTGAGAGGTGGACTTGTTGGAAAAGGCCAAATTGCTTTTAGTGGATGCGCAGGCCTTGCCCGAGGTGTTTCGCCGGGTAGTGAAGGCCAAGCAGTTGTTGGCTTCCGGTTTGTCGGCAAACGCATCCGACGCTGCCCGCAAGGCCGGTATTTCACGTAGCGCATATTATAAGTATAAAGACGCAGTCTTTCCTTATGAAGATAAGGCGGCCGCACCGCTTATCACTGTCCACGCGGTGCTGGAAGATAAGCCCGGCGTTTTAATGGCCCTTATTTCTGCGTTTTATGCCGCAGGCGCCAATATTTTAACAGTGAACCAGAATATCCCCGTTATGGGGGCGGCGTTGGTGTCTATTTCAGCTCGTGTGGATACGGCCCGGCTGTCTACCGAAGAGCTGCTTAATTCATTGCGCGGCGTGGAAGGCGTTAAAACCATCGAAAATATTACCGGCGCATAGAGGCGCGATGTTGTTGTAAAGTTGTGGAATCAGGGAGGGATTTAACATATGGTAGAAGTGGCCATTATGGGCTTCGGCGTTGTGGGATCCGGCGTGGCCGAGGTTCTTACATCGCATCAAGAAAGCATTGCTAGGCGCGCCAAGCAAGAAATCCATATCAAATATATTTTGGATATTCGAGATTTTGCTGATAGCCCTTATGCAAGCAAGTTTACCAAGTCTTTTGAAACGATTTTAAACGATCCAGAAATTAAAGTGGTGGCAGAGGTCATTGGAGGGCTCAACCCTTCTTATGATTATGTAAAGCAGCTGCTGCAAAACGGCAAAAGCGTGGTTACCTCTAATAAAGAGCTGGTGGCGCAAAAGGGCGCAGAACTGCTGAAAATTGCCCAAGACAATAACGTGAACTTTTTGTTTGAGGCAAGCGTGGGCGGCGGTATTCCCATCATCCGTCCAATGAATCAGTGCCTGGCGGCAAACGATGTAATTGAAATTGCCGGTATTTTAAATGGTACCACAAACTTCATTTTAACCAAAATGATACGGGAGCAAATGACTTTTGACGACGCGCTGTCTATGGCCCAGCGTTTGGGATATGCCGAACGCAACCCGGCCGCCGATATCGAGGGGCTAGACGCTTGCCGGAAAATTTGCATTTTGGCGTCGTTGGCTTATGGTAGGCATGTTTATCCGGATCAGGTGCATACGCAGGGAATCACCAATATCACCTTGGAGGATGTGGCCTATGCAGAGGATTGGGGCGGCGTCATCAAGTTGATTGGCCAGGCCAAAAAGCTGGAAAACGGCCAAATACAGGTGGTGGTAGCCCCCATGTTTGTTGGGCGCGAAAGCCAGCTGGCTGGCGTGGACGATGTGTTTAACGCTATTT
Organism: Candidatus Gallacutalibacter stercoravium; assembly: GCA_018716975.1. Classification (GTDB taxonomy): domain Bacteria; phylum Bacillota; class Clostridia; order Oscillospirales; family Acutalibacteraceae; genus Gallacutalibacter_A; species Gallacutalibacter_A stercoravium. The sequence goes on along the minus strand of DVJE01000003.1, from coordinate 119,769 downwards.
TGGTGCGCGGGGACGCCACAGGGGATGTGGTGTTTTACGGTAAAGGGGCCGGTAAGCTCCCAACCGCCAGCGCTGTTGTGGCAGACATTATTGATTGCGTTAAGCACACGGAAAAACGCATTTATCTTTATTGGGCGGATGCGCAGGAGGGCTATGTTTCCGATTATGAAGAGAGCGTCATTCCGGTTTATATGCGTGCCACCGCGCCGGGGATGGACGACGAAACCGCAGTGGGTATAGCAGACGAATTGTTTGGCGGCGTGCGTCGGCTGTATCGAGATAACGCGCCGCGCGAGGAAATTGCTTTTGTCACAAAAGAGCTGCCCCTGCGTGAGATTAAGCGCTTGCGCGATGAATTGGAGCACCGGGGCGTCTCTGTAATATCAATGGTTAGGATTAGTGATTTAACATGATAAGAATACAAATACCGGCCACCAGCGCCAACTTGGGATCGGGTTTTGATTCGCTGGGCATTGCGCTGACCATGTATAACCAGGTTTGGATGGAAGAGGCCGACAGCATCGAAATTAGTTCGCGCGACGATGTGCCCGTTCCGCAGGATGAAAATAATTTGATTTTCTGGTCCGCCCAGTTTTTATATGAGCGGTGCGGCAAAAAGCTAAGTGGACTGCATATTGAACAGCAAAACGATATCCCCATGGCCCGCGGCCTGGGCAGCAGCTCGGCGTGTATTGTGGCGGGCTTGCTGGGTGCAAACCGGTTGCTGGGCAATCCGCTGTCCCGCCAGGAGTTGGTAAACCTTGCCACCGAGATAGAGGGGCACCCCGATAATACCACGCCGGCCTTATGCGGCGGCTTGGTGACCTCGGCCATTGAAGGCAAGCGGGTGTATAGCGTAAGCGTGCCGGTTAGCGAAAAAATTCGTTTTGCGGTGATGATTCCGCCCTTTGAGTTAAAGACAGAAATAGCGCGCGGCGCTTTGCCAGAGAGCTATACCAGGCAGGATGCTGTTTATAACCTTTCTCGCTCGGCGTTAATGACGGCGTCGCTTTTTTCGGGTAGTTTAGAGAATTTGCGCGTAGCGGTGCAGGATAAGTTGCACCAACCCTATCGGATGAAATTTATCCCTGGGGTGGATACGGTGTTTCGCATCAGCCGTGAGTTGGGTGCCTACGGCACCTATATTAGCGGCGCGGGCCCTTCTATTGTTTCAATTGTAGACGACATTGGGGCCAAGAACTTTCAACAGCATGCAATTGAGTATTTACAGCAGAAAAACGTTACCGGCTGGCGCTTAGAGATTTTGCGGGCAGACAGCAATGGCGCAGACGTTTTTCTGGACTAAAAAAGGAGGTTTTGCTGGTGGGGCTCATTGTACAGAAGTTTGGCGGCTCATCTGTAGCCGATAAAGAACGCATTTTTAACGTGGCAGATATTATTACCCGCAAGTATAAAGAGGGCAACGATATTGTGGTAGTGGTTTCTGCCCAGGGGGATACCACCGACGATTTGTTGGCGCAAGCTTACGACATCAATCCCGATGCGTCCCGCAGGGAGGTGGATATGCTGATTACAGCCGGGGAACAGATGTCGGTGGCGCTGCTTGCTATGGCAATAGAAAAATTGGGGTTCCCGGTGGTTTCGCTTTTAGGTTGGCAGGCAGGCTTTACCACCAGCTCCACTTACGGCGGCGCGCGCATTAAGCGGCTGATTCCCGATCGGATCCGTAAAGAGCTGGATAAAAAGAATATTGTGGTTGTAGCAGGATTTCAGGGAATTAACCGCTACGGCGATTTGACCACCTTGGGCCGCGGCGGTTCCGATACCAGCGCGGTGGCTATTGCCTCGGTGATGCATGCGGACCTGTGCCAGATCTATACAGATGTGGAAGGGGTATATACCGCAGATCCCCGCAAGGTGCCAAATGCGCGCAAGTTGGCCGAAATTTCTTATGACGAAATGCTGGAGCTGGCCACCTTGGGGGCGCAGGTGCTCAACAACCGGTCGGTAGAAATGGCAAAGAAATATAACATAGAGTTAGAGGTGCTCTCTAGCCTAACCAGGGCGCCGGGCACGATTGTGAGGGAGGCAGTCAAAATGGAAAAGATGCTCATAAGCGGCGTAGCAAAAGACAGCAATGTGGCCCGGATTTCGGTAATCGGCGTGCCGGATAAGCCCGGCCTGGCGTTTACGATATTCTCGCGCCTATCGTCTAAAGATATTAACGTAGATATTATTTTGCAATCCATCGGCCGTAACGGCACAAAGGATATTACCTTTACCGTCACCATGGAAAAGCTGAAAGAAGCGTTGGCGGTGCTACATGATTTGGCCGATCTCATCGGTACCTCTGAGGTAGTGTACGATGAGGATGTGGCGAAAGTATCCATTGTGGGCGCCGGAATGGAATCCCACCCGGGAGTAGCTGCTGAAATGTTTGAGGCTTTGTTTGAGGCGCAGGTAAACATCCAGATGATTGCCACCAGCGAAATCAAAATTTCGGTGTTAATTGACGAAAAGGATGCGGATCGGGCTGTAGCCGCTATTCACAGCAAATTCTTCTCCCCGGACGAAATGTAATCGTATTTATATGGCACCCTTTTGTGTCTTTCATCCCCAACTGTTTTGGTTGGGGATATTTTTTTGCAGATGGGCAAAAAAGGAACCGGCGGAAAAAACCACTGGTTCCTTTTGCTTAGCAACTTTGTTTTCGTGTATCGGCCGGGGAGGCTGCTTTGGTAGGGGCCTTGTTTCAGACGCAAAACGGCTGAGTAGCACAGTCCCCCTATGGACAAAACGCTTATGTTAAGTGCATAAATATCGTTTCTAACTGATTCGGATTCCATGGGGCGGGCTTTTCGTCAACCTTAACGAAGCCGTATTTTTCATATAGATTGATGTGGTCGCTTACAAGGTATACTTTATCAAAACCAAGGCCTTTAGCGTACGCTAACGCAGAATTGATGAGTTGTTGACTCAGTCGTTTTCCACGCTGTGCTTCGTCAACAAACACGTAACCAATATAAGGAGTGTAGGGAACATCCGGGATGCAATCGGTTTTTGCCAAGGTGCAATAACCAACCACTTGATCGTCGATAAGGGCAACAAATACCCGCTGCCATCCATCAAGGCGGTTGGACGTCATCTCGTTGGCTAGCCCTTCTCCCGCTCTCCAAGAGCACTGTTGTGCATATTTTGCGGTAGTTACCCAAAGCGCATCTTTGCTTGTAATCGCTTTTATCATCAATGTGGTTACCTCACAGCGGTAAATTAACCGGGTACAAAAACATATTATTAAGACAGGGGAGGGGGCAGAAGACTTTTTTCTGCCAAAACAAAAATAAGTCGGAGCGTCATTTGAGGGTTTCAGAAAATTACAAACGCAAAAATAGTATTCGGGTACGGATAATCAGTATTTCATAGAATTTGCCTATCAAACTGGAATAACATCGACAGCTTTATCATTTCCAAATTTATCTTTGACTATGCTGTATAAAACTTCATGCGCATATAGATTGGAGAAATTTAACCCTGGATTATCCTGTTCGTGGAAGAAAATGTTGTCTGGTAACCTGGAAATAAATCCATAGTATCTTCCGTTCCTATCAAATCTGGTTTTAATTACCGTTCCACGATACTGCAGAGGTTTCTCTTCGATTATATCTACTTTCTGCTGGGTATGAACATACTCTCTTAGATAATTGAAGAATTCAGTAGAGTCTTTCATCCCATATTTGTAGCTCTGACCCTTCTCTTCGATCCACTCTTGCTGAGCATTTGTAAAGAGCCGGCAGGTCCTATTTAGAGTTTCATTCCATGTTTTTTCATCCAGAAGTTTCTCTTTAAGCTGTTCACAGTACTTGTCAATTTCTTTTTCATTATTTATTGTCGGGGTATTGGGGGCCAATAATTCTTTTACTAACCAACAAAGATGCATCCTATATGGAGCTAGTTCTTTAGGAATTGTATTTGCCCTATATTCGTGGTCAATCATAGAAAAGATTAGGGCTGCCATATAATACGGGTATTTTGATTGTGAGTCGACAAATATTTTATTGCGGTATTCTTGTAAAAGTTTTGATTCATGCCTATGCCCCTTAAAGGGTTCACTCAAAAAAACACTCACAAAACTTTGCAAAATTCCTCGCAAATTTACTTTTTCAAAAGGCTTAATGGTTGGATTATTAAAGTATTGCTTGGAACGCCGTTCATAAAATAGCCTTATGCCTGTCTCGGTTGCAAGGGCATTAAACAAGTCTTCTAAATCTTTGTGGAACTGTCTAGTGATTTCAAACGCCTCATCATATACAATGTTTTGGCGATTTGTGCCCTTAACAATACTATTTGTAATCTCTAGGCTTCTCGTTGCAATTACTTTAGAAATTATCGTCACATGGGATAAATCGTACCCCTGTTTGCTTGCCTCGTAAATTACATTGCAGGTTTGGCAGCCGTTAACAACTTGAGGATTTTTAATTGTTATTTTGCGGTTACCACTCCCAATTTCATCACAAACAATAGTAATTCCATTATTAAGAAGCACAAAGCTAAATGGATCATTTTCAATTGTGGTTAGAATATCTTGGTTAATCGTTGTATCCCCTTGATAATCTCTCACATTATCATCAAATAGGCTTTTTCTAATGAGACCTTCTTCCGATACAAGAAGTTTTAATAGCTCTGTGGCACTGCAAAGAACGATGCTTGAATTATCAACATCATCAACAGCGGTTAGTGAAAATGTATCTATGACATTCAAAACAACAGAAAAAGCGTTCTCGTTCTCGTCAATAATTCTCTTGAAACTACTCATATCTATATATTGGATAGCTATATCACCATAAGTTTCGAGGGCAGCTATATCTTTTTCTATCTTTTGAGAAATTGCAATTATGTGGGGGCTTTCTTCCCAAGTCCCCATCACAACATAATAAAGTCGAACATCTGGATTTCGCGTCCAGCGCATCATAACTTGATCGCTCATTAAATATTCTTTTATAGATAGCCATTCCTGAATGCTATCATTATTAGGCTGGAAATGATCTTCTCCCAAAAAGTCAACAACACCATTTGTAAATTTGGCATATTCTCCTGAGTCAAACTTTTCTTTGTATTTTGATTGGATAAAAATAAATTCAATGTCTGCTTTATTGTATCTTTCAAATATATCCTTTGCATCCTGTAAAGTATGTATGAGCAAACCGTTTAATTTAATGCAAATTCCGTCGAGCCCCATATCGTTTTGACCGCCGACGCAAACGGCATCCAAAAGTGAGTCGTCCACACTAAATGCACCCGGTTGATGGGTTGACAGGATAACTTGATTGGCAAATCGTTCAAATGCTACTCCATCTGATACATTTTGAAGCTCATAATCTTCACGGAATTTGGCAAGTTTTACTCGAACTATCGGTTGTAATTTCATGGTAATTCCTCCAAGTTATATTCCGACGGATATTCTAAGTTTAATTTTTATACATTATATCATATTTGGCCGAAACGTCAACAAAATACTTGTAATAGTTAATTATATTTTATAGGTTTCCCCAAAGAACCATAAGGATCACTTTATAGCATTACAGTGCTTTGGAACAAAATGTCCCAAACTGTTTACTCTCGTGCGGCTCGGGCGATATATCCCTCGTTGCTGCATATTGTTCAGAACAGCTGGGAGCTGTCTGTGCATAGCACTGCCGTTATACGGCGGCTTGCCCTTGACTGACGGCCCCGGCAGTTCTATGATATCGCTAAAGCATATAAAAGAAAAATCCGTCGAAATCAAATGACTTCGACGGATTTTGGTCCGAGTGGCGAGACTTGAACTCACGGCCTCTTGACCCCCAGTCAAGCGCGCTACCAGCTGCGCCACACCCGGAAATGCAACGTCATTTATTATAGCAGATTACCAGCAAAATGCAAGGGGTTTTTACAAAAAATATTTTTTATTTTTCAATCACTTGAAACGCTCAATACAACGCCGGCATATGGCTTTCCTTTTTTAAGTAACAAATCAATAAGGGAGTAAAAAGCCCCACGGCATTGCGGCCGCAGGGCGGAACTATTTGCGTTTTTCTTTTATGATGCAGAAGATGCTGTATCTTCCGGGTATGTAAAGGTTTCGTAAATCTCTCCGGTGTCTTTATCTTCAAGATGGAATATAATTTCGTATTCGTTCTCGTCTTTACCGCTGAACATCTGAAACAGAGCGCTAGAAATCGCCAACGACACAACAGCCATCGTGTCGGTTCCGACTTCATATTGGGCACGGCTGACGGTGAGCGTAAATTCGGTTAAGTCATCGTTAGCGGTAATCTTTTTAATAGAAGGAAAGCTCTCGCCATCGGCTAAAGTGCTAAACGAATCCTGGATAACGCCGCGCATTTCTTCTATCATTTTTGCATGGTCCGCCGCACTCATGGTATAAGTAAGCGAGCCATCTTCGTTTTTGGTAACCTGCGCGCCTTGTTCTTGCGCCTGCGCTACCATGGAATCTAGGTCGCTGCCCTCCAGCAAAGAGGCGGGAATAGTCAGCGTAACATCTTCTCCTTCTGGTGCAGAGGCCGGCTCCGACATTACAGAAGCAGTCTCACTGGTTTCGCTGTTGCTTTCAGTTTCGGCTGTTGACTCCGTAGTGGGGGCGGTGGACGAAACGCTGCTGGCTTCTGTACCCGCTTGGCCGTTGCCGCAAGCCGCCATAGGAACAAGCATGGCAGCACATAAAAGCAAAGAAACAATCTTTTTCATCTTTCATCTTCTCTCCTTTCGCCTGAAAAATACACTTTATAAGCGTACAAGATGCAGGCAAGGCCATTATAGCAAGGTTCACAGCATTTGAAAAGAGGCACGTGTAAAACGATCGCACATGAGATAGGCAGATTTGTGGGGCCAATAGGGAACAAATGGACGAGTTTTTTTAATACATGAAATCAAGTTGCATCTAAAATATGTATATTTTGTTAACAATAGCATATCCCCCCACTTTCCAGAAAAAATAGTTGCAAGCCTGTAACTATTGTGTTACAATGTAACCAATTTGTTACTAATTGTAACAGGATTGTCATGATTCGTTTTTGAAACAGAAGGACTACAGACGTTGCAGATATTTTTAGAATGCCGATAAGTGAACGCGTAGGAGGCTAAAATTCATGAGTCAAAGGACTGGATGGATGAAAAAGAAGGTGAAGGCAGCAGTAGCTTTACTGCTGGCGGCGATTGTTGTCATACCGGTGGGCGTACAAAATTCTGTAACGGCCGACGCGGCCGGCGCTACCGGGCCAGGTATGGCGGCGTATGCGTTAAATGCCTATTATTCTGGGTGGAGCTACGTTTATGGCGGCAGCAGTGCTGGTGCGGTGGATTGCTCTGGTCTAATTTATAGTTATGCGGGCGGCGCGCGCACCGATAGTGCTCAAATAGCGGCGGCTCCGCAGCGGGGAAGTTTAAGTTCCCTGCCCAGAATTCACGGTTTGGGGCTGCATTCCCCCGGCCATTGTGGCGTTTATGTTGGTAACGGAATGGCGGTGGATGCTCGTAACTCTCAATACGGAGTGGTCTATCAGTCTGTGTACTCCTACGGTTGGAGCGAATGGTTTAAAATTGCCGGTGTTTCTTACCCGGATACCGGTTGGGTCAACTTTAATGGGCAGACCTTTTACTATCAAAACGGTCAATATGTTGTTAACGTCACCCTGACCATTGACGGCGTTGCATATACCTTTGGTTCCGATGGCGCGTTGATTGGTACACCGCCTGCCAATGCGGGTGCTTCTTATGGCACTTCTGTGGGTAATTCGGTGACAAATAACACGAATAATGCGGTTGTCAACCAACCTGTAAATAATACGCCTTCGCAGCCCGCTGCGTTGCGTTTAGAGGTTGGCATGTATGACGATCGGATTCTTGAGATGAAAACAAGGCTCAATGAGCTGAATTATTATAATGCCGAGCTTACTACTTATTTCGGTGAGTTTACCGGCGAGTGTGTTAAAAACTTTCAAACCGATGCGGGCTTAGAGGCCACCGGCGTAGTGGATCAAGCCACTTGGGATGCTATGATGTCGGATTCGGCACCGACCTATGTGCCTACTTATACGCTAGGCAATTATGCCGAGGATATTGTAACCATTGAAACCAGATTAAAAGAGTTGGGTTATTTTTACGATGAACCTACCACCTATTTCGGTGAGGATACAGTAGTTGCCGTAAGCGATTTTCAGGCGGCTGCCGGTTTGGAAGTAACCGGCCAGGCAGATAAGGCTACCACTGAGGCTTTGTATGCCGAAGATGCTCCCAGCAATCCGCAAGCTGGAACGTTGAAAAAGAATTTGGCGGGTGACGTTGTGGTGGAACTGCAAAACCGGCTCAGAGAGCTGCGTTATACCACTGCGGAAGCCACTTCTACTTTTGACGACGCTACCGAAGCGGCGGTAAAGGCATATCAAGCCGCTGCCGGGTTAGAGCAAACCGGCCAATTGGACAAGGCCGCGTTAGAGATTCTTTACAGTGAAGATGTTGTGCGTTCCCCTGCGTATGACGATCTACAGTTGGGGTACGAAGGCGACGATGTAGCGCAATTGCAAGAGAATTTGACTACTTTGGCATATTATGCCGGTGAGGCCAACGGCCTGTTTGATGAATCAACTAAGGCTGCTGTAGAGGCTTTTCAAACCGCTAAAGGATTAGAAGTTACCGGTATTGTAGATGAGGCCGTGCGCGATGCTTTGGATAAGGCGTTAGAGGCAAAAGAACAAGCTGATAACGACGCAAAGGTATCTGCGGTGGCGCAAGAGACGGTAGAACAGGTGCTTAACTCCGCACCGTTTACAGAAGCTTCTGTTGGGAACCGTATGATGGCGGCCCCCAATCTGGGGTTAGAGCGTGCAGCAGGCTTTGATGGCCAATCTCAGCAGTCTCTGATTTGGGTGTGGGTGCTCGTAGGCAGCTTTGCTGCAGGAGGCACTGCAATATTGGTGGTTGCCAATCGTCGTTATGGTTATGTCGCTATGATGATGGCGCGCCGCCGTAAAGCGAAGGCTGCCGACAAGGTAGATGTACTTTCTACGGTTGTGTTTGACAACGAGGATTAAAGAATAAAGGTTAGCTTAGAAAAGCTCCGTTATCTGTTTCTTACAGATAACGGAGCTTTTTGACATCTAAAAAGGCAGTTGGCAATTGCTTTTTTGTGTTCACTGTGTTTTTAAAAAGTTTTTTTCATAGCCAAATGGGGGCAGTGCTCGTCTAAATAAGGTTGGCCATAGGCAATGTAGCCCAAAGCCTCATAAAAGCCCCGAGCTTGCACTTGGGCGGATAGGCGAACTTCTACGGCTTTCTGTGCGCGCAGGTGCTTTTCTAAAGCCAACATAATTTGCCGGCCGCATCCCGCGCCGCGCCAGGCTGGTAAAACAGCAATACGCCCAATTGTGTAAACACCAGCGGGATCTTCTGGTTTGTGAAAAGCTCTGCCGGTAGCTACGGGGGTGTCCCCATCATAAAGCACGGCGTGCCAGGCAATAGCATCTATATCGTCAAACTCTTGACAAAAGCCCTGTTCTTGCACAAAAACTTGGTTGCGAATATAGCGCGCATGGTCAAAATCCGTTTTTCCAAAGTTGATATTGCAATGTAGCATCAGGTTTCCTCTTTTTCTATCAAAGTTTATTGTTCTTTTATTGTAAGGCAAATACAGCACAAAGGCAAGAAAGAGCAGCCATGGTTAATGCCTTTCTTTTTTATCCAGATCGCGTTATAATGAAACCAAAAGAGCAATTAAGAAAGGAAGGATCATGATGGATAAAAATCGTCAGGCTGTGTTGCAATGCCAAATTGAAAGAACAATGCGGGCATTGCGGGCTAATCGTATGGCCGCTTACTACGCGCCTACTTGCGCCGATGCAGTGCGGCAGGTGGAAGCGTTACTGTCTGAGGGTGATGTAGTTACCCATGGGGGTTCCATGACCCTGGAAGAGTGCGGCGTGGTGGATTTGCTGAAAAGCGGGAAGTATACGTATCTGGATAGGAACGATCCTTCTTTAAGCCCGCAGCAGGTGCAAGAGATTTACCAGCGCGCTTTTACGGCGGATGCTTACCTGACCAGCGCTAATGCAATAACAGAAAACGGAGAGCTGTATAATGTGGATGGCAACTGCAACCGCGTGGCCGCTATTTTGTATGGCCCCAAACGTGTGATTGTGGTGGCCGGGTATAATAAAATTGTGCCGGACTTGGCTCATGCTGTGGAACGGGTGAAACAGATAGCCGCCCCTGCTAATGGGGTGCGTTTGGGTTGCGATACGCCCTGCGCTAAAACCGGCATCTGTACAGCAAAAGAAATGACAGATGGTTGCCGTTCTCCCCAACGCATGTGCGCCAATTACGTCATAAGCGCGCAGCAACGCATTCCGGATCGGATCCAGGTGATCTTGGTAGGAGAGGTCTTAGGTTATTGATTTGTGGGTGCGGCAGCGATTTCAAATGGATTTTTCCGTCTGTTTTTCGCGCTGTTAATGGTATTTGTGCCGGGCAAAAATTCAATAAATTATATTCGTATTAGAAGTTGCTGAAAGCAACAAGAGGCAAATGAGTTAGGAGGTATCGCCATGAGTATTCCAACACCGCATATTGAAGCGAAAAAGGGGGATTTTGCCCCTGTGGTTTTAATGCCTGGGGATCCCTTGCGTTCCGCCTTTATCGCGCAAAATTATCTGCAAGATGCGCGCCTGATTAACAATGTGCGCGGGGTGCAGGGGTATACCGGCTGTTATCACGGCCGGCCGGTTTCGGTAATGGCAAGCGGTATGGGAATGCCCTCTATGGGTATTTATTCCTACGAGCTGTTTGCTTTTTATGGGGTAGAGGCGATTATTCGTGTAGGATCGGCGGGAGCAATAAGCGATAAGCTGAAGCTGCGCGACATCGTGTTGGGGCAGGGCGCTTGCACCAATTCCAATTATGCGGCGCAATACCAGTTGCCCGGCACTTTTTGCCCAATCGCTGGTTTTGATTTGCTTTGCGGCGCTGTAGACGCTGCCCGGCAATTGGGATATGCGGTTCAGGTAGGCAATTTGTTTTCTTCCGACACATTTTATGATGACGCCAATTCCTTGGCCGCTTGGAAGAAGATGGGGGTATTGGCCATCGAAATGGAATCGGCCGCGCTGTATTGCAATGCCGCCCGTTTGGGAAAACAGGCCTTGTGTATCTGCACGGTTTCGGATAACCCCTTTACCGGTGAGGGCTGTTCTTCACAAGAGCGGCAAACGACTTTTACCCAGATGATGGAAATTGCTTTAGCAACAGCAACATGTTGGCAAGGATAATGAAGCCCTGTTGGGCAAAGGAGCAATTTAGATGGATGAAAATGAAGTAGAAAAGCTGATTGCCGCCGCCCAAGAGGCCCGTTTGCGCGCTTATTGCCCTTACTCTGGTTTTGCGGTTGGCGCGGCGCTTTTAGGCGAAGATGGTGAAATTTATCAAGGCTGCAATGTAGAAAACGCAGCTTATCCGGCCACCAACTGTGCGGAGAGAACAGCCTTGTTTACGGCAGTGGCGGCCGGTTGTAGAAGGTTTCGCGCCATCGCTGTGGTAGGCGGCCCGCAAGGACAAGATGCGCAAGAAATTTGCCCGCCTTGCGGGTTGTGCCGGCAAACGCTGGCGGAGTTTTGCGAGCCAAAAGAGTTTTATGTGGTGCTGTGCAGCGCACAGGAGCGATTGGTGCTCACTTTAGATGAATTGCTACCCGTGCGCTTTGGCGCAGAAGGCTTGCCCCAATAACCCGAAAGCTGCTATTTTTATGATAAAAGGAGTGTTGCATACCGTGGAACAGGAGATAAAAGAAGTAACGCCGCAGGAGATTCCTGCCCTGTGCGAAATGGCCAAACGGTTGTGGGTAGAGCACTATACCCCAATTTTGCCCCAAGGGCAGCCGGAGTATATGGTAGATAAGTTTCAGTCGGAACCTGCTATACGGCATCAGGTGGAGAGCGAGGGTTACCAGTATTTTTGGTTGATTCAGGATGGGCGCCCCGCCGGCTATACGGCGATTCAGCCGCAAAAAGATGGTTCTTTGTTCTTAAGCAAAATTTATGTAGACAAGGCCTACAGGAGAAACGGATTGGCCTCTATGGCTGTGGAGCGTTTTCGCAATCTCTGCCGTGAGAAAGGATATACCAAACTGTGGCTTACAGTCAACCGCTTGAACCAAGGCTCTATCGCGGCATATAAAAAGCTGGGATTTATCAAAACCAGAAGCCAGGTGGCAGACATCGGCCAAGGTTATGTGATGGATGACGATATTATGGAATGGAAGAACGCCGGCTGAATGAACACACTCCCATATTCCCTTTTTGACAAAGAGGCAAACACCTGGTTAGGCATGTTTGACTTGACTGTATTTTAGCATAGCGGCCATTAGGCTTGTAAATGGCGGTTTTATAGGTAGAAATAGCTGGGAAGGCTGGTGCTCAGTCGCGTCTTCGCAGAGCCTAGGGCTTGCGAAAGCCCTAGGAGAAGGATCATGCCAAGCTGCGCAAAAGGAGGCGTGGGAAATTTTGCCGTTTGCCATTGCTGGCCCACTTGGCATAGACGTAAAGCTTTCTTTTGCTAAAGTATATAAAAAGAAGCGCTCCGTTCGGTTTTGTTTTCCGAACGGGGCGCTTTTTGCAATAAACAGAAACAAAACGAATTACAGCCTGCGGTAATTCTTGACCCGCCTGCGTCTGCGATTACGCCGGTTGTAAATGGTAGAGATAATCAAGTAAACGATAAACAAGATAACAAACACAATAACAGCGAAGATAAACCACTTGTTTGTAACAACATCCCGTATACCCTGCAAGTAATATAGCAAATCGCTGCGCGGAATATCTTCATCTGCTATCAGTTGAATCGTGCCCAGCTCTTGGTTGGCGTAAGAAAGGGTGGCGCTGCCCAACACCTGCCCCTTGGTAACCGGAGCTACCACCGATTCGGGCACGTCTTCATTGGGTGTGGCGATGATACTAGAAATTTCAATGTCTTTAGGCAGCAGCACCGAAAGGTTGCTTTCGGGCATCAGCTTTAACGTATCCCGTTGCCAGGCCAGCTCCAAGCCGATTTCGGTAACGGGCACGTCCATATTTACAATAGGCTTAATCTCCAAATTCTCGAAGGCCCATTGGTAAAGCTTTTTGGTGTCGAGCATTGCGCCGTTGGTTTCCACCGTGGTACCGTCTGCATTTTGATCCGGCGCGCCTAAAGCTGTGCAGATATAAGTGTATTTGCCGTTGTTAGCGCTGGTGACAATACATCTGCCTGCGTTGGTTTCTGTACCGGTTTTAATCCCCTTTACGTATTCGTAGTAATATTCTTCATATTGAGGGTTTTGCATAAAGTTGGTGGAATACAGAGTATCAATCTCGGCCTTAGTGCGCAGATTGGAATCGGGCAATTCATAAGAAGAGGTGGTTACAATATCCATAAAATGGCTCAGCTGCATAGCATATTGGGCAATGGTGCAGCTATCGCGCGCAGAGGTGTAGTGGTTCTCCTGATCCAAACCGTGGGGATTGGCAAAATGGGTGTTGGTTAGCCCCATTTCTTGGGCCTTATCGTTCATCATTTGCACAAAATTATCGATGTTTTCTTGGCTGGATGTTTCACCTGTGCAGCCGCCGCCCACAAAGTCGGCCAGCACCATGGCGGCGTCATTACCAGAAGGTACCATTAAGGCATAATACCAATCTAGAGCCGAAAAGGTTTCGCCGGCCAGCACGTTAGCCATAGAGCTGCCCGTTCCATCCAGCGAGTGGATGTCAAACTCTGAAGCGGTAATTTTTGTATTTTCCGGATCAGTAATGTGCTCAGAAGCCACAATAAAGGTCATTACCTTCGTTAACGAGGCCTGCGCACGGCGCTCGTCGGCATTTTTTTCATACACCACTGTTCCGGTATCTACATTCACAAGACAGATGGCAGCAGATTCGGTTTCAAAGTCTATTTGAAAAGTAGCGGCCTGAACGGGCATAGGGGCCATGGTTCCCAGCGCCAGCAGGGCTGCCATTAAAAAGGAACCCAGCAGAATTAACTTTTTTCTCATAGAACTTTTGCCTCCATTGTGTTATGATATATTTCATATTGTACATTGTACTTGATTCCATGCGGAAAGGCAAATGAAAAAACGGTAACAATTGGAGGATGAACCTTGATTTACATAACTGGAGATACCCATGGGGATATTGCACGCTTTTCGGGCGCAGGGGCCCGGTGCCTAAAAAAAGGGGATACCGTAATTGTTTGCGGTGACTTTGGTTTTTTGTGGGATGGGAGCCCTGAGGAAGAAAAAGTATTAGATAAGCTGGCGAAAAAGAAGTATCAGATCCTGTTTGTAGACGGCACCCATGAAAATTTTGACTTACTGCGCAAGCTGCCGCAGGAGGAGTGGTGCGGGGGCCAGGTGCATAAGGTGCGGGAGAATGTGCTGCACTTGATGCGCGGCCAGGTGTTCGAGATAGAAGGTAAGCGTATTTTTACCTTTGGCGGCGGCGAAAATCCCGATAAAGAAATTCGCTTAGAGGCAAAGCGCTGGTGGGAATGTGAGATGCCAACTGTGCAGGAGATGCGTGTTGGCGTGCAAAATTTGGATCGCTTTGACCGAAAGGTGGATTATATCGTCACCCATGAGCCGCCCTTACGGGTGCGCGGTATGCTGCTGGGCGATCCAAACTATATCAATGCGTTGGAAGCTTTTCTGGATGAGCTGTCTAAGGCAGCGGCCTATGAAAAATGGTTTTTCGGCAGCCTGCATATCGATCGAAAGCTATCCGGCAAAAACTACGCGGTGTTCCGCCAATTTATCCCGGTAGAGGAGCCTGCCGGCCGTAAAGGCCGCAGGTAATGCACGGGGATGCAAAAGGCTCGGCGAAGATTGCGCCGGGCCTTTTGTGATGGGGTAAGAAGAGACGGGAGGAAGCATCTATGGCAATACGGTTGCTGCATACGGCCGATTGGCACTTGGGGAAGATGTTGTATGGGCGCTCTATGCTGCCTGATCAAGAATATTTTTTGGAAGAAAGCTTTTTTCCAGCTGTGCGCCGTGAAAAGCCGGATTGCGTGGTGCTGGCCGGGGATATCTACGATCGGCAGGTGCCGCCGGCGCAAGCGGTGCAGCTATTTAGCAAAGTGGTGCAACGGCTGCATGATGAGGGGGTGCCCTTGGCGGCGATTTCCGGCAACCATGACGGGGCGCAGCGTATGGCGCTGGCCCCACGTTTGCTGTGGGAGCAGGGAGCGGCGATTGCCACTTGTTTGAAAGAGGCTTTTTCTCCTTTGCGCTTGCAAAAAGATGGGCAAACGGTTGCTGTTTATCTGCTTCCCTATTTTGAGCCCGCCCAGGCCAGGGATTTTTTGGGCAGGGAGGATATCCGCGGTTACGGGCAGGCCTATGCTGCTGTGTTAGAGGAGCTTATAAAAGGCTTTCAGCCGGGTGAAAAGCGGGTTTTGGTATCCCATTGCTTTGTAACAGGGTGCCAGGTATCTGATTCGGAAGGGCCGCTTTATGTGGGCGGCAGCGGCGAGGTGAGCGCCGGCTTATTTGAGCAGTTTGATTATGTAGCGCTGGGGCATCTTCATGCGCCGCAACCGGCGGGGAGCCAGGCGCGCTACGCGGGTTCGCCGCTAAAATATTCCTTTGACGAAGCAAGGCAAAGCAAGGGGATGACGTTGGTTACCATTGACAAGCAAGTAGAAACCGCGCAATTGCCTATCCAGCCCCTGCACGACATGCGCGTCATTTCGGGCGCCCTGCGCCAGCTGCTGGAAGACGGCGCTCACGATGAAAGAAACCAAGATTACCTTTTTGCCCGCCTTACCGATTGCGCGCCGGTTTATATGCCCATGGAGCGGCTGCGGGCTTGTTACCCCAATATTCTTGGGCTGAGCAGCGAGTGGCTTACGGCCGGTGGTGGAGATATCTCGGGGGAGTCCAAGCAAGAACCCGGCAAGCAGACGGATGACCAAGGAATTTTTCGCGCCTTTTTGGAACAGATATGCGATTTAGAGGCCACAAAAGAAGACTGCGCCGTTTTTGAACAGGCCCGCGCGCAGTTGATGCAGGAGGAAACAAGATGAGGCCGCTGATGTTAACCATGCAGGCTTTTGGCACGTATGTGGAAAAAACCACTGTGGATTTTACGCCGCTGCACCAAAAACTATTTTTGATAACCGGCGCCACCGGCGGCGGCAAAACCACGATTTTGGACGCCATATGCTTTGCTTTATATTGCCGTGCCACCGGCGGGCGGCGCACCTGGAGCGATATGCGCAGCATTGCTGCGGATTTCCAAACTCCTACCCTAGTGGATTTCTCCTTTGCCTTAGGGGAGGAGCGTTACCGTTTTACCCGTTCTTTGCGTTTGCACAAGGTGCGCGGCACCGAACGGATAGAGCAGCGGGATGAGCATAGCTGCTGGGTATGGAAGCACGGCGATTGGGAGCTGTTGGTGTCGGGGGCGGAATCCCGCGTTCGCGAACAGGCGCAGCGTTTGTTGGGGCTAACATGTGAGCAGTTCTCTCAGGTTATTGTGCTGCCGCAGGGGGAATTTCGCAAATTGTTGCTTTCCAACTCCAGCGAAAAGGTGCGCATTTTTCAAACCCTGTTTCAAACGGAACGGTGGGAAAAGCTCTCTAAAAAGGTTCAGTTTTTAGCGGACGAGCTGCGGCGAGAGGCAGATAAACTGTTTGAGGCCCGCAAGGCTATTTTGACGCAAGAAGACGCAGAAAATGTGCAGCAGCTGGCCCAAGCGCTGGAATCGGCGCAGAAAGAGGAAACCGCCCGTCAAACAGAAGCTGAGCAGTTGTCGCAGGCGGCGCTGGCAGCCGCCCAGGCGTTGGTGGAAGGCCGCGCTTTGCAAGAGCGGTTTGAAAAACTGGCCCAGGCCCGGCAACGGGAAAAGGAGCTGCGCGCAAAATGCGAAGAGATGCAAGTGCAAAAAAACCGGCTGTTAACGGCGCGCCGGGCGCAAGAGGTTTGGCCCTTTGAACAGGATTGTTCAAAAAAAGAAGCATTATATGGCAAAAAGCAGGCGCAGCTGAATAACGCCCGGCAGCATTTGGAGCAAGAGCGGCAATCCCTTCAGTTGGCGCAAGAAGCCGCAGCCGCCGTGCCTCGGCTGCGCGCGCAGGCAACGCAGTTGGGAGAGCAGGCTGCACTAGAGAGCAAAGCTTTGCAAAATGCCGCCGGTATAGAAGACATCGCACGGGCTGTAGCCGGGGAACAGCAGGAAGAAAAAGCGGTGCAGGCTGCGCTGCAACAGGCGGCACAGGCGCATCAGCAGGCCACGCAAAATATTGAAAAAGGTGAGGCCTATGTAGCGCAAGTGGATAGCAGCGCCGCACGTTTGCCCACTTTAACCGCGCGCCAAGCCCAACTGGAACAGATGCAAGAACAATTTCACAAGTGGGCAAATTGGCAGCAGGCCTATCAACAAGCCGGTGCGCAATGGGAACAAGCCCAGCGGCAAGCTCAGCGAACGGCGGTAGGATTGCAGGCTCAGCGGGCGCAGCTGAATCAAGAGGAGCAGCTGCGCAACCAAGATATGGCGGGATTGTTGGCCGCCAGTTTACGTGAGGGGCAGCCCTGCCCGGTATGTGGAGCGGTGCATCATCCCAACCCGGCTCAGCCTGCCGAAGGGATGCCCGCCGTGCGGGAAGAGGATCGGTTGGAATTTTTGCGCGATAACATCAAGCAGGAAGAACAGCGGTTGCTGCAACAACAAGGGGAAGCGGCCCAAAAAGAGGCGGTTTTGCGCAGCAGCAAGCAAGAGATGGAAAAGGCGGAACAAATTTGCCGCGCCTGCGGCTTATCTGCCCAGCAGGTGCAAGAGGAATTGGCGGCCAATAAAGAGGAGCTGACAAAAGCGCAGGAGGCGGCAGGCAAGCTAGACAGGGCCAGAAAGCTGTTGCAGCAACGCAAACAAGAGGCGGCTACGGCTGCCGAGCAGGTGGAAAAGCATCGAGAAACTTTGCTGCTTTGCCGGCAGCGGTTGGCCCAATTGCAAGCCCAGTTGCAAGCGGCACGTAAGCAACTTCCTGAAGATGTATCGCAACTGCCGCTGGAGAAAGCGCTGCAAACTTTGCGGGAGCGGGTCGCGTCGTTGAAGCAACGCGCACAGGAGCAGGAGGAACAGGCGGGCGCTTTAGAGAAGGCCTATCACGCAGCGTCTAATCGGGTTGCTTCCTCCGCGGCGGCGTTGGCAAGCTGCGAAGCGGAAGAGAAAGAAGCCGCCGCCAATAGGAAAGAAGCGCGCCGCATATTGCAAGAACGGCTGGGGCAAGCAGGCTTTGGGCCGAATGAATCAGTGCAAGCGTTTTTGTTGCCTCCAGAAACGATACGGCAACAGGAGCAAGAGATAACAGACTTTGAGAACCAGCTAACGCTGGCTCAAACTCATTTGGCGGAACAGGAGCAAGTTCTGCTGGGCGTTACGCCGCCCGATATCGCCGCGTTGAAACAACGCCAAGCAGAGCGCCAGGAGCAAGCCCAACAGGCCCAAGCACAGTTGGGCGCCCTGCAACAGCGCAACCAGCGTACCACTGCTTTGCTGAAAGAATTGAACAAACTGGAGCAGCAGGCTGGTGAAATTGAGCGTCGTTATGCCGCTGCCGCCCGAGTGGCGCAGTTGGTGGGGGGAAACAACGCTGCCAAGGTGCCGCTGCGGATGTTTGTGCTGGGCATTATGCTGGATGATATTTTAACCCGTGCCAACTTGTATTTTTCTACCCTGAGCCAGGGGCGCTACCGTTTGGAACGCAAAGCCGAATCGGGCGGAAAGCGAGGCTATGGCGGATTGGACATTGTGGTATTTGACGCTTACTGTGGCGGTGTGCGGCCGGTGGACACCTTATCCGGCGGCGAGCTGTTTTTGGCCTCGCTTTCTTTGGCTTTTGGTTTATCCGATGTGGTGCAAAGCCATTCCGGCGGCGTACGGTTGGATTCTTTATTTATAGACGAGGGCTTCGGTTCGTTAGACGCCGATACGTTAGAGATCGCTATGCGCGCTTTGAGCCAGGTGCAGCAAATGGGCCGCACAGTGGGCATTATTTCTCACGTGGCGGAGCTAAAAAGCCGCATTGGCTATCAAATAGTGGTAAGCCGCAGCGGCTTTGGCAGCCGGTTACGGCTGGTAACACCGTAAGCGAAATAGAAAGAAGGCACAAGCGGGCCGAGAATATCAGAGTTCTTGCTTTCCTGGCGCCAACTCTTGCTTCAAACAAGGTGCTCGCTTTATAATAAGGGTCAAATGATAAGAGCGGGGGAAGTATGATGCAGTTTTCACCAGCGGATTTAGTCAATCCATACATCGGCACTATTTCACATTTGCTTACTTCGGTCAGGCCAGAGGTTATGAGGCCTTACGGTATGGCCCGATGCACCCCTTTGCTGCTGGGCGGCGGCGATTATTTTTGCAATGAAGTGTTACAGGGATTCCCGGTTGGGCAGGCGTGGCTTATGCCCGGCGTACAAGGGGATTTTGCGAACAAAGTGGATCACAGCCGGGGAACGTTTCGCTGCTACTATTGCCGGCTTGAGCTGGAGGAGCATGAGGTGGAGGCCGAGGCGGCGGTTTCCGATCATGTGTACTTTTATCGTTTTTCTCATGCTGACCAGTTACTGATCGCCTGTGGGGAAGGCAGTACGCTCTCTGTGCAGGATGGCATGGTGGTGGTATCGCCCACAGACCGGGCGGCAGTAAAGAACGGCGCCCCTTATGCAGTTATTCGCCTTCATGGTCCCTTACAGGTGCTTGCGGCACAAGAACGGCGTGTGGTGTTGCACATCTCCGAAGGGACCGAGGTGTATGGCGCAGTGTCTTATATCTCCGTTGAGCAAGCGCTGTGCAACCTGCAAAATGAGGTGGCGGAAGAAAACAGTTTTGACGATGCCAAAGAGCAAGGGCGGCAGATATGGAACGAGCTGCTGGGCCGGGCGCGTGTGCAGGGCAACAGCCGCGATAGGCAGGTGGTGTTTTACACCGCGTTGTTCCGCGCCTTTCAGCGCATGACCTGCTATACCGAACAAGGAAAATATTTCAGCGGGTATGATAATACCGTGCATGACGGTACGTTTTACACCGGCGACGGGCTGTGGGATACCTTCCGTTGTATGCATCCGTTGCAGCTGTTGCTGGACTTTGATCGGCAGGCGGAAATTGTAAACAGCTATGTGCTGATGTACCAGCAAAGCGGCCTGATGCCCTCTTTTCCGGCGGTCAGTGGCGATTTGCCCGTGATGCTGGGATTTCATGCGGCGCCGCTGTTTGCCGATTCCTATGCAAAGGGTTTGCCAGCCGACTATGAAACAGCCTACGAAGGGCTTTATAAAAACGCTACAGAGCAATGTATGCTCCCCTGGGTATGCAATGAACCGGCCACTGAGCTGGATCGTTGCTACTATGAAAAGGGTTTTTTCCCGGCGCTGAAACGGGGCGAGAAAGAGTACATTCCCCAAGTGCATAGCTTTGAGCGCAGGCAAGCGGTTGCTGTTACGCTGGAACATGCTTATGACGACTGGTGTGTAGCCCAACTGGCCCGCGCTTTGGGTAAACAAGGGGACTATGAGCGTTTTATGGAGCGCAGCCGCAATTACCGCAATTTGTACCATGAGCAGCTGGGCTTTATGGCTCCCAAAAGTATCGATGGGCAGTGGGTAAAAGATTTTGACCCCAAATGGGACGGCGGCCAGGGCGGCCGGGATTACTGTGCTGAAAACAATACCTGGATCTATACCTGGTCGGTTTTTCACGATATTGAGGGGCTTGCGCAGTTGATGGGCGGCCGGCAGGCCATGGAGCAAAAGTTAGACAATTTGTTTACCGAGGGATTCCACGAAGGCTCTAAATATGAGTTTTTCGGTCAGTTCCCTGATTCCACGGGGCTAATGGGCCAATTTGTAATGGGCAATGAGCCGGCCTTCCATATTCCTTATCTTTACGATTACTGCGGCGCACCGTGGAAGACACAAAAGCGTTTGCGTGATTTGATGGATATTTGGTTCACCAATTCCCCCACAGGTATTTGTGGTGACGAAGACGGCGGCGCTATGTCCAGCTGGCTGGTATTCTCTGCGCTGGGCTTTTATCCGGTTTGCCCCGGCAAAGCGGAGTATGCCATAGGCACGCCGTTGTTTGATGAAGCTCAGCTGCGCTTAAAGGATGGTAAGACTTTTACCGTACGCAGTGAAGGCGCAGGGGATGGGCTGCGGTATATCCAATCCGCCACGCTGAACGGGAAAGTGCTGGAGCACCCCTTCCTGCGCCATGAGGATTTGATAAACGGCGGCGAGCTGGTGCTTCAAATGAGCAATAAACCAAACAAAAACTGGAAATAAGAGAATAAAAGATCAACGAACTTATGGGCCGTGGGCTTTTGCCTGCGGCCCAGCTGTTTGTTTCCTTATTTTTTGCCCTGGTTAGGTGTAAAGAAAAGAATCGTTTTGCGTAAAACCATATAAAAGAATAATTTGTGCAAGGAGTACTTTGAATCTACAAAAGTATGACGATGTGAGTCATTCAATATACGCAAATTTGATTACCGAAAGCGTTGATTTATTACCGAATGTGTTGTATGATGATGATGTCGAATTCGATAATACAGGATTCTCAATTTGGAGGTATCGTTATGTTTATTGAAGAACGCCATCAAGAAATATTAGATACGATTAAAGCAAATGGTAAGATCACCATTGCTGAAATTACAAGTAAATACGGTATATCCGATGAGTCTGCACGCAGAGATCTACGGTTGCTTGAACAGAAAGGCGTTTGCAAGAGAACCCACGGCGGCGCCATTTCAATAGGACAGGTCAGCGTAAGGCCGCCGGTCAACAGGGATTTTGATAAGATGCCCATTTTTGATAACTATCGAGAAATTTCACGAGCAGCTGCGAAAAATATCAAAGAGAATGACACAGTATATTTAACCGGCGGATCCTTTGGTCATATTATGATTTCCTTTTTGCCGCGAGATATCCATTATACTGTAGTCGTAAATTCAGTTGATATCGGCAAGGAACTCAGAGATTTTGAAAACATCGACGTATATATCGCCGGTGGTAAGATGCGGCAAAGCGGTTCGCTGGTTGATAGTCTAGCCAACGAATTTGTAAGCAGATTGCATTTTGATCTCTGTTTTATTACCGGAGGCGGTCTGACAGCAGAGTTCGGTTTGTCCAACGGTACAGATGAAACGGCAACATTCCAGCGCACTGTAATAAAAAACAGTCGTAGCAGATGCCTTATTATGCCGAGCTCAAAAATTGGTGTCGATTCCTTCATGAAAGTTTGCGATGTAGATGCCTTTGACTCTATTATCACAGACTGGGATTGCGTAGAAGATCAGATTACTGCCCTCAAAGAAAGAGGCGTCGAGGTTACGGTTGTTGAGGAGCCAAAATGAACCGTGAGCAAAAACTGCGGAATTTGATTCTGGATAGATATACGAGTTTTCGTCAGTTTGCTATTGAGGCTGGCATTCCGTATAGCACGCTGATGACGTTGCTCTCTCGCAACATAGGCGGAGCTTCGTTTGATATTGTTATTCTAATTTGCAAAAAGCTCAATATTGATCCATTCAAAATTTAGGCTTCCATTCTGCAAAAGAGCGAGGCTGTTTGTGTCACTCGAGTTCTCGCCTACAATATTAACAATATGGTAATTGCTGTCGGTGGGAAGCATCACAGTTTCCCGCTTGCCACTTGCTGTTAGATTTTGTTTCCCTCATTTTTGCCGGGAAAGCGTAAACGAATAAAATCAGTATTTTCAATGGCCCTCACAGTTTGAGATTTTTGGATAACGCAGAATCAAATGTTATTCTTTGTAGTAGTCTTGAAAGAGCCGGATAGCATTCTAAGATGATTTTTTCAACCGCCAAGGTCCCGGTTGACGTTTCCGCTCCATACGGAAAGCCTTGATCGTTTCGGATGATCCAGAGGGATTTGCTCCCGAAACAAAACAATAACAAAACAGGCCGAAGGATAAATTCCCTTCGGCCTGCTGGCTTCTTGTATAAAACCGAAACAATAAGTATTCGGCTTTTGCAGAAATTAAAACTCAGTCGCTGCTAAAGGGCAACAGAGCCAAATGACGCGCACGCTTAATAGCGGTGGTCAACTCACGTTGATGATGCGCGCAGGTACCGGTTACACGGCGGGGCAAAATCTTAGCGCGCTCCGAAATAAAGCGGCGCAGCTTGGCGATGTCCTTATAGTCGATGGAATCAACCTTATCAACGCAGAAGCTGCAAACCTTCTTGCGTCCTTTGCGGCCACGACGGTTATCCCGCTCCGGCCGTTCGCTTCTTTCAGCCATGGTAAAAAGCCTCCTTTTCTTCGTCGTTCCTATAAAAGCATGGGGAATAAAACTGCCTGCTTATCAGAACGGCAGATCGTCATCGGTGGGGATTTCTTCAAAATCGCCGGTATTACCGCTGGCATAGGCCGTAGGCGCGGCAGGCTCAGACTCTGCGCGGGCATAACTATTGGTATAACCGCCATTATATCCGCCGCCGGAAGGAGCCGCAACATTGTTGCTGTTATCGCGCTTGGGCTCTGCAAAGTGGACGTTATCGGCCACAATTTCAACAGCCTTGCGCTTATTGCCTTCTTTGTCGGTATAATTGCGGGTTTGAATAGATCCCTGCACAGCCATCAATTGCCCTTTGCGAAAATAACGGCAAACAAATTCCGCTGTATTGCGCCAAGCGACAATATCGATAAAGTCGGTTTGGCGTTCAGCGCCCGATTTTACATAAGAGCGATCCACCGCAATGGTGAAGCTGGTTACTGCGACGTCGTTAGGTGTGTGGCGAAGTTCTGGATCCGCCACCAGCCTGCCCATCAAAATCGCTGTGTTGAGCATTCCACTTACCTTCCTTAGTCTTCCTTTTTCACAATCAGTGAACGAAGCACGCCATCCGTAATCTTATAGATACGGTCCAGCTCCGCAGGAAACTCGCTGGTGCTGGTAAAGTTGAACAGCACATAATAGCCTTCGCTCTCTTTGTTAATAAGATAGGCCAATCTGCGCTTGCCCCACTCGTCAACGGCGTCCAGTGTGGCGTTGGCTTCAATCAGCTCCTTGAACTTTTGAACCATCGCAGCGATTCCTTCGTCCCCCAACTTTGTGGAAATGACGATAACGGTTTCGTAGGCATTTTTAACAGCTGCCATGTTTGTTGCACCTCCTTTTGGACATAAGGCCCCGGCAAAACCAGAGCAAGGATTATTAACCGCAACCGATACACGATAACGGTAACAGATAAATTATAAAGAAAGAACACAGGTTTGTCAACTGTTTGTGCGGCAATACTAAAGGAAGAAAAAGCAGCGCCCGCCGGTTTGCCGCTGGGCAGAGGGCGGGCGCAAAAGAAGCAAAGAAAAAATGCTTACAGCAAGGTAACCGAAAAGGCGGAACGGCGCTCGTTGCCAACTTGCAGCATGCACATGCCGCGTTTGTTGGCCAGCACGTCATCTTCGTCGGTGCAGGTGGCGCAGCCTGTCCAGGGCTCTAAGCAGACGTAAGGCGCATCGTTTACAGCAGACCAAACGCCAAAATAATCAAAGCCGGCAAAATCCATTTTTACACCGCGGCCGCTTTTTTGGCTGTATAGCTTAACGCTGCGGGATTTCAAATTATCAAACACCAGGGCGTCCTTGTAAAACAGGCTGTGCTGTAAGGCGATCTGCTTGCCGCCGTTTAGCACCCGTGTGCGGTTTTCCACTTCAATAACGCCGGTTTCCATATTAATAGCAGGGCAATCGGCTACTTCAGGTTGCTCAAATTCCACCACATAGTCGGTAAAATCTTCGCCCTGCACCAAGGGGCAGTTAAAGGCGGGGTGCCCGCCCACAGCAAAGGGCATAATGGTATCGCCATGGTTGAGGACGGCGAACTCATTGAGCAGGGTGGCACCGTCAAGGCGGAAGCTTACCCGCAGCTCAAAATCAAAGGGATATTGCTTTTTGGTTTCTTCATTGGCCCGCAAAGAAAAAGTTACGGCGTTTTCGGTTTGCTCAGCCACAGCAAACTCGCTTTGTTTGGCAAAGCCATGGCGGCGCATATGATATTCTTTGCCGTCAATGAGGGTGGTTTGGTTGCGCAGCGCACCCACAATAGGGAATAACACCGGAGCGCGGCCCGTCCAATAAGTGGGGTCCCCTTGCCACAGGTACTCCAACCCATCGGCCCCTTTAAGCGACATCAGCTGTGCGCCTAAGGTATCGATCTCCGCTTGTGCGCAGCTGCTTTTAATGGTAATTCGCATGCGGTTTCACTCCTTTTATTTTTGCCAAACGGTTTGCAGCAACTTTTACCCAATGGCCAGCGGGTAAAGGGTTTTATGAGCGCAGCCGCTTGGCTTTTATTTTTTTGTAAACAACAATGCCGATGTACACCATTATAAACCCAATTAATACGGCAATCAAGGCCACTGTGCTGTCGGAACCGCCGGTTTTTACCTGTAGCCACAGGGAATCCAACAGCAGGTTGGTGTCGTCGGGCAAATTGGTAAAAATTTCGGAGCGATCCAGCACTTCATCCGAGGGATAAAACATCTCGTTTTCTGCAATTTCTGGATCCAGCTGCTCTTTTACTGCGCTTTCAGGGGTGGAATAGCCGATATATTCAATGTTTGCGGTAGCGATTTCCACATCGCACATAAAATTGATATAGGCCTCCGCCTCGGCTTTATGTTGCGAACCGACAGGGATGCACATGGCGTCTACAAATTTGTTGGTTCCTTCCTTGGGCACAGCAAAGGCTAAGTCTTCGTTTTCCTCCAACAAAATAGCGCCGTCGCCGGCGTAATAGGGCGCCAGCGCCGCTTCGTTGTTGCCCATTTTATTAAAGATCTGATCCATCACGTAGGATTGCACCAGTGGCTTTTGTTTCATCAGTTCTTCGGCGGCGGCCTCCCAATCCGCCGGATCGGTGGTGTTAAAGCTTTGACCCAGCCGAGCCTGGGCGATGGCGAAGGCATCGCGCGGGTTGTCGAACATTAAGATCTGGCCCGCATATCTTTCGTCCCACAACAAATCCCACGACACGTTGTCGGGATCCACATCTACCATGTTGGTGTTATAAAAAATTCCTACAACACCCCAGGTATAGGGTACGGAGTATTCGTTTGTGGGGTCGTACTGCGGATTACGAAATTCCTCATCGATGAGTTCAAAGTTAGGAATGTTGGAAAAATCCAGCTTTTGCAGCATGTTGTTTTCGATTAACTTACCCACCATATAGTCGGAGGGGATGATAACGTCATAATCCGTCCCGCCGATAGAAAGCTTAGCGTAAAGCTCTTCGTTGGTGGCAAAGGTGGTGTAATTCACCTCTATACCGGTACGGCGAGTGAATTCCTCGTTTACATCCAGGCTGCCGTCGGAGCCGTCGGAGATATATTCTCCCCAATTGTACACATTGATGGTTACCCCAGTGCTGGGCGCGGGTTCCTCAGGGCTTGGGGTTGAGGTGCCGCACGCGCATAGGCTGCCCAGCAAAAGAACGCACAGCAATGCGGCGGCCAAACGGATGGTGCGGTGAGGTATACGATTGTTGAAAACTTTTTTCTTTGCTTGTACTGTTTTCACTGCGCCGCCCTCCTTTTTGCTTGTTTGGCCTTTTTTTCGTCGCGAATTTGCCTGATGTTGATAATGATCAGCAGAATCAGGATGGCGCCGAACAGTAGGGTAGAAAGGGCGTTGATCTCTGGGCTGACAATTTTGCGCGTCATAGAATAAATGGCGATGGGCAGGGTTTGGGTGGTGCCGCTGGTGAAATAGCTGATGACGAAATCGTCGATGGAAAGGGTAAATGCCATCATCATACCGGTTACAATGCCGGGCATAATTTCGGGCAGCACCACTTTAAAAAAGGCGGGCAACGGAGCGCAGCCCAAGTCTTGCGCCGCCTCATATAGATGGGGATCCATTTGCCGCAGCTTGGGCATAATGGATAAGATAACGTAGGGCAAACAAAAGGTAATGTGCGCCAAAATCAGGGTAGCCATACCGGGCTTTAAAAACCCGGTGCTACCCGAGATAAATACGAACAACAACAGCATGGATACGCCCGTTACAATCTCAGGATTGATCATGGGCAGGCGGGTAACGTTCATCACAATACGCCGCATCCATTTGTTCATGCTGTTAATACCGATGGCGGCCATGGTGCCAAGAATGGTAGACACAATTGCCGTAACGACGGCAATAAGCAAAGTGTTGGTTAAGGCGGTTAAAATTTCATCGTTTTGAAACAGCTGCTCATACCATTTGGTGGTAAAGCCGTGCCAGGTGGCCCGGCTTTTGGAATTGTTGAAAGAGAAAACAATAAGAACCACGATAGGCGCATATAAAAACAGGTAAATCAAGAAGGTGTAGATTCTAGATATGGTTTTCATACAATAATCCCTCCTTCTTCTTCACCATCGTCAAATTGGTTCATAATGCCCATGCAGATCAGGATAAGCACCATCAGCACCAAAGAGATGGCCGACCCCAAATTGGGATTATAGGCGCTGCCTAAAAACTGCATGTCGATCAGATCGCCGATAAGCAGGTTGGCGCCGCCGCCCAGCATCTTAGAGATGATAAAGGTGCTTACAGCGGGCACAAACACCATGGTGATGCCCGAGATGATCCCCGGCATACTTAAAGGGAGAATGACCCGCCCAAACACCTGAATGCGGTTAGCGCCCAAATCTTGGGCGGCTTCCATTACCCGGCCGTCCAACTTAGTCAACACAGAGTAAATGGGCAGCACCATGTATGGAAAAAAGTTATAAACCATGCCCAGAACCACAGCGCCCTGGGTGTTGATCAATTCTAAGGGGCCGATGCCGAACAGCCCTAAAAAGTTGTTAATAAGGCCGTTGTTTTCCAGCAAGGTCATCCAGGCATAGGTGCGCAGCAAAAAGTTCATCCACATGGGCAGCATCATTAGCATGACCATGACGCTTTGCCGCCCGCCCGCCTTGCGTGAAATAATATAGGCCATAGGGTAGCCCAGCAGCAGGCAAATAATAGTGGCCAGCGCGCCCAACCAAATAGAACTTAAAAATACGCCGGAATACCGGCTGACATTGGCGATGTTTTCTAACGTAAAATTGCCGCTTCTGTCGGTAAAAGCAAACACCAGCACCAGGGCTAGAGGCACTACTGTAAATATTGCCATCCACACCACATATGGCGCCGCAATGGCTTTTGATTTCATTGCGCCACCCCCGTATCTTCTTGGTTTTCAGCGGCGTGTTGCTCTTCATACATTTCGTCGCTAAAAGCGCTGTAATCGCCCACCTCGCCGGAATAAGCCGATTTTTTCATGATGTGGATATCGTTGGGTTCCAGCACCATGCCGATTTCATCCCCCGGTTGTTGGGATTCGGTGGATTGTATCATCCATTTAAAGCCGTCTACATCCACTATCATTTCATAGTGTACCCCTTTAAATGTAACCGAGGTCACAATGCCGGAAATATGCCCCGCCATGGGAGGAACCACCTTGATATCCTCGGGACGAATCACAACGTCTACCGGCTCCCGGCGGCCAAAACCGGAATCCAGGCAATCAAATTTGCGCCCGGCAAATTCCACCAGGTAATCGTTGTGCATAATACCGTCTACAATATTGCTTTCACCAATAAAGTCGGCCACAAAGGCGTTGGTGGGTTCGTTATAAATATCCTGCGGCGTACCGATTTGCTGTATTTGCCCCTTGTCCATTACCACAACGGTATCCGACATAGATAACGCTTCTTCTTGATCGTGGGTTACAAAAATAAAGGTAATGCCCGTTTGCTGCTGAATATTTTTCAGCTCGTTTTGCATATCCTTGCGCAGCTTTAAATCCAGCGCGCCCAGGGGTTCGTCAAGCAGCAGTACCTTTGGGCGGTTGGCCAAAGCCCGCGCAATAGCTACCCGCTGCTGCTGGCCGCCGGAAAGTGCGTTTACATTGCGGTGAATAAAGCCCTCTAGGTTTACCATGCGCAGCATTTCGTGCACGCGGGCGTCAATCTCTTTGTGCGGCTTTTTCTGCACGCGCATGCCGAAGGCAACGTTTTCGTACACGTTTAAATGGGGAAAAAGGGCGTAGCGCTGAAAAATTGTGTTCACTTGGCGCTTATGCGGTGGCAAATCGTTAATGCGCTGGCCGTTAAAGAACAGATCGCCGCTGTCGGGTTGCACAAACCCGCCGATTACCCGAAGGGTAGTGGTTTTTCCACAACCAGAAGGGCCCAGTAAGGTAACGAATTCCCCATCGCGAATATTTAGATTAAAGTTTTTCAGCACCTCTTCCCCGTCAAATGAAACCGTGATGTTCTTCAATGAAATGATAGTGTCTTTTTCCATTTTTGACTCCCCTTTGCGGTATATTCGCCGCACAGCCCCCTGAGCGTGGCTACGCGGGTTGATTTTTGTCTATCCGGTCTTTCACTGCCCAAGGCAGATCGGCCTGCTGCCCCCCGCAAAGGATTTTTCGCAATCCGCCCGCCTGCGACGAGCAAAGCGCTTGACTGCGGCAGCATAAACAAAAACCACCCATTTTCTGCCGAATCCGGCAAAAAAGTTCAGGATAGCACAGCCAATAAAAATATAGTCACCGGGCTATCAAATGTCAATATATTTTGAATTATTTCTGGATTAATTGTAAATAATCAAATTTATGACATAGTAAAATCGATTTTTCTTACAAATCCTTTGGAATCCTCCGATTCCCTCACTTTATATTTATCTGAGAAGTCTTTTGACCATTGGTGGTAGAGAAGAGAAATGATTCCTGTATGGATTGCCGTTTAACCACATTGTAACAGGGGTTTGACAACTGGCCTTAGCTTGACAATCTGTTAACGAAAATTTATAATAAAGAAGTTAAAAGCGTGGCGGCTGCCTTGCGGGAAAAACCCGCCCCGTAATACGGGGGTGGGTTTTTGTTATTCTTGCCCGATGTGATACATAAGTAAAAGAGCTGAAAAACAAGTGCTTTTTCTCTCATTACGGGTTTGGCGTACGGTACCGGCGGGCTGCTTGCGTGATTGCGAACAGTTGAATTTTTAGTTTAAGGAGGCGGCGGTATGGAAACGCGCATTATGGAAATTGCTGAGCGGATTCGGGCTTTGCGGGAGATTATGGATTTTTCCGTAGAAGAGATGGCGCAGGCGTTACATGTGACCCAAGAAGAGTATTTGGCCCACGAAAAC
Organism: Candidatus Gallacutalibacter stercoravium; assembly: GCA_018716975.1. Classification (GTDB taxonomy): domain Bacteria; phylum Bacillota; class Clostridia; order Oscillospirales; family Acutalibacteraceae; genus Gallacutalibacter_A; species Gallacutalibacter_A stercoravium. Next base: position 89,589 of record DVJE01000003.1, on the reverse strand, counting down.
GGTGAGCAGGATTTTAATTTTACGTTTTTATATAACTGCGCAGACAAATTTGGGGTGGATATTGTAGAGCTGCTGACCGGCGAAAATCCGCGTTTATCGTTTTATTCTGTGATGCGGGCTGGCGAAGGGCTGGATATCAAGCGCCGCAAAGGCTTTAAATATGAGCATTTAAATTACCGATTTAAGGACAAAATAGCAGAAACCTTTTTGGTAACGGCGCCTTATCTGGAGTCGGAACAGAACGCCCCGATTCACCTTTCTACCCATGAAGGGCAGGAGTTTGACTATATTCTCTCTGGCAGCCTGAAGGCGCGCATGGAGGATCATATAGAGGTGCTTAACGCTGGCGACGCTATTTACTACGATTCTAGCAGAGGCCACGGCATGATCGCCACCGGCGGCCAGGAATGTGTGTTTTTAGCCGTTGTGATGCGCGCGCAAGAGGAAGGGGAGGACAAACCGCATGATTAATATCCATCAAAAATTCTGTAAAGAAACCTTTTTCGACGGAAAGCTGGTTCATTTTGAGCCGGTTTACGAAGGGGATTTTAACTTTGCTTATGATGTAGTGGACAAGATTGCCCAGCAAGAACCGGATCGCCGCGCGATGGTTTGGTGCAATGATGCGGGGGAGGAGCACACCTTCACCTTTGGCGATATGGCTCGCTACAGCAGCATGGCCGCCGGGCTGTTCACCGCCCATGGCATTGGCCGGGGCGATACCGTGGTGCTGATTTTAAAACGGCACTATGAGTTTTGGTTTGCTCTGCTGGGGTTGCATAAAATAGGCGCGGTGGGCATTCCTGCCACCAATCTTTTAACCAAAAAGGATTTGGTTTACCGCTTTAATGCAGCCGGCGTAAAAGCCGTTATCTGCACCACAGACGGCGAAGTGATGGATCATGTTGACGCCGCTCTGCCTGAGTCGCCCACCGTGACGGTTAAGTTTAGCGTGCATGGGCAAAGGGAGGGGTGGATCCCCTTCTTAGAGGAGCTAAACAAGCAGCCGGAGTATTTTGCCAGAGTGGAAACCGCCGCAACCGATCCCATGCTGTTGTATTTCACATCGGGTACCACAGGCATGCCCAAAATGGTATGGCATGATTTTTCTTACCCGCTGGCTCACATTGTTACCGCTAAATATTGGCAAAAAGTGGTGCCCGACGGGTTGCACCTAACGGTATCTGATACCGGCTGGATGAAGGCCATGTGGGGCAAACTGTATGGCCAGTGGTTTATGGAAGCGGGTATTTTTGTATGTGATTTTGATAAGTTTACCCCTTCTCACTTGCTGCCGTTGTTTGCAAAGTATAAAATTACCACCTTCTGCGCGCCGCCCACCATTTACCGTTTCTTTATTAAAGAGGATTTGAGCAAATACGATCTTTCCACCCTCACCTATGCCTGCATTGCCGGTGAGCCCCTCAATCCAGAGGTGTTCCACCAGTTCTATAAGGCCACGGGGTTAAAATTGATGGAAGGCTTCGGTCAAACCGAAACCACCCTTACCCTCTTTAACCCGGTGGGCTCCGAGCCCAAGCCCGGCTCCATGGGTCAGCCTTCGCCGGCTTATCATGTGGATCTGATTGATGAAAACGGCAATTCGGTGGAGCCCGGCACTGTGGGAGAGATCGTGGTGCGCACCGACGCAGGCAAGCCCTGCGGCATGTTCGCCGGCTATTACCAGAACCCGGAGCTGACCAAGACGGTTTGGAGCAACAATATTTATCACACGGGCGACACGGCTTGGAAGGATGAAGACGGTTACTTCTGGTATGTGGGGCGTACGGATGATATTATTAAATCTTCTGGTTACCGGATTGGGCCCTTTGAAATTGAAAGCGTGGTTATGGAACTGCCCTATGTGCTGGAATGCGCCATCACCGGCACGCCGGATCCCATTCGCGGGCAAGTGGTAAAGGCCACTATTGTGTTGGCTAAGGGATACGAGCCTTCAGAAGAACTGAAAAAAGATGTGCAGGATTATGTGAAAAAGCAAACGGCCCCCTATAAATACCCCCGCGTTGTGGAGTTTGTAGAGGAGCTGCCCAAAACCATCAGCGGTAAGATCCGCAGGGTAGAGATCCGGCACGAAGATTAATGTTGTTGGCAATATATAAAAAAATAAAAGCGCGGCTTTTTGCTGATTTCAGCGAAGAAGCCGCGCTTTCTGCATATTTGCATACGAGAAAGCCCTCATACCAAAGCACAATTGCAAACCGAAGAAGATAAACGGATTTTGAGGTAGTATTTTTTATAAATCCACCTTTTCAAAACGCTTGGTGGAAATCCGGTAGGTGCAAAGTAATAAAAAGAGATAGCACAGGGCGCCTGCTAGTAGGATGGGCACCTGCCGCAGCAAATTTTGGGGAGCGCAGCTATCCAGCCAGGCCAGTGGCGGCAGATGGGAGAGCCCTTCGGCCGTTATTATCAAAACCAGCATGGGAATAGCCGCTACGATAAAGGCTCTGCCGGCTTTGTAGCCGTTTTTGTAGTAAGAGGAGAAGAATACGAGATCAAATATGGCGTATATCACAAGGCCGAATCCATACCAAGCAATGGTTGGATCGATTCCCACCGGATTGCTTTCCATTCCGGTGGCGTTGCGAATGAAGGCAAACGGGATAGAAAACAAAAGCTGAAAAAGCTGGATGGTAACGGTAAGAAGCCATTTTCCTTTAACGCCTTCCCGCTTTGTGATGGGGAGAAGAGCGGTATACCAAGCGTCATTGGTTTCTCGAGAGTAGAAAAAGGTGAAATAGGGTGCCAAGCAACCGAACATAAAAATGACGGTATAGGGATAGGCTGGCACAAGCACCAAACATCCGAAAAAGGCAAACACAATGGAAGTGGGATGGGCGGCTAATGCAAGCTCTTTATAGAGCAGTTTCATCCAACGCCCTCCTCTCCGTGCGCAACATAATTTGTTCTAAAGTGAGAGGGGCATTATCCCCCAACGTCTTTAGATGGTCGAAAGAATTTAGAAAAGTTTCTTTGTCTGCGCTTTTCAGCACCCGGCCGTTTTGAATATAGGTAATGTCGTTGGCGCAGCGATCCAGATCAGAGGTGATATGAGTAGAAAATAGAACAGAGCGATTGCCGTCTTTTACGATGTGGGTAAAGATTTGAAGAATTTCATCACGCGAGACGGGATCCAGTCCCGATGTCGGCTCATCTAAAAGATAGAGCTGCGCATGGTGAGAAAGAGCCAATGCCAGCAGGTATTTCACCTTCATTCCATTGGAGAGGGATTTGAAGGGCTTGCTTTCGTCTAAAGAAAACTGCCTAAGATACTTTTCATACCGCTGTTGATCCCAGTTGGAATAAAACCGCCTGGTAACGGAGGTGATGGTAGAAAGCTTTTTGAGCGGATAAAAATCCACGCCACCGAAAACCACGCCAATTTTTTGTTTACATTCTTTTTCGTTTTGAAAATAGTCCAGGCCCAGCATGGTCACGGCGCCGGCATCTCTTCGAACCATATTCAGAATGGATTTTAAAATGGTGCTTTTTCCAGCTCCATTTTTCCCAATAAGCCCCATGATCCGTCCCGGCTCAACGGAGAAAGAAACATCATGCAGCACAAAGCCGGGGTAGTGCTTACATAATTGTTCTACCTGAAGGAGTGTGGTCATACGTCCTCCTCCTTTTCGCCGCTGTGCAGCATGTCCTGCAAAAAAGTGATGTTGCGTAAAATAGTGTCACCCGCAATCAAAGCAATGCCTGCGCTTTCTGGGTTTTCATCCCCCAACACAACCAGCAGATCGCCCGGTTTGATGTGAAAAAGATCGCGTGCTTTTTTGGGTAACACAACCTGGCCGCGCTCGCCTACTGTAACGGTGCCAAAAAGATGTTTTCCCTTTGGAGGGATTGGCATATGTTCTTCCTCTTGATTAAAGTGGATGAGGTCGTCTACCGAAACGTGGTAAAGTTCGGCCAACGCATCACAGTTAAGAATATCGGGAATCGTTTCCCCGGCTTCCCATTTTGCCACCGCTTGGCGGGTAACGCCGGTTTTTTCTGCCACCTCTTCTTGAGAATACTTATGAAATTGCCGAAGCGTGGTTAAATTCTGCGCTATCAGATTGGTTGGTTTTTTCATGTATTTCTCACCTCCAAACCCTATTATACCTTTTCGGTTTGGAAGTTCTACCAACTGCGCTTAACAAAAAGTGTGCGTTTTGGTTGCGCATTTGGCGCAAGGATAAGCACAGCGCTTGCCGTTTTGTATGGCCTGCGCCTATAGCGAGAGCTATGCTGTGGTGTCTGATTTATGTTTAAAAGCATCCGTTCAATAGCCAAGCCAACAAAGCGGCCAGCAATAAGTGAACCAGGAATATAAGCGGCACACCGATGGTGAATTTTTTCGTTTGCGTTTTATGGCGGATCAGCTGCATAGCAAGGTAAACACCTAGGCAACCGCCTAGCCAGGCGAACAACAACAGCGTGCGTTCGGGCACTCGCCATTGCCTTTTGCGGGCGCGATGTTTATCTAAACAAATGAAAAGCGCGCCCAAGCAGTTTATGATGGCAAACCAAAATATGAGCAAATAGTAATACCAGGGCATTTGCAATGCTCCTTTTCTGTAAAAATGTAGCTTTAGGCCGCCGGTGCATTTTAACCCCTATCGATTCACAACGCAACTGTAAAACGCAAAAAGAGGTATATGCACCGCTCGTTGCTTCATACATATAGAAGGAACGATGGCCAAGCGTAGCGGTTTAGCAGGAATATGTTATGTTTTTAGAAAGGACAAGTATTTTTAAAGGAGGTTACCGTTGTGCAGCATAATCGACGGCTATGGGAGATAAAGAGATTTTTACCGATGGGTTTAGCGGTTGTGCTGCTGGCGGCGGCTGTGACCTTATGCTCTGTACTGGGCCCCGGCATGGCCCTTCAAACAGAAGAAGAGATAGAGCCGGATTCAAGCCAGAGCGTAACGCCACACCAGGAGGAAGAGCCCGCAACTTCTGGCCCAGGTGCCGAAGGCGTTGCCCTAGAGGGGGAGATGCGGGCGGTATGGGTACCTTTTATGTCGCTTAATATGCAGGGGACCGATTATAGCGAGGAAGCCTTTCGAGAAAAATTTGATGCGATTATAGCAGGTGCTAAGCAAGCAGGGGCCAACACATTAGTGGTGCACGTGCGGCCCTTTGGAGATGCGCTGTATCCTTCGTCGTCTTTTCCCTGGTCCCACTTAGTAACCGGGGAACAGGGAAAAGACCCAGGCTACGACCCCTTGGCCTATATGGTTGAGGCTACCCACCAAGCGGGTATGCAATTTCATGCCTGGGTTAATCCGCTGCGCATTCAGATTAGCGGTTCTCCTCAGCAGCTATCGGCAGAAAATCCCTATCAACAGTGGCGCGGCGATAGCGAGCAAGAAAACGATCTCTGGGTGCTGGATTATGGTGAGGATAAATATTACAATCCAGCCGTGCCCCAGGTTCGCGAGCTGATTATTAACGGCGTAAAAGAAATTGTGGAAAACTATGCGGTAGACGCCATCCATTTTGACGATTACTTTTACCCCACGACCGACAGTACCTTTGACAGCGCCTCTTACAACGAGTACTGCGCCCAGCTGGGAGAAGGCGAAACACCTTTGGCGCAGTCGGATTGGCGCACGGCCAACATCAATGCGTTAATAAGCGGCGTATATGGCGCAGTGCACAGCGCGCAAGCCAAGAATGCGCAGGTGCAGTTCGGCATTTCGCCCCAAGGCAACACCGGCAACTGCTTGGCGATGGGTGCCGATGTTTATGCATGGGGCTCGGTAGCGGGCTATGTGGATTACCTTTGCCCGCAGATTTACGTTAACTTTGATCATCCTTTATTGCCCTTTGATCAAATGGCTCAAGAGTGGAAAAGCCTGGTAACAAACGAAAAGGTAAAGCTCTACCTCGGTTTGGCATTATATAAAGCGGGCTCCGACGTAGATGAAGGAACCTGGCAGCTGTCGGACGATATCATCCGGCGAGAGGTGGAATATGGCCGGCAAATGGGGTGCGATGGGTTTATGCTGTATTCCTACGATTACTTAGATAACGAACAGACGAAAAAGGAGATGGAAAATCTTTTAACGATATGGGGGCAAACATCCTAACAAACTAAGGCACAATGGGGAAAAAGGTGATGCCGGCTTGCGCATCCAACGGGCCGCAGCGTTCGGGCTCTATCATGGCTAAGGCGTACCCGCCGTCTGTTGAGCAGGCGGCAAAGGGATTGCGCTTTAAAAGAAGAAAGCGGGCGCGCCGGGTCTGAACAGCCGTTATTTTGCCGTCGTTTTTTAGCTGCCGAACCAGCGGCTGCACATCGGCAGAAAGCAGGGGCGCCAATACGTTGGGCGGGGAACCTTTACCGCCGTTGGCCAGGTAATCCAACGCCAACAGCTCCCAAAAGCGCGCCGGTTCCGCTACGCAGGCCTCAAGCGGAAGGGTTTGCACATATTCTCCCAATGCTTGCAGTTGCTCGCCGGCGTTAAGCGGCCGGTACAGCCGGCCGGTGCGCGCGCAAAATTCCGCCAGCCCCCGGTAAAAAACAAAGGGGTTGGAGGAAGAATCATCCAAAAGATAACCCAGGCTGCGCACCGCCCTGCCGGAATTATAGTACCGCTCCACTACCGTTTCAACATCCTTGAGTTTAGCCAAATCCTCGCCGGAAAGAGCGTCGCTCTTGAGCACCTCGTAGGGCGGGTAGCGGCGGCAAACCAACCCTAGGGCAGATGCCTGCCGCTGCAGCGCGGATCCCTTCAGCAATTTTAAAAACCCCAGCTGCAACTGGTGGGGGTTAAGCCGGTACACCCAGTTAAAAGAACGGGCAAAGCTGGGCAAATCTTCATAAGGTAGCCCGGCGATGAGATCTAAGTGCACATGTACCCGCTTACTGCTTATCAGGGCGGCAACGTTTTTTTGTAAGCGATCCAAGTCCGTATGGCGCACCACTTGCCGCAACGTCAACGGGTTGCAGGATTGAATGCCCGCCTCTACCTGAAAACGCTCCGGCGGGGCCGACGCCAATAGGTCAAGCAACTCGTCATCCAGCAGATCGGCGCCTATTTCAAAATGAAACCGGGTGTGATGGGTGTTGCTCAATAGGTAACGCACAATCTCTTTTGCCCGGGACGGATTGGCGTTAAAGGTGCGGTCGGTAAACTTTACCAGATCCACTTTATGGCTGTCGAAAAAAGATAATTCCTGTTTTACACGGGATAAGGGCAGCTCACGCACACCGCCTTTTATGGCGCCGGACAAGCAATAGGAGCACCCAAACGGGCAACCCCGCGACGATTCGTAATAGACAATCCTACCTTTTGAGGGCAACCCTGCGGCGTATGGAAAAGGCAGAGAGGCCAAATCGGCTACAGTTTGATAGCTTTCATCCCCCAAAACAGTATCCCCTTGGCGGTAAACTACGCCGGGCAGCCCCTCTGGTGAAGCTCCTTGCTGAAGCCGGCGCAAAAGGCGGGGAAAAATCTCTTCGCCTTCGCCGCACAGCACCATGTCCACAGCCCGGTTGGCAGCCAACAGTGCTTTGGCGTCAAAGGATACCTCGGGCCCGCCTAACAATATGGTGGCCTGAGGGCAAATGGCGCGGTAATCTTCACATAGGCGCAGTACCGCTTCAATATTCCAGATATAGCAAGAAAAGGCCACCAATTGTGCTTCTTGCCGAACAAGGTCGAATAAGATTTGCGGCAAAGGTTGGTTAATGGTATATTCCCGTATAATGGGCTGCACACCCGCAGGGCAGCACTGCGCCAGGCTGCGCACTGCCAAATTAGTGTGTATATATTGAGAATCTAAGGCGGCAAGTAATACCTTCATCATATTGTTTTACTCCCATCGGTCACATCTGCCCACAGCCAGCAGGCAGCCAAAAAGAAAAAATTCACCATGCGGATTTCGTCAATGGCTTCGTATCAAATACTACGGTTGTCTCTATGATAACAGGGGTAAGAAAAAGGTGCAAATAAAAAAACAGGTTTGCCAGTGCCGGTTTCACACATCTGCCAACCTTTTAGCTGTATACAGAGCGTAGATCGGACGGATATTTCTAATTAGCTAGCAAAAAAAGATTTGTTGCACATGACGAAAACAGTGTGTATAGAAAATATGTTCCGTAGATATAAAATGAATAATAAACAATTTTGGTTTATTTATTTTGTTATGTTTGTAGAAAAAATTGACGGGCGAATCTGTTTTTTAAATTTACTTGATTCCCCCAATTTGTAATGCTAAAATGAGTGCGAATTTAAGGGATTGCGGTGCTGTGCAATTCCGGCCAAGATGAAAAGTGAGGCGGGTGAGGGAATGTTCCAATTAAAGTGGCTGTGGAAGTACATGGGAGAAAAGCGATGGATGTTTGTGGTCGGCCTTGTGCTGGCGGCGATCACTTCTAGCATTTTGATCATTAACCCTATGCTTTCGCAGAAATTGATCGATGAGGTTATCACACCCCAGAACACAGCCATGCTGATACCGATTTTGGCGATAATGATGGGGGTGCAGTTGTTGCGCCTGAGCCTACGGTATTTGATGGTGGTATGCTTAGAAACATCTTCCCAAACGATGATGCAGAAGATGCGCAAGCATATGTTCAATGTAATTCAGAATGAAGACAACGGCTTTTTTACCCGGATCCGAACCGGCGACCTGATGACCCGGATGACCAACGACTTAGATATGCTGCGCCACGCCATGGCGTTTATTGCCCACAACTCGGTGGATAGCATTGTGACGTTTGTGGCGGCGTTAACTTATCTATGTACGGTCAATTGGCAGCTAACTTTGTCGCTGCTGGCGATTACCCCGTTTATTATTGTGGTTACCCGGCTGTTCTCTAAAATTATTAGCCCCCGTTATGTTCGCTTGCGCCGTAAATTATCTGACCTAAATACGGTGGCGCAAGAAAATATCGAGGGCAACCGCGTTGTCAAAGCATTTGCCCGCGAAGAGTTTGAAAAAGAAAAGTTTGAAGAAAAGAATAAAGATTACCGCGATTACAACTATGGAACCAGCGTGGTGGGCGTTAAGTTTTCACCTATATTGGATTTGCTTTCCCAGTCTATGACGGTAATCACCATTTTGGTTGGCGGCGTGCTGATGATAAACGGTCAGCTTTCCGCCGGTGAGTTGATGGCGTTTTCTTCGCTGACTTGGGCTTTGGCCAACCCGCTGAGAAACCTATCCACTATCATCAATGACTTGCAGCGCTTCTTTGCTTCTTGCGATATGATTATTGAAATTTTCTACGCGCAGCCCTCCATTGTGGATAGGCAGAACGCCATTGAGAAAAAAGAGCGCCTCAAAGGCAAGATCGAGTTTCAAGATGTGTCGCTCAAACTGGGCAATACCGAGGTGTTAAAGCACCTGAACTTCACGGTAGAACCGGGGCAGACATTGGGTATAATGGGTTCCACAGGATCCGGCAAAACCACCCTTATCAATATGTTAGCGCGTTTTTATGAGGCAACCGAGGGGCGGGTGCTGGTGGATGATGTGGACGTATGTCAATATAAATTAAATGATCTGCGCTCTTCTATTGGTATGGCAATGCAGGATGTGTTCCTGTTTTCCGATACGGTAGATGGAAACATTGCCTATGGCAACCCCGATTTACCTTTTGATTCAGTGGTGCAGTACGCCAAAGCTGCGGATGCGGATTCCTTCATCCGGCGTTTGGAAGATGGATACGACACCATTATTGGCGAGCGAGGGGTTGGGCTATCCGGCGGCCAGCGGCAACGTATTGCACTGGCGCGTGCTTTAGCGGTTGAGCCTCCTATCCTTATTTTGGACGATACCACGTCGGCCGTGGATATGGAAACAGAGCAGTACATACAGGGCCAATTGAAGGATTTGGATTTCTCTTGTACCAAGGTGATTGTTTCGCAAAAGGTTTCTTCTGTGCGGGATGCGGATCAGATCATCATCCTAGACGAGGGTGAAATCATCGAGCATGGTACGCACCAAGAACTGATTGAGAAAAAAGGATATTATTATAAAATTTGGGCGCTGCAAAATAGTGTGGATATTGAGCAGCCCGACGTTGGGGGGGATCAGCATGGCGCGCAATAAGTTTGATGTAGACGAGCAGCTGGAATCGCCTTTTAATTTTCAAAACCTAAAGAAGTGCATGGTGTATGTTTCGCGCTATAAGACCAAGATGATTTTGGCGTTGGCCTTGAGCGCTTTGGGCAGCATTATCGGCTTAACGGGCCCGATGATTGTTCAGCAGGCAACCGATGTGGCTATCCCCAACAAAGATATGCAGCTGTTGTTCCAACTGGGGGCGCTGTTGACCGGTACGATTTTGGTTAACGTGGGCTTTACGGCGATACGGTCGCTGATTATGGCAAAGGTTAGCCAGAACATCATTCATGATATCCGCAAGGATCTGTTCGATCATTTGCAGGTTTTGCCCTTCTCTTATTACGACAACCGGCCCCACGGCAAAATCCTTGTGCGCGTTATTTCTTATGTCAATTCGGTGTCGGATGTCATGTCCAACGGCATTTTAAATTTTATTGTTGAAATCATCAATATCATTTTTATCATTGTCTTTATGTTCCAGGTAAGCGTGCCGCTGGCCAGCATTACGGTAGCGGGCTTGCCTGTGGTTATTGCATTTATTCTTTTTATCAAACCCAAACAGCGCAGAGCTTGGCAGCAGGTTTCTAATAAAAACTCGAATTTAAATGCTTTTGCGCAAGAGTCTATTGAAGGCGCGCGAGTAACCGAAGCGTTTACCCGTCAAAAAGTCAATTACGGTATTATGGATAGGCTCAGCGAAGCGAGCAAGAAGAGCTGGTTAAAAGCGGCCTACATTTCCAATACGGTTTGGTATACTACAGAAACGGTTTCGCAGATTGTGTTTTCGCTGGTATATATTGCAGGTGCTTATTGGCTGAACCCCATGGCTACCTTTGGCGTGTTGTTGGCAATGGGCACCTATGCGTCGCGTTTCTGGCAGCCGATTGTAAACCTGGCCAATATCTACAACCAGTTTGTTAATGCCATCGCTTATTTGGAGCGCATTTTCGAAACCATGAACGAGCCGGCTGTAATTGAAGACGCGCCCGATGCTTATGAATTGCCTGCTATCAAGGGCGAGGTTGAATTTAAAAATGTTAGCTTTGGTTATGAACCCGGCCAACGTATTTTGAAAAATGTTAGCTTTAAAGCTAAGCCTGGCGAGAGTATTGCCATAGTTGGCCCCACCGGTGCAGGTAAAACCACCATTGTGAATCTGATAAGCCGGTTTTATAATATTGAAGAGGGTCAGGTGCTTATCGACGGCAATGATATTATGAAGGTAACGCTGCATTCTTTGCGCAGCCAAATGGGTATTATGCTGCAGGATAGCTTCATCTTCTCTGGCACAATTGCCGATAACCTCCGTTACGGCAAATTGGATGCCACGCAGGAAGAAATGGTGCATGCTGCTAAAATGTTGCATTCCCATGAGTTTATTATGGAGATGAACCGCCAGTACGAAACCGAAGTAAAAGAGCGCGGCGGCGGTTTATCCCAGGGCCAAAAGCAGCTTATTGCCTTTACCCGCACATTGCTTTCAGACCCGAAGATTTTGGTGTTGGATGAAGCCACGTCTTCTATTGATACGGCAACAGAAAAGTTGGTGCAGGATGGCATTAATGTGCTGCTGAAAGGCCGCACTTCCTTCATCATCGCCCACCGCTTATCCACCATAAAAAGCTGCGATCGCATTATGTATATTGACGACGGGCGGATTATGGAGAGCGGAACCCACGACGAGCTTATGGCAAAGAAGGGCTATTATTACGATCTGTATATGGCCCAGTATGATGAAACTTTGCGGGAAGCCGGTGCATAAAGCGGGCTGCGCACAGTATAAAATCCTTAGATGTTTCTTTGGCTCTAAGTAAAATGAATAGGTTTTCTTAACCTTATATTGCGAATCCCCGACTTCAGCGTGCTGCTGGGTCGGGGATTTTGCTTGGGATTGTATATGCGCCGGATACCACGATGCAGATAATACTATCGAATATATAAGGGAGAATGCTGGTGGTGGAACCGGGGATCGGGCACCGGCAAGAAAACGGAAGGTATGCTTTAATAACCAACGGTTCATTGCTGTATCTACAGAGCACCAAGCCTGACCTTATGCCGGGGGATAGCCGTTATGAAAGGGTCGTGCAGTTGCCGGGCGGCTGAAAAGAGCGCTGTTGTGCTTTGGATGCATTTTCTGTGCTGCACGCTGCGCGGCAGGAGTGCTTTAGGCGACCTGGGTCTCTTTTGTTTACGTGGCAAAAGAGCAAGCGTATTAGTATAGAAAATAACGGTTTTCCCCAATTGCGCAGTTTTCATTTGCCGGTTAAGTTTGAAACTGCTTAACGTTTGTTAACAAAAGAGCCATTTCGCTTATGTACTTTTGAAATAACTTGTGTTACTCTGAAAAAAATTGATGTTGGGAGGAAACGCCATGAGAGCCTTATTTATTGGGGGAACCGGAACGATCAGCTCTGCAGTAACCGCTCTGGTAGCGCAAAAGCCGGAATGGGAGCTGTATTTGATTAACCGCGGCAACCGCCCGGAACTGGTGCCCGATGGGGTGAAAGTGCTGAAAGTGGATATCAACGACGAAGCAGCTGTGCTGGCCATGCTGGGCGATATGCAGTTTGACGTGGTGGCGGATTTTATTGGCTTTGTGCCTTCTCAGGTGCAGCGGGATATCCGGCTTTTTAAGGGTCGCACCAAGCAATATATGTACATCAGCTCGGCTTCGGTTTATCAAAAGCCGTTATCCAATTATATGGTGACCGAAGGCACCACGCTGTATAACCCCTATTGGGAATATTCCCGTGATAAAATCGCCTGTGAAGAGCTTTTGCTGCAGGAGTACCGCACGAATGGCTTTCCCATTACCATTGTGCGCCCCAGCCATACCTACGGAGACGGTTCCATTGCCATTGGCGTGCACGGCAACAAAGGACCTTGGCAGGTGCTGGATCGTATGCGCAAGGGTAAACCGGTTATTGTGCACGGCGACGGCTCTTCTTTATGGACGGTAACCCATAATTCCGACTTTGCCAAGGGCTTTGTTGGGCTAATGGGTAATGTGCGGGCGCTGGGTGAAGCGGTGCACATTGTTTCCGACGAACTACTCACATGGGATCAAATCTATCGCATTGCTGCCGATGCTTTGGGCGTACAGGCCAAGCTGGTACACATTTCTACCGATTTCTTAATCGCCTGCCGCCCCGAATTAGAGGGCAATATGCTGGGAGATAAGTCGCGCACAGTGGCCTATGACAATAGCAAGATAAAAAGCCTGGTGCCGGACTTTTGTGCCACCATGCGCTATGATCAGGGGGCAAGGAGATCCATCGCCTATATGCTGCAACACCCGGAAACCCAAGTGCCCGATCCGGAGTTTGACGCTTGGTGCGACGATGTGCTGGCAGCCAATGCCGCCGGTATTCAGCACTTTTTGATGAACCATCAAGCCGCACAAAAGATGTAAAGAAAAAGGATAAATCGTTAAAAGATAAACCCGGCAAAAGGAGTAATCTCCTTGCCGGGTTTTTACGTTTTTGAGAGCCAGTTGTCAGCAGCCGGTTATTCTATATCCATATCGCCGCCGCTCAATAGGGCATGCTGACTTTCTGCTGTTAAATAAGCGTTGATAAAGCCGTCTAGATCACCATCCATTACCGCGTTGATGTTGCCCATCTCGTAGCCGGTGCGGTGATCTTTGACCAATGTATAGGGCATAAACACATAGGAGCGGATTTGAGAGCCCCAGCCGATTTCCTTTTGCACGCCCTTAATGTCTTCGATCTTATCCAAATGCTCTCTTTCTTTGATCTCCATCAGCTTGGAGGTCAGCATTTTCATAGCAACCTCGCGGTTTTGGTGCTGGCTGCGTTCCACTTGGCAAGAAACCACAATACCTGTGGGAATATGAATGAGGCGCACCGCAGAGGAGGTTTTATTTACCTTTTGCCCACCGGCGCCGCTGGAACGGTACACCTCCATGCGGATATCTTCAGGGTTAATTTCCACCTGCACGCTGTCGTCTAGTTCAGGCATAACTTCCAAAGAGGCAAAAGAGGTGTGCCTGCGTCCAGAAGCGTCAAAAGGAGACACGCGAACCAACCGGTGCACCCCAATTTCGCTCTTTAAGTAGCCGTAGGCGTTAACCCCTTCAATTAAGATAGAAGCGCTTTTTAAACCGGCCTCTTCACCGTCTAAATAATCTAAGGTTTTCACCTTATAGTCATGACGCTCGGCCCAGCGGCAATACATGCGAAACAACATTTCGGCCCAATCCTGCGCTTCGGTGCCGCCGGCCCCCGCATGAAAGGTCAAAATGGCGTTGTTGGCGTCATATTCCCCGGTAAGCAAAGTGGCCAGGCGCTGGGTTTCCAGCCCGCTTTCTACCTTTTGGCACTCTTCGCGGGCCTCGGGCAGCAGAGAGAGATCTTCCTCTTCGTTGCCCAACTCCACCAAAGCCAGCGCGTCTTCATATTGGCTGCAAAGCTTTTCATACCCTTCTAGCTTGTTTTTCAGCAAACTGGCCCGTTTTAGCACTTTTTGTGAGCTTTGCGGATCTTCCCAAAAATCCGGCGCAGCTTGCTTTTCTTCTAACGCGGCGATTTCTTCTTTCATCTTCTCCGGCGCCAGGGCGGCCTTCAGGTTATCCAATCCGGGTTTCAAATTTTCGAGTTGCAGCCGAATTTCATCAAACTGTAGCATCTTTATCCCTCAAATCTTATTTCATTCAAATCCTGATTTAACCTTATTATTATACGTGAGAACGGGCAAAATGTAAAGGCCCACCGCGCTTGCCCAAGCTAAGGGACGATGTGCCGTTCTGACAAATGCAATCCGGTGGAAGAAAAATAAAATAAACTGTGAATTTTAACGGGATTAACAGAAAATAAACAGTGAAAACTTGCAGTTTTTTGCAAAATTCGCTACAATAGAAAGGGTCTCTTTCACCGCTTTGCTGTTTGGCTAGGCGCGCATGAAGAGTAGTTAGGTTCCCGCCGTGTGGGCGGGAAGAAAGGTTTTGATTCTATGGTGGATTATCAAGGGATTGCTTGCCCTGTTTGTGGGAAAGAATTCGGTCCGCAGGATGATGTGGTGGTATGCCCAGATTGCGGAGCGCCTTATCATCGGGATTGTTATCAGCAGGTTGGTCATTGCGTGTATCAAGATAAGCATGGCCCAGACTTTGTATGGGAACGTCCGCATGTCCACGCGCAACACACAGACGATGGGCAAAATGGGGAAAAAACCAAGCTGTGTCCGCGTTGCTCGGCCAGAAACTATCCAGACGCACTGTTTTGTGATAAATGCGGGCAACCTTTTGCGCCGGGCGGCCAGCAAGGCTATCCGTTCCCCGGTGCGCAAAGGGGATCACAACAGGGAGGGTTTCCGGGTGGTTTCCCCGGCGGGGTGCCGTTTGTGTTTGACCCAATGGGGGGCGTGGCGCCCGGCGAATCGCTAAACGGCGTTCCGGCTGGGGATGTGGCCAAGTTGGTTAAGCAGAACACAACCTATTATTTGCCGATTTTTAAGCGCATTCAAGATACAGGCGCCAGCAAGTTTAATTTTTGCGCTTTTTTGTTTTCAGGCGGATGGCTTCTGTACCGCAAGCAATATAAAAAGGGTATTCTGTTTATCTTGCTAACAGCCCTGCTGTTGGTGGGCGCCCTGTGCGTACAGGTCTTTTGGGTAGACGAATTAATGCGGCAGATGGCTGCCCAGGCTGGCATCAGCACCATTGCCTCTACCACCGATATGATGAAGGTGTATGAGCAGTTTTATACCTTGAATGCAGGGCAAAAGCTGTTGTTCTTCTTACCAACTATTTTGCACCTGCTGCAATGGGTTGTTATGTTTATTGTGGGCTTTAACGGCAACCGCATGTACATGAAGCACTGCACCTCCACCGTGGCCCGTATTCGAAATGAGGCCAACGGAGACGCAGAGTATGCAGAGCGGCTGCAAGAAGCGGGCGGCGTTAACATGCCTTTGGCAATTTGTTTGCTGGTGTGCTATATGATGCTGCAGTATATCCCTATGTTTTTATAAACGGCGGGATTATTAAAAATGCGAAAGGACCTGCAAGAAAGGAAGGTTGTAATGAAGGTACGTAAAGCGGTCATCCCTGCGGCAGGGCTGGGTACTCGGGTGCTTCCGGCGACCAAATCGATGCCCAAGGAGATGTTGCCAATTGTAGACAAGCCCGCAATTCAATATATTGTGGAAGAAGCGGTGCGTTCCGGTATCACGGATATTTTGGTGATAACCAATAGAGGCAAGGGGCTAATTGAAGATCACTTTGATCGTGCCCCAGAGCTGGAAGCCAAGCTGACCGGGGCCAACAAAGAATATATGTATCACGAAGTGGTGGACATTGCTCGCTTAGCCAATATTTATTTTGTGCGGCAAAAAGAAACCAAGGGTCTTGGGCATGCTGTAAGCTGTGCGCGTTCCTTTGTGGGCGACGAACCTTTTGCCGTGCTCTACGGAGACGATGTGATCATTGGCGAGGATCCGGCTTGCGCACAACTCATTCGGGCGTATGAGGAGTTTGGCAAAGGGGTTGTCGGGGTAAAAGAAGTATCGGAAGAAGCCATTCAAAAATATAGCTCGCTAAAGGTGGAGCCCGTTCGAGAAAGAGTTTTTCATTGTACGGATATGGTGGAAAAACCATCGAAGGAAGAGATTATGTCCCTCTATTCCATCTTGGGCCGCTGCGTGCTGCCGCCGGATATTTTTGATTTGATAGATGCCACCCCACCCGGCGCCGGCGGAGAAATTCAGCTCACCGATGCTATGTGTGCTTTGGCGCGCAGCCAGGGAATGATAGCGGTGGATTTTACCGGCAAACGTTACGATATGGGCAATAAGCTGGGCATTATGCAGGCATCTGTAGAGGTAGCTTTGCAACATCCTGAAATAGGGGAGGATTTTCGCGCCTATTTAAAGGAATTGGCCGCCTCTTTGTAAAGAGAAACAGTAAGATAGTGCTTGGGTGCTCTCGCATGAGGGCCGCATGCAAAAAAGAGAAGTTTCAGGTGGGTAAAGGCGGCGATGCTTTTGCCCACTTAGCCTGTTAAAAGGGCATATCCTAGTAAAGATATAGATGCTGACAAGGCATAAAATGAAAATCTGCGCGGCCGTCAAGGCTTGCTTATTTGCCGTATGGGCAGTTTGGAAGGTGGCAGTTTGAACGTTTACCAATTGGCTATTTGTGATGACAGTAAGCCGGATGCGGACTATGTATCTCTTTTAGCACAGCAGTGGGCCAGGGAACGGGGGATAGCGCTTCAGATATCGGTTTATCCTTCGGCCGAAGCTTTTTTGTTTGGCTATGAAGAAGATAAATCCTTCGACATTTTGCTTTTGGATATTGAAATGGGCGAAATGGACGGTATAACGCTGGCTAAGGGGATTCGTAAGGAAAATGAGCGGCTACAAATCGTTTTTGTAACCGGTTTTTCTGATTTTATGGCTGAAGGATACGAAGTGTCGGCCCTACATTACCTGATGAAACCGGTTGCAGTGGATAAACTGTATCTTGTGCTGGATCGAGCGATAAAAAACTTGCAAAAAGCGCAAAAAACAGTTGTAATAGACGCGGGCGGCGAAAAGCTGCGGTTGCCGGTGGATCAGATTTTTTATGTAGAAGCGTTTGCACATCATACGATGTTTGTGCTGGAAGATCGCCAGTTGCAGGTAAACCGGGCTATCTCAGAGGTAGAAAAGATTCTAACCCGAGATATGGTACGCTGCCACCGCTCTTATTTGGTTGGACTGCGGCATATTGACCGAATTACAAAGGATTGTGTGATACTGGATAATGGCGCAGAGTTACCGCTTTCTCGCGGCTGTTATGCTACAGTAAACCAGGCATTTCTCAATTATTATAAAGAGGCGGCGCAGAAGTAACTATATTTTTCTCATAGAAAGAGAACGCAAGCGCTAATTTTGCCCTTTCTATTTTGTATAGCTTGAAAAAATTGCGTAAATTCGTTTATTACTCTCGGCAGGCGATTAACTAGGAGGACATACGGAGGGGCGTGTTTATCGTTTTATCCTCTAAAATTTAACGTCCATGTTACGGGCAATCGGCATAATGGCAAAATCTTGTCTGGTATTGCAAAAAACGCTTGCTTTTTCTTTTAGAGTGTTATATAATAAATATCACTTCCTGTTAAGGAATAGCTTATAAGAGTAGTTGAATATGCCGGTGTGATGGAATTGGCAGACGTGATGGACTCAAAATCCATTGGTAGCGATACCGTGCCGGTTCGAGTCCGGCCACCGGCACCATGAAGGGTTGACAAAAAAGATGTCAACCCTTTTTTCTTATTGCCTTTAGGCTTAAGAAAACCCCTGGTTCGGTTCAGGTAGGTAAAAAAGGCCTTGGCAAATAAAACCTCCGTGCAACAATCGAGACGGTTTGGCAGCCGCATCACGAAAGAGCAAGGAGGTTTTACACAGATGAAAAATGAAGTAAAGCACACGGCGCACTCCAGTTACCGGTGTGAATACCATGTGGTTTTCGCGCCGAAGTACCGGCGGAAAGTGGTTTATAAGGCGGTGCGCAGGGACATTATCGAAATCATCAAAAAGCTGTGCAAAGAAATGAAAGTGGAAATCATCGAGTGAGAGGCCTGCCCCGACCACATTCATCTCCTGGTGAGTATCCCACCGTACATGAGTATAGCACAGTTTGTGGGGACGCTCAAGAGCAAAAGCGCCCTGATGATCTTTGATAGGCACGCGAATCTGAAGTACAAATACGGGAGCAGAAATTTCTGGTGCCGGGGATACTTTGTGGATACGGTAGGGAAAAATGCGAAGATGATTGAGGAGTACATACAAAACCAGCTAGAGGAAGATTTGACAAGTGACCAGATCACACTCAAGGAATACATAGACCCGTTTACGGGTAGCAAGAGGAAGTAGGCAAAAGAAAACAGCCGCTTTTAGCGGCTGCCTGTAATAGTGATGCGATGACAAACCCTCAGTACCCCTTCCAGGGGTCAGCAAGTTCTGACCCCTCTGGGGTCTGTGCAAACCACTAGTTTACTAGTGGTTTTGATTAATATTTTGGCAGAGTTTTTCGTACTATATTGATTTGTGTGCGCTTATGCTTTAACCAGCGTTAAAGGGGGCCATTTTGTTACAGTTACAAAATAGATTTGCCGAGATCATAGGCTTGTTCAAGCTCAGCTTTGCCGTTAATGTCACCAACATCCCCGTTACCGCCGGCTAATACATGGCCAAGGTTTTTCCAACGTAAATGCTCCAACAGGTGGTCATAATAGGTTAAAACATCTTTGAAATCATGGCCTTCCGCTGCCATTAATAGAGCAGATGCCCTATCATGTCCTCTTAAAAGATTACCGTCGCCTTCCTCCAAGGCAAACAAGCGATCCATGGCCGTTCTGATCTGTCCGCTCATATTCCAGTAATAGAGTGGCGTTGCCAGTACGATGACATCACACGCTTTCACTGCCGGGTAAATTTTATCCATATCATCCTTTTGAACACAGGGGCATTCTTTACCGCTGTGCCCACCAAAACATCCCTTGCAGCCGTGAATATTCATGTCGAACAGAAAAAACTCGGTTACGGTATTACACGCACTTTCTGCCCCCTCGGTAAACGCGTTAACAAGCGCAGAGGTATTCCCTTTTTTGCGGGGGCTTCCGTTTAGTATTACAATTTTTTTGCTCATAGGGCTTCTCCGTTTCTTTTAGATTTTGTCCGCCAAGGCGGCTGCCTGTAGGCAACCATCCGTCTTATGAATGTCGCCTGCCTGCAACACGCCTGGGATCAGTACTTCACCCACCATCTTCCACTTATTCAGCGCAGCTGTGCGCTCTATGGGGATGCGCACCCCGTCCAGTACAGTCAGATCTTCTTCTTCGCAGCAGGCGATTAGGGCGCATTCTTTGCCGGCGATATCTTTGCCGCCCACTACTAGGGAATAAATGCGGTCGATGACCCCTTTAATCTGCGCCGGAATGGAATACCAGTATACCGGCATCGTAAAAACAATGGCGTCGGCTTCTAAGATAGCCGGGGCGATGGCGTTAAAGTCGTCGTCAAAGGAACAGGCCTTGCCTGTTTTGAAGCAGGTTTCACAGGCATGACAACCGCCTATCTTCATCATAGCGGCATCGAACCTTGTTACGCTGTGCCCTTTTTCCTCCGCTGCCTTGATAAAGGCGGCGGTCATGGCAAAGCTGTTCCCGTTTTTTCGGGGGCTACCTGTGATCACAACAATTTTTTTACGCATATAATTTTCCTCCCATGAAAAGCTGGCGATCCGTCTCGGACGGCGCCGCTATTTTTTGATACATTGAATATGTTCATTAGTGCTTGTGGATCTCGGCGAAAAGTGCTGTTTGCCCTTTGTTATTAGTAGGCTAGAATCTTGGCGCAAAGGCTGGCTCTTCCTTGCAAAATTGACTTTTTTCGTTACTGATATTATAATTTTAATAAGAATAGAATAAAAAACAAGTACGCACATAAAGGTACGATACTGATATATAAGTTATATAATTACTAAAAGGAGAGTGCACTATGAACGGACGTTGTATTGCCAATGAATGCCTTGGAACAACCGGATTTAGCTACACATTATCGTTGATTAATGGAAAATACAAGATGACGATTCTTTATACGTTGATGGAATTCGGCGTGGTGCGGTTTAATGAAATGAAAAAATATATTGGAGAGATTTCTTATAAGACGCTTAGCTCCACACTAAAGGAATTGGAAGCAGATCAACTTGTTCACCGGGAGGAATACCCTCAAATACCGCCTAAAGTGGAATATAGCCTTACCGAGCGAGGAAAATCGCTTATTCCTATTTTAGATAGCATGTGTGACTGGGGAGATAAAAATAGAATTTGAAACAATGTAATGTTAGATAGAAATAGTATAGTTATAAGCAAAAGCGGAGCCCTTGCCTGAAAATCAGGCGATAGGCCCCGCTTTTTGTAAGAATGATCTTATGACACTTGCTGTGAAGAGATCCATAATGAAATTTTAACAGCTTTGTTTCTTCTATATAGCCCAGCGCTATAGTAACCGTTTTGCATGAACATATGAGAGATCAGATAGTATTTGTGTGGCAATGCTTTACAACAGCTGGGAATACCTTTCCATATACCGCCGCTATTTCGTTGCCCCAGATGGCAAATCATTTTGTATTTTCCCCAAACTACAACTTCTGTATGGCTTCTGCTGCCCAGGCTGTGAAGCAAGAATGGAAGCCGGTTTTATTCCCATTCCAGCATAAGGGATTGTCCGGGCCGCAAGGTTGCCGCGGCGGCTGCGCTGTCTGCTTGCTGAGTAAACGGCACAACATTCCCCGCCAGCTCCATACGCAACAGGCGGCGGCCCGGGCAACAAAGCTGTGTAAAGTCCAACTGCCCTGCCACGCAGGTTAACAGCCATTGCCCCGGTTTGCATTCCAGGGTTCCATAGGCCTGTGGGCAAAACCACGGCACGCGGGTGATTTCGGCAGCGGGGCGCAAGGTTAAGCGCCCTGTAGGCTTATCCAGCCGCAAGCCGCTTAGAGAAAGCAGCATGGTCCAGCTGGAAAGCGGGCGGTAATAATATTCGCCGCACTCCTCATGGTTAAAAATTCTGCCGGCTGCCCAGTAACGCTCCTCCACCGCCTGGGCCACCTGGGCTGCTTGGCGGAACCTGCCGTATTCCAGCAGCAAGCTGGCAAAGGCGTATTCAATGCCCGACCAATTGGCCATGGCCTGCACATTTTGATAGGTGTAAAGGGTAGGGTGCGTTTCGGGAGGATATGAGGCATTGATGAGCCCCTGCTCCCGGCCGAAATTCCAGCGCAGTATGCTGTTTAGGGTGGTTTCAGCGGTTTGCTGTTCGATAAAAGGCGGCAAACCCAGCAGGCGGGTATACCATAGTCCATCCAGCTGATCGGTCATGCAGCATTCGTCGCGGCGCTCTTTATCCACCCAAAGGCTGAAATAAGAACCATTCCACAACCGGCGCAGGCTTTGCTGCCCTTTGCAAAGCAGGGCGCTCCATTGTTCTGCCCGGTGTGCGTCATCCATCTCCTGCGCCAAGCGTACGGCGGCTGTCAACGCCCCAAGCCAGAGAAAGGCGATATAAGAGGGGGCGCCTTGAAAACGCCAAGCGTCATAGGTGTTGGCGCCGGTGCCTGTGTCGGGCAAGCCGTCGCCATCTTGATCCAGCAGCGCTGTGTTATCCATGGCTTTTATCACATGGGGCCACATATGCGCCAGATAGTCTTGGTTCCCCGTCCATAGATAATCCCGGCACACCATTAAGACAAATTGGGGATTCATGTCTACCCGGTCAAAGCCGTCGTCCACTGCGCAAAAGTCCGGGGTAAAGAAGTGATGCACCCGGCCGTCCTCCCGCTGAAAAGCGGCGCCCATTTCCATTTGCCGCAGCTGAAGCGCAGGGAAGAGGGCCAAAAGCCCCCAAGAGCCGTGGTAGGTAATATCTGTGGTATGAAAACCACAGCTGCCGTAGCCCTCCCAAATGCCGAAATCGCCGTTTTTGGCCCACCAGGAGCATTTGATCAGGGTGTTTAAATGGGCCGTCCATCCCCGAGGAAAGGCTTCGGGAGCGTCGGTGTCGCCCAACAGCTGGGCAAAGGCGCGTACCTGCGGGAAAATCTCTTGCCAGTTGTGCGCCAAATAGCGGCAAACTTGGTGGGAATCGGCAAACCAGTTTTGATATTGATGCCCCACAAACCGGCCGGCGGGGCTGAAGTGATACGGAAAGTGCCAGCCAAATACAAAGCGGATCTCTTGGCGCTGGCCCGGCTGGAGCTGCACGGTGCTGCACAGCGCGCCGTCGCCCCACGCGCAAGCGGCTTCATATTCCGGCTGGTCAAAACGCTGATATTGTTGGGCCAGCAGGGCGAGAAAATCCCGTTTGCCTTGGATATCTTCCACCGGAGAGGGGGAGAGGGCGCACAGCCGCCGCCACGGGCGCTCACCTGATGGGGATTGCAAAATAAGCTTTAGCCAAGCATCTATTTCTTCCTCCGGCATGGTTTCTATTGCCTTTGAGGTAAAGCGAGAGAGATCCGGGCAACTTTCCCAGCCTAGGTTGCCCAAGCGGCCTTTTTCATAAAAATCGAATAGGCAGGATTCCTCTGTAATGCCAAACCGGTTGCCCAGCACATAGGCTTTCAAAAAAGCGCCGAAGTCACCGCGCAAAAAGGTTTGCTCTCCGTCTAGAGCCGCCAAGCTCACCGAGCCGTTTTGCGCCGTTTGCTCCGGTGAATCGCTGGCCATAGTAAGCGTAGTGCACCCCTCTTCGCACGCTACGGTATTGCGCAGCTGGCGCTGTGCCATCCCCCGGCATACCGGATTTTGCAAAATTCCCATCAGCGATGCCTCTACCGGAAGGGAACCTGTATTTTCCAAGGTGAAACAAACAGCAAAGGCCGGCGTGCCGCTGACGCGGCTGTTATGCGGCACAAAGGGCGAAAGGTATTCTGCCGAAATCTGAAGCGGCAGTGTTTCGTCTTGATATTCCAACCGGGCGGTGGGGAAATCGGGCGTCCAGGCGATTTCACGCACGGTTTTCAGCCATGAATACATGGCGCTGCGAAACGCTCCCCGGCGATCGCCATCGTCGTGCGAAAGCTTGCGTACAACCGGCTCTTGCCCTTGGGGGCAGGCGCGTAAATAAAACGACAGCGTTTCACCCTGCGGCAGGGGTAAATCCGCCGCGCCGTCTTGTTCCGGCGACCGGGAGGCCCACTCGCCCCGGTTGAAAATCTGCCAGTTTACCAGCCTCCCGCTGGGATGGATCTCCACCGATCCGGTTCCCAACCCGCCCAGCGCCATGCCGGAGGATTGAGGGGTTTGTTCAATAATCGTGCGCATGCGGCTCATGAGAGCAGCCCCTTTCCTGCGTTATTTGCCAAACGGTCTTTCTACTGGCTATCTTACCGCAAAGCCGGTTCGTTGTAAACTGAAAAAGGGCGCCGGTTGCATTTTGAAAGGCGGTATGTTACGATCTTGCGTGAAAATGCTAGGCGGCAAACCCACAGCCGCGCAGGGATAGCAGAGAAGGAGGATTGCGCATGGATAACAAAGTTTTTCAAATCCGCGTCGCCACAGAGGCCGACGCGCATGAGCTGCTGGAAATTTACCGGCCTTATGTGGAGCACACCGCCATTACCTTTGAATATGAAACGCCTTCTGTGCAGGAATTTGCCGGGCGCATCCGGGATGTGCTTAAAAGGTTTCCGTATTTGGTGGCTCAACAGGATGGCAAGCTTTTGGGGTACGCTTATGCAAGCTCGTTTCATACACGGGCCGCCTACCGCTGGGCGGTGGAAACCTCAATTTACGTCAGGGCGGATCAAAAAAGGCAAGGGGTTGGCCGCGCGCTGTATCAAGCCCTGGAAGACGGTTTAAAGCGGCAAAACATCCTCAACTTGAACGCTTGCATCGCTTATCCCGAAATAGAAGATCAATACTTGAATAAAAACAGCGTGGCCTTTCATGAAAAAATGGGGTACCGCTTTGTGGGCCGGTTTGATTCATGCGGCTACAAGTTCCACCGTTGGTACCATATGATTTGGATGGAAAAGCACATCGGTGCTCATGATGAAAGCCCGCAGGAGGTAAAAAATTTTGATCAGGTCAGGCAAGAAATCAGCCAATTGTACGGGATTAACTAGCCTGAGAGGATTGTATAAAAATCAATCGCCGCTTCGGCAGCCGGAGGGCTGTAAAGCGGCGATTTTTGTATGGTGGTGCAAGTTGCCGGTAAAGCAGGGGTTAGTCTGAAAAACAGGAGCGGCGGAAAATATCGGCTATCAAACTGTCATAGATGGCGTCTACCTTGGAGTAATCCATGCTGCGCTCGTAAAAGGCCTCCAGCTCATCGTGGGTTTCTTTGGCAAGGCGTAGGTTGGTTACGGCCTCAGCCAGCAGCGCGCGAGAGATTCGCCGGTTAAAGCCTAGCTTTTGCCTGCGGGCAGAAACCAAGCCTGCTTTCAAAAAGCGCCGGGCGTGGATACGCCGGTAAGGAGTAATGCCGCTTAATGGATGCCAGCTGTTGGCCACGGCAAAGGCAAAGTTGATGGAGGGGATAATGAGCGCTTCTATTCGTTTTAAAGGCGACATAGGGCAATAACAGCTGATCACATCCGCCCCGGCCAAAAGCGCTTTATCGCGTATTTGCTCCAGCAGCACACTGCCCATGCTGTCAAATTCATCCTCAATAACGTAAATATAATCACAGAATTGCTTTAGGGTATCTTCGTAATATACAATTCCTTCAGGCGTAACGGCGCTTATCAGCCGCACCGTTTCCCGTCCGGGTGCGCCGCCAGCCTTAGAAAAAAGGCGCTTGCACAGATTGGCGGCAAACCTTTGCAGTTTATCAAGATCCAGTCCTGCGCGAATCATGCGGTGACAATCGTCTTGCAGGGCGCCGCAGGCCGCCAGATACCGTTGGGCGCGCTGGTGATAGCCGCTTGTTTTTTCAGAGGCCTGGATAATCTGTGTGCGGGCGGCCTCAAGCTGTGCGCCATCCCAGCATTCGCCTAAGTTGACGATGGCATCGGCCACGCCGGGGTATCGGGGATCCAGCGTGTGAGGGGCTGTGCCGTCTACGATGCAGGCTTTGCAGCGGGGAAAGATAACGGCGTCTAGTGAATCGGGATCAGAGGAACAGTGGATTAACTCCACCGGTATGTTGGCGCAATGCGCTTCTTCTGCGGCCCGCTTCATCAATGAAGATTTGCCTGTGCCGGGTCCGCCTTTTAAGATATAAGCAAACCAGCCTTCCTGCGGGGAATAGAGGTGGTCAAAACGAGATACAAAACCGCCCGGCGCGTTCGCGCCTAGGAAAAAACGCGGGTAGGAAGCATCCATGTCTCATTACCTATCCTTTCTGGATTTCACGCAAAAGCGCGAAACGCTGTAGAATGGGGCGTTACTCCTGCCGTTTTCAGCAAAAGCTGCGCTCTTTTCCATGCTATGCGCTTTCTTCCAGAAGTGATACTGTCAGACAAGTTGAAGCCATAAAATACCAAAAAAAACAAAGGCGAATATATATTAGAAGGTCGTTGCGGTGACATACAGCAGCCGGGTATGAAAAAGGCATTTATCCTCCTATGAAAGGAGGATAAATGCCTTTATGTTGCCCAGGTATTCGGTTATGCCTTCTGCCTGCGGATAAAAGCAAGCAAAAGTGTGGCTGCTAACGCGGCAAGCGCCAACACCGCTGCGGTATAAGGGGCAATATCGCCCGTTTGAGGGCTTTGGGACGAACCGGCCGGTTCTTGTGAAACAGCAGAATTGCTGGCCGGATCCTCTGAGGCGGCGGGATCTTGCGAGGAAACAGGTTCTTGGATGGAAGAATCGGGTTGAGACGGTTCGTTGGATGCCTTGACCAACCCGGCCATTGCTTGCCGTAAAGCGCTGGTTGCCCGATACACATCTACCTGTGTCGCTTGGGCGTCGGCTTCTACAGCTTTGGCGTCATCTAAGGCGCTGGCAAAAGCAGCCCAGCTATCGGCGGTATAATCCGCTTGATTCAGTGCCTGTGCTGCCGCAATAACCTGCTGCAAAACAGTTTTATCAACGGAATCTGGGCGTTCAGGCGCTTGGTTGTTTACAAAGTCATATATATTGTAAGCTGTGCCGGTTGTCTTCCAATTGGTATAGGCTACCAACGCCTGGAAGCCCTGTTGGGTAGACATTTCGTTTGCTTCGGCATTGCTGGTAAACCCAAATTGGTTATCCTGTGTGGCGTAAGACAGCAGCGCGTCAACAACAGATTTGCCGTTTTTGACAAACCGTTGGTCGGTATCCGCATCAATACCCAGCGCGGCAAGGGCAATGATGACCTGAGATGCAGAGTTAGAATTTTCCACATTTAAAGCCTGAAAACCGCCGCTTTCGGTTTGCGCATTGGATAGGAACGCCACTGCTCGCTCAATTGCGGCGTTTACCGAGGGGATATCCTGATACGGAACCAGGGCGGTAATGGCCATGGCAGTGAGATCCACATCAGAGGCGTTTTGCGGTCGGGCCGGAAGGTTCCAGCCGCCATCGGTACCCTGTGTGCTGAGCAGATACTGAATAACCGCGTCGCGCTGCCAGTGGCCTTGGGGCTGATAGCCGCCGCAGTCGTAGGCCACCAAAGAGAAGATATAGCCGTTTACGGTGCCCAGTGTATAAATTTTGTTTCGTTGGAAGTTGGCAATTCTTTCGATAAAGTTCACAACTGTGCCGTCGGACATTTGGAAGTTAGAAGCGTCGAGACCGGCGGCAGTAAGGGCGATGGCTACCCGCTCATAATCGGTGGAAGCCGGGTTTGCATCTTTGGCAACTTCTTCAGCGCCAGCTTTCAACTGATCGATATCCATAGCATCGGCATAGCCATAGGCGGCCATGTTGATAACCGACCAATCATCCCCTGCTCCTTTTAGCAGGCTGGAAATACGGTCTAAGATATCTTGTATTTTCTGCTCCTTTTCCGTAGGTTCCACGGGGGGCGTTACCGGTTCCACCTGCCAAGAAAGAACAGGATAGCCATTATTGATGCCCTCGGTGTCCTCTACAAAAGCGTTGCCGCCGTTGTTTAAAGCAGAGAGAAATTCAGCCATATCTTCGGGAATTTTTGCTGCATATGGATCTGTGTCAGAGGCGCAATAAACATTGGTTACGGTGCCAGCACCACCATCATAGGTGCCTACGGCGGTATCGTTGGTCGTATAGCTGTTTGTTATCACACCGCCTGTGGATCCTGTTATGCCGCCAGCAGTGTAATAGTCCGATACGGTCACTGCGCTACCGGTAAAATAACAGTTTTCAATCTGGCAGTTGGAGGAGTTCCCCACAATACCGCCGGCAGCGGCATATGCGCCGTTTGCGGTAACAGATACATCTACATAGCAGTTGGAAATAAGCGTATTACCATATGCTACGCCGATCAAACCGCCGGCGGGTGCGGACATGACATTGGCGTTTGTGCTTACCGAGCCGGTAAGCCCCAGGTTTTTGATAACCGCACCGGTCATGGTATAAGAAATAAATCCACCATTTTGCGAGTGATACCCGTCAAAGTGCACATCCAGGCCGGATATGATATGGCCGTCGCCATCCAGTGTGCCAGAAAAGTTTTCAATTGGGGTCCACTGGCCGGTTAGTTCAATATCGTTTGCCAGTTTATAGTTGCCGGCCGGATCCCTGTTGATAAATTCGCGCAGCTCTTCTTCGTTATGGATGAGAAGCGTATTGTTTGAAACTGTTACGGTGCATAGGGTACTGTCGGTAAAGACCCGATTGCCATCTTTGGTATTGGTAATCCGGCAGCCGTACACCGTTACACCCTCCTGATCTACGTTGGGCATATAGTTTGGTTCGGTGGCGTTGGGGATGGCCTCCATTTCATCAATACTGGAAACTCCTTGCGCTCCCCGGTACCACTGGTAAGAGAGCGTGCCTCCATCGGGCGGGTAAACCATTGCCGAAACGCTTAGCGGAACAGGATTTGACGCATATAGGGAATAGTTGGCTGTGGCGGCAAGATCCGGCCAGATAGATGGAGAGGAAGGCATGGTGCCTACAATAACCGTGGCTATCGTGCTCTCTACCGTGCTGGGGAGCTTGTTGCCGTCGCTGTTGGTTATCACGCATTTATAATAGGAGGTACCGTTTTCTGCAGTGGGTGGGGTAAAGGTTGCGGTTGTTGCCGATGCGATAGCGTTCCAGTTGAAGCGGTCTTGGCTTTGATACCATTGATAGCTAAGCGTACCAGCAGGCACAGAAGCCTCTACAGTGAGCGGCGCTGCCTCAGCGCCGGCCGTTTGGTAATGTTGCGGATTACTTGGGAGATCTGCTGTAATATTCGGTGCGGCCGCTTGACTTGCCTGCAGCAGCGCCTCATAGGCGGCATCAACCTGCTCTTGTGTGGCATCTAGGGCGTTCATCACCTCTAACGCCTGGGCCTGGGCGCCTGGGTTGGCGTCAAAAAAGCCTGATTTCGTCAGATTGGCATACAGAATGTAAAGCTGCCCCTTGTCGGCCGCTGTATAGCCATAATCGGTTCCCCACTCGGTAAAGCCCAGGTCTGCACCTAAGCCAGCAATGGTATATTGCAGGCGGATGACATAATATAACTGCCCGTCTTGGGCGGTATACGGTGTGCCGTATACCGATAGCTTATGGCTGGCCATGGATTGATCCGACAGCCAGTTCCCTTCTGTGAACATCCAGCCGGATGCGGCGGTGTAAGCGGCTTGGTACAAATCATCGCCTGCAACCTGTGCATCTATTGTGACGCCGTCGTCGGCCAAACATGCCGGTACAATTGCGTCACCCTTGCCCTGCCTAATGCCGTCAATGCCGCCAAGGTAACCTGGCCCGGTTACAGAGCCCTGCGATTGCCCGTCCCTGGTAAAGCCGTTGGTATAAAGCACATAATCGATCATACCACCGGCGGTAATATCTTCGGGCGTAACCGTTACGCCGTTTTGCTGCCAATACTGTATAAACTCGTCAACGGTTACAACAGTCGGCTCAATATAAAAGCCGTGGCTGAGCGTTTGGCCTTCAACAGATACTACCACTTTTGCCGGCTGCATTTGCTCTGTCTGTCCGCTGTCCGCCGCAGATGCAGCGGCTGGCAGCATGCCCAGGGCTACTGTAAGAGTTAGTAGCAAAGCGAGCACTCTTTTTTTCATTCTTATCGTCCTCTCTTTTTTGGTCTTTATCTTGAATCCCCTTTTAGGAGGAATTTTTGTTTTTGCCTATTTACTAAAACACGGCAAATAAAAAACAGGCCGCTGTTCTACGGCCTGCAAAAAAGTAGGATCCCGCGTGATAAAAATCACAAAGGAACAAGATAAAAAAAGCTATTACAGCCACAGCTGTAATAGCGGAGATACGTTGTTTTCCCAGACAGAAACGTTGGGGTTTAGGCATCCTCATCCGCCGTAAGGATAAACATCGCCTAGGGCTACAGCAGTTCTTCTGGCTCGGTTTCCTCCTACTTGCCCGCCTTCCCAGGGAATACCCCAGTGACGTAATTGGGCTTTCGTCCACCTAACAGCTACGTGATAGCTACGGATTCACACCGTATTCTCTTTTCAGCATGCCTAATGCATGCACTGCAACCCAATATATTATTGTCGGTGTCAAGATACCATAAGGATAAGGGGAAGTCAACCCTTTCGCGCAAACAGGCGTGTTTTTTACAACGCTGTTCATTATTTTACAAAGAGCAATCGTTTCTTTTAGAACGTTTGTCAACCTGTGCATGCGTTTTTGTAAACGTCCTGTTGCGCGCAGCCTAGTTAACGCGAAGTATAGGTTTCAGGGCATAGCTCTTTAATTTTTTCCCGCAGCTTTAAAAAGTCTTCAAACGCGCCGGGCTTTTGGCTGGGGTTGCGCAGCAAGGCTGCTGGGTGCAAGGTAGCCATCATTGCCACCCCGTTCTTTTCAAAAAAGAGACCGTGCTCTTTGGTGATCTTGAGGTCGGGCTTAATAAGACGCATACCGGCGATGCGGCCTAAACATACAATAATCTTTGGGCGCAGCAGGGCTACTTGGTTGCGCAGCCAGCCGATGCAAGCCTCTTGCTCCTCCGGAAGCGGATCGCGGTTTTGCGGCGGACGACATTTGACGATATTTGCAATATAGATGTTGCGGCTGCGGTCTAAATCCACGGCGTTTAGCATCTTATCCAGCAAGGCACCGGCTCGCCCTACAAAAGGTTCACCTTGCAAATCTTCGTTTTCACCTGGTCCTTCGCCGATGAACAGCACCTTGGCGTCGGGCCTACCCACCCCAACCACGACGTTATGGCGGGTTTTACACAGCTGGCAGCGTTGGCAGGCGGCGCACGCCTGCTGCAATTGTTCCCAGTTGGAAAAGAAATCCATTTATTATCTCACCTTTCTCAGTGTTTCTGGTTCCATGAAAACGGCGCGAAAGCGCGCTCTGTTGCGGGGTGCAATTATTATAGCACAAATCGTACCGGGATAGGAAATATAGAAGCCTAATGGGTAAATGCGCCCAGATGGAGCAGCCGTGTTTTAAGCGGCGCGCTTTGCAGCGTTTGCAGCATCAACGGTTTCATGATTGGGCAGATGTCAAAACTTGACAATTTGATTTTTTGTGATAAACCATGCCGATATGGTTGAAATTTAAGCCTCACAGGGGTAGAATAAAGAAGAGATCTTAGTATTACATAGGAGATGTTGAGCTTGAAAATAATGGTAGAAACTTCTGCGCGCCACGTTCACCTATCGAAAGAGGATTTGGCGACTCTTTTTGGGCCCGATGCCCAGTTGACTAAGAAAAAGGATTTATCCCAGCCTGGCCAGTTCGCTTGCATGGAGCGGGTTACAGTGGTGGGGCCCAAGGGCGAAATGCCCGGCGTTTCCATCCTGGGTCCTGTGCGTAAGGCCACGCAGGTGGAGCTATCTATGACCGATGCGCGCAAGGTGGGAATTGCCGCTCCGGTGCGCGAATCCGGCGATATTGAGGGCACGCCCGGCTGCAAGCTGATTGGGCCTGCGGGCGAAGTTGAGATTCCCTGCGGCGTCATTGTGGCAAAACGCCATATTCATCTTACTCCTGCGGCTGCAGAAGAGTTTGGCCTGCAGGATAAGCAGATTGTTTCTGTAAAGGTTGGCGGCGAGGGCCGTATGCTTACGTTTGGTGATGTTGTTGTGCGTGTGCGCGAAGATTTTGCACCTGCTATGCATATTGATACCGACGAATCCAACGCGGCTGGTTTGCCCGGCACAGTGGATGGCGAAATTATCGTCGGTTAATCAACCGGCGATTGTTGATAGGTTTACTTTGCTCCGCTGTGGCAGGCGGAATCTGTAGCAAAAAGGGCGTGCCCCATGTGGCGCGCCCTTTTTGCTGTTCAATTGCTGTTCAAATTGATATTTTAACGCCTTAACGCCGCCTTTTGTTTTACTGAGCCGACCGCCAACCGTTGCGCTGCACCAAAGCGTCGAATTGCTCGTTATCCAGCGTTAAACCAAAGCCGGGCAGCTGCGGCACCAGAATCATTCCGTTATCAATGGCGTATGCGCTTGCATCCACACCCTCGGCCTGGGCCTGATCCCACTCAGCAAAAGCAAAATTACCAATGCCCGCCGCAAAATGAGCCTGTGCAAAGTTGCCGTAGTAACCGCCGTAGTTGTGCGGAGCGCACAGCACGCCAAAGGGTTGCAGCTCTTTGGCCAGTTCTAGCCAGCTGAAAAAGCCGTAGCCGCGCAGATCATACTGCAAAACATCGATAAGGCCCTTTTTCGCCCAGTCCTCTATGGCCGAACTGGCTAAACCCTCGCCATCGGCAATTTTTGTGCAAATTCCCTGCTGCGCCATCCAATCCTTCAAGTTGCGATACAGCATATCGTCCTCGTGAAAAGCTTCTTCCAGCCAATACAATTGGGTGCTGCGGGTAGCCGACAGGAATTCCTTGGCTAGATTCAGGTTGTAGCCGTTGTTGGCGTCTACCATCAGCTTACCCTCCGGGCCAATTTTTTCCCGAATGGCAAGGATAATGTCAATATCCCGTTTTAGCCCCTCTTGCAATCCCATCCACATACCGGGGCGGCCGATTTTCACCTTGAAATTGCGATGCCCGGCGTTAAGCCCTTGGGCCACCTCTTGGCAAATAAAATCCACCGCTTCTGCGTTGTCGCTAATATCGAGTTCGTCGAAATAGATAGTGGTGTCATATACCGGCACGCAGAAGGGTTCAGCCCGTTCTTCATCGCTGACCAGCTGATAAACGGGCTTTTGGGCAAACTGCCCCAGCCAATCCAGCAGGGGGAACTCCAACCCGCGATAGGGTTTGCGCAGCAGGCCGTTTTCGTCAAACAAGGCGCGCACGGGCATGCCGGTAAACCGGCCCGCCTGCTCGCGGGAAAGGGTGCACCAGCCAAAACCATATGTGCCGTTGATGCGCACCCGGGCCAACGGAACCTCTCCGCCCCAGCCGTGCACGCCAAGCCTAGCGTTGCAGCCGGCCTTTCGGGGCCGCCGGTAAGAGGTTTGCGCCCAGGCGATTTCCTCTATCCGCCAGCTGGGATTTATCTGTGAAACAATGGATTGTAGCAACATACCGATAACCGCTCCTTCCTATCATTTGCTTTTTCTTAGCGTAGCATAAACCTGCCGGATTTGCAACGCACATAAGGGGTAAAAATTGGCCGGTCGCTTGCTTTTGAGAGAAGGAAGATCATAATTCTAATACAAAAGGCAAGATATTTTTCGGCACTTCTGATAAAATAAAGCTTAACGTAGGATAGGCGCCGGTAAGCGGCGCCGTGATTTTCATCTTGATAGAATTGGGAGGCGCTGAAAATGGATATCCGGTATAGTGTGCATCCGGAAGATTTTAAAAGGTATACGACGCAGCAAATGCGACGGGAATTTTTAATCGAAAACTTGTATCAGCCCGATCACGTGGTATCGGTTTACAGCCATGTGGATCGTATGGTGGTATTGGGATGCATGCCGGTGAGCGGCGCAGTGGCGTTGGAGCAGGATATGGACGTTTGGAAAAGCTTTGGCACCACATACTTTTTACAGCGCCGGGAACTGGGGCTTTTTAATATAGGCGGGCCGGGCCGTGTGATGGCCGGCGGTGTGGAATACGCTATGGGTTACAAAGATTGCCTTTACATTACCCAGGGCACGCAAGATGTGCTGTTTTGCAGCGATGATAAGCAAAATCCCGCTAAGTTTTATATGGTGTCGGCACCGGCGCACCGGGCCTATGAAAGCAGGTTAATTACGTTGGAGCAGGCCGCCAAAAAGCCCATGGGCAGCACCGAGGGCAGCAACAAGCGGGTAATCAACCAGTTTATCCACCCCGATGTTTTGCCCACCTGCCAGCTTTCTATGGGGATGACGGCCTTGGAACCGGGCAGTGTGTGGAACACCATGCCCGCCCATACCCATGAGCGGCGCATGGAGGTTTATACTTATTTTGAAATTCCGCAAGACAATGTGGTGTTCCATTTGATGGGCCAAGGAGAAGAAACACGGCATATCGTGATGCAAAACGAGCAAGCGGTTATCAGCCCCTCTTGGAGCATTCATGCCGGGGCAGGCACCAGCAACTATACGTTTATTTGGGCGATGGGCGGCGAAAACCAGGCGTTTGACGATATGGACGTTATCCCCACCGCCCAGCTTCGATAGGAGGCGGCGGCATGTCGGTTTTGGATCAATTTTCATTAAAAGGAAAGGTAGCGCTGGTAACCGGCGCTACTTACGGCATTGGCTTTGCCATTGCCAAGGCGTATGCTCAGGCGGGCGCTACCATTGTGTTTAACGATATCGACGAACAAAAGGTGCAGATGGGGCTGCAATCCTATCAGAAAGAGGGGATCCCTGCGGCCGGCTACGTCTGCGACGTAACCGACGAAGAACAGGATATCCGCTTGGTGCGCCAGATAGAAGAAACCTATGGCGCCATCGATATTTTGGTAAACAACGCGGGCATTATTAAGCGCATCCCCATGTGTGAAATGAGCGCAGAGGATTTTCGCCGGGTGGTGGATGTGGACTTAACCGGCCCCTTCCTCATGGCCAAAGCAGTCATTCCCGGCATGCAGCGGCGCGGGCATGGCAAAATTATCAATATTTGCTCCATGATGAGTGAGCTGGGGCGCGAAACAGTTTCAGCCTATGCCGCCGCTAAGGGTGGGCTCAAGATGCTTACCAGAAACATCGCTTCAGAATACGGCGGCGATAATATACAATGCAACGGCATAGGGCCCGGGTATATCGCCACCCCGCAAACGGCCCCGCTGCGTGAGGATGGGCACCCATTTAACAGCTTTATTATTTCGAAAACCCCCGCTGCCCGCTGGGGCACGCCGGAAGACTTGATGGGGCCGGCAGTGTTCTTGGCCAGCGACGCCAGTAATTTTGTGAACGGCCATGTGTTGTATGTTGACGGAGGTATTTTGGCTTATATCGGCAAGCAACCGTAAAGGCCGGCGATAGACAAAACGCAATTAGTTGGAGGAAACAATGCAGCAGACAAAGATAGCCAGTAATCATTTAGAGGTATATTTACATCTGCCGGGTATGCCGCCGGTAAGCGAACGTTTTGACAGGGCGGCTGTGGTGGAACAGGTTGTGCTAAACGGAACCCATCGCTTTTGCGAGCCGGAGCAGGTAAAGCCGGAGCGGGTTACCTGTTACGGCATGGGGATTAGCGGCGAATTTTCCGGTCCGGGTTGGGCGGAGCAGGCGGCTCCGGGCCAGCTCTTCCCCAAATTGGGGGTGGGCTTGCTGACCCAGCGGCCGGAAGGCGGGCCGCACACTGTGTGGCGGCACTACGAGATAGATCCCTTTGAAACCGAAGTATATTTACAGGAGGATAGGGCGCTTTTTATCCAGCAGCCAAAGCCGTGCATGGGGATTGCGGCGCGCATTTATAAGGAGCTGCGGGTGTACCGCAATACCCTGACCTTATCCACCATGCTTGAAAACGTAGGGGAGCGAGCCCTAGAGTTAACAGAATATCAGCATAACTTTTTCAGCATTGATCATTTGCCCGTGGGCCCCGGGTATAGATTAGAGGTTCCCTTTGACGGCGAGATTTCAGCCATTGCCGATGCAACCCGCACCATGGTGCCCGGTGAAAAAGGAGAGCTTTTGCCCGGCGCTTTAACAGCCCAAGGGCAAACCATTGTGTGGAACCAGCCTATTGTCAACAGTAGCTTTTATAAGGCCACTGAAAGCGCAGGTATTCTGCCCATGGCCCGCTATGGCTGGAAGCTTAGCCATGAGGATTCGCCTTGCAGCGTGCGGGAAGATGTGTCCTTTGTGCCTGCCAGGCTGGCGGTTTGGGGGATAGAGCACTGCATATGCGCCGAAGTGTTTGCGCCCATTAGTGTGCAGCCCGGTGGCCGGCAGGCCTACAGCCGCACTTGGACCTTTGAGGACGAACAGACCAACGGTACAAAATAGCTACCCAATCGCCGTTAAATATCGCTTGATAATGACCAGCCGTTTTCTTGTGCTAAAAGAAAAACCGCGTCTTACCCCAACGGGCAAGACGCGGTTTTTGTCGTGGTAAGCCGTAGCACAACAGTGCCTTTTCTCGGTGCAGTAAAAGGAAAAAGGCCGCCGCTTTTCTCGTTAAGCAAAACGCAATACTTTACAAAAAACTTGAAAATATAGCAAAGAACTGTAAGACTGTAAGACGCGGTGCCCGTTTATGGGATAGGGCACACAAAGTAAGGAGTGCAAAAACCGCAGAAATTTGCCGCTGCGCTGCTCTGTTGGGTATATAGAAGGAAAATCGAGAGATGAAAGCGTTGCATTAAGAACTTATGGTAATTTTTGTTTTCCTGCGACAATAGTTCAAAACGGAGGCTATCTCTTTCGGCACTACTGTATTCA
Source organism: Candidatus Gallacutalibacter stercoravium (assembly GCA_018716975.1). GTDB lineage: Bacteria > Bacillota > Clostridia > Oscillospirales > Acutalibacteraceae > Gallacutalibacter_A > Gallacutalibacter_A stercoravium. The sequence goes on along the minus strand of DVJE01000003.1, from coordinate 53,137 downwards.
TTTTTGTTTTGTGGTGCGCTTTAGCGCGTAACGGAGTGTGAACCCCATCGCAAGCGATATTGCGCTATCTGGCTTAGCCGTTATTGGGAACTTACCCGCTATAGGCCCTCTGTTTACACATGCAAGTCCTGTTGGTACAGCGCCGATGCTTTTGTAGGAAAGAGTGGATTGTTGTGATAATGTTTCTCGCAAAACGGTGCAAACCAAACGGCATGTTATAATGAACCTAGATAGGCAATGTGAATTTTAGGGCTAGGCGCTGCGCGTATGGCCGGTGGAAGGAGAAGAATTGCCAGGTTCATCTGTTTGTTCGCTGGGGGGCACCAGGTGAACATCCATCTGGTTGTATGGAATGGTGATGCCTTGGGCGTCAAATTCCAGCTTTACCTTTTCCTGCATTTCATAGTAGGCCGGCCAATAGTCGTCTTTTTTGCACCAAACTTTGGCCACCACGGCGATACCGCTTGCCTGGTGTTCTCCTATGGCGACAATGGGCTCGGGTTGTTTTAAGATTTTATCGTTTTCCGTTATCAAACGGCTGATTAGTTCCTTTACCTTACTCAGGTCGTCTTGGTAGCCAACGGTGTATGTGAGATCCAGGCGCCGGGTGTCCATAGCGGAGTAATTGACAATATTGTTTGCGGTTAAGCGGGAGTTGGGAATGGTAATGGTTTTGTTGTCAAAGGTGGTTAGGGTGGTAAAGGTCATTTCAATTTTGCTTACGGTTCCTTGCAAATTTTCGGTTTCCAAATAGTCCCCCACATGAAAGGGCTTGTTAATAATCAACAGCATGCCGCTGGCCAGGTTGGCCAGGCTATCTTTTAGCGCCAGGCCCAGGGTAACACCCGTGGCGCCCACGGCAGCTATAATGGAACTGACGTTAACCCCAAGTTGCGCGGCAGCGGAGATGACCACAATCACTTGTAAGGTTACTTTGCAGATGGAATATACAAAAGATATAATGCCGGAGTCGGCCTTGCCTCGCTGCATAGCGCGGCGGATAGCTTTACATAGCAAGCTGGCAAGCCACCACCCCACTACCAAAAGCAGTATGGCGCCAATGAGTCGGGGTGCAAATCCTTCTATCCATTCCACAAACTTGCTCCAAATGGATTCCCAATAATTCATAAGTTTTTTCTCCTTTCTCTGCGGCTTGCCGCAACAGTGATGGTTCCTTTGTTAAAAGAGACTGATGGGCGCCTTACCACCGGTAGGCACGCAGTATCCCAACAGCTCTTCCGTAAGCAATTATTATATCACAAAGCTACCTTCTTTAAAAACCGGACTGTATCCTCTGCGGTGGCACTGACGAGGCGCATAAAGCCCATCTTTTCGTGTACGCAAATCATTTTTCCAACTAGGGAAACGACCTGCGCCATGGAAGAGACATACGCAAAGTGGGCGAGAGAGTTTTTACCGCCGGGGGAAAGCAACTCGTACCCTTGCAAAGGAGCGCGATCGATTTTTAGGTATTATAATATAAAATTGTTTCCCAAAAAGAAAAGCGGGGCGGCCGCTGGGCATGAAAATGTAAATTTTTTATAAAACGTGAGAAAGGGCCTTGAAAGGAGGGGCGGAGGTGAGCCGATGGAAAACATGGCGCGCCGTTAGCGGTGTTTTGGCGCTGGCATTGCTGTGGGCTGTTTGTGTGGTTGCAGCTTATCCGGCGTATGCCGCCGAAAATAGCTCGGTTACAATTGAATTATCTGTTGACCAGTCTCCGCAAGCGGGTGAAGAAGCCGCAGTTTCCTTTTATGTGTCTGCACAAGAAAGCTTGGATTTTGCCTGCGTGCGTTTGGTGGTGCAGTATGACCAAGACAAGATGACTTTTGAAGGGATTCAACAGCCGGAAGATTTGCCGGCTTCGGCCTTTCAAACAGAGGATAGCGGCGGAAATTTAACGGTTTTATATGTGGATACCGCAGGTGTGCCTTTGCAAAGCGGAGAGCGTTATTGCTTATTTACGGCGATTTTTCAGTTGCGCAGCCAAGCGCAACCTGGGGATAGTATAACGATACAGGCCCAAGCAGATGGTGCGGGAACGAAACAACTGCAAGCGCTTACCTGTGTGCAACCGGAGCCGGTTGCGTTAATGGTGGCGGATGCGCCCAGCACCAGACTAACCAGCTTAACGCCGGATCACGGTAGTTTGGTACCTGCTTTTTCACCTGATGTTACTTCCTATACCCTGCGGGTCGCTCCCGAAGTAGAGCGGGTGATTTTCGAGGCGCAAAGCGAGGATCCCCTGGCGCAGGTGCGAGTAAACCGTAAAACCCTAGGTGCTTACGGTAGTAACACTCGTTTTACCGTTACGGTTACTTCTTCCAATGGAAAATACAGCAGGGTGTATGAGGTGCAGGTTTACCGTATGGAAAAAGAGGAAGAAGCCGCAGTGCAGTACGACTGCCGGCTTTCTTCGCTGGTTCCACAGGTGGGCACGCTGGTTCCGGCGTTTTCGCCGGATAATCTCCAATACAGCCTTACGGTGCCTTCTTCTGTAGAGCGGGTAGAATTTGAGGCAACCGCTGTAGATCCGCAAGCCAGTGTGCGTGTAAACCGCAAGACTTTGGGTAAGATGGGATCCGATACGGATTTTACCATTACCGTTAAAGCGCCAAGCGGTTCACAAAGATTGGTATACAGCGTTCGGGTGCACAGGCAGGCGCGTGCAACGGCGGGAGCAGCGGTGTCTTCCAAAAGCTCCAGCAGTAGGCGCAATTCTTCTGCTTCGTCGCAAGCAGTGGCAATACGGCCGGAACAGTCGCAAATTGCCTGGGAGCAGGAGCAAACCTTGCCCACTGCTGCGGCTCCGGGGGCAGAAACTCTAGTTGTGCGGGAAGATAACTTCGGTGTGTTCCTTTTCGGCTTCTTTTTGTGCTTGGGCGGCATAGCTGCGTTGATGTTGCTGGCTTGGTTCCTATGGCGTTGGCGCAACAAGTCCATGCGAAAGCCGCGGCGGATGCGCAAACCACCGGAACAGCAAAGCGAAAAACGGCACAATTAAAAGAAAAAAAGCGGGCTTTTCAAGCTTTTCTCGGATTTTGTGGAAAACCTTGAAAAAGCCCGCTTTATCATATAATATAATAGATATACCTGCTATGTCTGTACCGTCTGCATCGCAGTGGGCAAAGCAGAATCACCGGCGTGGAGGGAAAAAAATGTCTGACACCCAGCAGGGGCTTCGGCCAGCGGAGCAAACCAATCCAATCTGTTATTACGCCGTCTATCATATTAAATATGACGGCGCGTTGCTATATCAAGATTTATTGTGCGAATTGCGGGAAGCATTTTTCAGCACCGGCCGCCGCTTAAAAAATAAAGTGGTGCGCGAAGTGGGCGGCGTGCCCTATCGGTATTCTTATGTGTTGGAGCAAGGCTATCCCCTAAAATGGAAGAAGATGGAAGGGGTAAAGCTGCTGGAAAAAAGCAGCCCAAATGAAGATGGAAGCTACCAGGTGGTTACGCAAAATGGTGACAAGCGGGTAACCAAAATTGCCTGTTATTCTCCTAACCATTTGTGGCTTCGCACAGAGTATTATGACGCCGGATACCTACGAACCCCGGCGTTGGTTCTTGCGCCTTTGCCGGACGGCAGAGGGATGCAGCTATTCCGCTACGAAAACGGCAGCCCGGCCGCGCCTGTTTTTTTGGCGCCTTGCGTGTTGCCTGCTGAAGAAGAGGCGCGCAATGCGGTAAATGTGGCGGTTGGCACGCCGGAAATCATGGCGAAAACAAGCCACGGGCTTTTGTGCTTTTGCACGCCGCAGGAGGCTGCGCGCCGGGCTGCGGCAATGCAGGAATATTACGACGGCAAAGGTTCTTCTTTGTTGGCACCCCAACCAGAAAGTGGGCAATTAAGCGATGAGCAAGAGGGATTTCGGGTGGATCCGGCTGCGTTTGAAAAGGCTGCGGAGATGGACCCCGCACCTTTAGAGGAGGAACCAGACATCCAACAGGAAGAAACTCTTGATCCCAACAGTTACCAATGGGGCTACACTGCCGAAACGCCCGGCTTAGAGGAAGATGCTGATGCCGGACAAGAAGGAGAAAGTGTTTCATCACTGAACGATGGCGGCGAAGAGAGGCAAGAGGGTTCCTTGCCTGAAGAAGAGGAACCGTCTGCCTCAGGCCAATTGGAGGAGCCGGATCAGGTTGACGCCGCTTCAGAGGAGGAAGCGCCTGCCGGTACTGCCGTTTCGCCCATGGAATCAGAAGATGAGAAGAAAGAGCAACCCAATCAAGCGGCGCAAGAACCGGCCCCTGCTTATACATACGATACGATTGCGGCACAGGATGCGGATCTGGAAAGCCGGCGGTTGTCGCCCGAGGAACGGCAAACAGTGCGCCGGTACAATGTTTTTGTTCAGCCCATTTCCAAAAATCCTTATGCAGCTTATACGCCGCCTGAAGAAGCGGATGCCGCCGCACAGCAGGAGGGTCAGGCGCCAGAGCAGGATGTACAGTGGGAAGATCCCGTGGCGCGGCTGCCGGAGCAGGAAAATGTTTGCGATCCGGAATGCCCCTTCAGCGGTCAAGAGAAGCTGCGCATCCACACAGAAAACGGCGAACACTACTATTATTTTGGCCATGCCGAAAGCGGCTTGCGCCAAGGCCGGGGCCGAACCGTGATGCCCGACGGCACCACCGCTTATGAAGGCGAGTATCAAAACGGCAAGCGCGATGGTTTTGGCGTTTATTATTTTAAAACAGGCAAGCTGTGCTATGTGGGCGGCTGGAAAGAAAACAAACGGCAGGGCACAGGCATATCCTTCCGCCCGTCGGATGGCGCTATACATGTGGGCCGGTGGGAGGAAGACGCCCCCGCCGGTATGGGATCTCGTTTTGACAGCCAGGGCAACCTGCTGTTTGCGGGCAGTTGGAGCGACGGGCAGAGGCAAGGGCCCGGGGTATCCTATCAGGCCCAGAGCGGGCGCATTTTTGTTGGGCAGTGGAAGAATGACTCCCTTTGTGAAAAGGGAACAGAGTTTGACAGCCAGGGCAACCTGTTGTATTCCGGCGGCTGGCAAGACGGTGCGCGCAACGGGTTCGGTACCCAATATGATGCGAGTGGAGACATTGTTTACCGTGGAGAATGGCGCAGCGGCCGTTATGACGGAGAGGGCACGCTTCATTTAGATAACGGCAACACCGTGCGGGGGCACTTTACAGCCGGCGCGGTGTGCGGGCAAGCTGTGGAATGGGACTATACCGGTTGCAAGGTGTATGACGGCCAGTGGAAAGATGGCGTATACCATGGCCAAGGTTGCCGCTATTTTCCCAATGGAGGCTGTTACCGCGGCCGGTTTGAACAAGGCGAGCCGATAGGCCGGCTGAAAGGTTATGACGCCCAGGGCCGTCTGGTGTATGAGGGCGAATGGAAAGATGATGAATTTAGCGGCCAGGGCTGCTATTACGACGATGGGGAAAAGGTTTACGAGGGCAGCTTTTCGCACAACTGTTTTGATGGCCGCGGTTTTGCCTATTTGCACGGCGATTATGTATACTCAGGGGAGTTTTCTCATAATTTGCGCAGCGGTTTGGGCACTAGCTATCTTGCCGGCAAGCCGGAGTATACGGGGCAGTGGCGTGGCGACCAATACGAGGGCTGCGGCGTGCTTTATGAAGAAGGCAAGCCCCGCTATGCGGGCTGCTTTTCGGCGGGCCTACGGCAAGGGCGCATAAACTGGATTCACGATGGCGCCGTAAGCGCCGAGTGCCTATATGATAACGACGAGCTGGTTTATTTGCGCCAATATGCCGATGGCAGCCAGCCCGGCTATGCCGTTGGCGCCTTGGTGCTAGAGGGCAGTATGCAAAACGGGAAGCTCAACGGCATGGGTTGCCGTTTTTCACCCTATGGAGAGAAATTAGAAGAAGGAATCTTCCGCGACGGCAAGCTGGTAAAAGCTATGCAGGTGAGCCTGCGTACGTTGTCCCCTCTGCCGCCGTGCCCGGAGTTAGAAAATACGGAATATCACCGTTGGCGCGAGGCGCCGCCCTATGCGGTGGAAGATAAATTCGGCAATGGTGTGTATTCCGGCCAGTTAAAAGACGGCCGTCCCCATGGCAAAGGCACCATGCTGTATGCGGATCATCGTTTTACGGGTGACTTTGTGCAGGGTGAGCCCTATGGCCCAGGTGTGGTGTATTACCTAGACGGAACTACGGCGCAAGGCGAATTTTTCCCTTTGCGTGGGGATTTGCGCCCAGAAATGCAGCGCCTTACTTTTGCAGACGGCGTGGTTTATAGCTACCAAAAAAAGCGGGATAGAGAGCAATAAAAAAGGGCGCGGTATTGTTAGATGTATACCAAGAAGAAAGCTTTGGGAAAAGCTAGCCTTATCGGTTAACAGACAGAGCGTAAACAGAGAGTCAATCGCTTCCAAAATGAAGTGACGGCTCTCTGTTTTTTTATTTTAGCCTATCGAATGCATCTAATAAGCTGACTATGCTCTCTACGTCCTCGGGAATCGCTTTTCTGAATCTATTTAGCCATAATGCTTTCATATTCACTGAAGCGGCTCCTTTTACATCACTGCTAACCAAATCTCCAATGTGAATCACTTCATCCGCTTTTAAACCGGTACTTTTTAATGCTAATTTAAATAACTCTTTTCTCGGCTTATAAGCTTTCGCATCTTCTGATGTAAAGACACCAGCAGGTGTAAGGCTATGATACTCTATTGCTTTTAGAATATCCGTTGTATCTATGTTTGATACGATATAAATAGGTAGGGGGCAAGATTTGAAAAACGTTTTTGAATCTTCAAAAATAGGGGGGTTTGTCCAATACTCAAACATATAATTGCTTAATTCATCCGCATTCGCTGTTGAACAAAATTTTTCTAATGTATTTTCAAGAGATTTTTTTTCTAATGTTCTTTGGGTTTCAAAATGATCTCCATAAGAATTGATAAACATATTTTGAAAATTATCCCACCAAAACGTACCAATTTCTGATTTATTTTCTGCCTTACCAGTTTCATAGATTTTCTGTGTGATTTTCTTTATGATTTCACCGTCTTCATGGACTACTGTTCCATAAAAATCCAAGAAAAATGCTTTTATCATGCAGCACCTCCACGTATTCCCTTTTCAGCCCGGTTATCAGTCATGATTTTAGCATATGGCGATGCCCTTTACCACTTATCTTTAGCATTCTTGCATTTTTCTTTTGCAGAAAATTATTGCAAATATCAATCGGATATTAAAACGTATGAATGGGCAGATGTATGCTATGGACACGTTGCATTAGTGCTGATACGGTAATGAAGCGTATTCGGCTGTTGAACAAGTTGTGTTCCGGCTGCTTATGTGTTATATTGCAGATAAAGAAGGCGCATAAAAAATCCGTAACGCGCAAAAACCTAAAAAAAGGGCAACGTTTTGGAAAAATGTAGTCATTCGCGCAGATGGTAGTAGAAAGGTTGATTCTGTTCCCGATGTCGTTTGCGGCTCATTGAGCAAAATACTGTCTGGACTTTTGTGGCACATGGCTAAAACAAGCCCTTACGCTAAAAAGTATAAAGAAACGGTGGATTATGCTATAATGGAAACGACTTTATTGCATATTTAAATCGATGGGTATTCCCAAAGGAGCAATCCCTACTTGTTGAAAACCTAGGATGGATCGATTTTGGCGCTTTATTGCCAGAGCGATATCGCAATTGCCCCGCATTTCATTTCTAAAATATAACTGTGAAAGGGGAACTGCCTTGCATGCAGTGGCTGGAACTTCATAATATGGAATTTGGCGAATGCATAGTGATTGGCGGAGCGGACAACACCATTTTAATGACCGATTGCGGCTCTATGAACCACAAGCTGCGAGAAACGGGAAGCGATGTGGCCGATTATGTGCGCCATTCTTTAATGGCCCGCTACGCGGGCAAGCGCCATAAAGCTTTTTTGCTGACGCATTTTCATCGGGATCATATGTCGGGCTTGCGAGAAATTTTGCGCCTACGCCCTCAGTATTTTGACACCATTTTGTTGCCCGCCGCGCCGGCCAATGTCAAGGGGCGGGCGTTACTGTTGGAGTTTGCAATTTATGTGTTCGCTTTTTTGGGCAGGCAAAGCGAATATTCCCAAATGAGTGTTAGCGCCCTGCGCATTTTTGAGCGGCTGCGCGCCATCACGGGGCAAGGGGCGGTTAGCACAGTGGGGCGGGGCGATGCGTTCTCGTTTGACGGTGTAACGTATGATGTTCTGTGGCCGAAGCGCGAGGAATATCCCTACTCCGGACTATTTACCGATACGGTAGAGCAGCTGGATGTGTGTCTGTCCTCCCCATTTTTGGGAGAAAACGCGCCGCTTTTTTTAAGGCTAAAAAAAGAATTCTGCGCCGAGTATTTGCGTTGCTGCACGCTTTGTGCAATAGGGCGTAAAAGGGACGCCCAGGCGGTAGAAGCCAGCATTAACAAGCTGCGCTGCTTACTGGATGAGATTGAGGAGCTATCAACCAGTTTGCTGCTGTTGCCCACGGCGCCCGATGTTGTGGATATCTTGAACGCGCCGTCGGTGAGGGCGGAATATAGCTTTATGCAGAATATGGCCAGCGTGGTTTACCAAAACCGGCGCACCAGCGCAGGATCGTATAACGATATTTTGATGACGGGCGACGCCACCCCTGAAACCTTTGACGAAATCGCTGAAGATTTGTACGACGGGTATTACATATTTAAAGCGCCCCACCATGGCACCCAGGGCAGTTGGTCGGATCGGTTCTATGATATCGCCAAAACACATATCCTCATTTCAAACGGCGATTATCACGCAGGCGGTATGATATGTGAGAATTATCCTGCCGATGAAGGGATTAAGCACTGCACAAACCCCAGCGCATGCGTGTGGATGCAGGAGCGGGGCGGCTGTTGTAACCGCACTTCTTTTTGTTGGGAGGCAGGCCCACACGGCCTGTTAACCCTGCGTTGCCCCATGTGTGCCGGCCAAAAAAGGCGCAACGGCTGCGGGATTTACGTGGTGTCGCACCGCGGTGACCGAGGGTGTTTTTGCGATATGCAGGGAATTGGATATGAATCGGATGGATGAGGATAGGGGAGGGAACGATGATAAAAACGGTATTTATCTCAGATCTAGATGGGACTCTGTTGCGCGCCGATAAAACGGTTGGCCCTGCCTCGGTGCATATTCTGAACGATCTATTGCAGCGCGGCCTGCTTTTTACCGTTGCCACCGCCCGCAGTGCGGCCACAGCCGCTGCGGTTTTAAAGCCGTTGGCCCTTACGTTGCCCGGTGTGCTGCTCAACGGCGCTTTGTTTTACGATTTTGCAGCAAAGCAGTACACCGGCTGCTGCCCTATAGCGCAAAAGGATGCCGCGCTGGTGTTACAGCTTTGCCGGCGGCATGGGCGTACGCCCTTTTTGTATCTGATGGAACAAAATGAAATATGTGTGCTGTTTGAACAACTGGCCAATGATTGCGAACGCCGCTTTTACGAGGAGCGCCGGGGCAAGGCTTATAAACGTTTTGAACAGACGGCCAATTTGCAGGTGCCTGCGCAAAGCCGGCCGGTTTATTTTACCATGCAGGATAGCTACCAAAGACTGCGCCCATTGTACGATTCCCTTTGTAAAGTGGCGGGAATACGTTGTGTTTTTTATCGCGATATTTATGATCAAAACAATTACTATTTAGAGGTATTTTCGCGCAGCGCCAGCAAAAGCAATGGCGCGGCACAGATAAAAGAAGCCCTGGGTGCGGATAGGCTGGTGGCCTTTGGAGATAATGATAACGATATCGATCTGCTGCGGGCAGCCGATGTAGGAGTTGTTGTGGCTGGGGCCTCGTCTGGAGCACGCCAAGCGGCCGATATCGTAATTGGCAGCAATGAGAAAGATGCTGTGGCAACTTGGATCGCTCAAAATTGGATAAAATAGACAACGATATTGCTTTTAATATAAAATTATCATGAATGTTTTTTGCCATTTTGGTTGAACTTGTGAAATAAAGCGAGTATAATAAGTGAACAAATTACCGGGGATCGGTGGTGGTAATTTTGGCCCAAGAAATGATAGATAAGGTGCGCCACGCAGAGCAACAGGCCGATGCAATAGAGGAACAGGCCCGCCGGCAAGCAGAGGATTTGCTGCAAGAAGCCAAAAGGGCCGCTGCGGATTTGGTGCAGCAACAAGTGCGGCAGGCGCAGGCCGAAGCTGCCCAGCAGCAACAGGAAGCCCGAAACAGGGCGGGCGAAGAGCGCCGCCGTATAGAACAGAAGGGGCGGCAAGAAATTGCGCTTTTGCAACAGCAAGCGGCGCAAAAACAGCAGCAGGCGATAAAGGCGGTGTTAGATCAATTGTTGGCCTAATATGCCGCGATTCTCCCGAAAGGAGGGTAAGCGATGGCGGTGGTAGCCATGCAACGAATCAGCATTCTTGCCCTGAAGCAGCATCGAAAAGGCATTTTGGAGAAGCTGCAACGCTGCGGCGTGGTGGAAATTACAGCCTCCAACTGTGAAGATAGCGTTTTTAGCCGGATGGATACCAATGAATCTCAGCGGCTATTTGAAAAAAATGTGGATATAGCCGGCCGCGCTCTGGATATTTTAGACCGCTATGCGCCGGAAAAAAAGCCTTTGCTGTCTATGTTTTCGGGGCGGTCGCCGCTTACGGCAAAGCAATATTATCAGTTTGCGCAGCGGGCGGAGGAATGCACTCGCGCGGCAAACCGCGTGGTGGCGTTGCAAAAAAATGTTGATGAAAACCAGGCGGAGATCGCGCGTTTGGATTCTCAACTAGAGGCACTGCGCCCTTGGATGAAGCTGGATATTTCTATGCGTTTTTCTGGCACGCGCGCCACGGCTGCTTTTGTGGGCCAGCTGCCCGGCCAGCAAACGGAAGAAATGATTTTGCAAGCCGTAGCGCAGCAGGAGCCGGAGCTGAACAAGTTGGGGGTTGAAATCGTTAGTGCTTCGCCGGAGCAAACCTGTGTGGTTATATTGTGCCCGCTGTGCGACAAAGCGCGTGTTGATGAAATCCTGCGCGCTATGGGTTTTGCCAAGCCTTCGGCTCCTTCGCGCGAAACGCCAAAGCAACGGGCGCAGGAGCTGCAACGGAAGCGGGATGCCGCCCAGCAAGAGATTGACGCCGCGCAAGAAGAAATCAGCTCTAATGCCAACCGGCGTGAAGATTTCAGATTAACAGCGGACTATAATGCCATGCGCGCGGAAAGATATCAGGTACTAGGGGAGTTGGCACAGTCTAAGCATACTTTTTTGGTAACCGGCTACATTCCCCAAAAGGCAGCGTCTTCTTTGGCGCAATGCCTTGCCGAGAAATACGAAGCTTATGTGGAGTTGCAGCAGCCGGATGAGAAAGAGGATACTCCGGTTTTGTTAAAAAACAATGCCTTTGCCGCTCCGGTGGAGCCGGTGCTGGAAAGTTACAGCCTACCCGGCAAGGGGGAAGTGGATCCCTGCTCGGTAATGGCGATATTTTACTATGTGCTGTTTGGCATGATGCTTTCAGATGCGGCTTATGGGCTGATTATGGTGCTGTTTTGCGCCTTTGCTCTGCATAAGTATCAAAACATGGAGTCGGGCATGCGCAAAACCCTGCAAATGTTCCTTTACGGCGGGATTTCCACCATCTTCTGGGGCGTGATGTTCGGCAGCTATTTCGGCGATGCCATTACGGTGGTTTCACAAACCTTTTTCCAGACAGAAATAACCATTCCGCCCCTTTGGTTTACCCCTTCTGAGGAACCCATGCGGCTACTGGTGTTTAGCTTTCTGTTGGGGATTGTGCACCTGTTTACCGGCTTGGGAATGCTTTTTTATCAGGATGTTAAGCAAAAAAAGTACAAAGACGCCATATATGACGTGATCTTCTGGTATTTACTGGTGGGCGGCGGCATTCTTTATTTGCTTTCGGTGGAAATGGCAACCAGTATGTTGGGGCTGGGTTTTGTGCTCCCCGCCGGGGTGGGAACGGTGGCCGGCCTGTGCGCAATTGTGGGCGCGGTGGGCATTGTCGCCACGGCAGGCAGGGAATCCCGCAATCCGCTCAAGCGGCTGCTAAAAGGGCTTTACGGCCTTTATAACGTGTCGGGCTACTTAAGCGATATTTTGTCTTATTCACGTTTACTGGCTTTGGGCTTGGCCACGGGGGTTATTGCCTCTGTGTTTAATCAAATGGGCGGCATGGTAGGCGGCGGTGTTTTGGGCGCCGTTGTGTTTATATTGGTGTTTGTCATTGGGCATACGCTGAATATCGGCATCAATTTGTTGGGTGCCTATGTGCACACCAACCGTTTGCAATATGTAGAGTTTTTCGGCAAGTTTTATTCAGGCGGTGGCCGTAAATTTGCCCCCTTCGGCGCAAAAACAAAATACTATAAAATGCAAGAGGACGAACGATATGAAAATAAGTAGATAGCTTGGCTGGCTCTTAACACTGCTGGGCAAAAACTGTTTTTCGTTTGGAGCTGGGTCTGAAAAAAATTATGCCGTGTGTACCCTCTACTCGCCTAGTGAAAAAATTAAAATAAAAATCGAGGAGGAAAATCATATGGATATCAACAGCTTAGGCGTTCCCCTGGCATTGCTCGGTGCGGCGTTGGCCGCTCTTTTGGCAGGAATCGGTTCGGCAATCGGTGTAGGCATTGCCGGTGAGGCGGCTGCCGGTGTGGTTACCGAGGATCCCAGCAAATTCGGTAAGGTGCTGGTGTTACAGTTGTTGCCCGGCACGCAGGGCATTTACGGGCTGCTCATCGCCTTTTTAACCTTGGCGAATATCGGTGTTTTGGGCGGTGATCCCAGCCAAGTGACTTTTGCCAAAGGCCTTTTATACTTTTTTGCTTGTTTGCCTATGGCCTTTGTGGGGTTATGGTCTGCCAAGCATCAGGCGCGGGCATCGGTTGCCAGCATTGGCTTGGTAGCCAAAAAGCCGGAGCAGTTCGGCAAATCTATGATCCTTCCCGCCATGGTAGAAACCTACGCTGTGCTGGCGTTGTTGGTTTCGCTGTTGGCTGTGGCTAATATTGGTAAGCTGCCGCTGTGACCTCTTCCATAAAAAACCGCAAGCACAGTGGGGAGGAAGCGTTATGACAGGACTGGAAAAAATATTGCAGCAAATCCAGCAGGATGCTCAAGCCGCCGCAGAAGAGATCTTGCAGCAAGCCCGCGATCAAGCCCAAGAACTGATGCAACAGGCCCGGCATGAAGCGCAACTTCAGGTGAAGCAACTGCAAGAGAGTACCCGCGCTTATTGCGAGGAGCTGGCCCAACGGGAAAAATCGGCCGCCGCGCTGGAGCAAAAAAGAAGGCTGCTGAAAACGAAACAGGATTGCATCCGCCACGTGCTAACAGAAGCCAGGCAGGCGCTGGTATCTTTGCCTGAGGATCAATATTTCGATTTGTTGCTGCGCATATTGGATAAGGCGGTGCTACCCGAGAAAGGGGAGATCCTGTTCCCGCCGGCGGATAGGCAAAGGCTGCCCGAGAATTATTTGAAGCGAATAAACGAGGTGGCCGCCGCGCATAAAGGGGCGTTGACCTTGGCCGCTGCGGATAGGCCGTTGCCGGTAGGCTTTTCTGATGGATTTATTTTAATTTACGGCGGTATTGAGATGAACTGCACCTTTGAAGCCATGTTTGCCGGTAAGCAGGAAGCGCTGCAGGATTGTGCGCACCACATCCTCTTCCCAGCGTCTTGACCTATCGCCGTTAATCGTCTGTAAGGTATGAAAGGAGGGAAACGGTGAACGAGCAATATGCTTACGCAGTGGCGCGTATTCGGGTAAAGGAGTTGTCCCTTTTTAACCGGCAGGTGATTGAACGGCTGATGTCCTGCGGCAGTTATGAAGAATGCCTGCGCGTGTTGGCCGAGAAGGGTTGGGGGGATGGAACGCCGGGCTTAGAAGCGGAGTGCATTTTAGAGATGGAAAGGGAAAAAACTTGGGCTTTGCTGCGTGAGTTGGTGGGTGATCTTTCGGTTTTCCGCGCCTTTTTGTACCGGTCGGATTTTCAAAACCTAAAAGCAGCGATTAAGGCGGTGGTAACAGACGCGCCGGAAGATTTGTTGCAAAGTCTTTTTCCGGTACAGGGCATGGTGGACGCCCAGCTAATGCTGCGCGCCGTGCGGGAAAATGACTTTGCCTTGCTGCCTGCCTTTTTAGGGGATCCGGGCAAAGAGGCTTATCTTGCGCTGCTGCATACCCGCGACGGCCAGCTGTGCGATATTATTTTGGATAAAGCCGCGCTGTGTGCTACATTGCTGGCAGGGCAGGAAAGCGGCGATGAAATGATTACCCAATACGCCCAGCTGACGGTGGCTACAGCAGATATTAAAATTGCCGTGCGTGGGCAGCGCACCGGCAAAAGCGCGGCTTTTTTGCGCCGTGCGTTGGCGCCCTGCCCCACGCTGGATGTGGAGCGGCTGGCGCAAGCGGCTCAAAAGGAAGAAACGCTCTTTCAGTATTTGGAAACCACGCCTTATACCGGGGCGGCGAAGGCGATAGCGCGCTCTGCCTCTGCTTTTGAAAAGTGGTGCGACGATGAAATGATGTCTCTTATCGCCGGGCAAAAGAGCAATCCCTTTACGGTTGCGCCGTTGGCCGCTTATTTGCTGGCAAGAGAGAATGAAATAAAAACCGTGCGTATGATATTGTCGGGCAAGCGCAACCATCTTGACGGCGACGCCATACGGGCGAGACTGAGGGATATGTATGTATAAAGTGGCTGTAATGGGAGATAGAGACAGCGTCTACGGTTTTGCCGCCCTGGGGTTGGAGATTTTTCCAATTTCAGATCCTGCGCAGGCGGGTAGGCAGCTGCGCCGGTTGGCCCAGGGCGAATATGCCGTGGTTTATATCACAGAGGCCCTGGCGGCTGCGCTGGAAGAAGAGTTGGATGCTTACCGTGCCCAGCCGCTACCGGCCATTATCCCCATTCCCGGCGTGTCGGGCAACACGGGCGCCGGTATGCAAAATGTAAAAAAATCAGTGGAACAAGCGGTGGGCTCCGATATTATTTTTGGCGGCGGTTGATGGCCGGGTGTTGCGCGGCTTTTGGGTTGCGAATCGTGCAAATCGGAAAAGAAAAGGCGTGGTGATAGGAATGAGTATAGGTACCATCCGCAAGGTGGCCGGCCCGCTGGTGATTGCCGAAGGCATGCGGGACGCGAATATGTTCGATGTGGTGCGCGTCAGCCAGCAGCGGCTTATCGGCGAAATTATTGAAATGCACGGCGACCAGGCTTCGGTACAGGTCTATGAAGAAACTTCCGGCCTAGGGCCTGGAGAGCCGGTGGAATCCACCGGCGCGCCGCTGAGCGTGGAGCTGGGGCCGGGCCTTATCGGCAGCATATTCGACGGCATTCAAAGGCCGCTGGATGATATTATGGCGGCTTCAGGCAACAATCTGCATCGTGGCGTAGAGGTTCCGGCCCTAAAACGGCATATTAAATGGCGTTTTACTCCTTGTGTAGAAGCCGGCGATGCGGTTTCTGGCGGCGATATTATCGGCACAGTGCAGGAAACAGAGATTGTGCAGCACAAAATTATGGTGCCAAACGGCATGGTGGGCACCATAAAATCTATCGCCCCGGGGGAATTTACCATAGAAGAAACCGTAGCGGTGCTGCAAGACGCCAACGGCGGTGAACGCGCGCTGACCCTGATGCAAAAATGGCCGGTGCGTGTGGGGCGACCTTATCAAAAAAAGCTGTCGCCCGATATGCCGCTTATCACCGGCCAGCGGGTGATAGACACCTTGTTCCCCATTGCCAAGGGCGGCGTAGCGGCAGTGCCCGGCCCCTTTGGCAGCGGCAAGACCGTGGTGCAGCATCAGCTGGCTAAGTGGGCTGAGGCGGATATTGTGGTGTATATCGGTTGTGGGGAACGGGGCAATGAGATGACCGACGTGCTCAATGAGTTCCCTGAACTGAAGGATCCAAAATCCGGCTATTCTTTAATGAAGCGCACTGTGCTCATTGCCAATACATCCGATATGCCCGTGGCGGCGCGGGAGGCGTCTATTTATACCGGCATTACGATTGCAGAGTATTTTCGCGATATGGGCTATTCTGTGGCGCTTATGGCGGATTCCACCTCCCGGTGGGCCGAGGCGCTGCGTGAAATGTCCGGCCGGCTGGAGGAGATGCCCGGCGAAGAGGGTTACCCCGCCTATTTGGGCAGCCGTTTGGCTCAGTTTTACGAGCGGGCCGGCCGTGTTATCACGGTGGGCAGCGAGGGGCGCGAGGGTGCTTTGTCGGTGGTGGGGGCCGTTTCTCCCCCCGGCGGCGATATTTCTGAGCCGGTTTCTCAGGCCACCCTGCGCATCGTCAAGGTGTTTTGGGGGCTGGACGCATCGCTGGCCTACCGGCGTCATTTTCCGGCGGTGAACTGGCTGACCAGTTATTCGCTGTATGTGGACACGATGGCGGATTGGTTCAATAAACAGGTGGCGTCTGACTGGATGGAGCTGCGCGGGCGGTTGATGCGTTTGCTGCAAGAGGAAGCTGAGCTGGAAGAAATTGTTAAGCTGGTGGGTATGGATGCCCTCTCGGCGCCGGATCGGCTGAAGCTGGAGGCGGCCCGGTCGATACGGGAAGACTTTTTGCATCAAAACGCTTTTCACGAGGTGGATACCTACACTCCCTTGGATAAACAACACATGATGATGCAGCTGGTGCTGCAATACTTTGACAAATCCATGCAAGCGCTGGAGAAAGGCGTTTCGGTGGAAAAGTTGGTTTCACTACCGGTGAGAGAACGCATTGGGCGTTTTAAATATGTGCAAAGCAACCGGCAGGAGGATGAATACCAGGCGGTTATTCATCAGCTGGCAAAAGAGATAGATGAGGCTGCTGCCCAAGCCGCCCAAAAGGAGGACTTGTAATGCCCAGGGAATACAGAACAATCGAAGAGGTTGCAGGTCCTTTAATGCTGGTGCGCGGCGTGGAACACGTCACCTATGACGAGTTGGGAGAAATTGAGCTGTTTAACGGTGAAAAGCGGCGGTGCAAGGTGCTAGAGATAAACGGAACCGACGCGCTGGTGCAGCTGTTTGAAAGCTCCACTGGCATCAACCTCTCTAACAGCAAGGTGCGCTTTTTGGGCCGCAGCATGGAGCTGGGCGTGTCGGAGGATATGCTTAGCCGCGTGTTTGACGGGTTGGGCAATCCCATAGACGGCGGGCCGGAAATCTTGCCGGAAAAGCGCATGGATATCAACGGCCTGCCAATGAACCCTGCGGCGCGCAATTATCCACAGGAATTTATTCAAACGGGCGTTTCGGCTATTGATGGGCTTAATACCCTGGTGCGGGGCCAAAAGCTGCCCATCTTTTCAGCCAGCGGCTTGCCCCATGCCAATTTGGCGGCGCAAATTGCCCGTCAAGCCAAGGTGCGCGGCACCAGCGAACCTTTTGCCGTGGTCTTTGCCGCTATGGGCATCACCTTTGAAGAATCCAACTTTTTTGTAGAAAGCTTTCGGCAAACCGGCGCCATCGATCGCACGGTGATGTTTATCAACTTAGCCAACGATCCTCCTATTGAGCGAATTGCCACGCCGCGTATGGCACTAACGGCGGCGGAATATCTGGCCTTTGAGCGGGGCATGCACGTGCTGGTGATTATGACCGATATCACCAACTATGCTGACGCACTGCGGGAGGTTTCGGCAGCACGCAAAGAGGTGCCCGGCCGGCGCGGCTACCCCGGTTATATGTATACCGATCTGGCTTCTTTGTACGAGCGGGCAGGCCGGCAAAAGGGCAAAAGCGGCAGCATTACCCTTATCCCCATCCTGACCATGCCGGAGGATGACAAAACCCATCCTATTCCAGACCTAACGGGCTACATTACCGAGGGGCAGATTATTCTGAGCCGCGAGTTGTATCGCAAGGGGGTTACGCCGCCTATCGACGTGTTGCCCTCCCTCTCGCGTTTAAAAGATAAGGGCATCGGCGAGGGGAAAACCCGGGCAGATCACGCCAACACCATGAACCAGCTGTTTGCCGCCTATGCCCGCGGCAAAGAGGCTAAAGAGCTTATGGTAATTTTGGGCGAAGCGGCGTTGACCGATATCGATAAGCTTTACGCCAAGTTTGCCGATGCCTTTGAAGAAGAATATGTGTCGCAAGGTTATCAAACCAACCGCGATATTGAGCAGACATTGGATTTGGGATGGAAACTGCTTTCCATCCTGCCCAGAGGGGAGCTCAAACGCATCGACGATAAGTTTTTGGATCTTTATTACGGCAAATAAATCCCCGGCAACCTAGAAAGCTGCCTGAAAAACCGATAAAAGAAGAAAGGGGGGTAGCCGATGGCGGCAACGCAGGTGAATCCTACCCGGATGGAACTGACACGGCTGAAAAAAAAGCTCGCCACCGCTATGCGCGGACATAAGCTGTTAAAAGATAAGCGCGATGAACTCATGCGGCAATTTTTGGATTTGGTGCGTGAAAATAAAAGCCTGCGCGAAAGGGTGGAACAGGGCATTTTAGCGGCCAATCAAAACTTTGTGCTGGCCCGTTCCGGCATGGCAGACGAGGTGCTTACCACGGCCCTGCTGGCCCCCAAGCAAGAGGTATCGCTGGAATGCGGGGTAAAAAACGTGATGAGCGTAGAAATTCCCCAGTTTACCGTTAAAACCCGCACACCGGATCCCAATGATATCTATTCTTATGGCTTTGCTTTTACTTCAGGGGATTTAGATGACGCGGTGCGCTCTTTGGCTGATGTTTTGCCCGATATGCTGCGTTTGGCGGAGTGTGAAAAATCCTGCCAGCTGTTGGCGGCAGAAATTGAAAAAACCAGGCGGCGCGTTAACGCCCTGGAACATGTGATGATCCCACAAACCCAAGAGAGCATACGTTACATCACCATGAAGCTGGATGAAAACGAGCGCAGCACCCAAATACGGCTGATGAAGGTAAAAGATATGATGCTGCAGCAGGCCCATCATTATGGAGAAAAGCGGCAGGACGCGATATAAGCGGCGTTTAGAAAGGCGCAGAGCGAATAGCGGTTCGCTTAGCGCCTTTTTACAATATAGTGTTGATGGAAAAGAGGAAAGTAGTTGGAGCAAGAGGCGCATATTATCCGCAGCAAAAGAAAGACATTGGCTATGGAGATCCGCCCGGACGGCACCTTGGTGGTGCGCGCGCCTTTGCGTTTACCGCAAAAGGAGATTGCGCGTTTTGTGCAATCCCATGCGGCTTGGGTAGAAAGAAAACGCAAAGAAATGGCGGCCCGGCCTCAACCAGTGCGCCACGCATTTTTGCCGGGCGAGGCGTTTCGTTTTCTGGGGCAAAAATGCTTTTTGCGATACAGTGGTGGGAAAGAGCTGGTGGCTTTAAAGGGGGATGTTTTGGTGGTTCCCGCTCTGCCCCGGGAACAATTGCGCAGCAAAATCATAGCATGGTATCGGGCCCAGGCGCGGCTGGTGCTAAAGCAGCGGCTAGACGGTTGGGCAAGAAAAACGGGGCTCTGTTACAGCGGGCTGCGCATAACGTCGGCCAAAACCCGTTGGGGTTCCTGTACGGGGAAAAACGTGCTGAGTTTTCCCTTCTTTCTGGTGATGGCGCCGCCGGAGGTGATAGATTCGGTGGTGGTTCATGAGTTATGCCACACCCGGTTTCACAACCATTCTTCGCAATTTTGGCAATTGGTGCACAGTGTGCTGCCCGATTATGACGCTAGGCATCGCTGGCTGATGGACAATGGGTTGCAGCTGCGCCTGGAGGAAGCGGCGCAATGAATTGTGCTTGACTAACTGCCAAGGCGGATGCTACAATATATCATCTTTTATAGAATAATCATTTTGATTGCGGCGAGGGGGATTCCCTTTTGCCGCTTCTCTTTGTATGCATTTTATATCAACGAGATAAATACCGTTTTGATGACGATGGGGAGGCGTGATTGTTTGACCAAGCTGTTGCTGCGTTGGTTTGTAAAGGATTATAAAAATGTGCAGGATCCCGCTGTGCGCCGGCGCTATGGGACGATGGGCGGCGTAGTGGGCATTTTGTGCAATGTATTGCTGTGCGCTGCTAAAATGGTAGCGGGTATACTTACCGGCTCTGTTTCTGTTATGGCGGACGCTTTTAACAATCTGTCGGACGCAGGTTCCTCAGTGGTGACGCTGGTGGGGTTTAAAATGTCTGGCCGGCCGGCAGATGACGAACACCCATTTGGCCACGGCCGAATGGAATATATCTCGGGCTTTGTTGTGTCGATGGTGATTATTTTGGTAGGGGTGGAGCTGGTGCGCTCTTCTGTTGAAAAAATCATTACGCCCGAGCCAGTGGAGTTTGGTGTTGTGCCCCTGGTGATTCTATTGCTATCTATTGCGGTTAAACTGTGGATGTGTCTGTTTAACCGCAAGTTGGGGGCTGCCATTCAGTCATCTGCAATGAAAGCTACCGCTATGGATAGCCTGAGCGACGTGGCGGCCACCACGGCTGTAGTTGTGGGAATTTTGGTGGGGCACTTCGCCCAGGTGGCCATCGATGGATATGTGGGCGTGCTGGTGGCGCTGTTTATTTTGTATACCGGTTACAATACTGCGAAAGAAACCATGAACCTTTTGCTGGGTGAGGCGCCGGACGCAGAGTTTGTGCGCCAGATAGAAAAGCGGGTGCTTTCTTACCCCGAAATTATGGGTGTGCACGACCTGATTGTGCACAACTACGGCCCAGGGCATACGGTGGTTTCTTTACATGCCGAGGTTCCCTGCCATGTGGATATTCTAAAAATACACGATACCATCGATAATATTGAACGCAAGCTGCACGAGGAATTTGGTTGTGAAGCGGTGATCCACATGGATCCCATTGTTACCGACGATCAAAAAATTAACGAAGTGCACGCCAAGGTGGCATCTTTGGTAAAGCTGATTGACCCTGTAATCACCGTACACGATTTTCGTATGGTAACGGGCCCCACCCATACCAATTTGATTTTTGACGTGGTAGTGCCGCACCGCTTCCGCTTGACCGATGAAGAGGTAAAGCAGGCGGTTAATCTGGGTGTTAAGACATTAGATAGCACCTATGAAGCTGTAATCAATGTGGATAAAGCATATATCGGCGGCTGATTATACAGCGGCCTCTATTCTTTTAAGAATATGAATAAAACCGCCCCCAGCCAATTAAAGGCAGGGGGCGGTTTTGCGATATCGGTTATCCTTTTTGCGGCAAAGGCTCATTTGGCATAAAATACAATATCCATTCCATCTTTTACATGTTCAACCTTACCGGTTTTTCTGTATCCTAATTTTTCATATAAATAACAAAGCTTTGCTTTTTGCAAAATGGTGTCAAGTTCCCATCGTTTGCAAAATGGATATAAGGCTTCGGCTGCGGCTATGGCCATTTGGGCATAGCCGTTGCCTTGATAATCCGGCAAAATGAAGATCTGCTTTAACTTGCACAGTTCGCCCAAATTACAGATGCGCAGTGCGCCGATGTGTGTGGCCTGCCTATCCTCCTGTAAAGAAATGAAGTAATAATCGGTAGACGGATCCATCAGGCGCTGTATGGTGCGCTCCGGTTTTTCCGCTCCGGGGCTGCTGCTGTAATCTTGATAGCGCCTGAGCAAGGCACAAAAGGATTTGATTTGCAAGCGATACAGTTCCGCCGCGTCGTTTAAACCGGCTTTTTCTAAAGTGATTAGCATAGCCCTTGCCCCCTTGCGCTACCAAGTTGATTCACACGTTGTGAATCGCTTGCATTTTATTTCTGCGCGCCTTTTACGCTGTGTGCTGCGGAAAATATTTTCTGCCCACCAGCAGCAGCGCGCCGCCTGCCGCAAACAGCACGATAACGCTGAGTATGCCGTATGAGGAGCGGCCGGTTAAGCCGGTAATCAGCCCCACCAAGGCCGGACCGATAACCGTGGCAAATTTGCCAAAGATATCAAAAAAACCGAAATATTCGTTGGATTTCTCCGGCGGCACCAGTTTGCCAAAATAAGAACGCGAAAGCGCCTGCACGCCGCCTTGCACAGTGCCCACCAAAAAGGCCATAATCCAAAACAGCACCTGCGAGCGTGCCAGGGCTTCTTGGTACACCGGGGCGGAAGCGCCCTCTACCAATTCTATGCTAAAGCCCATATAAAAACCCAGCACGCAAATGAGAAAATATACGGCGATGGCGAATAAAATCATACGGATGGCACCGTAGCGTTTTGAAAGCCGGCCATAAAGAATAGAGCAGGGCACAGCTACGATTTGTGTTACCAGTAGGGCGATGATCATGCCGGTGCTGTCCAGCCCCAGATCCGAGCCGTAGGAGGTGGACATATGAATGACGGTGCCTACGCCGTCGATGTAGCAAAAATAGGCGATAATAAAAAAGAAGATCCCTTTGTTGTGAAAGATGCTTTTCATCGTGTGCCCAATGTTGTGCAGGGTATTGCGCAACAATTTGGCGGGCGGGGTTTGCACATAGTGCACCTGTTTAACCCGCAGCAACATGGGCAGGCTGAATATGAGCCACCAAACTGAGGTAATCACCACCGAAATTTTTACCGCCGTGGGGTTAGACATGCCCATAATCAGCAAAACAGCAATGGAAGCCACAAAGGGGATTGTGCTGCCGCCGATATAACCCATGGCGTATCCCCAAGAGGATACCCTGTCCATGCGATCCTCTGTGGTAACGTCGGTTAAAAAAGAATCGTAAAATAAGCAGGATCCGGCAAAGCCAATGTAAGAAAGAACATAGCCCACCAGCATCATCTGCCACTCATCGAAAATTGCCATAAAAGAGGTACAAATAACGCCGATGAATAAAAAGACGGTGAACAGCTTTTTCTTCATGCCGCGATAATCGCCTAAGGCGCCTAAAAAGGGCGCCAGCACCGCCACTACCAGCGTAGCCAAAGAAGTGCCTAATCCCCACATTTGCACATTATCCACCCCGGCGCTTTGACAAACCGCGCCAAAATAAATGGGGAAGATGGCGGCCATAATATTGGTGGCATAAACCGAGTTGGCCCAATCGTAAAGAATCCAACTTTTTTCCTGCGGGGTAAACTTTTTGGAATCTGCTGTAGAAGAGCTTTCTGCAGCTTTAGCTATGGGCATATTCCACACTCCTTTTACCGCTTATTGGTGAAAGCCTATCATCCTCTTTTCCTATTGTCGCAAAATTATAAAAGGCCGTCAACCGGTTTTTTGTTGTATCCACGTTAAATTTAAAGGTATCTTTGCGGAACTTAGGCTATGTAAGCATTCACACAAGAGAAGATGACGGAGAAACCGGTGTTCCAATGCAGAAATCTCCCTGTACGCCGGTAAGTTTTACCGGCAAAATTTCACCTTGTAAACCAGGCGATGGGCAAAGTTGCACCTGAACGGGTGTATAATTGGGGGTATAACCTTCCATATACCCATCTCCACCTGTACTTTCCAGCAGCACCGGTTGGGTGGTGCCCACTTGAGAGAACAAAAAGTTCTCGCGGCTTTGCTGCGTTGTTTGTATCATTTGGCGGCTTCGCTCTTCTTTTACGGCGTTGGTTACTTGGTTGGGCATGCCGCCGGCTTTTGTTCCCGGACGGCGGGAGTAGGCGAAAACATGCACTTTCGCAAAGCCGATTTGTTGCACAAATGCTAAGGACTGGTTGAATTCCTCCTGTGTTTCGCCGGGGAATCCTACCATAACATCGGTGGTAAGGGAGGCGCCGGGAAAAATGCGGCGGATGTTGGCGGCTATGGCGGCATACTCGGCGGAATTATAGTGGCGGTTCATGCGCCGCAGGGTAGCGTCGCACCCGCTTTGCAAAGAAAGATGAAACTGTGGGCACAGTTTTTCTTCTTTCGCCAGGCGCAGCAGCGCCGGTTCATCCATCTGTTCGGGCTCCAATGAGCCTAAGCGCACGCGCTGGATACCGGCCGCCTGGCTCACTGCGTGAACAGCATCGCACAAATCCAAGCCGATATCCTGCCCATAAGCGGATAAATTGATGCCCGTTAGCACAACTTCACGATAACCTGCTTGCGTGAGCTGTTGTGCCTCCTGGATGATTTCCTCCGGAGCCCGTGAACGGACACGCCCCCGGGCGTAGGGGATAATACAATAGGAGCAAAAGCGGTTGCACCCGTCTTCAATTTTGATAAAAGCCCGCGTACGCTCGTGAAAGTTGTGTACCAAGAGCGGCTCATAAGGTTCTTGCCCCTGTTGCACGGGGTGTGGTGTAATCGCCACAATTCGTTGTCCATTGGCTATATAGTCGGCTAAATAGGGCAGCAAGGAGGCCCGGCTTTGGTTGCCCAATACAATATCGGCTTCGGGCCAGTTACCGGCAGATTGTGGAAAAGCCTGCGGCATGCAGCCGGTAAGCACGAGCACAGCAGTGGGATTATCGCGGCGTAACCGGCGCAGTAGCTGCCGGGCTTTGTGATCGCTCATGGCGGTTACTGTGCAGGAATTTATCACGTAAACGTCGGCCTTTTCACCGTTTTCTGCAGGCTGAT
This sequence comes from Candidatus Gallacutalibacter stercoravium, assembly GCA_018716975.1. Lineage (GTDB taxonomy): Bacteria > Bacillota > Clostridia > Oscillospirales > Acutalibacteraceae > Gallacutalibacter_A > Gallacutalibacter_A stercoravium. The sequence goes on along the minus strand of DVJE01000003.1, from coordinate 28,690 downwards.
AACCTGCTTGCTGCAACATCTCCAGCATGGCCTGTGATTCATATTGGTTTACTTTACACCCTAATGTGAGAACAGATACTTTCATGTGGCAATTGTTTTCCTTTCTGCCTAATTTTAATAATCCTATGGCCAAACGGCGGCACGGTTTGCTGAATTTTTGTCAAATTAACGCATTTTTTGTGCTTTTAACATGACGATTGCGAAAAGTTGCACAGATGCAGAGCAAAGCCGTTGCAAGTAGCGGGCAATCTTCTCTATTTTTTCATCGTTTTTAGGGCAATATCGTGCGCTTTTGACATTGACCGATGCGCCGCAGGCTGGTAATATAATCAACAGTTATTTTTTTGGGAGGGTTTCCGATGTATACCACGTTGCTTTCTTTGCCCAATATTGAAACCGTTAAAAATTTTGTTTGTCTTGCCAATCAATTTGATTTTCCGATTCAGCTAAGTGCAGATAAATATCAGGTGAATGCCAAGTCTATTATGGGGATTTTCAGTTTGGATTTGACCAAGCCGGTTCAATTGCAGGTGGAAGACGAGTATTGCAGCGATAGCTTTTTGCATGCAATTGAGCAATATGAAACCCATGCTGGCACAGAAATAAAGCACTAAGCCCCCTGGCGCAGGCAAAATGCTGAGCCGGCTGGTTTAGCGGTGTGGATGCCGGAAAAATTTCATTTATGAAAAGGCCGCGGTTTTAGCCGCGGCCTTTTGCATAACCGGCTTATGGTTGCTGGCCGGCGGATTCCAGCTTTTCTGAGAGCATGCTCCAATCTTGCAGCAACTCTTCTTGTTTTTGGCGCTTTTGTTCGATCCCGGCGGTAAGTTCCATGGCCTTTTCATAGTCGCTGGCAACTTCCGGAAGGCTGAGCGTTTGGGTGTCTGCGGCAATGCTTTGATCCAACTGATCGATTTCCTGCTCCAACCGGTCAAGGCGGGTGCGCATTTTGCGCAATTCCGATTCCCTCTCTTTGCGCAGCTTATAGTCGTTGACCGCTTTCTGCACCGGCTGTTTTTGCTGCGCCGCCGCTGTGGCGTGTTCCAAATAATCGTCATATCCGCCCAGGTATTCGGTGGTGCCGTTTTGATCTAGGTAGTATATCCGGTCGGCTATTTTATTGATTAAGTAACGGTCGTGCGAGATGATAAATAGGGTACCCTCATATTGCATCAGCGCATCTTCCAACGCTTCGCGAGAGGCGATGTCCAAATGGTTGGTGGGTTCATCTAGTAATAAAAAGTTGGCTTGTGAAAGCATCAGGCGCAACAGCAGCAGCTTAGCCCGCTCGCCGCCGCTCAGAGCGGAAACCGGCTTAAAAACATCCTCGCCCCGGAACAAAAAGATCGCCAGCGCATTGCGCACCTGGGTTTGGTTCATGCGGGGGTACCTATCCCAGATTTCGTCAATAACGGTCTTGCTGTCGTCCAGGCCGGTTTGAATTTGATCGTAATATCCCACGTCTACGCCCACGCCGAACTTAATGCGGCCCTGCTGCGGATGATACTGATCCAGCAGGCATTTAAACAACGAGGTTTTACCGCACCCATTAGGGCCGATTAAAAAAATTCGTTCCCCTTTGCGCACCCGCAAATCCACATGAGAAAACAGCTGCTTGCCGTCAAAAGCCAGGCCCAACTGCTCCACATCCAACACGTCGTTGCCGCTGCCCCGGCGAACCCCCAGCTGAAAGCGCATGGCCTGCGGGGTGCTTTCAGGCTTTTCTAAGGTTTTTTCCAACCGGTCAATGGCCTTTTGCTTGCTCTCTATGGTGCGGTAATTGCGCTCTTGGTTCCATTGCCGTTGCTGGGTAATGATGCCTTCAAGGCGCGAGATTTCTTTTTTGGTGGCTTCATAGGCCCGCTGCGCGGCTAAGCGATCCTCCGCTTTTAGGCGCAGGTATGTGGTATAATTCCCTTTGTAAACCGTTAGATGATGGTTTTCTAGTTCAAAGGTTTTACGGGTAACCTTATCTAAAAAGTAACGGTCGTGCGAGATGACTAAAAAGGCGCCGTTATAACTTTTTAGGTAATCTTCCAGCCATTCTACCGATTGAATATCCAGGTGGTTGGTGGGCTCATCCAACAGCAAAAGGTTCGCGCCGCTTAGCAACATTTTAGCCAGCTGCAGCTTGGCCTTTTGCCCGCCGCTGAGGGCCCCCACGGCCAAACGCATCTCTTCATCGCGAAAGCCAAGGCCCAACAGGGCGGATCGGGCACGGCTTTTGTAGGTAAGCCCGCCTTGCGCCACAAAGGTATCGTTGAGCAGCGCCTGGCGCTCCACCAGTTGTTCCACATTCCCCATCTTTTTGCCGATGCGCACATTGAGCAGCTCCAGCTCTTCTTCCATGTGCGCCAAATGGGCGAAAACAGACAGCACTTCGTCAAAAGCTGTTTCATCCAAATTACGGCAAACATGCTGCTCCATATAGCCAACATTGGCTTCTTTGCTAAAATATACCGCTCCGGTGTCGTAATCCATTTCGCCGGTGAGCATTTTAAAAAGCGAGGTTTTGCCTGTTCCGTTTACACCCACCAAACCGATTCTATCGTTATCCTGCACTTCAAAGGAAACCCCTTCAAAGAGCAGATCCGTACCAAAATATTTTGATAAATCGCTTACACCCAATAATGCCATACCAATAAACCGCCGTTCCTCCATTTATGCTGTTTTTCATTATACTGAATACGTTTGGTGAAATCAAGTAGGGATGGCGCTAGGCGGCGCAGTTGTGCTATAATGCGAACAGCGATTCTACCAAGCTGCTTATCAGAAAGAGAACAAGGATAAAAGCTTTATATAATAGGAAGAAGAGAGGATGATAGGGATGAGAAATGCTGCTTTGCTAAATAGGATGCAAGAGAATCCGGTAATCGCTGCGGTGAAGCAGGAGGAGCGGCTTTCTGTGGCGCTGAAAAGCCCTGCCGAGTTGATTTTTTTGTTAACCGGCAACCTATTTAACTTAGCGGATTTGGTAGCTCAAAGCAAGCAAAGCGGAAAAAACGTTTTTGTGCATATGGATTTGCTCGAGGGCTTTTCACACGATGCACTTTCGCTGCGCTATATTCACGAGCGAATCCAGCCCGATGGTATTATCAGCACAAAGCCGGCTCTGGTGCGGGCAGCGGCTGATTTAGGGATGGAAACCATTTTGCGCATTTTTGTGATGGATTCCCTGTCGCTGCAAACGGCCATCAAAACGGCGTTAACCGCACAACCCAGCGCGGTAGAAATGCTGCCGGGGGTTATGCCCAAGGTGATAAATGGACTGTGCCGCCGGTTGCCGGTTCCGCTGATTGCGGGTGGGCTGATAACCGATAAAGAGGATGTGATAGCGGCCCTGGGCGCAGGCGCACAAGGCGTATCCACCACCAACGAAGCCATCTGGGCATTATAGGTGTACAAAGCCCGCGCTCCTGCCTAACCGGAGCGCGGGCTTTGTACACCATTTGAAATAGCCAATTTATGAGCAAAAAGCCGTTATTGTTCTTGCTTTGCGGCGGCCAATTCGCTTAAAATTCGTTCGGCTGCAATACGCCGAGCAGTACCTTCTAGCGAGAAAGACAACGCCAGCTGCATCAAAGCAGTTTTTCCTTCGCCGGCGGCTAGTTCCACACGGGTGCAAACATCGTTTAAAGCCTCTTTTTGCCGTTGGCAAAAGTCGCCGTACAGTTGATCGATTGGGCAATCAGTTTGCAAATAGTGTGATAAAGTAGCGATATCCGGAATGGAAAGGGCTTGCTTGAGCAAACAGATCACCAGCAGGGCCGCTAAGTGTTCCCGCGCGTAGCGTTTATGTTCCGGGCGGGGCAAAAGCTTATCTTTTACATAATTATTTACCATGCTGGAGGTGAGCAGCTTACTAGCGTCGTTACGCTGGAATAAGCTAAGCTGCCGATCCAAATAGGTAATCACCTGATCCATATACAAGTCGATTTCGGGCATGCGATCCCACGATACAGCTTCATAATTCCGTATCTGTTGGATCCAATTTATCATGTTCTCCACCGGGGTGGCGGATGATGGCTTTTCTTTGCTTTTCAAATCTTCTTCACTCACGGTTTTTTTGCCTCCTCACAGGTTACACCGCTTTTTTCTTCGGCGTTATTTTGTGCCGCAGCAGCATAACGGCTGGGCGGCACACCGCGGTATTTTTTGAATACGCGGGAAAAATAGAGCTGATCTGAAAAACCGGTAGAATAGGCCGCCTCCCCCACCGAAAGATGCTGGGTGCTTAGCAAAAGCCCCGCCTTTTGCACGCGATAGCGGGTTAAATACTCATTGGGCGGCATAGAAATATGCTGCATAAACAGCCGGTATAAATGACTGCGGCTGATGCCGGCGTTGCGGGCAATATCGTCAACGCTAATGCTGCGGGAATAGTTGTAATCGATAAAGCGTAGGGATTTTTCTACATATTCATAACCGCTTTTGTGCGTATCCTGTGCGACGGCACAGTGCTCCATTAGGTCAGCCAAAAAAAGCAGCAACGCCGCCTGCATACGTGCTTCTGCGCTAGGGGAGGAACCGTTCTGCTGATAAATGTTTAACAGCCGTTCCCGCAGTAGGCTATCATTGCCGTAATGAAAGATTAGGTTGCTGTGGGATAGCCCCGCCTGCCCCAAAAGGCGGGCGGCGTCTGTTCCGTTAAAACCTACCCAGTAATATTCCCAGGGATCCGAGCTGTCGGCCTCATAAAACACCTTATGAGCCGGGGTAACGAGAAAACCGTCGCCGCGGGCTAACAGGTGTTCTTTACGTCCGTCAAAATAACGGCCCTTTCCGGAGGTAATATAGTGAATCAGATAATGATCGCGCACAGCGGGCCCCCAGGTGTAGCCGCCGTCGCAACGTTGAAAACCGCAATTGTAAACAGCTAAGCCAAGTGCGTCATGATGCGCAAGCTTAAAAGAATGCTTAAATGTCCCGGCCGGCATTGGTGCGCCCCCTCTTTCTAAGATATTGACGGATAACAACAATTATATTTTGATATGAAAAGATAGCCTAAAATTACAGAAAGACATCTATCAAATAACGGTTAGAAATTACTTATATTATAGGGCGGCGGTACGGGGGCTGCAACTGATTTTTCAAAAAGAGCGTTGGCAAAGCAAGCAAATTTGCATTCCAACGAAATTGGACAAATTTTTAACAATCAAATCATGAAAAGCAACAAAATCTTTTAAGCGGTCATAATTCGTTCAAAAATTGGATTGCAAATGGCGGGGGGATGGGTTATAATAACAAGGTATTTCATGTAAGCAGATTGGTTTTTTCTGCCTGCATTTTTCTCATGTGGCGGCTCAGCGTGGGGCAGGCGGAAAGGCCGGTGGGCATTTGTTGCCCACAAGGCGTATCAAAGGACTTTTTGTGGGATGGAGATGGAAAAATGGATAATCTAGGCTTGTCGATAACAGTGCTTATCACGGGCATGGTAGTTGTATTTATCATGTTGATTTTGTTGATATGGATCATCAAAATCTATAGCACTATCGTGCATAAGGCTACCGGCAAGGGAAAAGGCTCTTCCGCAAAGGGAGAAAACGTTAAAAAGAAAGAAGAAAAGCCCCAACAGGCTCAACCCATGAAGGCAGCTAAGCTGCCCGTGGCTCAGCCTGCTCCCGCTGTGGAGCAAGGGATCCCCGGCGAGGTTGTGGCTGCCATTGCAGCTGCAGTGGCGGTAATGGGCGCGTCTTCGGGCGCCCGGTATTCGCTGCGTAGTGTAAAAAGATCGGTTTCTTCCCGTCCGGTGTGGAGTACAGCGGGTTTGATGGAGAATACCCGTCCTTTTTAAGCGAATGAAATCAGCATTTTAAAGCGCATCGGAAAGGAAGGAGATTTACAAAGTGGACATCTGGAATGGATTTTTGGATTCTATCACGGATTTGATCACAAAATCCGGTTTCAACACGCTGGATTGGAAAAACTTTGTTATGATGGCCGTAGCCGGCGTGTTGATTTACTTAGCGATTGTAAAACAGTTTGAGCCGTTGCTGTTGTTGCCTATCGCGTTTGGCATGTTTTTGGTCAATTTGTATCCGATTATTATGAACGCGCCGCAAATGACCTTGCAACCGTTAACAGAGTATCTAACAGAAAATGGCAATGAGGTTGCGGCTGGTTTTGGGCAGGTGCTAAATGCCCAGGGGCAAGCTTGCTTGCAAATCCCTAACGCCTCCGGCGGTATGGATTTGGTACTGGCGAGGGATTTCTTGACGGATCAAGGTATTTCTTACGGTATTGTATGGCAAGAAAACCAGATTATGCTGGAAATTCCTGCGGAAAACGGAGGCTTGTTCTATTATCTGTATCAGGGCGTTAAATTGGGCATTTATCCGCCGTTGATTTTCTTAGGCATTGGCGCTATGACCGATTTCGGCCCGTTGATTGCAAACCCCAAGAGCTTCCTTTTGGGTGCAGCGGCCCAGCTGGGCATCTTTATCACCTTTATTGGCGCTATTTTGCTAAACTTTACCCCCCAAGAAGCCGGCGCTATTGGTATTATCGGCGGCGCGGATGGTCCTACGGCTATTTTCGTAACCTCTAAGCTGGCGCCTCATTTGCTTGGGCCTATCGCGGTAGCAGCATATTCTTATATGGCGTTGGTGCCCATTATTCAACCGCCAATTATGAAAGCGCTCACCACCAAAAAAGAGCGTTCGGTTGTTATGGAGCAGTTGCGTCCCGTTTCTAAGCTAGAGAAAGTTTTGTTCCCCATTATCGTAACCGCTATTGTGGCGTTATTAATTCCTGATGCTGCGCCTTTGGTAGGTATGCTGATGCTTGGCAACCTCTTCCGTGAGAGCGGTGTTGTGTCCAGAATTTCGAACACAGCGCAAAACGAACTGATGAACATCATTACAATTTTCTTGGGTGTTACGGTTGGCGCTACCGCCACTGGCGATGTGTTCCTAAGCCCCAAAACCTTGGGCATTATTGTTTTAGGTTTGGTTGCTTTCAGTATTGGTACTGCCGGCGGCGTGTTGTTCGGCAAGATCATGTACAAAGCAACAGGCGGCAAGGTAAACCCGTTGATCGGTTCGGCCGGTGTGTCTGCTGTGCCAATGGCGGCTCGTGTGGCGCAAAAGGTTGGCCAAAAAGAGAATCCCAGCAACTTCTTGCTGATGCACGCTATGGGCCCCAACGTGTCCGGCGTTATCGGTTCTGCTGTGGCCGCTGGTGTGTTGCTTAGCATTTTGGGCTAAGGAAATAAGAGATAATCTTTTATAGCGAACGAAGTGAACCCCGGTGGGCATGTTAAAGTGCCTGCCGGGGTTTTGTGTATGCAAAAAAGTAAATAGAAAAATGTTTTAGAAGGTCGAATGGGAGAAATCTACCATAACCGGCTGCGGTGGTGAGGCCCTTATGCCATAAGATGCCGGTTCATGTGACAATATAGCTGTTTTTGAAAATATTTTTTTATCAGCCCTTTTCCTTTTGAGCTTTTTCTGCTACACTGCTCAAGGTGTGCAGCTAATCTGCACGACTGGAGAGAGGATGGTTATTCATGGCAAAACTGAAAGAAAGAGAAGAACAGCCGGGAAAAAAGGGCGGGGCGTTTTTTGCCCGCATCGTGGATGGAATTTCAGGCGTGTTTATGCCGCTGGTAAATCTAATGAGTGCGGCCGGCATCATGAAGGGGTTGCTTACCTTGCTGGTGTCATGCGGTGTGCTACGGGAGGATGAAAGCTCTTATCTGGTGCTTAATGCGATGGCGGATAGCCTATTTTATTTCTTGCCCATGTTTTTGGCCTATACCGCTGCACAGAAATTTGGCGCAAATCCTTTTACAGCAATGACCATAGGGGGCGTGCTGGTCTTCCCCGCATTGACCGAGGCCTTTGAGAAAGGCAGCGTGTATTTGTTTGGTTTAGAAATTATTCCGGTCAAATATCCTTACAGCGTGATTCCCGCTTTATTGGCGGTTGGTTTGCTGGTGTGGCTGGAGCGGCTGTTCAACCGCATTTTGCCCGAACTTGTGAAAGGCTTTTTAACGCCATTTCTGTGTGTCGCCCTAGTGGGCGGAGTAAGTCTTTTCGTTTTAGGCCCAATAGGGAAGGTGATTGGCGACTGGTTGGCGGTCGGCTATCAATCAGTGTATCAATTCAGTCCGGTGGCCGCGGGAATTTGCCTGAGCGGAGTGGTGCAGCTTATGGTGATGTTTGGCTTTCATTGGAGTTTGGTGCCGATTGCTATTAACAATATTTCTGTTATGGGATATGACACGGTTATGACCTTTTTTGCACCGCCGGTTTTTGCTCAAACAGGAGCGGCTTTGGCTGTATTTGTTAAATCCCACGATAAAGCGTTTAAAACAACTGCCCTATCCGCTGCAGTGACCGCCAGCTTTGGCGTAACGGAACCCGCTATGTTCGGCGTAAATTTGCCTCGAAGAAAGCCCATGTTGGCTGTGTGCCTATCCGGTGCGGTAGGCGGCGCCATAGTAGGCTGTTCGGGCGCCACGGCGGCGGCTTTTGCCTTCCCGGGGATCCCCACCATGCCAATTTTTATTGGCCCCGGCTTTGGCGTGTTGTTGCTGGCTTGCCTGGTGAGCTTGATCCTTTCGTTTGTTATGACGATGCTGATGCGCTTTGAAGTTGATTTGCCAGGCCAAAGCAAACAAGAAAAAGAGAAACAACCGGCTGTGGAGGGGGCCGGCACACAAGTGCCGCCGGTGGAAACGAAATAAAAAATAAGCCGCCCATGAGCCGCCTATGCATCGTTGGTCATTTTTGCAATTGATGACTACTTAGAAGGTTGCCAAGAAAAAGGACGGAATAGCGAATGAAAGAAAAAGAGATTCGCCGGTTAAAAGCTGTGCGAACCTCTTTTTGTTTATGTAAAAAGGTAACGCCAGCATCAAGTTGGCGTTACCTTTCGCAACCCTTAGGCGCTGTTAAAATATCCTTAAGCACGATACGGATTACAGATCAAAAAAACTTAATTGCTTTTCTTGCGCAATTACCCGCCCGCCGGGAATATCGGATTTTTGATATAGGCTAGGCTGAATGGGTAAAAGGAGGGATGATGTTTGCCCGCTGGAAAGCAGCACAAGTTCATCACGGGCACGGGTCATACCCACATACAGCAAACGGCGTTCTTCCTCTATGTTGGCAGAGCGCCCCGGCGTTTGCAGGGGAAGCAGACCTTCTTGTACGCCGAACAGAAATACCACCGGATATTCCAGTCCCTTTGAACCATGCAAAGTAGTTAGAGAAACAGCGTCTGAAAGATAAGCGCGCTCGCCGCTGCGTGTAACGTCGCCCTCCTGTCCCAATGTTAAAGAGGCGAGAAATTCTTCCATACTACGATAAAATACACTCATGCTGGCTAGGCGTTGCAGCGCAGCATGATGGGTTAGGTGTAGCTCCTCCAACCATTCCTCTAATATGGCCTGTGGCTTTTCTTGGGCCAACATGGGGGAGTAGCGCCTTGCCTGGGCAAAAAACAAACGGATACTTTCTTGGTGCAGCAGGTTGGCAGGCAAATCTTCCGGTGGATGAATAGTTGCTGGCTGTGATTCGCCTTGCTGTTTTAAGGCAAACCATGCCCATAATTGTTTTGAAGCTTCTACAGGGCAATGCAACAAAGATAAATACAGCGCAAGATGCAGAAATGAGCTTGGGTTTTGCAAAAAATGGAAAAAACCTAAGCACCCCTGAACGGCCGGATCTTCCAGCGTAGCGTCACGGCCGGACACCACATAGGGGATACCCTCTTGCCGCAAGCATTTTTCCAGTACTTCTGCACAGCGGTGCGTGCGGTATAAAATAGCGATATCGGAAAAACCACGCGGCGCGCAGGGAGAAGCGGCGCCTTGGGCATCCAGCATATCAATGCCGCCCACCATGCGGTTGATTTCCTTGGCGATGAAAATAGCCGCCGACAAGTCGCTTTGCCCTTGCAACAAGCGCACGGGCACACCATCCGGCCGTTTTGGCTGCAAGATGCGATTGACATCGGGCTGCGGCACCGGCAAGGCACAGCGCAATATTTGAGGCGTGCTACGGTAATTCTCAGTTAAACGGATGGTATTTAATGCAGGATAATCAGACGCCAGGTGCGTAAAACAGGCAGAATCAGAGCCGCGAAAACTGTAGATCGCCTGATCGGGATCCCCAATCACAAACAGGCCTTGGCTGTTTTGACTCAATGCGCGTATCAAACGGTATTGAACAGGGTTGATATCCTGAAATTCATCTACCAACAGATGGAGGGGCAGCAATTTTTGGAGGTCGCTGCTGGGGTTTTCGAGAATAGCAAGCGTGCGAAGCAGGAGGTCGTCAAAGTCCAACACACCGAGCTGCTCCAACTTTTCACAATAATGTGCATAGGCCGATGGAGATAAATCGCAAGTAAGGCCGTTTTTTTGCCGGGATACCGCCTGCAGCAGATTTCTGGGAGAAAGCTTTAACTTTAATTCCTCCACCGTCTCCTTTGCCAGCCATAAGGCTTGGTTTTCATCCACCAGAGTAACAGCAGCTCCGTTTTGCCGCTCCAAAAGCTGTAGGCAGAGGGAGTGGAATGTTCCGGCGGCGACCAACCGTGCCGCCCGGGTGCCAACAGCCGATTTTAAACGCTGGCGGATTTCTTCAGCCGCCTTGCGGGTAAAAGTTACCGCCATTATGGCAGAGGGTTCTACGTTTCGCACCTGTATTAAATATAGGATGCGGGCGATTAGGGTTTTGGTTTTGCCGGTGCCTGGGCCAGCAATAACAGATACCGCCGGAGCTGGGCAAGCAACCGCTTCTTGCTGCCTCGGGTTTAGTTCGGTTAGCGGGCCGTTGGCTTGGTTGGCAACTTTTTCTTCGCTTGGCGCACGTCGGTGAGAATGATCTGTGTCGTGGGGCTGCAGCTTTTCTGTGGGCTGTTTTTTCTGTTTGCCGCTTTTGGCAGGCTGTGAGGCGGCAAAAAAAGTGATTTGCCCATTTAAGCTATCGATCTCTTTTTCGCTGAGCAGCTCAATTTTGCCGTATTCGCCGTCATATCCCGGCAGCAGCTGTACATGGCTCTGCCGCATACGCTTGATGCCTTCGGCCACACAAGGGCCGGCCACCCGTTCAATATCCTGAATGGGAACGTTGCGCAGAATAGAAAATTCCGGCCCCAGTTGACGCAACATTTCTTCGTATTGGCGCTGCACCCGCACCCCGGTAGCCGAAAGGCCGGTGGAACCGCCGATTGCCTCAGGTAAAGGGATAAGATTTTCAAAAGGTAAAGCTTCTTGGGGGGTAAACCCCTCGGGACGATCGGCCAATTGCTCCACCCGGTGCAGTACGCCGATGGTAAGACGCTTGCCGCAAACCGGACAAATACCGCCGGCAGCATCGGCTTGGGTGGGCTTTAGGCACTGGTGGCAATTGCGATGACCATCGTAGTGGTACTTGCCTTCTTCAGGAAAAAACTCAATGGTTCCTTTTAATCCTCCGGATGCTCCCACTTGCAACGCGTTGGCCAAAGCGGAGTAGGAATAGGGAATATCCAATAGATTCGCCTCCCGCCCGAGCTTGGCGGGGGAATGGGCGTCGGAATTGGAAATTAAGTGATAGCGCTCCAGGGCAGAAACCCGCCAATTCATAGGCGGATCAGAGGAGAGGCCGGTTTCCAACGCATGGATATAGGGCGTTAAATCACCAAAGCATTCCTCGATACTGTCAAAACCAGAAAAAGCGCCAAATAGAGAAAAATGCGGCGTCCAAATATGGGCAGGCACAAAAATGGCTCGTGGGCTGCTTTCTAGTGTGAGCTCCAGAAGGTCGCGGCAGTCTAACCCTAATATGGGTCTGCCGTCGGAATGAATGTTGCCCACTTGTTCCAACTTACGGGCCAACCTTTCGGCATCTTCCAGCCCTGGCAGTAAGATTAAGCTATGTACCTTGCGAACGCGCCCGTTTTTCTTATAAATAGAACTGATTTCACCGGTAACCACAAAGCGGGGCGTTAGGCCAACGCCGGCGATGTTGTCTGTTAGGCGGTATTCAGGATTTAAGGTGTAAAGCCCTTCTTCGGCTGGTACCAGCTTTTGCGCCAGCTCTTCCCGCCAGGCGGGGTGGGTAAAGTCCCCAGTACCCACCAAATTGATCCCTTTGCGGCGGGCCCACAATTCTAAATGTTCGGGTACACATTCTTTGCTGGTGGCACGGCTATATTTAGAGTGGATGTGTAGATCGGCAATGAGCATAGGCATCCTCCACATGGTAACGTCTTTCTTTAAAGTAGTACCATCATACCCTCTTTTGCTTACGAACGCAACTGCTTATTTGGGCTTGGGCGCAAGAAACGGGCCTACCGTAAGGCAGGCCCGCGCAAAGCATATGAACAGTTCTTTCTTAATTATCGTCAAATTGTTCGGCCACCATTGAAAGATGGATGTTGGGGCGGTGTTGCCAGGTAGAAGGGGAGAACAGCAGTAAAATTGGGAAAATTTCTAATCGGCCCAGCAACATATCGGCTGAAAGCACCAGCTTGCTAAAGTTAGAAAAGCCCGAATAGTTGCTCATGGGGCCCACCTGATCAAGGCCAGGGCCAATGTTACCAATGCAGGATAAAACGGCGGTAAGATTTGTGGTGGTGGACATATTATCTATTGAGATAAGAAGTATCGACGCCCCGGCAATGAGAAAATAAGCACCTAAAAACACATTAACACCTTTTACCACGGGGCTGTCTAACGGCTTATCATTAAAATGGATGACACGCACTTCACGGGCGTGCAACATGCGGTTGAGTTCCTTTCTGATGGATTTTAACAGAATCAGCAACCGGCTTACTTTGATACCGCCACCGGTGGAACCCGCGCTGGCGCCGATAATCATCAAAAGCATGAGGATGGTGCGCGAAAACTCTGGCCACAAATTAAAATCGGTGGTGGCAAACCCGGTGGTAGTCATTATCGAAGAAACCTGAAAGGCTGCGTCCCGCACAGCTTCGCCTTTATCCGTGTAATAGGGAAAGATATTAACAGCAATCGCAGCAGAAGAAATTAACAGAATGGCGATATAAGCCCGTAGTTCTTGGTCGTGTAGTGCCTTAGAGAATTGCCGGGTAAATAAAAGGTAAAAAATACTAAAGTTTACGCCGAATAAAGCCATGAAGATGGTTACAACGTTTTGTAAATAGGGGGAATATGATGTTAAACCGTCGTTCTTTACGGAGAAACCGCCGGTTCCCGCCGTGCCAAACATCGTGCACAGGCTGTCGAGCAAAGGCATGCCGCCGATTAACAGCAAAGTGAGGTTTATTACACTAAGGGCGATATAGGTGAGGTATAAAAACATAGCCCCTTGGCGGATTTTAGGCAAAAGCTTTCCCACATCCGGCCCTGGGCTCTCGGCGCGCAACAAATGAAGCGACGCCCCGGCGCCTCGCTCGGCGGGCATAATAGCCAGCAGGAATACCAACACCCCCATGCCGCCCAGCCAATGGGTAAAGCTGCGCCAATAAAGGAGCGCATCAGGCATGATTTCCACATCCTTCAAAATGCTAGCGCCGGTCGTAGTGAAACCCGAAACAGTTTCAAAAAAGCAATCGATATAATTGGGAATAGCCCCGCTTATGTAAAAGGGCAACGCTCCGAACAAAGAAATCAACACCCAAGAAAGCGTGGTTACCACAAAACCTTCGCGAGCAAAAATTGCTTTGATTCGGGGCCGCAACAAAAACAAGAGCAGCGATAGCACCACCAATAGGCCGATGGTGATGCCAAACGCCCAGAAAACGGTCCAATCGTTCTGAGCGGCGGCAATACCAAGGGGAGGGAGCATCACAAGAGCTTCTATCACAGTAATGTGCGCGACGTAAAAGGCAATCATCCGGTAGTTCATAACGAATATTCGTCTCTTTTCTTTGATGAATTTTGGTTTACGTCCATCAATAATGGGGCTTGGCGCAAACCGGGAGGCGGCTATGGCGTTCTATTCTCACTGACCCGCAAAAGGGCGATAAGCTAAGCGCCGTTCTGTTTACCGAAAAAGCGCATCGCGAGATACCCGCGCACCTGCTAGCTTGGCATTTTTATCACCCTATCACTATTTAAGCGTCAGCTGTTTTTTGCTCAGTTATAAAAAATTTGCTGTCATTAGCCAGCGCAGCGCCGATTCTGCAAGCAAGGGCAAATCTTATCTGGGCGTTTACATGTCATTAAACAAAAATATCGCTTAACCGGCTGAGGTGTTTATCTGCCGTGGTGATCACAATAACGGTATCGCCCAGCTTAATACAATCGTCGCCGGTGGGAAAAATGGCCGTGCCGCCCCGGCGGATGCAAGCGATAAGCAAGTGGGGCTGCAATCGCAACTCTTTTAACGGAATATTTAGGTGGCGGATGTTTTGTTTGACGTAAAATTCCAATGCCTCTACACGATCGTCAACGATTCGGTGCAAAGACAGCACCTCGCCCCCCGATGTGTTATTCATGGCACGCACATAACGCAAAATATTGCCGCAGATAAGATTTTTAGGACTAATGATGGTCTCTACCCCGGTGTGCCCCACAATATTGATATACTCTACCCGATCGACCTTAGCGATGACCTTAGGGATGCCGGCCTGATTGCCGTACATCGAAATGATCAAATTAACCTCGTCGATCCCCGTTAAGCTGACTAAAGCGTCGCAGTTGGCCACACCTTCGGAATCTAACAGCATTTTATCGCAGCCGTCGCCATTAATAATGGTGGCTTTGGGCAGCTGTTCTGCCAGTTCCTGGCAACGGGCGTAATCTTTTTCAATAATTTTAACCCGCAGGCCGGCGGCCAATAAGCGAAGGGTTAGATAAAAGGCCAGGCGGCTGCCGCCTATAATGACGACTTCGTGAATTTTGTTCGTGGGCATATTCAGCGCGCGAATAAGGGCGGCCAGGCTGTGCCCCTCAGCGGTTACATAAATTTTATCGCCCAGCTGCAACTGAAAATCACCAGAGGGGATGATAACCTCGCCGTTGCGATCCACCGCGCAAATCAGCACTTTAACCTTTATTTTGCGGTATAGCTCGCTGAGTTTTTTTCCTATAATCGGGCAACCTTGCTTTAAAGGTAGCTCTACAATTTCTATCCGGCCTTTGGCAAAAAAGTCTCGTTTAACAGAAGACGGAAACTGAATAATATAATAAATTTCTTGTGCGGCAGATGCCTCTGGATTAATCGTCATGCTTAGCCCAAGCTCATCGCGCAAAAAAGTGAGCTGCCTGCGGTATTCCGGGTTACGCACCCGGGCAATGGTGTGGCGGCAGCCCATTTTTTTGGCAGTAATGCAGCATAGCAGATTGATTTCATCGGCTGAGGTGGCGGCTATCAGCAGATCAGCGGTGTCTACCTTGGCCTCGCGCAGCACTTGTAAGCTGGCGCCGTTGCCGGTAACTGAAATGACATCATAGTTTTCTACCGATTGCTGCAGCACGCGGGGATTTTTATCTATGATGACAATATCATGCCCCTCTTTGGCCAACTGTTGGGTTAATGTTAGGCCGACCTTTCCATCGCCAACAATAACGATTTTCATATTTTCCCCTCTTACTTTTCATTAGTCGCTGTAAAAGCCGCTAAGTTATTGGCTAAAATATTGCTAAACCAGGAGGCTTAACCGGTGGCGACACACGCCCAATAATAAACGGCGGCGTGAAGACAGCACCATTATAACAGCGCCTATCTTAGAAAGCAACCATTTGCCGGCCCTAATAAAAAGAAAAGAAAATAGAGTGAAAACCACATGTGTTTTGCGCAGTTTTTTGGTCGAATACCTGCGAAAAAAGCAGCGCTTGTTTTCAACACCCTTTGGGTATATAATAAATAATAGAAATATAAGAAATAAAAAGAGAAACGGAGTGGTTTTTTGACAGCGAACTTGTCTAAAGAGCTAGCGGCTGATTTGCACTGCCACACTAAGCTGTCGGACGGTTCCGTTGGAATTGACGATTTGGTATTGTTGGCACAAAAGGCAAAGTTGCCCGTAATAGCTGTAACCGATCATGATACCTTTGCCGGGGCAACCAGGGCGGCGGTTTTCGGCTCGCGCCACGGCGTAGAGGTGCTGTTAGGCGCCGAAATATCCACAATAGACGGCAAAAGAGGGCGCAAGGCCCATATTTTATGCTACGGGTGCTCTAATCCCAACCGGCTGGAAGGCTTGCTGAAAAAGACTGGTGAAAGTCGAAAAAAAGCGGCCAACCTGATGCTAAAAAAGGTAATGCGGCTATATCCTATCTCACCTGAAATGGTTGCCCACCGCGCCCAGGGCAGCACTAATATTTATAAGCAGCACATTATGCATGCGCTGATGGATGCCGGATACACCGACAGCTTGTTTGGCGATATGTTCCATCACCTGTTTGATCCGCAAACGGGTGTGGCCTATGCGCCGGTGGAATATCCCGAGGTGCGCGAGGTAATTGGGATGATACACGACGCGGGGGGCGTGGCGGTGCTGGCCCACCCTGCTGTGTATGACAGCTATGATTTATTAAGCGAGTTGGTGGAATACGGGTTGGATGGCGTAGAAGTGTGGCATCCTCGAAACCGTGAGGGGGATGAAGAACGCCTATCGGCTTTTGCCAAACAGCATCAGTTGTTGACCACAGGCGGTAGCGACTTTCACGGCATGTATACGTTGCATCCGCACCCCATCGGCACCTGTACGGCACCTTTATCTCAGGTAGAAGAAATCAAACAGCGTAGCGCACTCTATCAGAAAAAATAAGCGGATTCTGCCTATAAAACGGCAGGCCGCTAGAAAAGGAAGTTGCATATGGAATTTATATATCAAACGAAGGGAACTTGTTCTAAACAAATTAAAGTGGAATTAGATGGGGATATTATCCGCAGTGTGGCTTTTACCGGCGGCTGCAACGGTAACCTAAAGGGAATATCCTCTTTGGTAGTGGGCCAGCGGGCGCAGGATGTGATTGGACGTTTAAAGGGAATCCAGTGTGGCTTTAAATCCACCAGCTGCCCGGATCAGTTGGCCAACGCTTTAACCAAGGCGTTGCAACAAAAGGCAGAGCAGGCATAAAAATACGATAGAAAAGCGGGGCTGCTACAAGCGGCCCTTTTTGCACGGATCGGTAAGGGGGATCGGTATGCCAGCGGCTATTACGCACTATTTACACGGGTTAAGGGTGGCGGCGCACCTGCAGCCAAACGACCCGCCTACCCTCGCCAGCCGTGCGGCTTTTCTGTGGGGGTTGCAGGGCCCGGATTTCTTATTTACACACCGCTTTTTTCCATGGCAAAAAGGAGAAAGCTTGGCCGGCTATGGTGAGCGGATGCACCAAGATAAGCCGTCGGCTCTATTGGATGCGCTTTATCAGCACGGTCAGAAAGATTTGGTTTCTATGGCCTATGTGTGTGGCTTTTGCTGTCATTATGCGTTAGACAGCGTTTGCCATCCATTTGTGCGTTACGGCGCAGAGATGCTGCAGCAGCAAATGGATCCTTCTTCAGAAGAAAGCTGCCACAATGTGATAGAATCTGCATTAGACGGTATTATTCTGCGCCAACAAACCCAAAAGTTGCCCACAGAGCTGCCGCTTAAGCGGTTAATCCCCCAAGATGAAGAGGCGCAAGCGGCCATTGTAACGCTTTACGAGGCTATTCTAGATCAGCTATATCATAAGCAGGCCGCCGGGCCGTTACTGCAGCAGGCTGTAAAAGATTGCCGCACCGCTTTTGGGTGGATGACCGACCGCACCGGCCTTAAAAAACAGCTGGCGGAATGGATCGAAAAAAAGAAACATTTGCCGCCGGTGCTTTCTGGCCATTTGCGCGGCCTGTTGGAAAATGACGACTATGATTACGCCAACATCAACCACGCGGAGTGGACGGTTCCCGGTACCGATGGCCAGGAAATAATCCATACTGAGTCGTTCTTTGATTTGTTCCAGCAAGCGGAACAGGCGGCTCTGCAATTAATACAGGGGTTAAAAGAAGGGCAGCCAGCGGCTGCATTAATCCAAGATCGTCCCTTTTAAGGCCAGGCGGCCGCTCATATATCTTTTGTGCATATGAAGGAGGAACAAGCCATGCAACGGATTGCCAGTTTTTGCGTAGATCACACTAAATTGCAGCGGGGAATTTATCTTTCAAGAACGGACGGGGATATCGATACCTATGATATCCGCATGCGTGTGCCCAACCGGCCGCCTTTTTTAGAGATGCCGGCGGTGCATACGTTGGAGCATCTTTTCGCCACGTTTGCGCGTAACGGCAAATTTGCCAGCCATATTATTTATTTTGGCCCTATGGGCTGCCGCACAGGCTTTTATTTGCTGGTTCGCGATTTAAGCAAGACAGACGCCATTGCTTTAATTCAAGAAACGTTTGAGCAGATTAGCCGGTATCAGGGAGAATTTCCCGGCGCCTCTGAACCTGAGTGCGGCAACTACCGGGAACACGATCTGGCCGGGGCAGTGAAAGAGGCTGCCGATTATCTGCCGGTGATTCAGAATTGGACAGAGGAGCAGTTGCAATATCAGCAGTGACAAGACACGGAGCGTTGCTATTGTTGAAACAATAGAAAACCGGCCGAAATTGCGGATTTTTTTTGATCTGGCGGGCAGGAAAAAACTGCCCGCCAGACTTTTCTAACACCCAAGAGCCGCTCTACACGAAAAAAAGGTTGCAATTTTGTAACCATTCGGTATAATATATCTGTATTGGTTACAATCTTGTAACTTTTCAAGCGGTGTAGGGCCGTTTGTAAAGGGGGAGTTAGATTCATGCCGGAGAACTGGCAAGATAAAGTCAAATGGGCCGCGCGCCTCGGCACGCGCTTTCTTTATGTAATCGGCGTACGGCTGGCTCGTTTGCTAAAACAAACAAGAAGAAAGCTAAAAAGACTAGCCCGGCACTCTGCGGGCTGGGTGCGAAGCAAAGCCGGGGCTGCTTGCAAAGCGTTTGGGCGCAGCAAAGTAGGTTCTCGCTTGGCGGCAGTTAAGCCCGCTGCAAAAAGCGAAACGTTAAAGGCTGAGGGTGCTAAGGGCCATAAGAAGCAGATAGTTGGTGCGTTGAAAGTGGCGGCGCCTGTTGCAGCGGTTGCTTTGTTGGTGGGTACCGTGTACTTTTGGAACAATGAAACCTTTTTGCAGCCTGATGGAGATGCCGTTGAGAATAAGGCCGCTGAGACCATGAACCAACAGTTAGCGGCTGGTTCCGAAGAAGAGCAGCAGGAGGGTAGCACGCCTTACCAATTGGCAGAGGTAGACAGCCCGCGATATGCAGACTCTTCAATGTTGTACAATCAGTTGATTCAAACCTCTAGCGGTTTGTTTGAAGAGGCCACGGGGCTGTATGTGGATGGTGAGCTTTGGGGCGCGGTAGCGGATGGCGACGCGCTGCAAGATGCATTGCAGCAAAAGCTGGATGAAGGTTCTAATGGAGAAGAAGGCGTTTCGGCGTCGTTTGTGCAGAACGTTGAGCAAATAAGCGGTTTATATCCCAAAGGCAGCTTGTTGTCGATGGAGGCCATGAACGAAAAGCTGAACGCTTTGGCCGAGGAAGAAGCCTTTTATACGGTTCAGGCGGGGGATACCCTTAGCGGAATCGCAGAGGCTACTCAAATGGGAATGGACGAGCTGCAGGCTTTAAACGGCGGTGAAATAACAACCTTGTTCCCAGGGGATCAGCTGTTGATTCAGCAGGCCAAACCGGTGCTCACCGTACAAGTGGAGAAAACCGAAAGTTATGAAAGCGTTATCCCTTATCAAACGGTGACGGTGGAAGATGAAAGCGAATATACCGAATTTCAACAGGTAGCCCAACAGGGATCGAATGGGCTGGAACAATGTGTGGACAAGGTGTTGTATATAGACGGGCAAGAGGTTTCACGCGAGTCGATAAGCCGCACGGTGGTGCAACCGGCGGTGGAAGAAATTGTTACGGTGGGTACCAAAACAAGACCGTCTACTATGGAAGGTTATCTGGCCCAGCAGGGCACAGGGCGCAGCACCGGCTCCTTGATGTGGCCGGTACCCTATACCCGAACCGTTACTAGCAATTATGAAATGCGCTGGGGCAAGATGCATAACGGGATTGATATCTCTTCTAGCAACGTTTATGGCCAAGCGATTGTTGCCGCCGACGGCGGCACGGTAGTGTCGGTACAAAGACTTAGCACCGGTTATGGCTATCATATTCAAATAGATCACGGCAACGGAATGCAAACGTTATACGCCCATTGCAGCGAGATGTTTGTTAGCGCAGGCCAGGCGGTGTCTAAAGGGCAGGTAATTGGTTTGGTGGGCTCCACAGGCAATTCCACCGGCCCGCATCTGCACTTTGAGGTGTTTGTTAACGGCGCCAGGGCGAATCCTTTGGATTATGTTGGTTAACAGCTTGTAACTAAAAATAAAGAATGATAAAAACAAGAGGGCCCGGAGACTTAGTCTCCGGGCCCTCTTGCGCGCAATAGCGCTTGGGTGTTAGCAACCGCAGCCGTTGTTGCAGCCGCAATCGTTGCCGCTGTAAGCGGTGCCGTTGTTGCCGCAGCAGCACAGGATGAGAAGCAGGATGATGAGCCAAGAGCAGTTGTTTCCACCAAAGAAGTTGTTACACATTGTTGTTTGCCTCCTTTTAAAGCTTTCACTACAGTATACGTTGCGGCGCAAAAGTGGTTACAAATTTTCTGGGCGAAGCCGGAAAAAGATTTTGATGGCTTTAAAAGAAAGAATTTAAAAGTAATTTTTTAAAATAAACTGATTTTAAAAGAATAATTGAGATAAATTAAAATAAAGAGCAAAAATCGGTTAAAATAAAGGTTGATATTGAGCAAAAAAGAGATATACTAAACTAGTAAGTCAAAGAAGGTCAAAGTCAAGATGGTGAGAACATGCGAATGAGTGATGTAGTTACCGAATATATTTTGCGGGTGCTGGCAGAAGGCGGCGGGAACGCCGAGATACAGCGCAATGTATTGGCTGGCGAACTGGGCTGTGTGCCCAGCCAGATCAACTATGTGCTTACTTCTCGCTTTACACCGGAGCAAGGATATTTGGTAGAAAGCAAGCGTGGTGGCGGCGGTTATATCCGTATTACCCGTGTTAAGGTGGATAGAAGCTCTGCTATCATGCACTTGGTCAACTCGATCGGCGATAAGCTGGATGGTATTACGGCCCATGCAATGCTCAACAACCTGCAGCAATGGGGCGCAATCCGAGCAGAAGATGCCCGGTTGATGGCCGCTGCTTTGTCAGATAAGGCGTACAGCGCGGTTCCAGTGGAAGGAAGAGATAAGCTGCGCGCCGCTGTTTTTAAAAACATGTTGGTTACATTGGTGCAGGCTGGGTAGCGTTTGCGCGGTAACCCCAAATAAAGGAGGAGGAAACCATGATCTGTCAATCCTGTGGTAAAAATCAAGCGACCACCCATATTAAAACAATTGTAAACGGCGAGTTGAAAGAATATATGTTGTGCCCAGAATGCGCGCAAAAAATGGGCTATGCTCCCTTTTTTGGTGGAATGGGGCTCAACCTGGAAAATTTTCTAGGCAGCTTTTTAGGGGAGAACGGATCTTTTGCCGGGGCGCAAAGCCAGCAGGCAGTGCGGTGTAAAAAGTGTGGTTCCTCTTTTGCAGATATCGCCCGCAGCGGCAAGATGGGATGTGCGGAGTGCTATACCACCTTTTACGATAAGTTGCTGCCGTCCATCCAAAGAATTCACGGCAATACAGCCCATTGCGGTAAGGTGGCGGGTTCCGCCGGCGTGCGGGCCAAGCGCGCCAGCGAGTTGGAAAGGCTGCGTTCTCAGCTGAATGAGGCGGTACGCCAACAAGAGTTTGAACAAGCGGCCCGCTTGCGGGATCAGATTAAAGAGCTGGAGGGAGGCCAGGAGAATGGATAAGTGGTATGAAAAAAGCGGAGATCAAGGCGACGTGGTAATTAGTACCCGTATACGTTTGGCCCGCAATTTAAAGGAATTCCCCTTTCCCTGCAAGCTACAAGATGAAGAGCGAGAGAAGGTAGCCACTGCGGTACGCGCGGCAATTTTGGGAGAACAATCTGCCATTTCTTCTTCTTTTGAATATATTGACATGAAGCGCTTGACGGAAACCCAAGCGGTTTCTTTGGTGGAGCGGCATTTGGTAAGCCCCGAGTTTATTTCAGAGCGCCAGGGGCGCGGATTGCTACTGATGAAGGATGAATCGGTTAGCATTATGATAAACGAAGAGGATCATGTGCGCATTCAAGTGATGAAACAGGGGTTGGATTTGGAGGGCGCCTATGAGATGGCCGATCGGCTGGATACCCTGTTGGATGAAGAGCTTAGCTTTGCCTTTGACGACAGGTTGGGGTATTTGACACAATGCCTAACCAATCTGGGCACAGGGATGCGGGCTTCGCTCATGCTGCACCTGCCCGCGCTGCAAGAAAGCGGCGCCATGGGGCGGATTGCCGGCAGTTTGTCTAAGTTGGGAATGACCATTCGCGGTATTTACGGAGAGGGCAGCGAACCAAGGGGGGCACTGTATCAGCTGTCTAACCAGGTGACGCTGGGGCTCTCGGAACAAGCGGCCATGAGCAATCTAAAAGATATTGCCATGCAATTGATTTCTCAAGAGCGTGCGGCGCGCCAAGCGGCGGGCAAACATATAGAAACGTTGGATCTGGTGGGCCGTTCATTGGGAATTTTGCGCGGCGCCCGTGTTCTAAATAACGATGAATTTATGAAACTGGTTTCTAACGTGCGTTTGGGAATATCCTTAGGCGTAATCGACAATATTAGCTACGACACCATTAACGCGCTGCTGATTGAGGCGCAGCCGGCTACATTGATGGAAAACGCCGGAAAAACAATGCAGCCCCAAGAACGCGATGTTCTGCGGGCAAAACTTGTGCAAGAGGCGTTGCACTAAGCAGCGCAAAAGGAGGAATAAACGATGTATCGTTTTAACGGTTTTACAGAAAAGGCCAACAATGCGCTTAATCTCGCGATTGAAAGCGCCGAAGAAATGGGCCATACCTATATTGGCAGCGAACACATTTTGTTGGGGCTGCTCAAAGAGCAAAGCGGTGTTGCCGCTACGGTGCTGGGGCAGCTGGGCGTTTCGGCGGAACAGCTGGAGCAATTGATGCGCCAAAAAATCGGTAGTGGCATTCGGACGTCGTTGGGCAGCGAGGATTTTACGCCCCGCACCAAACGGGTGTTGCAGATTGCCGTGATGCAAGCGGCGCGGCTGGGCCACAATTATGTGGGCACCGAGCATTTGCTCATCGCCCTGTTGGAGGAATCAGATAGCTACGCCACCCGATTCTTAATGCAGATGGGCGTTAAGCCGGCAGATATTGTAGAAAAGATCAACGAGGCGTTGAGCGACGGGAGCGAGCAAGAGGAAGCCGCCCAACCCTTTTCACAGGGAGCTCAAGGCAAAGCAGCCGGCAAAGGAAAGGGCACCAAAACGTTGGATCAGTTTGGGCGGGATTTAACGGCGCTGGCTGCAAAAGGCGGTATTGACCCGGTAATCGGCCGCCAAGAGGAAATTGAGCGGGTGATTCAAATCCTCTCTCGCCGGACAAAAAACAATCCTTGCCTCATCGGTGAGCCTGGCGTGGGCAAAACCGCTGTGGTGGAGGGCCTGGCGCTGGAGATCGCTTCTGGCAGGGTGCCCGAACTGCTCAAAGATAAGCGAGTGGTGGCCTTAGATTTAACCGGTATGGTGGCGGGCACCAAATACCGCGGCGACTTTGAAGATAGAATTAAAAATGCCATTGATGAAGTAAAAAACGCCGGCAATGTAATCTTGTTTATCGATGAGTTGCACACGATTGTAGGCGCCGGCTCGGCGGAGGGCTCTGCCGACGCGGCCAATATTTTAAAACCGTCGCTTGCCCGTGGTGATTTTCAGGTAATTGGCGCCACCACCATTAACGAGTATCGCAAATATATTGAAAAAGACGCGGCGTTGGAGCGGCGCTTTCAGCCGGTTATGGTGGGCGAGCCCAGCGAAGAGGAGGCCACTGCTATCCTGCGCGGCTTGCGAGATCGCTATGAGGCTCATCATAAAGTTAAGATTACGGATGAAGCCATTGAAGCGGCGGTCAAACTTTCTTCACGGTATATCACCGACCGTTACCTGCCGGATAAGGCTATCGATCTAATAGACGAGGCAGCTTCTCGTGTGCGGTTGCGCGCTTACACCGCCCCGGACGACTTGCAACAGTTAGAGCAGAAGTTAAAGGAACTGGAGCAGGAAAAATCTGCCGCTGTTAACGCCCAGGATTTTGAGCGCGCAGCCAAAATTCGCGATGAAGAAAAAGAAGCCAGGCAGCATTTGGAGCAGCAAAAACAAAAGTGGCAAGAAAAAAATGCCGCCGTCAGCGGTGAAGTTACCCAAGAGGATATTGCTCAAATTGTTTCTAGCTGGACGGGCGTTCCTGTGGTGCAACTTACCGAAGAAGAAAGCGCCAGGCTGTTGCGCATGGAGGATATTCTGCATCAGCGGATTGTCGGTCAGGATGAAGCCGTTACCTCGGTGGCGCGTGCTATCCGCCGCGGGCGCGTGGGCTTAAAGGATCCCAACCGGCCGGTCGGTTCCTTTATCTTTTTGGGCCCCACCGGCGTGGGCAAAACCGAGCTTTGCAAAGCTTTGGCAGAAGCCATGTTCGGCGACGAAAACGCCATGATTCGGTTGGATATGTCGGAATATATGGAAAAGCATACCGTTTCTAAGTTGGTTGGTTCCCCGCCCGGCTATGTGGGATATGAGGAAGGCGGCCAGCTGACCGAGAAGGTGCGCCGTAAACCTTATTCGGTGGTGCTGTTTGATGAAATTGAAAAAGCCCATCCAGACGTGTTCAATATGTTGCTGCAAATCCTGGAGGATGGCCGTTTAACCGATTCCCAGGGCCGCCGGGTGGATTTTCGCAATACGGTTATCATCATGACCTCTAACATCGGCGCGCGGATGATTACCGAAAAGCAAAACAGCCTAGGCTTCTCGTATGGCGATCAGAAAGATAACGACAACGCCAAAATCCATGATTTGGTAATGGAAGAGCTGAAAAAGGCCTTCCGGCCGGAGTTCCTCAACCGTGTGGACGATATCATTGTGTTTAATAAGCTGACAAGCGAAAATATAGAAGAGATCGCTCGCCGGATGCTGGCTCAGCTAAAAAAGCGCGTTGAGGCGTTGGGAATGGAGATTTCCTTTAGCGATGCCGCCGTTGCCGCCATTGCAAAAGAGGGCTTTGATGAAACTTATGGCGCCCGCCCGCTGCGTAGGGCTATTCAAACCCAGATCGAAGATAAGCTTTCTGAACAAATGCTAGAGGGCAAGGTTACCGCCGGCAAACCGGTGGAATGCGATTACCAGCAAGGTGCTTTTGTGTTTCATATGACGCAGGAACCAATTGAATAAAAGAACCCTTTTAAGAAGGAAAAAACAAACGAGCCGTCGGAAAGGAGCTTTTCCAGTCCGCGGCTCTTTTTTATGTACAAAAGGGCTGTTTTTGTAAACTAGAGTATCAGAAAATGAAATAATGCGGAACTGGCCGCGGCGGGAAGCTATGTCAGACATTCTGTAAACCGTCACGGTAAAGTAATATATTTTTACGGTTTTACTTGACAGTGTAAAAGCAAAGTAGTATTATAAACATAATAAAATAATAATTATTATTATTTTATGTACGGAAACAAATTTATAGAAAGAGGGTAACAAAAATGGAATTAAAAGGTTCTAAAACAGAGGCCAATTTAATGACGGCTTTTGCGGGTGAGTCACAGGCCAGAAACAAATATACTTATTTTGCATCTAAAGCAAAAAAAGACGGTTATGTTCAAATTGCCAATTTGTTTGAAGAAACCGCCAACAACGAAAAAGAGCATGCAAAAATCTGGTTTAAGCTGTTAAACGGAATTGGCACCACAGAAGAGAACCTGAAAGCGGCGGCTGAAGGCGAAAATTATGAGTGGACCGATATGTACGCCACTTTTGCCAAAGAGGCGCGGGAAGAAGGGTTTGATCAAATTGCCGCGCTGTTTGAAGGGGTGGCTAAAATTGAAAAGGAGCACGAAGAGCGTTACCTTGCTTTACTGAAAAATGTAAAAGAGGGCGCAGTATTCCAAAAAGGCGATATCGTCATTTGGCAATGTTCCAACTGTGGGCACATTCATGTGGGAGAAAAGGCACCGCAGGTTTGCCCGGTGTGTAGCCATCCGCAGGCTTACTTCCAAATTGCAGCTAAGAATTATTAAGGCCTTTTTGTAGTCAACAAAAGAGCTGGACGGTGACGGTAATTTACTGTAGTTGCCTATATTTACAACAATCGATACGAGGCGCAAGCGGAAACAACACGATGCTTGCGCTTCATTTTTTTATGCTTCAAAAGTACAACGATAGCGATTGTGATTTTTCTGCTACATATCTACAGAAAACCGGCTCATTTAGAAAAAATTTTAAGCTCTATCTTGCTATGAATATGTAAAATCGAATAAAATATAATTGTATTCTGAAAACTGTTGGAGGGCAGGGGAGTAGTGCACACAGCAGTTCCACCATAAATTTTTTCAATTTTACATATGTTATCACAATAGGAGTAAACCAAGGGTATATAAAGCAAGTGTGGCTGGGTGTGTGATATGTAAAAGGGCATGGCTAAGGCCGCCCTCGGATGTTACCGGCTTCCCAAAAGAGAGAAAGGTACCTATCCGGGACGGCTAATGTAATGGGCTAAAAACGCTCTTAATCACATGAAGATAGAAAGGATGATGAAGCCCCGTGTATAATCCTCAGCTTGAAACCTTTCTGTGCGTGGTGGAGGCGGGCAGTTTCAATAAAGCAGCCGAAAGGCTGTTTATCTCACCGCCTGCGGTGATTAAGCAAATAAACCTGCTGGAAGAAAGCCTGGATTTGCAGCTTTTTGTGCGCACCCACCGGGGGTTGCTTTTGACCGAAGCAGGGAAATCCCTGTATCAAGATGCGAAATACATCATCCAGTACTGTAAGGATTCGGTGACGCGGGCTAAAAACGCCATGCAGCAGAGCTCCAATGTCATTCGTATTGGTACCTCACCTATGACTCCAGCCCAAGTGTTGGTGGATTTGTGGCCAAGGCTGCAAGAGGATTGCCCCAACATGAAATTCCAACTGATCCCCTTTGACAACACGCCGGAAAACGCCAGAGAAATATTGGGCAACCTAGGCCAGAATATTGACGTTGTTGCCGGTATTTTTGATGAAACCATGTTAAACCTGCGCCAATGCGCGGGGCTGGAGCTTTCTAGGGAGCCTATCTGTTGCGCCGTTTCTGTTCATCACAAGTTAGCGCAAAAAGATAAGTTAACCGTACAAGATTTGTATGGGGAAAAATTGATGCTAATGCGCCGGGATTGGAGCCACTATGTCGATCTGCTGCGGGATGACATTTGGAAAAACCATCCGCAAATAAATATTGTAGATTTTGATTTTTACGATGTGGCGGCGTTTAATCAGTGTGAAAACAATAACTGTGTTCTCATGGCAGTGGAAAATTGGCGTTATGTGCATCCTCTTTTAAAAATTATGCCGGTGGATTGGGGCTATACCATTCCTTTTGGGCTGTTGCATTCGCCCACCCCTTCTGCAACGGTTAAGCAGTTTTTAAAAGCGGTGGCTAAGGCGGCGCGAAAAGGTTGAAAGAGAAGATTGCAAAAAATGGCCGAGACTTCAGCAAAGAGGTCTCGGCTTTTTGAAATACATAGGCTGGGCCTGTAGTGTGCGAAACCCAAGCGATAAAATCGGTTTGGCTCGTATATCTGAATGGGACAGACAGCTTTGCGGCTTTTGCCGGCTTTGTAACCCCCTTTCTGTATTCCGTAAACATCGAAAAACGGAAAAGGGCGTTGTTTCTTTGCGCATCGGAACAAGCCTTACTTTACGATGGATTGTCTTTGTAGCGGTTATCTTAAATTTAAATCCGACTGAATAAAAAGAGAAAACAAAATTTCATGGCCGGATTTCGCAGAATAGCTTAGATGTTCTGCAAAGATTTCAAACGATTTGATGGTGGTTCGTCTGTTGAAAGAAGTACAAGCCCACGCTATAATGAATATGTTTATACATTGAAATAATGTGGTATGAACCCTGGGCGCCTCTATGTGGGGCGATTCTGCTCGGATTCCATGCCTTAAAAAAGACCGCCAAGAACGAAGGGTGAGCAGGACCTCAATAAACAGGTTTTGTTCTTTGGGTCTGAGGCATAAAAATCGTGCCTCATGCCTCAAATATAGGAACGAGTAAAGAAGAGTAAAATGAAAAAGCGGGGCTTCCTCCTGAACTTCAGGCGGGGGCCCCGCAACTGCTTATGGAAAATACCTTTGTCAATCAAGGCCAAAAGCCCCTTTAGGAAGATAATTGTGTGATTTAAATCCGCATTCCCGTGTGGGGAGCGACTATGTTTTTCTGGATGCAGCACCCATTCTTGATAATTTCAACCCACGCTCCCCGTATGGGGAGCGACGTTTGTAACGTTATTGCCCTCTCGCCAGATTTAAAATTTCAATCCACGCTCCCCGTATGGGGAGCGACTCTCCCCAAAATTTTTCTTTGCCCTTTTGTCACTATTTCAATCCACGCTCCCCGTATGGGGAGCGACTCCTGCAAATATCTGGACGTGGTAATGATTCCTGATTTCAATCCACGCTCCCCGTATGGGGAGCGACCATTGATGTGCCCATCCGCAGTCATGGCAACTGTATTTCAATCCACGCTCCCCGTATGGGGAGCGACG
>DVJE01000014.1 GCA_018716975.1 Candidatus Gallacutalibacter stercoravium | reverse complement strand
CAAGCTCGCCATCCCCGCAAACAACCTGGGCTTCTTTTTGTCTCCTTTTGGCACGGCGCAGCTTGCGAATAAAACGCACCAAAAGCACTACCACAGCCGGTAAGGCCACCAGGGCCGCCAGCTCCGTTAGAGAAAAGGGGAATAAAGAGGAAACGACCCCCAGCGGCACCGACACCACACGGAATATTCCCCGGGAAAAAACATATTCGGTAAATTCCGGAAACTGCGGCAATAAAAAGTAAAGCAACAAAGCCCCCACTGCGGGCAACAAAAATATAAAATGTTTCAGCAGTTTGAGGGCACGCCCGCCCCATATGGCCCATGCCGCCGAGCAGCGGCTTTTGGAGTTGGTTCTGCGCCGGGTATCTTGCGCCATAAGTTGCCCCTTTCTTAGCGTCTGCTTGTATTACGCCGTAACATAGTAAAACGAGTTATCGCCGGCATTCGTGCGGACTGTTGATTCTACTATACAAAATAACCGGCCTTTTTCTCTATATAGCACCTTCTGCTTGGATCCTCACAACATGGCTTTGGTAGATGAAAACACACTGTATTGTCAGCTGGCGACTAGCCAGCTGAGCCATTGAGCCGTTGAGCATAAGTGCAACCCGCCACCACCGCCGCAACTTGTTTTATTTGTTTTGACAGCCTGCAAAACACTACGACCGACCGTGGTTGTCGGCTCTTTCGCCTAAAATATCCCGCAAGTGAAGCATATAAGTTTTGATGCGACGGGGATCGTTTTGGCTTACTTCCACGATACGGCCGCCGCGCAAATCGTCATCTGAACCGCAATCGTAATTGATGCCCGCACAGTTGCCAAGCGTTATCCCACAGTATTGACCACAAAAATCATTGAGATGATCGTGCCCTGCAAAAATACCTACGATGTCCCCCCGCTGCAAACAGGCGGAAAAAAGGCCGGGATTCAGCTCATTGCAGCCCACGTGCTCCCTCATAACGCCGGTCATATGAGTTTGTTGGGGGTTCCGGGGAATCAGGCAAAATTCCGGCAGAGGAATGTGCATGTACATCATACCGGGCACCTGATAGCCCAAGCTTTTTTCAATCGCTTTGGAGGTTTCAAAGTACCATATCAGTTGGTCGGTATGAATCGAATCGGAATGATACCCCATGGCAAAATGTTCCGGCAGAATAAATAACGTATCCTCAGGCAGCCCATATTCTTGGGCAAAGCACCGATTATCGTCGTGGGTATCCATGCCCCATACCTGAAAAACCACCTTGTCGGTATGTGAATGGTATATTGGCAAAACGTAATTACCTACGCCATGAATGTCTTGCGGCCCTCGTTTGCTCACGCACCAGGAAAACGACTGAAAGACTTCTTGCTGTTTTTCGTTGGACAGCCCTTTATTATAGTCGTGATTTCCAAACACATGAGCCCAAGGGATGCCCTGTTGTTCGGGAATCTGCATAATAAGCGCTAAATAAGCATACAGCTCTTCTTGCGTGGTGCAGCCGATATAGGGACCGGTTAAATCTCCGCCGAGCAGCACCAGGTCAGGCTGTGCAGCGGTAATCATGGCGTCTATACCGGGCTTGAGCTGAGGGTGGAGTTCTGTGCCGCCATGGGGATCGGTTAGAATCAAAATTTTAAAGGTTCCATCCTCACGAAAACGAAGGGTGCGCTTGAGAGAAAAATATTCCTGCACAGTAAATTCCATAATGTCACCGCCTTACTTACAGCTACAGCAGCAACAACACCGTTGCTTCCTGTTTATTTAAATCGCCGGGGGCGTTTCATCCGAAAACAGTTGAATATTGCGCCGCAAACAGGCTGTGGTAATGTCCGCCATGGCCACAGCGTCGCCCAGCATGCAAACCGCATCGCCAAAACGAGTTTCTTTCGCCGCCCCTTTGGCAACAAACAGCGGCTGCATTTTGCCGTAAAAACGCGATACATCCCCAAAAGGGCTTTCATGGCGGCGCACCGGCGTTTCAATCCACCCCGCCGGCGTTTTAACCCGGAACGGAAAAGCCTCAGCGGTAAGCCGCAGCGGCACATCGCTCCATTCCTCCACACTGTGCAAAAAGGTGTTGTACCGCATGGCGCAACCTAAAAATAAAATTTTTGCCCGGCGATTATATAGCCTACCCCAGCAACCTTCCCGCGGACAAGGACTGGCACAATGCTCTTCCCCGGCCACATAACCGGCGGCGTCACGGCCTAAGGCCGCCACCGAATGGGTGGGATGCAGCGAGCGCACTACGCCCGGCCTCTGGCGAAAGAGGTTGGTCAGCAGCCCAACGCAAGAGGGCTCGGTTTCTGGATCGTAATCAGGGTGCTGGGGGGTTACGGTGGCCCAGGTATGGGTGGGCAAAACCAGTAGCCCATCGGCTAAATATTCTGAAAAAGCGTTCAACACCGTGTCTGCGCCGCCTTCTACCTGCCCAATCGCCTTCATAGAAGAATGAATCAATAAAGTATCGTCGGGCCTTAAGCCCATTTTTTCAATATCGCAAAGCAGATCTTTTTTGGTATACATGGTTACTGTCCTTTCTTCATGGCGATCGTCCCACCCGCTCCACTTTTAAGCGCAAGGTTGGCAACACCCGCAATCAACATAAATTTTGCACAGAGGGAACCATACGAACGCTTCGGCGCGGCGATGCAAAGAACTTTACCGCATCAAATAAAGTTTCCACCTTTTCAACGGGTTTTCCACATTATTCCCCCAACTTCCAACAATCGCCATACTATCCACAGAATTCCCCATAACTTTCCATTTTCGACGGTTTATTCCACACCGCGATCCCATAGCCCACGCGTGTAGCCCTTTGACGGGTGATATCCGGTGTGGAAAGCCAGATACTTTTCCTCACTTTCCACCAAGTTTTCAACAGTGAAGTTAAAAAGGGCAAAATCAACACCCGTTTTTTCGTTTAAAAGCTTATCCATTAAGTCCAAGGGCACGCTGTTAAGAACCTCTGCGCAGCCAAGCCCGCAACTTGGCCCAACACGTTCGCATTGCACCGGAAAACGGGCCCCTTTTCGGTCGGTGAGGCAAAGGGGGTGCTGTGGATCGCAACGCAGGCACCCCGGCTGTATCCCGCTGCGAGGCAATGTGCCTTCTTTTTTGAGGGAAGAAGCCCCCCGTCCTGCTGCCAGCGGGCAATTGCGCACCAGCATAAGCGGCAATCTGCCATACCCCACCACACCCCGGGGTAAAGCCGCGCCCAATTGGGCAATTTGCTTCCCCGTCATTTCAACCGACAGTTCCACATCCGCCAGCCCTTGCTCTTTTGCCCAAAGAAGAGATTGGGTGTTGCAAAGGTTGAGGGCAAAAGAGCCATGCATCACCAGCTTTGCCTCCTGTGCCAACGCCAAAGCACCCAGATTCCCTACGCGGGCGTGACGTACTCCCGCCTTGTAGGCAGCTTGCAGCTGACGGCGGGCCCAATCCTCTTTGCCGAACAAGCCACGGGGCACATCCACAGCAGCGGGGATGCCCCGCTCCAACAACTGTTCTAACTGCTCCGGCGGCGTGGCTAAAGGAACATACACCAATTCACAGCGAGAAAAAACATCGGGCACTTGGGCATGGGGGAACCGGGCCCGCAGACGTAACGGCGCAGCGGCATAGCTGCGCCCGGGCAAATGCTCCGGCATAGAAAAGGCCACCGGTTCCCGATGCAAGCGGGCCGTTGAAATCTGCTCCAACGCCTGGCGGCGCATGGCGTTTATGGCTGAAAGAGGAAGCGATATCCCCTTATCTAAATGGCAGGTGATCTCTTTGCAAATATACGGCGTACCTCCGGTTTTTTCCAGCTGACGGCGGCAAACGGCCTCGTCCATCCCTCTATCATCTTCTTCGGGCACGCCGCCCCATACCTCCGCCCGATTCCCTTGTCCGTCCTGCGCACACAGGTACGCGGGCTTATTCTGCCAAAGAGAAAAAGAAAAGCGCACGGGAACGCGCTGAACTTCTTTGTGGTAAGTTTGGCGGATTTGGGCTAACATTTGGCCGTTGGCAGCTTCCACATCCTCCTTTTTTCGGATGCCGAACATAGCCGCACCCCGCCGCCCGGTATAATAGCCATCGGTAAACCCCGAACGGGAAAAGACCGCCTCTAATTGGCGATTGAGCTGTGGTTGCGGCGGCATGCCGTCGGCAGCTAAGCGGCATGCCGCCACAGCTGCCGCTACATACTCCGGCCGTTTCATCCGTCCTTCAATTTTTGCGGACGTTACCCCCATGCGGGCCAATTCATCCAAATAGGGAACAAGGGAGTTATCCTTTAAACTCAAGGCGAAATTCGCGCCGCCCGGCGCACGAAAGGGCAAGCGGCACGGCTGGGCACACAAGCCCCGGTTGCCGCTGCGTCCGCCCAACATAGCGCTAAAGTAGCATTGGCCGGATACCGACATGCACAACGCCCCGTGCACAAACACCTCCAGCTCGATGGGCGCCGACCGGGCGATATCGGCAATCTCTCGGCCGCTAAGTTCCCGAGCCAGCACCACCCGCGAAAAACCCATTCGAGCCAGCTGTTCCACCCCCGCGGGGGTGTGCACCGCCATCTGGGTGGAACCATGCAACCGCATACCGGGGGCGGCCTGGCGTAACAGGCGCGCCAAGCCCACATCCTGAACAATCAGCGCATCCACCGGCAGAGAGCAAGCAAACTCCACCAGCTGCAACGCCTGATGCAGTTGTGTGTCAAATAGCAAGGTATTCACCGCTAAATAAACCTTAACGCCCCTAACATGGCATTCCTGCACAGCTTGGCGCAACGCATCCCGGTCAAAATTTGCAGCGTTCCCCCTGGCGCTGAACTGCTGGGCGCCCAAATACACCGCGTCGGCCCCCATACGCAAAGCGGGTATTAGGCACTCCGGCGAGCCAGCAGGCGCCAGAATCTCTAGTTTTTGGACGCCCGCCGCGCTGTTTTGCTTATTCACCGCCTTTTTCATCCTCCCGGCCGTTTTGCTGCCCTTCAAAAAAATGCAGCGCACCTTGATCGTCTACATCGGCCGCTTCCGGCACGCCGGAAAGGGGTTCCGGGGTGGTAAACATACGCCCTGATTTGGGACGGGACATTGGAGCCGCCTGAGCCGCGGCCTGATCGGTTGCGCCTACAGCTCCATCCCCCGTTTGCGCGGCCTGATCGGCGGGAGCAACGGCTTTCGGGGCGCGGGCCGCCGGGGTGCCGCTTTCCGCCAAACGCATACGCAAGGTTTGTATCTCTTTTTTCAACCGTTCATTTTCCCGCCGGGCCTCGTCGGCCTCCATGCGGGCTTTGGAGGAATCCTCCAAATAATCTTTAATCTGGGTGCGCAGGTTATCGGCGCTGCCGTTGGCTTTTTTTGCCTCGTCGCAGTAATCCAATGCGCACAACACCGCCGCCATCATGGCGGATACCCTAGGGTTCTCCTCCAGCACGGCGCTCATACGCGACTCTACCTCTGCCGCTATAGAACGTATGTAATTTTCGCTGTCTTCTTCTGAGGCGACAATATAGTCAACCCCCATAATATTTAATCTCACTCTGGTTTTGGCCATTGTTCATCTTCCTTTCAAGAATCCTCGGCCCTCTGCCCAAAGCTGCCGCCCGCACAAATGGCGCATCACTTTTGCAATCCGGCCTTGCCATTATTATAGTCTATTTTATCCGTTGCGCAAAGCCCCCGGCAGCTCTTTTGCACATTTGTTAGTTGTCATTTGCATAAACAAATTGCGCCTGTAGGTTTGTCAATGAAGTGTTACACATGAGAGAAACTAGATAAAACTTGTTTAGGAGACCGCCAGTTAAGAGGCCGCATAGGGAAATGGTTGTAAGCCCGTTCGCGAACAGCAAGTTGGTTTTTGAAAT
>DVJE01000013.1 GCA_018716975.1 Candidatus Gallacutalibacter stercoravium | reverse complement strand
GTGCTGGACAAGCTGCAATCAGAGCAGCGTGAGTACCGCATTTTGTATTTGGACGCCAGCGACGATGTGTTGATTCACCGGTATAAAGAAACCAGAAGAAAACATCCCTTGGCGCAAAACTACTTGGGATCGCTGGAGCAGGCCGTGCACCTGGAGCGGGAGATGCTCAAACCCGTGCGTGAGCGGGCCGACTATGTGATAGACACCTCTTTAATCTCACCCGCCCAGCTGAAAGAGCGAATTTCCAGCCTGTTTTTGGGTAACTCCGCCTATGCGCTAATGATCAACTGCGTTTCTTTCGGCTTTAAATACGGCATTCCCACCGAGGCGGATTTGGTGCTGGATGTGCGCTGTTTGCCCAACCCCTATTATGTTGAGGAGCTGAAAAACCTGACCGGTTTAGACGATCTGGTTTACCAATATGTGATGAAATGGCCGCAAACAAAAGGGTTTATCGACCGTTTCTTTTCGCTAATTGATTATATGCTGCCCCTGTATTGCGACGAAGGGAAAAGCCAGCTGGTGGTGGCCATCGGTTGCACGGGCGGCAAGCACCGCTCGGTGGCCCTGGCGCAGCTGCTGTATAGCCATCTGTTGGAGCAGGGCAGGCGCACCAGCGTGCACCACAGGGATATTCAAAAAAGGTAATGGTTTTCGTTTGGCCATAGGGCAAACAAGAAAAGTGGAACTTAAAACACACGGTTTTATGCGCGATGGCTTGCTGTAGGGTATCAATAAAATCCGCCAAAGGCATGAAAACAAAGGGTTTAGCGCAGTCTGCTCCCTTATTTTTTATACGGTTTCACACAGTTTTACCCTTGATTCAATTGATGATAAGGGCAAAAAAATTGGCGATAAATAGGGGATTGGCAAACATATGAAACCGTTTGCTGATGTTAGAACTTTTATCATCATACAAGGATAAAAATCAAATGGACCGAGATGAAGTATTAAAAACCAACAAACACTACTGGGATACTTATGCAGATCTGTGGTTTGGGGCTACGGCGCTGCCTACCTATGGCGTGCACTTTGTAACCGAGGATGAATTACACCTGTTTGGTGATGTTTCAGGAAAGAAAATGCTTGAAATTTGCTGTGGCAGCGGCCATTCTCTAAAATATCATGCAGATAGAAATGCCGGTGAATTATGGGGAGCTGATCTTTCTCATAAGCAGCTTGAAAACGCCAAACGGTATTTGAGCGAAAACGGCTATACTGCCAATCTCATCTGTTCTCCGATGGAAGCTGACATGGATATTCCGAAAGATTATTTTGATTATATATACTCGATTTATGGTATCGGAGTATCGGATGGACCACTGATTTGGACGGTGCTTTCCAAAAAATCGCATCGTATCTGAAAAAAGACGGTATCTTCATTTTTAGCTGGCATCATCCGCTCCATTACTGCATCACATGGTCCCGTGATGAACGGAAAGATGTGGTAGAAAACAACGCCTTGGTGATGAGCAAAAGTTATTTTGATGAGTCCTACTTCAGAATACCGGCGGACGGTAGTGAAATTCTGCTGTGTAACCGAAAAATATCTACCTACGTCAACGCTTTAGCAAAAGCGGGATTTGTAATTGAGCAAATGGTTGAACAGACCGACGAGGCGACAATGCAGACGGAGGGAGATATCAGCGACAAAGCGAAAAAAGCAAAAATGCTGCCTATTTCCGTGTTGTTTAAGGCGAGAAAGTTGTAAAATTATGAATTTAAGTAAACGCAGAATTGACGGTATTCCTGCTATTTTATGGGGAGAGCCAAGCGATAAAATTATAATTGCGGCACATGGAAGTCATTCTTCAAAAATTGATGACTGTATTTGGGTGCTTGCGGAAGAAGCAACGGCACAGGGCTATCAGGTTCTTAGCTTTGACTTGCCGCAGCATGGAGAAAGAGTATATGAATCAGATTTTATTATGCCCGACGAATGTGTTCGGGAGTTGAAAACAATGTACTCTTTTGCAGTGAATCAAAACAAGGCGGTTTCAATCTTTGGGTGTAGCATGGGGGCTTATTTTGAATTGCTTGCATTTGCAGATAGTGCAATAGAACGTGCGTGGTTTCTCTCTCCTGTAACCAATATGGAACGAATCATTCATAATCTTATGGAATACTGCCGCATCACAGAAAAAGAGTTCCAAGAAAGAGTAAAGGTAGAGAATGATATAGAGCCTTTATATTTTCCGTATTATCAATATGTTAAAAGTCATCCGATTCATACATGGAACCATAAAACATTTATTCTGCGAGGAGAAAATGATACCTTGTGTGAATACGATTATGTAAAAACTTTTGCAGATCATTTTGGATGCGAACTCACAGAACAAAAAGGAGGGGAGCATTGGTTTCATACGGATTTTGAATTGGATTTTTTCAGAAACTGGATTAGAGAAAGACTTCATGAAATTAGAATTTAGAAAAGAGGGAAAACATGCTTGTAAAAAACAACAATTATTGCTTAACACTGGATGATGCAACCGGATCCCTTTTATCGCTGCACAACGGGGAAAAAGAAATGCTGTATCAGCAGGCTCAACCCCGCCCGCTGTTTTGCGCCCAGCTGCTGGATGACGCCGGCACGGCTTCGCAGGTGCATGCAGGGCAGGCGGAGTCGGTTTCGCTGCGCCAAGAGGAAACCGAGCAAGCCGTTACGGTACATATCGCTTTTGAAAAAGTTGCGCATATGGATTTGCACGTTTGGGTAACGGTGCGTTG
The DNA here is from genome assembly GCA_018716975.1 of Candidatus Gallacutalibacter stercoravium. Taxonomy (GTDB): domain Bacteria; phylum Bacillota; class Clostridia; order Oscillospirales; family Acutalibacteraceae; genus Gallacutalibacter_A; species Gallacutalibacter_A stercoravium. The sequence goes on along the minus strand of DVJE01000013.1, from coordinate 99,256 downwards.
CCCCAAAGAGGAATCTATGACCTATTGGTCCTACCGGCTGCAAAACGACACGGGCCTTCGTTTGGAATGGCTGGAGTTCCCCCGCGTTAGCGTGCCCAACGACTTTTTGGCCGCAGGCGGGGAATCCACCCTCTTTTGGCCGATGGCGGAAGGCTGCCTGGTGGAAGATGCGGCTTTGCGCAACCGCACGGGGTTCCGTTATAGGCCCATTGGGGTGCAAAGCGACGGTTATATAGGGCTGTATCCCGGCCCGGTGCCCATGCAGTTTATGGCCTATTGTTCCCCCAAAGGGAGCCTCTATTTTGCCGCCCACGATCCTTACGCCAATTTAAAAACCGTGGAATACGATATGGACGACGGCGCCAACGCCGTGCGTTTGGAGTACCGTTTATTCCCCGGCGCCGTGCAGGGCGCTTACACCCTGCCCTATGAAATGGTGCTGGGCGTATTCGACGGCGATTGGTATGCCGCTGCCGAACGGTATCGGAGCTGGCTGGAATCCTCCGGCGCGCATCTGCCGCCGAAAATCAGCGAAAACGATCAGCTGCCCGAATGGATGGAGCGCTCCCCCGTGGTGGCGCTTTACCCGGTGCGCGGCACAAAAGATACGGGCGATATGACGCCTAACCAGTATTTCCCGCTGGAAAACAGCCTGCCTTATATCGATCAGCTGCAGCAACAGCTGCAAAGCACTATTATGGCCCTGCCCATGCACTGGGAGGGCACGGCCCCCTGGGCGCCGCCTTATGTGTGGCCGCCCTTCGGCGGAGAAGAGGCGTTTAAGCGCTTTATTGACAAGCTGCATGAAAAAGGCAATTTGGCGGGGGTATATTGCAGCGGTATCGGCTGGACTACCCAAAGCGTACTGGTGCCCTCTTATCAAACCAAAGAGCTTTATGAGCAGGAGCACATGGACGAAGTGATGTGCCAAACGCCCACGGGAGATATCGTGCAGTCTCACATCATCGGCTACCCCATCCGTTACGGATACGATATGTGCCCCGCCAATGAAAAGGTGGGCGACATTGTGGTGCGCGAGGTGGAGAAGATAGCCTCTAGCGGCTGCGATTACGCGCAGTTCTTTGATCAAAACCTGGGCGGCAATAGCTGCCTGTGCTACGCCAAGGGGCACGGCCACCCGGCTGCGCCCGGTAAATGGCAGGGCGACAGCATGATCCATATTTTCCAAAAGGTGGAAGAGGCGCTGCGGCAGATGGGCAGTAAGATGATCATCGGCTGCGAAGAGGCGGCGGCAGAACCCTTTATAGGCTACCTGCCCTTTAACGATCTGCGCTTTAACGCCGGTTTTGCCTTTTCCAAGCCCGTGCCTGCTTACGGCTATGTTTTCCATGAGTATATCAACAACTTTATGGGCAACCAAAACGGCGTGGCCAACGTAATTGACTTGGATAAATGCCCCGATAACTTTTTGCTGCGCATTGCCCATTCCTTTGCCGCCGGGGATATGCTGACCTTGGTGCTGGCCAAAGATGGGCAAGTGCATTGGGATTGGGGCACTTCGTGGGATGCCGAATACCCGCAGCAGCAGCCCGTTAAGACCCTGGTGCGCAACTTAAACGCTTGGCGCACCGGCGCCGGCAAGCCTTATCTGCACTTGGGCCGCATGTTAAAGCCCTATGGGCTGGTGGGCGTGGGCGCCTTCGATTTGCCGCTGCGCTCCGGCGAAGTGCATCATTATCCTTCGTTGTTCACCAGCCGGTGGCAGGCGCCGGACGGCAGCGAGGCGCAGGTGATAGTCAACTATTTGCAAACGCCGCAGCAATGCTCTGTAGATTATGCAGGCGAAGGCGTTCTGTTCACACAGCCGGATGGAACCGGCACTGCTTTGGCCGGTGGGCAAACAATTGAACTGGCGCCGCTTTCGGCTGTGTTGGTTAAGCTCAATTAAACGCTTCGCCAGCATGTTGCCAATGTTGCCGATATAGAAACAAAAGGTATCAAAACAGCAGCCGCCCGCTGCCACTCAACGGGCGGCTTTTGGTAATTACCGAGGTTTTATCATTTCTTGCAAGAAAAAACCGTCTTGTGGTTATATAGAAGAGAAGGGAGAAAACCGGCGTTGTCTTTTGCGTCAGATGTAAAAAATGAACTATGCAGCCAATGGGATAGAACTACAGCAGACTGCTGTTTAAAAGCGCAGCTTTACGGTTTGTTGCTGCTGGGCCGTTCCTTCTCTTTACAAGCGGTGCAATTGGCCACAGAGCATGCGGCCGTGCGCGCTGTGTTTGAGCAGACCCTGGCCCAAAAGGCGGGCTTGTTGGTGGAGGCCAGCACGGGGCTGCAACGAAAGGGCGGCGGCCATGTTTCTTGCACCCTCAGCCTGCCGGATGCGGCGGAACGCAAACGCTTATTGGCGTGGTTCGGCCACACGGGCAGCGAGGTGAATTTGCGCATCAACCGGGCCAATTTAGAAAACGAGTGCTGCGTGGCTTCCTTTTTGCGCGGGGCGTTTTTGGCCTGCGGCACGGTGACCGATCCGCGCCGGGATTATCATTTAGAGCTTTATGTGCCACACATGAAGCTGGCGGGGGATTTGCATGCCCTGCTGGCAGAAGCCCCCGGGCTGTTGCTGGATCCGGGTATTACGAAGAGGAAAGGCGCCTATATTATATACTTAAAGGATAGCGAGCGGATCGCCGATATGCTGGCCTACATCGGCGCGCCAGGGGCAGCCATGGAGCTGATGCAGGCAAAAATGGTGAAAGAGGTGCGCAATTATGTAAACCGCACCACCAATTTTGAAACGGCCAATATCTCAAAAACAGCGGCGGCGGCGGCCAGGCAGCTGCAAGCCATTCAGCTGCTAGATGAAAAAATAGGCCTTGCCGCTTTGCCGGAAGATCTGCGCGAAATTGCCGCGCTGCGGCGCGATAGCCCCGAGCTGTCGCTGCGGGAGTTGGGCGAAGCGCTGAGCGAACCTTTGAGCCGCTCGGGCGTGAATCACCGCTTAAAGCGGCTGGTGGAGCTGGCCCGGCAGATGGGGCTGCCCGACGCCGGTGAGGAAGAGGAACCGGCGCCGCAGGCGGCGAATGAAGGTAGAAAGGGGGATGCATAACAAATGGGCGGATTTGTACATTTGCATGTGCACAGTGAATACAGCCTGTTAGACGGCGCATGCCGGATTCCGCAGCTGGTAAAAAAGGCAAAAGAAATGGGGCAGCCCGCTGTGGCTATCACCGATCACGGCGCGATGTACGGCGCGGTGGATTTTTATAAAGCCGCCAAAGAGGCGGGGGTTAAGCCCATCATCGGCTGCGAGGTATATGTGGCGCCCCGCACGCATTTGGATAAGGTGCACGAATATGACAGTGAAAGCCGGCATTTGGTGCTGCTGTGCAAAAACCAAACAGGGTATCAAAACTTGATCAAGCTGGTGTCTATCGCTTGGTGCGAGGGGTTTTACAATAAGCCCCGGGTAGACGACGCTCTGCTGGCCCAATACAGCGAAGGGCTGATAGCTCTTTCCGCCTGCCTGGCGGGCGAAATCCCGCGCATGCTGCTGCGCGGCGATTACGAGGCCGCCAAGCAGAAGGCGCTGCAATATGAGGGCATCTTTGGCAAGGGGAATTATTATTTAGAGGTGCAGGATCACGGCATCCGTGAACAGCGCCAGATTAACCCGTTGATCATCCGCCTCTCCCGCGAAACGGGCATTCCGTTGGTGGCCACCAACGACTGCCATTATATGGAGCAGGAAGACAGCAAAATGCACCACATCCTGCTGTGCATCCAGACCAACCACACGGTGGAGGACGACGACACCATGGAGTTCGCCACCGATCAGTTTTATTTCAAAAGCGAAGAGGAGATGCGCGCCCTATTCCCCGAATGCCCCGAAGCGTGCGACAATACCGTGCGCATCGCCGAGCAATGCAACGTGGAATTTGAGTTCGGCAACACCAAACTGCCTCATTTTGACGTGCCCGACGGGCGGGATCACTATGAGTATTTTAAAGAGCAGTGCTACGCCGGGCTGCACCGCCATTATGGGGATGAGCCGGATGCCGCGCTGATTGAACGGCTGGAGTATGAGCTGAATACCATTCGCACCATGGGGTATGTGGATTATTATTTGATTGTGTATGATTTTATCCGCTACGCCAAATCGGTCGGCATCCCCGTGGGGCCGGGGCGCGGATCCGGCGCGGGCAGCTTGGCGGCCTATTGCATTGGCATTACGGGCATTGATCCCATCAAATACAACCTGCTGTTTGAGCGTTTTCTCAACCCGGAACGGGTAAGTATGCCCGACTTTGACATTGACTTTTGCTACGAACGCCGGCAGGAAGTCATCGACTATGTGGTAGAGAAATACGGCGCGGATCATGTGGCGCAAATTATCACCTTTGGCACCATGGCGGCCCGGGGCGCTATTCGGGACGTGGGCCGGGCGATGGCCATCCCTTATGCGGCGGTGGATAGCATTGCCAAGCTGGTTCCAATGGAGCTGGGGATGACGTTGGACAAGGCGTTGCAAGTGTCAAGCGAGCTGAAGGCCCGCTATGATTCCGAAGCCCAGGTGCATGAGCTTATCGATATGGCCCGCAAAGTGGAGGGGATGCCCCGCCACGCCTCCACCCATGCCGCCGGCGTGGTGATCACCGAGCAGCCGGTTAGCGCCTATGTGCCCCTGGCGAAAAACGACGAGGCGGTGGTAACCCAGTTCACCATGACCACCTTGGAGGAGCTGGGGCTGCTGAAAATGGACTTTTTGGGCCTGCGCACCCTAACGGTGATAAGCGATGCGGAAAAAATGATTCAAAAAGAGGATCCCTCTTTTTCTATCGGGCAAATACGCCACGACGATGCGGATGTGTTCGCCATGTTGACCCGGGGCGACACCGAAGGGGTGTTCCAGTTTGAATCGGGGGGCATGCGCAACGTGCTCATGCAGTTGCGCCCGGAAAATGTGGAAGATTTAATAGCGGTTATTTCGCTATACCGCCCGGGGCCTATGGAGTCTATTCCCCGGTATATTGAAAACCGGCATCACCCGGATCACATCACCTACGCCCATCCGTTGTTGGCCCAGATTCTCGACGTTACCAACGGCTGTATTGTTTACCAGGAACAGGTAATGCAGATTTTTCGCACCCTGGCCGGTTATTCCCTGGGTCGGGCCGATATTGTGCGCCGCGCCATGTCGAAAAAGAAAAAGGCGGTGATGGAGCGGGAGCACCAAATCTTTATCCATGGCCTGACGGATGAAAACGGCAAGGTAGAGGTGGATGGCTGCATCCGCCGGGGCATCAGCGAGGAAGTTGCCTCTGATATTTACGCCCAGATGGAAAACTTTGCCTCTTATGCCTTTAACAAATCCCATGCGGCGGCCTATGCGGTGGTGTCTTATCAAACCGCCTGGCTCAAATGCAAATATCCACGGCAGTTTATGGCGGCGTTGCTTACCAGCGTGCTGGATAACGGCACCAAAGTGAGCGAATATATTGAAGAATGCGCCCGCCTTTCCATTGAGGTGCTGCCCCCCCATGTGAACGAGAGCGAAACGGGATTCACCGTGACGGGGGGCAATATCCGGTTCGGCTTGCTGGCGGTGCGCAACTTGGGCCGGGGCTTTATTACCGGGCTGTTGGCAGAACGAAAAAGAGGCGGCGCATTTTCCTCTTATTATGATTTTTGTAAACGCCTGCACGGCAAGGATATGAACCGGCGAACCTTAGAAAGTTTAATCAAGTGCGGCGCCTTGGACGGCCTGGGCTGCAACCGCCGCCAGATGCTGCAAATGCTGCCGGTTGTTTTGGATGGGTTGGACGCCGCCCAAAAGAAAAACCTAGAAGGGCAGCTGGGCTTTTTTGACAACACCGGCTTAACCGATTCCGGCCCGGATATCCCCGATGTGCCGGAGTTCCCCCCATCTGAGCTGTTGGCGATGGAAAAGGAAACAGCCGGCATGTATCTTTCCGGCCATCCTATGGCGGCCTATACGCAGCAGGCAAAACAGCTGCGCTGCGCCCGCATAGGGGATATTGTGCAGGAGCACGAGGAATACCAACGGTATCACGACGGCGTGAATGTTACGCTGTTGTGCATCGTCACTTCGGTAAAGCTGAAAACCACCAAGAGCAACGCCACCATGGCTTTTGTGCAAATAGAAGATATGTACGGCTCTATTGAAATGCTGGTATTCCCTCAGATATTGGCCGAATGCGGCCAGCTTATCAAAGAGGGAACGGTGGTGCAAGTATACGGCCGGGTTAGCGCCCGTGAGGAAGAAGACGCCAAAATTGTTTGCAACCGGGTTCTTCCTTCTGATTACCAACCAACTTCGGAAAATAGAGAAGCTCAGAAAAAGAAAGGTAATAGAAACGGCCTATATTTAAAGCTGCCCGCGATGCAAAGCCCCCAATATGAACGGGCGAAGCTGCTGCTCAGCATTTTTGACGGGCCCACCCCCGTGTATCTTTATTTTCAGGATACGCAAAAGCTGCTGCGCGCGCCGGCTGATTTGTGGGTGGATGTTAACGATGTATTGCTGGGCGAACTGAAAAACCAGTTGGGGCAAGAGAATGTTGCGCTAAAAAAATAGGCGCTACAGAAAAGAGGCACAAATCCATACAAGAGATAAATTTCTCCATGTAAAACGGTTGATTCTTTGCAAAGGAAAATATATAATATAAGTTGCCTTATCTTATCTTATTTTTTTTTCTTGATATCAATTATTTTGACAAATTATTACTTGTTTTTAGGAGGCATTGTTATGGCCGTAAAATCAATAGCCGTATTAACCAGTGGGGGTGACGCCCCCGGCATGAACGCGGCGATACGTGCCGTTGTCCGGGCGGGCATTAACAACGAAATGCGCGTAATAGGCGTGCGCCGCGGTTACAACGGGCTTATTAGCGGCGATGTGTTCGAGATGAATCTTCGCAGCGTTTCCGATATTATCCACCGTGGCGGCACCATGCTGTTTACCGCCCGCAGCCCAGAGTTTAACACGCCAGCCGGCGTGCAAAAGGCAGCCGATACTTGCCGGCGCTTGGGGGTTGACGGCGTTGTGGTTATCGGCGGCGACGGTTCCTTCCGCGGCGCCCGCGATTTAACCGCAGCGGGCATTCCTTGCGTGGGCATACCGGGCACAATTGATAATGATATTCAATGCAGCGAATATACCGTAGGTTTTGACACGGCGATGAACACCGCCATGGAGATGGTGGATCGCCTGCGCGATACCTCGCAATCTCACGATAGGTGCAGCGTGGTAGAGGTTATGGGCCGCCGCTGCGGCGACATCGCCCTAAACACCGGCATCGCGGTGGGGGCAACCTCCATTTTGGTGCCCGAGATCCCCTACGATTTGCAGCGCGATGTTATCGATCGGATGCGCTTTACCCAAAAGACGGGCAAAAAGCACTTTATTATCATTGTTGCCGAAGGCGTAGGCGGCGTGGAAGAGTTGGCAAAAGAGATTCAAAAGCAAACGGGCGTAGAATCCAGGGCCACGGTGCTGGGCCATGTGCAGCGCGGCGGTTCCCCCACTTTGCGGGATCGTGTGGTGGCCAGTGAAATGGGCAACCGCGCGGTGGATATTTTGAAAAACGGCATGGGCAACCGTGTGGTGGCGGTAAAAGACGGCCGCATTGTGGATTATGATATTACAGAAGCCTTGAATATGAAGAAAACCTTTAACAAAGAGCTTTACGAGATCGCGCTGAAGATTTCTATCTAAGCGACCTAAGCGACTTCTAAGCGCCAAAACCCTTTTCAGCTTCCGCCGTGGCAAGTGCAGCGCGATAGCGGTTGCAACGGCATAAAGAAAAGATGTGGGTTTTATTTTCTCATTCTTTGGCGCTTCTTGCCGCTTGGTGGGGCTGCTGTGCGCGTTTTAGCAAGCGTCCGGCGGTGGGTTTTATTGCGTTTTTTATGATAGTTTCGTTTCGCACAAGTAAAGCGGAGGGCCTGTGGTTGCCACAGGCCCTCCGCTTTTATGCTTTGTGTTGTTTTAGCCGGCTCTTTAATCTTCGTAAATAAAATCCCAAATAGCCTGCTTGTTTGCCTCAATATCAGGCACCAACACCATCATTTCTCTTATGGTCATATCCTGATAGCCGCCCGTAATGGGAACCGCCATTTGAGATACCGGGTAGTTTTTGATGGAAGGCAGAGAAACCATCAGGCGTATCAGCTCCCAATTGTCCATATCGGTGCACAGCATAGGCAGCACAGCCTGCACGGTTTGAAAGGTTTCTACAATCCCGGCCGATTGAAATTGGGCAATCAAAGCTGAAATAACATTGCGCTGCCGTTGGGTGCGGCCAAAGTCGCTATCGATTTTGCGTATGCGGGCATAATTCAGCGCCCATTCGCCGTCTAAATGCTGCACGCCGGCCGAGAAAAGCTGTGCATTTGCCTGGGAGTTTAACTCGTCGGCTTCCGCCTGCGTCAGCTCAATATCCACGCCGCCCACGGTGTCGATTAAGCTGGTAAAAGAAGCAAAATCCACCTCTACATAGTGATCAATGTGAATGCGAAAGTTTTCTTCAATGGTGCGGGCCAATAGCCCCGCGCCGCCATAGGCATAAGCCGCGTTGAGCCGGTTGTTTTGCTGGCCGGGGATAATCACATATAGATCCCGCAAAAAAGAGGTCATCTTTAGCTTGTGGTGCTGCTCGTCGATACTCAGCAGCAACATGGTGTCGGAACGCCCGGTTTCTGCGTTGCGGGAATCGCTGCCGATGAGCAAAATATTGGTGATTCCGTCCTCTGAACGGATGTCGCCGCTGCCCAAGGTCAAACCCAAGGAATCCCCGGGATCCACCGCTCCGGCAGCGTCGATAGCCTCTTGCGTGTTAAAATCCTCGAAGGGCTTGCGTTCAATTTGATTTAACATGGTGAACAGCAGAATAAAACCGGCAACCAATGTAATAACAATCAGCAGCCCCAGGGTGAGAAAAAACGCCTTGATTCCCCGATGCTTTTTTTTGCCGTACCGGTTGTGTTTTAGACCCTTGGGGCCCGTGCTGCAACTGTAAATATCTCGATCCATAAAAATACCATGCCTTTCCGCCCCTTGGGGCTATTGAATTGAGCCCTCCTTCAATTCCTATTTCGGTGCTATATAAGGGGGCGGCTCGCCCTCTTACAAGCCGCCCCCGTTCATCCTTTTTAACTTAACGCGCACCGGCGCTTAAATTGTGGTCAGCAGCAAATCGCAGGCGCCGCGCAGGGTATAGCTGCCGGTGTTGGCCGGCACAAAAACGCTTTCGCCCTTGCCCAGGCTGAGCTCGCCGCCCTCATATTGCAGCGTAGCGCTGCCCTCTAGGCACAGCAGAGAGTGAAAGCTGGTTTCATCCGCTGTAAAGGTGAGCGCATCCTTGAGCTCCACATGGTTCACCGTAAAATAATCGCAAGAGGCCAACAGGGTTTGATCCCCGCCTTGGCTATGCTGGGTTTCCCCTTGGGGCCGGGTAGACCGGGTGGGAGGCTGCAAACGGGTTACCTCCACCGCCTTATCTACATGCAGCTGGCGGGGCTTGCCGTCGGCGCCCACGCGGCCGTAATCGTAAATGCGGTATGTTGTGTTGGAGTTTTGCTGAATTTCCGCTATCAGAATGCCTTTGCCAATGGCGTGCAGGGTGCCGGCGTCGATGAAAAACACGTCTCCCTTGTGCACAGGCACGCTGTTGGTAACCTCCAAAAGGGTATTGTCCGCAATGCGGCGGCGGAACTCCTCGGTGGAGATTTCATTTTTAAAGCCGTACAGCAGCTGCGCGCCGGGTTCGCAATCCACAATGTACCACATTTCGGTTTTGCCGTATTCCCCCTCTACGCGCAGGGCATAGTCGTTATCGGGGTGCACCTGCACCGAAAGGTTGTCTTTGGCGTCGATAAGCTTAATCAAAATGGGAAAATATTCAAACTTTTCGCAGTGGGTACCCAGCACCGCCTTGCCCTTTTCTTCAATATAGTCGGTAAGCAGCTTGCCGGCCTCGGGGCCGTTGGCAATGGTGGAGGGGCCGTCTTTGTGGCAGCTCAGCTCCCAGCTTTCGGCCACTTTGCTCAAATCGGTAACCTTGCCAAATTCGGTTTTTAGGCGTGTGCCGCCCCACAGGTAATCTTTGCAGGCGGGCGTTAACTTCATAGGATACATGATAATGTCCTCCTTATCGGTAATCTTTATCGGTTGTCAAATTGTCAACTTGTTAACGGGTCGACTGGCCGGCTTCTCAACACGCAATAAACGCTTTATTCTTCGTCGTCGTGCCCATCGTTTTCCATCAGCTTTTGTGCCGCCTGGCGCAGCGCCTGGTTGCGCTCCAGCGCCTCCTGGCGGGTTTTGCCCTTAGAAGAAAGGTAAATTTTAATTTTGGGCTCGGTGCCGCTGGGGCGAATGATAAGCCGGCTGCCGTTTTCTAAGCGGTATTCCAGCACATCGGATTTCGGCAGGTCGATATGCACCTCGGTTTTGTGTTTATACCCCCGTGAAGTTTGATAATCTAAATAGCCGGTTACCAAATATTGGGCCAAGCTGCGGGGGGTGTTGTTGCGCAGAACCTGCATAATATCCTGCATGCGGCGCATGCCGTCGGCGCCCTCAAAGGTGAAATCCATCAGCTGGTTGTTGTAATAGCCGTAGGTTTGATAAAGCTCGTCCATCGCTTGCACCAAGGTTTTGCCGTGCGCCTTGTAAGAAAGCGCCATTTCGCAGATGAGCATGCTGGCGTTTACCGCGTCTTTATCGCGCACATGGGAGCCGCTTAAATAACCGTAGCTTTCTTCAAAGCCGAACACAAAGCGATCCGCTTGGCCTTGCTGTTCCAGCAGGCCGATTTGCTCGCCGATAAATTTAAAGCCGGTGAGCACGTTGCGCAGCTCAATGCCGTAGTGCTTGGCCACCGCCGTGGCCATATCGGTGGTAACGATGGTTTTTACCGCTACGGGATCCTGGGGCATGGTGTGGCCTGCGATGCGGCAGCGGGCGATATAATCCAGCAGTAGAACGCCCACCTCGTTGCCGGTGAGCAGCTTGTACTCCCCGCCGTCGGCCACGGCGATGCCCACCCGGTCGCAATCGGGGTCGGTGGCAAGCAGCAAATCGGGCTGCACCTGCTCGCACAGCTTTAGCCCCACCTGCAACGCCTCTTTTATCTCGGGATTGGGGAAGGGGCAGGTGGGAAAGTTGCCGTCGGGCATCTCTTGCTCGGGCACCACGGTTACGTTGCAAATGCCCAGCTCCCGCAACACGCGGGTAACGCATCGCCGGCCGGTGCCGTTTAACGGGGTGTATACCACCTTTAGGGTGGAGGGATCCGCCCCCGGCCGCGTGCTTTGGGCCTTAACGGCGTTGATAAAGGCGGTTACCGTTTCTTCACCGATATAACGCGCCAGCTTTTGGCCAAGGGCTTGATCAAAAGGCATGGTGCGCACTCCGTCGAAAGGATCCACCTGGTTAATCTGCTTGAGGATCCGGTCGGCGGCCTCTAGGGTAATTTGGCAACCGTCGCTGCCATACACTTTATAGCCGTTGTATTTGGCGGGGTTATGGCTGGCGGTTACGCAGATGCCCGCCGTGCACTGCAAATGCCGCACGGCGAACGAAAGGGCAGGGGTGGGCATGAGCTCGGGATATAAATGCACATGAATGCCGTTTGCCGCCAACACCATAGCCGCTTCCTTGGCGAAACGATCGGATTTAATCCGGCTGTCGTAGGCGATGGCGACGCTGGGGGCCTGTTCTATTTGCAACAAATAGTTTGCCAGCCCCTGGGTAGCCTTGCGCACGGTGTAAATGTTCATGCGGTTGGTGCCCGCTCCAATCACGCCACGCAACCCGCCGGTGCCAAAGGCCAGGTCGCGGTAAAACCGATCGGTTATCTCCTCCGGCTTGCCGGCAATTTGCTCCAGCTCCCGCTGCAAATCAACGTCGTCAACGGCTTTTTGCCGCCAACAGGCATATTGCTCGTTGATATCCATAGGCGAATTCCCCTTTCTCAAATTGCTTTATTCGCTTTTTCGTTTTGTCATTTTGCATACTCGTTTTTTATCTATTTTACCCCAAAGCCCGCAAAATGAAAAGATGTATTGCATGATAAAAGAAAAACGGCTTTTAGAATTTATTTAGGGGAATCACCAAACCGGCTTCCGCTCTTTTGTTGCGGCGGCGCTTGCCGCTGGCTTTTGCGGTTTTCTGGCCGCCCTGCGTTGACGGGCGTTTGGTAAGCTCGTATAATAAACGAGAAACAAAGCGCCCCTTTGGGCGCGTATAAAAGAGGGAGCGGGAGGACAACTATGCGCTTAGAAGAAAACAAAGCCACCCATACCCACGGCATGGGGGAACTGATTCGCCGGTTTGCGCCCTACTTTAAAAAGTATTGGGGCATTTTGGTGTTGGACTTGCTGTGCGCCGCCCTTACCACGGTGTGCGAGCTGATTTTTCCGCTTATTGTGCAATTTATCACAGATAAGGGGATGAACGATTTACAAAGCCTAACGGTGCAGTTGATTTTGGGCATCGGCGCCATTTATTTGCTGCTGCGTGTGGTGGATACGGCCGCCAACTATTATATGGCCTACACCGGCCATATCATGGGCGCGCGCATTGAAACCGATATGCGCCGGGATTTGTTCAGCCATTTGCAAGAGCTGCCCTATTCTTATTACGACAATACCAAAATAGGCCAGCTGATGGCCCGCATTACCAGCGACCTGTTCGACGTAACGGAATTTGCTCACCACTGCCCGGAGGAATTTTTTATTGCGGCCATCAAAATTATTGCGTCGTTTTGCATTTTAGGCGCCACCAATTTGTGGCTTACGTTAATCATCTTTGCCATTTTGCCCCTGATGCTGGTGTTTGCCGCCTATTTTAACAAAAAGATGCGCATGGCTTTCAAATGGCAGCGCACCCAGCTGGGCGAGCTCAACTCTCAGGTGGAAGATAGCCTGCTGGGCGTGCGGGTGGTAAAATCCTTTGCCAATGAAGAGATTGAGAATCAAAAGTTTCAAAAGGGCAACAACAATTTTTTGGGCATTAAAAAGGTGGCCTACCGCTATATGGCGGGTTTTCAGAGCAGCACCCGCATTTTTGACGGCATTATGAATATCGCCGTGGTGGTGGCCGGCGCGCTGTTTATGATTAACGGCCAAATTTCCCCGGCCAACCTGGTGGCCTACCTGCTTTATGTTACCACGCTGCTTACCTCGGTGCGGCGTTTGGTGGAGTTTACCGAGCAGTTCCAGCGGGGCATGACGGGTATCGACCGCTTTTTGGAGGTAATGGACGCCCCGGTGGATATCCACGACGAGCCGGATGCGCAAGACCTGAAGGACGTAAAGGGCGACATCCGCTTTGACGATGTAAGCTTTCGCTATAGCGACAACAAGGGCGATGTGCTTTCGCACATCAATTTGCATGTGCAGCCGGGTGAAAATATCGCCTTGGTGGGGCCCTCCGGCGGCGGCAAAACCACCCTGTGTAGCTTAATCCCCCGCTTTTACGATGTAACCAGCGGTAAGATCCTAATTGACGGCAAAGATATTCGCCACATCACGTTAAACTCCCTGCGCTCGCAAATCGGCGTGGTGCAGCAAGAGGTTTACCTCTTTTCGGGGTCGGTGTACGATAACATTGAATACGGCCGCCCGGGCGCCACAAAAGAAGAGATCATCGCCGCCGCCAAGCTGGCGGGGGCCCACGAGTTTATTATGGAATTATCCGACGGGTACGACACCTATGTGGGCGAGCGCGGGGTTAAGCTTTCGGGCGGGCAAAAGCAGCGCATCAGTATTGCGCGGGTGTTTTTAAAGAACCCGCCCATCCTGATTTTGGACGAGGCTACTTCGGCGTTGGATAACGAAAGCGAGCGCCTGGTGCAGCAATCGTTGGAAAAATTGGCCAAGGGCCGCACCACCTTTACCATCGCCCACCGGCTTACCACCATACGCAACGCCAAGATGATTTTGGTGCTCACCGAAGACGGCATCGCCGAGCAGGGCAGCCACGAGGAGCTGATGGCCAAAGGCGGGCTGTACCACAGCCTTTACAGCATGTATACCTCCCGCAATTGACGGGAATTTGCCAAAGCCGGGGGAACGGGAAGAGCGGCGCGGCCGAACCCTTTGCCCCAGCCGGTATTTTGCACATACGTGATATTGGGCAAGGCTTACGCGGGCAACCGGGGCCTTGCCCTATGAATAAGGAGGTGCCGCCGTGGCGCAGAGTTTGGTTGAGCAAACAGCACGGCGTATTTTGGATATGGTGGAGAAGGAGAGGCGTTTTTTGCCGGGGGATAAACTGCCCAATGAAAACGACCTTTCCCGCGCGCTGGGCGTCAGCCGCACCACTTTGCGGGAGGCAATCCGCATTTTAGCGGCCCGCCGGGTGCTGAAAATAGAGCGGGGCCGGGGCACCTTTGTGGCCCAGCCCGGCCAAAAAGAAACCGCAATAGATTTAAACGCGCTGGCCAATTTGCGCCCCGACCTGGCTTCTTTGTATGAACTGCGCCTGATGGTGGAGCCCCGCGTGGCCTATTTTGCCGCCAGGCGGGCCACGGCGGAGGAGGTGCAGCGCATTTTACGCCTGGGCCGGGAGGAAGAAGAGCTGATTGCCCGGCGGCTGGACCGAACCCAGGCGGAGCGCGCCTTTCACCAGGCCATCGCCCGGGCGGCCCACAATGCGCTAACCGAGCGGCTGATGCCCATTATCTATGAGGCCATCGATTCCGGCGTTCAGCTCTCGCGGGCGCATGAAGCGGCGGTGGAGCACACCCTGCGGGATCACCGCATGATTATGGATTTTATCGCCGGGCGGGACGCGCCCGGGGCGGAGGCGGCTATGCGGCTGCACATCCTGCACGCTATGGAGGATTTCGGCATACAAACAGAGGGGCTGTAAGCCGCAGGCGGCCCCATTGCCCTATGCGCAGCAGGTTACTCCGGCCGGCCGGATAGCACTTGACGAAACTTGTATGACAACATATAATTAGATATCATACAATACAAAAACAGCAGCGGCTGAACTGAGCCGGAAAGGAAGCGTTGCCCCATGATAAGCGAACAAATCATCAACGGCCCGCAAAACGCGCCCCACCGGGCGCTGTTTCACGCCCTGGGCTTTACCGAAGAGGAGCTCAAGCGCCCCCTGGTGGGCATTGTAAGCTCGCAAAACGAAATTGTGCCCGGGCATATGAACATTGATAAAATTGTAGAAGCGGTTAAGCTGGGCGTGGCCATGGCGGGCGGCACCCCGGCGGTGTTCCCCGCCATCGCGGTGTGCGACGGCATCGCCATGGGCCACCAGGGGATGAAGTATTCCCTGGTTACCCGGGAGCTGATTGCCGATTCCACCGAGGCCATGGCCATGGCCCACGGCTTTGACGCTTTGGTGATGATTCCCAATTGCGATAAAAATGTGCCGGGGCTGCTGATGGCGGCGGCGCGGCTGAACCTGCCCACCATTTTTGTCAGCGGCGGGCCCATGCTGGCCGGCCGGGTGGACGGTTGCAAGGTGAGCTTTTCGGCGGCCTCCGAGGCGGTGGGGGCCTATGCCGCAGGAAAGATATCGGCCGATAAGCTGCGGGAGTTTGAAGAAAAAACCTGCCCCACCTGCGGATCTTGCTCCGGCATGTATACGGCCAACTCTATGAACTGCCTAACCGAGGTGCTGGGCATGGGCTTGCCCGGCAACGGCACCATTCCGGCGGTGTATTCCGAGCGCATCCGTTTGGCCAAGCAAGCGGGCATGCAGGTGATGGAACTGTTAAAGCGCAACATCCGCCCCCGCGATATTATGACGCCCGGTGCGTTCCGCAACGCTTTAACCATGGATATGGCGCTGGGCTGCAGCACCAACAGCATGCTGCACCTGCCCGCCATCGCCCACGAGGCGGGCATTGAGCTGAATGTGGATATGGCCAACGACATCAGCGATAAAACCCCCAATTTGTGCCATCTGGCGCCGGCGGGCCCCCACCACATGGAGGATTTGTATGAGGCGGGCGGCGTGTACGCCGTGATGAAGGAAATAGACAAGCTGGGCCTGTTGGATACCGGATTGCTTACCTGCACGGGCAAAACCGTGGCGGAGAATATCGCCGGCAGCGTAAACAAAAATCCCGAAGTCATCCGGCCGGTGGAGAACCCCTACAGCACAACCGGCGGCATCGCCGTGCTGCGGGGCAACCTGGCCCCCGATTCCTGCGTGGTAAAGCGCTCTGCTGTGGCGCCGGAAATGCTAAAGCACACCGGCCCCGCCCGGGTGTTCGACTGCGAAGAGGACGCCATGCAGGCCATACAAAGCGGCCGCATTGTAGACGGCGACGTGGTGGTGATCCGCTACGAGGGCCCCAAGGGCGGCCCGGGCATGCGCGAGATGCTCAACCCCACCTCGGCTATCGTGGGCCGGGGCTTGGGCAGCACGGTGGCGCTAATTACCGACGGGCGCTTTTCCGGGGCCACGCGGGGGGCCGCTATTGGGCATGTGTCCCCCGAAGCGGCGGTGGGCGGCCCCATCGCCCTGGTGCAAGAGGGGGATATCATCGACATCGATATTATGGCTAACCGCATCAATATGCGGGTGAGCGACGAAGAGCTGGCCCGGCGCAAGGCCCAGTGGAAGCCCCGCCGCCCCCGCATCACCACGGGCTATTTGGCCCGCTATGCCGCCCAGGTTACCTCGGGCAACCGGGGGGCTGTGTTGCAAGCGCCGGAGCTGTAAGGCGTAAGGCCGAAAGCGCGGGCTGGATTTGCCGCCGGGTTGCGTTAAGCGGCGCCTTGCTGCGGCGGTATGAACCGCGCCCGGCTGGGCATACTATAGGCGCGCCGCGCGTTTTGCGTTGCGCCGCGAAAGGAGGCTGATGCGCATGACGTTGCACACGGAGCCGGAAAAGGTATATATAACCGGCGAAACAGGCGAGGTTTTGGCCGAGGTTACCTTCCCAGTGGGGGAAGACGGCGTGGCCGATATCAATCACACCTTTGTGTCAGAAGCCCTGCGGGGGCAAGGCGTGGCGGGCCGGCTGATGCAGGCGGCGGCCGATACGCTGCGCAGCCAGGGGCGCAAGGCGGTGGCCAGCTGCTCTTATGCCGCCGGGTGGTTTAGCAAGCACGCCGAATACCAGGATCTGCTTGCTTGCCCAAACAAAGCGTAAAAAGCTGCAAAATATGGGGCAAATAATCAAACAAAACAAAAGCCGGGGCTGCTGCATGGCGGCCCCGGCTTGGTTGCTGTTTGGGTTCTTTTCTGTTTAAATCTGTTTTCTTAAATCTGTTTTCCGGTTTCCCTATCTGTAAACACCGCTTCATAGTCGAAGTTCAGAATATCCGCGATTTGTTTCAGATCCTTTTCTGAAAAATTATCGCGCGCCATTTTTCCACTCATGGTAGAAAGGCTTTTATTCAGCAGTTTGGATAAATCGGTAAGGGTCATTTCGCGCTCCACCAAAAGCATTTTTATTTTCTTTGCAGCCGCCAATATATCACCCCATTTTCTTGATTATACGGTTATTAACGAATAATATCAAATAAAAAAGGAATTTTATTCGCTTAATTTCCAATGCATGGTTGACAAGCCGTCCTTTTATTCGTATAACATTCGGCAATAAATAAAGATTCTTCGCTTATTAACGAACTAAAAGAAAATGTAAATTTTTTGTGAATAGCACTAAGTGGTTTTTGTTACCGGTATCTGTGCGCTTTTAACGGGCCTAGCGCGGATGCCTAACATATCGTGGAACGCATGAAAAGTAAAAAGAAAGATAGAGTGTGAAAATTCTACATAAATGCTAAAACGGGCGCGCATCCGGCAGCTGCGCTCCTTGCATTACAAACACGCAGCAAAGCCAAGGAAAGGAGGCGGGCGCTGTGAACGAATGGGAAAAGCAAACAGAAAACGAGCCGGCACGCCGCGGCCACACAGAAAGTTATTTTTCCGCCGTGAAGCGCAGGCTCAACCTGCAAGCGTTGGGCGCGTATATTCGCGACGGCAGTGAAAAAAAGGTGCTGCACAACGAAAGCTTTGCCCAAAGGGAGGCCGAAGCCTATGCAAAGCTGGAGCAGTTCATTGCCGCAACGTGCGGCGAAGGGGCCGGCGACGTCATCGACCAGATCAACGCTTATGCGGCAACGGTGGAAGAAATCTATTTTAATTTGGGGCTGAAAGCCGGCGCTACTTTACAGAGCAAACTGACCGGCACCTTTGAAAGCGACATATAAAATACGGCGAAGCGGCGCTTTTTTCTCTAACGCAAGCCGTGCGGTTGCGCGCTTGGCAAACATCCGGCCAGCGGGCAACTCCTTTTATTTTTTGCTTGTGGATTCACGCCAAAACGCTATAATAAGGGCATAGGCCGTCGCCGCCCGGCAAGAATATCCGGCTTCGGTTTGGCAGCGGGACGCAACGCGGCGCAACACGGCGCGACGCAATGAAATTTACAAGGCAAGATACCCGTTTTGGCGCAACCACTGCACCGATTGGGTAAGCCCCGCTATGGTTTTGGTTTCTAGCACAATCCGGCAATGGTATTGCCCGGCCAAATTCAAATATTCGCCTTTGGTTAGCGCGCCGCTTCCCAGCGGAAGATGGTCGCGCCGGTTCTGCGCGTCGTGCAGGTGCATGTGCCGCAGGCGGCCGGTGCGCAGCATAAAGCCTTCGTCCGCCCGGTTGGCGGCCCAGCTGTGCCCGGTATCCAGGGTGAGGGCGAAGCGGTTGCTTTGCAGCAGAAAAGCAACCCCCTTGCGGATAAAGGGGGCGTTTGCCCAGTTTGTGTTTTCTATGCACAGCAAGGGCCCGTTTTCGCCGCGCGCCGCCTGCTCCACTGCCTGCCGAAAGGCAAGCAGTCCCTGTTGGTAACGGGCAAAGTATTGCTCGTATAAATAAGCCTTTTTTTCAGGCAAAGTAAAATAAACCCCTTGCGCCATGTGCATGGTTACCACAGGAGATCCGGCGGCCTGCGCCAGCAAAAGGGTTTGCACGGCTGTTTGCCGGTATGCCCGGGCCGCCAGGGGGTTAAAGGAACAGGGATCCAGCTGCTCGTCTAAGTGAAAAGTAAAGAAAACCCCATATTTTCGGCCGGTTTCACACAGCTGCTGCGCCGTCAGCATGCCGCACTGGTAGTCGGGCAGGTTCATGTTAAGCTCCACAAAGCGCAGCCCCAGCTGCCGGCACAGGGCGGCGTTGTCTTCCAACCCGCCGGCTTCCAGCAGGCTGGGCATGCCGAAAGAAAGCGTCGTCATCCCATCCCTCCCATTTCTGTGCACACAAGCGGCTTTGCTGTTTGTATGCGGTGGTTTCATAAAAATAAGGGTATCACATTACCGCCCAACCGGCAACCGCGCCGCCGGTTGGACGAGCAAAAAAATAAATAAAGCAGGAGGAAAGCGTATGGAAAACATCCGCCAAAATTTCCACACCCGGCCGGATTGGGAAAATCCGGAGGTTACCGCCATCAACCGCGCGCCGGCCCACACCAGGTGGACAGCCCCCGCCAGCGAAGAAGAGGCGGCCCGCTACGCTGTGAACCGGTCCCGCTATATCCAAAGTTTAAACGGGGAATACCGCTTTGCCCTGGTGGATAACCCCAACCAGGCGGGCAATTTTTATGAGCCGGATTTTGACGACGGCGCCTTTGCCGGGATTCAGGTGCCCGGCAACTGGGAACTGCAGGGCTTTGGCAAACCCATTTACACCAATTATCTTTACCCGTGGGATTACAACAGCAAAGAGCCCTGTATGCTGCCCGCCCGCCGCGGGGAGCGGCAGGTGCCCAATCCGCCCTATGTGCCCAAAGACAACCCCACCGGCTGCTACCGGCGCGCCTTTACGCTGCCGGAGCATTTTGCCGGGCGCGACGTTTATTTGCGCTTTGACGGGGTGGAAACCGCCTATTATGTGTGGGTAAACGGCAATCCCGTGGGCTACGCCCAAGACAGCAAGCTGCCCGGCGAATTTTTGATAACCGATTACCTTCAACCGGGAGAAAACCTGCTGGCCGTGCAGGTGATGCGCTTTGCCGACAGCTCCTATATGGAGGATCAGGATTACTGGCACCTATCGGGAATTTTTCGGGATGTGTGGCTCATCGCCAAGCCCAAGCAGTGCATTTGGGATTTGCGCGCGGCGGCGCAGCCCTGCTTGCCCGGCGCAGGGGGCAGTTTGCAGGCGGATGTTACCGTGTCGCGGCAGCCGTATTTTGCCGATTGCCGGGTGCGCGTGGCCCTGTATGATCCCAGCGGCCGCCGGATAGCGGCTGGGGAGGCGCAGGTGGCGGATCAGGCCCAATACCGCAGCGACAAGGCGCCCACCGCCAACTGCGCCCGGGTGACGCTGACGGCGGAGCGGGTGGAGCTGTGGTCGCCGGATTCGCCCCGGCTTTACACGGTTACTGCAACGCTGCTGGATCCCCAGGGGCGGGAAGTGGATTATGAATCCACCCGCGTGGGCTTTAAAGAGGTGCGCGTAGAAAACGGCGTGGTGCTGCTCAACGGCAGGCGGCTGGTGGTGCGCGGGGTAAACCGGCACGATTTTTGCTGGCAAACCGGCCGCGTAGTGAGCGCCGCCCACCAAAAGGAAGAAATTCGGCAGATGAAACGCATGAATATCAATGCGGTGCGCACCTGCCATTATCCCGATAGCCCCGATTGGTACGATCTTTGCGACGAATACGGCATTTTGCTGGTGTGCGAATGCGATATTGAAACCCACGGGGTATCCGGCATGCTGTCGCACAATCCCGCTTACGCCCCCTCTTATGTGGAGCGCGGGGCGCGCATGGTGCAAAATTATAAAAACCACGCCAGCATTTATTCTTGGTCGCTGGGCAATGAGAGCGGCACGGGGGCCAACCATGCGGCCATGTACGGCTTTATCAAGGAATACGACCCCGCCAGGCTGTGCCAGTATGAGGCGGGCAGCCCGGGAAAAAATATCTCTGACGTGCGGGGGGATATGTATGCCACCTATGATGCAATTTTGCGCCTGCTGTGCGATCCGAAAGACGAGCGCCCGGTCATTTTGGTGGAATACCTTTATCAAATCAGCAACAGCGGCGGCGGATTGGATCGTTTTGTGCATCTAACAGAGGAATATCCCCGCTTTCAGGGCGGCTTTGTGTGGGATTGGCAGGATAAATGCCTGCAGGGCCGCCGGGAGGACGGCACGCCCTATTTTGCCTATGGCGGGGATTTTGGCGAGCCGGTTACCGATAGCGAATGCCCTTGGTTTATGACCAACAACGGCGTTGTGCTGCCCGACTTAACCTGGAAGCCGGTGGCCCGGGAGCTCAAACAGGCCTATGCGCCGGTGTGGGTGGAGCGCCCCGGCCAGGGCGACCACACCAACCTGGAGTTGCCGCAGGATTTGCGCTTTGTTGTAAAAAACCGCAGCGAAAGCCCGCTGAACGCTTTTTGCTGCACGGCCCTGCTGCGGGAAAACGGCCGGGAAATAGCCCGTTGGCAGCAGCCTTTGCCCAATATCGCCCCCGGCGCGCAGGCGGACTTTGACGCCGTTTTGCCCATCGAAAAGAAGCCGGGCTGCGAATACCAGCTGGAATTTTCTTTTGCGCGCAAAACCCCCGGCTGGTATGAAGAAGAGGGCGAAGAAGTGGGCTTTCGCCAGTTTGCGCTGCTTGCGTTGCAAAGCGGGCCGTGCGCGCCAGTTGCCCCGGCATCCGGCGATAAGCCGCGCGTAGAAGAGGCGCAGGGCGTTTACCGGCTGAGTATGGGCGATGTGCAGGTTGCGCTGAACGCCGCCGACGGCGCCATCCGCCACATGAGCAAAAACGGGCGCTGCTATTTGCAAGCGGGCGCTTCCCCTTGCCTAGATAGGCCCTACAGCGGTTTGGACGCGCAGCCCGGCTGGGGTTGGTACAGCCAATACAGCGTGTTTCATCATTTGTCTTGCCAAGCGGGGCGGCCCCAGGTTTTCGGTGGAGAAGAGGCCGTTGCTGTGCGCTTCCCCTTTGCTTTAACAGGCGGGCCCTGGGGCATTGACGGCGAGCTGTGCTACACGCTGGAGCAAGCCGGGCTGCGGGTGGATTACTCCATCCGGGTGGATCCCTCTTACCGGGTGGTGCCCCGGGTGGGGCTGGCTTTTGCAGTGCCCCAGGGCTTTGAGGCTTTGCGCTATTACGGCTACGGCGGTGTGGAAAATTACCCCGACAGAATGTTGGCGGCCCGGCTGGGGGAATTTGATTCCACCGTGGAGGCGGAGCACTTCGCCTTTGTGCCGCCGGCGGAAAGCGGCGGGCACGAAGGCGCGCGTTGGTTGGAGCTGAGCAACCCGGAGGGCGGCAGGCTGCGCATAGAGGGGGCGGCGCCCTTCCATTTTGACGCGCACCACAACACCCCCCAGGATTACCGCGCGGCGCGGCACGAGCATGAACTTATCCGCCGGCCGGAAACCTTTTTGCACATAGACGCGGCCCACGGCCCCATCGGCGGCGACATGGCCTGGAGCACCGGTATGCCGGCGCAGCACCGTTTGCCGGGCGGCTGCTATCATCTAACCATTTGGATAAAAGCGCTGTAAGGCGCAGCCACCGCGGCGCGCGGGTTGCATTGCGCCGGGCGGTATGGTATCCTAAATGGACGGGCAAAAAAACAAATGTGGTATAGGAGGCGCTCAATATGGAACAATCAAAGGTGTATTTTACTGATTTTCACGCGAAATCCGGCCAAAACCTGCTAGAAAAGCTGGATCGCCTGCTGGAAAAGGCCGGGCTGGCTACCTTGGATTTTCAAAATAAATTTGCCGCTATTAAAATCCATTTCGGCGAACCGGGCAACCTGGCGTATCTTCGGCCCAATTATGCCAAGGTGGTGGCGGACTTTGTGCGCCGCCAGGGGGGCAAGCCCTTTTTAACCGACTGCAACACCCTGTATGTGGGCCGCAGGAAAAACGCGCTGGATCATTTAGACGCCGCTTATGAAAACGGCTTTAACCCCTTTGCCACGGGCTGCCAGGTGATCATCGGCGACGGCCTGAAAGGCACCGACGAACAATTGGTGCCCATCGACGGCGAATATGTAAAAGAGGCCAAAATCGGCCGCGCAGTGATGGACGCCGATATTTTAATCAGCCTTACCCACTTTAAGGTGCACGAATGCACCGGCATTGGCGGCGCGCTGAAAAACATCGGCATGGGCTGCGGATCCCGCGCGGGCAAAATGGAGATGCACTCCAACGGCAAGCCCTTTGTGGATTCATCCCTTTGCATCGGCTGCGGCGCGTGTAAGAAAAACTGCGCCCACGAAGCCATTTCTTTTGTAGAAAAAAAGGCCGGTATCGATCACAGCAAATGCGTGGGCTGCGGCCGGTGCATCGGCGTATGCCCGGTGGATGCCGTTCAGCCGGCGCAAGATGAGGCCAACGATATTTTAAACAAGAAGATTTCGGAATACACCTATGCGGTGGTGAAGGATAAGCCGGCCTTTCATATCAGCCTGGTGATGGATGTATCGCCCTTCTGCGATTGCCACGCAGAGAACGATACGCCCATTGTGCCGGATGTGGGTATGCTGGCCTCCTTCGATCCCGTGGCGCTGGACGTGGCCTGCGCCGATTTGGTGAACCAGCAGCCCGCCATGCAAAACAGTATTTTGCAAAAAGCGTTAGAAAAAGCAGGCAAAGAAAGCGGCCAGGCGGATTACTTTACCCTGCTGCACCCCACCACCGATTGGCATGTGGGGATTGATCATGCCGTTCAGCTGGGGCTGGGCCGGGCCGGTTACGAACTGATTCGCGTTTAAGAAAGGGGGAAGCGGCCCTTGAAAGCAAGATTGCCGGTGCAAGAAGCCGTTTATTTTTACCAACCGGAGAAGCCGGAGCAGCCGGAGCAACCGCAGAACAAAGCCGCCCAACGCTTGGAAGAAGTGCGCGGCGTGGCGGTGGGCGTGGGCGCGGCCTTTCACAGCTTATCACAGCCGGATTTAGGGCAAACGGTGGGCTTTTGCGTGGGCCTGCCCGGCTTTGAAAAACAAGAAACGCCCCCGGTTGAGCCCTTTGACCAAGAGGTGTTGCTGCTCAAGGGCTTTTCGCAGCAGCGGCTGAACCGGCTGTTGGCCGCCTTTCGAGAGGAAGGGGTTACGCCGGTGGCCATGAAAGCGGTGGTAACCGACCTGAACCGCCGCTGGACGCTCAAACAGCTATTCGGCGAACTGGCTCGGGAACACCATTACATGCAGCAAGTAACCCGGCTGAAAGCGTTAATCCGGCAAGGCCAAACCGACGGGAGGGAAGAGGTCAAAAGTCAAATATCCTGCGCCCAGGCGGTGCTGGCCTCCCGCCCCGAACAGCCGGAGCCGTTGATAGAGCAAATCCGGCTGCTGGAAGGGCTTTTCAACCGGGAACAATCGCAATAGGGTCTGCCGGCAATTTTTGTTGAAGGGAGGGAGCGCAGATGCAAGCGGCGGTAAAAAGCGTGAGCAAACGGTTGGGGGCAATTCTTTGCATCTTGCTGCTAACCGGTTTGGCGGCGCTGTTGCTGCCGGTGGCGCTGCGCTCCTATCACACCTCTTTAACGCAGGACGACCGCCCTTTTGTAGAAGGGTGGCGCACCCGGGAGGGGCAGGTTATTACCTTGCCTTGTCATTTGCCGGATCGAGAAAAAGAGCAGCCGGTGTATCTTACCAACACCCTGCCGCAGGATCTGACCGGCCGGGACGTTTTGCTCTTTCGCACCTCGCACCAACGCCTGCGGGTGTATTTGGACGGGCAGGCGGTGTATGAATACGGCATGGGGGAGGATGGGCTATTCAGCAAATCCCCCGGCAGCTCTTGGCATTTTATCCGCCTGACCCAAGAGGCGGCGGGCAAAACCATCACCTTGGAACTGATAAGCCCCTACCGGCGGTATGCCGGCATGATAAACGAGGCATATTTAGGCAACGAAGGGGCCCATTGGCACGCCCTTTTTCAAGAAGGAGGAACCGGGGCCTTTATTGGGCTGCTGATGATCCTGGGCGGCGTTTTGAGCATACTGTGTTTAGGCTTTTTTTCTTGGCGCCGTGGAAAAGGGCTTGCCGGCCTATTTTTGGCGCTTTTCGTTGTTTTAACCGGCGTGTGGATGCTGGGGGAAAGCAAGCTGGTACAGCTTTTCTACAACGCTCCGCTGCTGATCTACCTGGCCACATTGGCGGCCAACTTTGCAATGCCTATCCCGCTGGGGCTGTTTTTGCTGCACCATTACCGCCAGCTGCGCCGGGCATGGCTCATCAAGCTAGAAACCGCGGCCCACGCCGTCTTTTTTGCGGCTGCGATGCTGCTGCAAATAACGGCCACGGCGGACTTTATGGAGCTGTTGCTTTTCTTTCAGGCGCTTTTGGCTGTTAGCATTTTTTCGGCGTTTTTTGTGTTTGCTTCGCAGGCGCGCACCCTTGCAAAGCCCAGAACCATTTTGCTTGCTTTAACCGTGCTTTTGGCCGGCGGCGCTGCAGACTTGGCGGCCTTTAATTTGGATCCGCTGCGCCAGGTTTCTCAATTTACCCAAATGGGCGTGGTTGTTTTTATCATCCTGCTGTTGATAGAGGCCGGGCGCAGCGCTTCGGCTTATACCTATATGCGCGCCACCAACGACGTATTGCGCAAAATGGCCCGCAAGGATTCTTTAACCGGGCTGCACAACCGCACCGCCTATGAAGAAGCGGTGCAAAAATTGCGGCAAAGCGGCGCGGTGGAGCAAATGGCCTTGGCAGTGTTGGATATAGACGGGCTCAAGGCGGTAAACGACGGCATGGGCCATCAGGCGGGCGACCGGCTGATTTTGGCAGGCGCCGGCTGCATCAACAAAACGCTGGGCCGGGCGGGCATTGTGTACCGCATTGGCGGGGATGAATTTGTTGCGCTGTTCACCGGCGTTCCGCCTGAGCGGCTGAAGGACCTGCTGCAAGAGCTGGAGGGCGCTGTGCAGGCGTTTAACGAAAGCGGCGCATTGTTTGTGCTGTCGCTTTCGGCCGGTTGCGCGGTTGGAACGGGCCAAGAGGATTACGACGCGCTGTTTCGCCGCGCGGATCAGGCCATGTACCGGCAAAAAGAAGAAAAGCGGCGCAAAACCGTCCGCACCGTCCGCACCGGATGCGCTGGGGATGCTGGGGACGCTGGGGAAAAGAAAGACTTTTTGCCGCAGGAGCCGCAGGAAGAGTAAAAAAGAGAAAGAAAAAATTAAGCATGCAATTTTTTTCTTAGGTCTTGCAAAATGCGCCGGGAAATTGTATAATAAAACCGTTGACAAGGACGTCACATTCGATGGGATGGGTGCGTCCTTTTTTCCTTTTTATTTTTATTTTTTACATAGGAGGCTTTGGTCAAATGGGATATGTAGATGAAGTTATCGAGCAAGTAATTGCCAAAAATCCCGGCGAGCCCGAATTTCACCAGGCTGTGAAAGAGGTGCTGAATTCCCTGCGCCCCGTGGTGGACGCTCATGAAGAAGAATACCGCCGCGAAGCGCTGTTGGAGCGCCTGGTTGAGCCCGAGCGCCAGCTGAAGTTCCGCGTGCAGTGGGTGGATGATCAGGGTAAGGCGCAGGTGAACACCGGCTACCGTGTGCAGTTTAACAGCGCCATCGGCCCCTTTAAGGGCGGTTTGCGCTTGCGCGATAACGTAAACCTGGGCGTTATCAAGTTCTTGGGCTTTGAGCAGATCTTTAAAAACTCCCTCACCGGTTTGCCCATCGGCGGCGGCAAGGGCGGATCCGACTTTGATCCCAAGGGTAAATCCGACAGAGAAATTATGGCGTTTTGCCAAAGCTTCATGACAGAGCTGTGCAAATATATCGGCGCCGATGTAGACGTGCCCGCCGGCGATATCGGCGTGGGCGCCCGCGAAATCGGCTATATGTTCGGCCAATACAAGAAGATCAAAGGCGTGTTTGAGGGCGTGCTCACCGGCAAGGGCCTCACCTACGGCGGCTCTTTGGCCAGAACCGAAGCCACCGGCTACGGCCTGGTGTACTTCTTGGATGAGATGCTCAAGCACAACGGCGTGGATATCAAGGGCAAAACCGTTGCGGTTTCCGGCGCGGGCAACGTGGCGATCTACGCCACCGAAAAGGCGCAGCAGCTGGGCGCTAAGGTGGTTACCCTGAGCGATTCCACCGGCTGGGTGTACGATCCCGAAGGCATCGATCTGCAAGCGGTGAAAGAGATTAAAGAAGTGCGCCGCGGCAGAATCAAAGAGTATCTCAACTATCGTCCCAACGCCCAATACACCGACGGCAAAGGCGTTTGGAGCGTGAAGTGCGACATCGCGCTGCCCTGCGCCACCCAGAACGAGCTGCTGCTGGATGACGCCAAAGCTTTGGTTGCCAACGGCTGCATCGCGGTTGCCGAGGGCGCCAACATGCCCACCAGCATTGAGGCTACCGAGTATCTGCAACAAAACGGCGTGCTGTTTGCGCCGGGCAAGGCTTCTAATGCCGGCGGCGTAGCTACCTCTGCTTTGGAGATGACCCAGAACAGCGAGCGCTTGAGCTGGACCTTTGAAGAAGTGGACGCCAAGTTGCACGACATTATGGTTAACATCTTCCGCAAGTCTGCGGAGGCCGCCGAGCGTTACGGCCAGCCCAAGAACTATGTGCTGGGCGCCAACATCGCCGGTTTTGAAAAGGTTGCCAACGCCATGCTGGCGCAAGGCATCTAAGGCAGTTACAGAAAAAACAGGTAAGGCCCGGCATCCTTTTGGATACCGGGTCTTTTGCCGTAACAGAAGTTACCGGCGGCCGCGCGCATTAGCGCCGTTTTAACGGCAATTTGCGCCCGGCGCGGTGAGAAACGGAGAAAGAGCATGAGCAACCCATTTGCAGGCAGGCTGCTGCCCGCCCCGGTTAACGGCGGTTTTCAGATGGAAGATTATTGGATCTGGTGCGGATCGGTTGTAAAGGGGGAGGACGGCCGGTTTCATATGTTTGCCTCCCGCTGGCCGAAAAAGTATGGCTTTGCGGCCAACTGGCTGTACCGGTGCGAAATTGTGCGGGCCTCCAGCGATACGCCCGAAGGGCCCTATCAATTTGAAGAGGTGGTGCTGGGGCCCCGGGGCAGGCAATATTTTGACGGCATGAACGTGCATAACCCCTATATCCGGCACTGGCGAGGGAAATACTATTTATATTACATGGGCGCCACCTACGCCGGCCCGGCCCCGCAGCCGGGGGAGAGCTTTTCTGAGGTGCGGGTGAACGAGGTGTGGAACCGCAAACGGATCGGGCTGGCGGTGGCGGATTCGGCATTCGGCCCGTGGAAGAGGCTGGATGAGCCGCTGCTGCAACCCCGGGATTGCAGCCATTGGGATTGCACGGTTACCACCAACCCGGCGGTGGCTATTTTAGAGGATGGAACCAGCTACTTGCTGTATAAATCCCGCTCTTATGCCGCCGCCACGCTGCAAATCGGCGTGGCTAGGGCAAAGAGCCCCGAGGGGCCCTTTGAGCGGCTGTCGGAGGAACCGATTTTGTCCTTTTCCAACCCCGATTTTCACGTGGAGGATCCGTATCTGTGGTATGAGGACGGGTTGTTCCGCCTTATCATAAAAGACGACTTTAAGAATGGGTGCGGGGGCATCACCGGCCACTGGGGCGCGGGCTTTTTTGCCACCAGCCGCGACTGTATCCATTGGGAGATTGGGCCCGATCCCTTGGTGTATACCCGCCGGATCCAATGGGATGACGGCTCTGTAACCGAGCAATGCAATGCGGAGCGCCCCTTCTTATTGCTGCAAGAGGGCAAGCCCACCCATCTGTTTTTAGCCACTGGGCGGGGCAAAGGCCCCTATGATTTTGACCGGACCTGGAATATGGTGATACCGCTGCGGTAAGCAAAAGCAGCCGCCCGGTGCCCGGTTTTCCCTTTTGGTCTTTGCCTCGAGGATAGAAGGGCGATTTTGGCCGCAAAAACCGAAAAGTGTTTTTTGTGGATGGACAGATCCCCTCTTTTGATATAGAAAAAAGTATGCTATACTGGGTGTGGGGGGTGCGGATTGTGGACTATGATGAATTGTTGTCGGTTGCCACTGCGGTAGGCGAAAGCCTGCTGGAAAACGGGGCGGAGATCTACCGGGTAGAGGAATCGGTGAGCCGGATCGTTGGCGCATACGGCGTGCAAGAGGTTGATGTGTTTGCCATTCCCAATTGCTTGATTACCACCGTGGTGCGGCAAGACGGCAAATCGCTCACCAAAATAAAGCGCATCCTTTCTCGGGGCACGAATTTAGATAGGGTTAACCGGCTAAACGACCTGTGCCGGCGGGTTTGCCGGGATAGGCCGGAGCTTTCGCAGGTTCGGCGGGAGTTAGAGGAAATTTTGCGCCGCCCCGTTTACGGCTTGGCGGTGAAAACCCTGGCTTACGGCATTACCGCCTTTGCTTTTACGCTGTTTTTCGGCGGCAATCTTTGGGATGCTTTGTGCGCGCTGCTGTTCGGCGCGGCCATTAAGCAGGTGGCTTTTCAAATGGAAAAGCTGCACAGCAACGCCTTTTTTGTTAACACGGTGTGCAGCGCTTTAACCGCGGCGCTGGCCATGCTGGCGGTGCGGCTGGGGCTGGCCGCCAACATGGATAAAATGGTGATCGGCACCCTAATGAACTTGGTGCCCGGCGTGGCGATTACCAACTCTATGCGAGATATTATCGCCGGGGATTTGGTGGCGGGGCTCACCAAAATGACCGAGGCGCTGCTGGTGGCCACCGCCATGGCGGTGGGGGCGGGCCTGGCGCTGTCGGCCTCGCACCTGCTGGGAGGGGGCTAATATGGCTTGGTTGGATTTTGCGCTGCCCTGCCTGTATTCCTTTTTGGCCTGCGTGGGCTTTTGCATTGTGTATGATTTGCGGGGCAAGGTGCTGGTTTTGGCGCCCCTGGGGGGCAGCATCGGCTGGCTGGTTTACCTGTGCACCGCCTTTACCGGCAACGATATCGCGCAATATTTTTTGGCCACGGTGGCGGTTGCTGTTTATGCAGAAATTATGGCGCGTTTGGATAAGGCGCCGGTAACGGTTTATTTAATTGTGGCATTAATCCCCATGGTGCCCGGCGGAGGGATTTATTACACCATGGAGCAGTGCATTTTGGGGAATATGGAGGAGTTCGCGCGGATGGGCGCGCACACCTTCGGCATTGCCGGCGCGCTGGCGCTGGGCATTTTATTGGTTTCGGCCTTTACCAAGCTGCTGCATTCCTTTCGGCTGCGGTTGCGCAGAGAAGAGGAGCGCCGGCCAAAAGAGGGCGCAAAGTAGCGTGCCTCTTGAAAAGGTTGTGAAAAAGAAAGGATTTATGTATATGGAAAAACGCCCGTTTGTGACTTTAGAGCAGGTAAAAGAAATTGCCAAAACCTACCCAACGCCCTTTCATCTGTATGATGAGCGGGGCATTCGTGAAAACGCCCGGCGGGTGATGAAGGCTTTTTCGTGGAACCCTGGGTTTAAAGAATATTTTGCCGTAAAGGCCACGCCCAACCCGGTTATTTTGCAAATTTTAAAAGAGGAAGGCTGCGGCGTGGATTGCGCCACCGATGTGGAGCTGATGATGGCCAAGGCCTGCGGTTTTGCCGGGCGGGAGATTATGTTTTCTTCCAACGTGACGCCGGCCAAAGATTTTCAATACGCCAGGCAGATAGACGCCACCATCAATTTAGACGATATCAGCCATATTGATTTTTTGCAGCAGGTTGCTTCGGTGCCAGAGACGGTAAGCTGCCGGTTTAATCCGGGCGGCTTGTTTACCATCAGCAACACGATTATGGATAAGCCCGCCGACGCAAAATACGGCTTTACCCGGCAGCAGCTCACCGAGGGCTTTGTTAAGCTGCAAAAGCTGGGGGTTAAGCACTTTGGCTTGCATTCCTTTTTGGCCAGCAATACGGTTACCAACGAGTATTATCCCACCCTGGCGCGCCTGCTGTTTCAAACAGCGGTGGAGCTGCACCAAGAAACCGGCGCCCATATTTCCTTTATCAACCTTTCCGGCGGCGTAGGGGTTGCCTACCGCCCCGACCAGGAGCCGGTGGATATTTTGCAGGTGGGCGAAGGGGTGCGGCGCGCCTATGAAGAGGTGCTGGTGCCGGCCGGTATGGGGGATGTGGCCATTTTTACCGAAATGGGCCGCTTTATGCTGGCGCCGTACGGCTGCCTGGTGGCCCAGGTGCTGCACATGAAACATACCTATAAAGATTATGTGGGGCTCGACGCCTGCGCCGCCAACCTGATGCGCCCCGCCATGTACGGCGCATACCATCACATCACCGTGTTGGGGAAGGAGAACGCCCCCTGCTGCCACAAGTACGACGTAACCGGCGGGCTGTGTGAAAACAACGATAAGTTTGCCATTGACCGCATGTTGCCGCAAATAGAGCGCGGCGACTATTTGGTGATTCACGATACCGGCGCCCACGGGTTTTCAATGGGCTACAATTACAACGGCAAGCTTCGCTCTGCCGAGCTGCTGCTGCGGGAAGACGGCTCGGTGCAGCTGATCCGGCGCGCCGAAACGCCCCAGGATTATTTTGCAACGCTGGATGTAACCGGCTTGTTTTAACCCTTGGCGGCGTGAGCCCGGCATTCCGTCGCTATGGCAAATGAAAAGAACCGAGAGGATCTCCTCCCGGTTCTTTTGCTTTGTGCGGGTAAAAAGCGGCGCCCGCCGCTTTGCATTAGGCCAAAGCGGGAATGCAGCGGTTGACGATGCGCTGCATATCCGCCCACTTTTCTTCCATTTCGGCCACCAGCTTAAATTGGGTGCGGCAGCGATCTAGATTGTGCCCTTCGCGGTGGATTTTAAAATAGGTGTCCCCTTGCAAATAGTCGGTTAAAAAGCGCATGCCGCACTCTAGGGTGATCACCTTGGCGCCCATGGGCAGCATCTCGAGCTCTTTGGCGGTTAAATTAGCGCCGCAGGCATCCAAAAACCCCTTGGTATAGGTTTCAAACAGGGTCAAATCCAAATGCACCTTGTCTAAATCCGGTTCATCCTCGGCGGCGGTGCTGGCGCCAAAGCGGATGGAATCCCCATAGTCGTACAGCGAAAGCCCCGGCATTACGGTATCCAAATCCACAATGCACAACCCCTTGCCGGTTTCTTTATCCAGCATGATGTTGTTGAGCTTGGTATCGTTGTGGGTTACCCGCAGCGGCAGCTGCCCCGCTTGCAGCAAATCGGTTAAAGCGTGGGTATCCTCTTTGTGCCGCATAACAAAATCAATTTCTTTTTGGGCAAATTTCGCCCGGCCGCAAACATCGGCCTGCACCGCTTTGCAAAAGGTTTCAAAGCGCACCGGCGTATTGTGAAAATCCGGAATGGTTTCATGCAGGGTGGCGGCGGGGTAATCGGCCAGCATGCTTTGAAATTTGCCGCACACATAGGCGCTTTCATAAAATTGCTCGGGCTTTTCCACCTCGTCTAAACATTCGGTGCCTTCAATAAAGGAATAGCTGCGCCAGTAGCTGCCCACACTGTCGCAATACAACCATTGGCCGCTGCGGGTGGGCACCACGTTGAGCACCTCGCGCTGTGGGTCGCCGCCCTGCTGCAGCACCATCTTGCGCAGATACTGGGTAACGTTTACCACGTTTTCCATCAACAGCTCGGGCTGCTGAAACACCTCTTGATTGAGGTGCTGCAAAATATAGCGCTGCGTTTTTTCGCCTTCTTTGCAGGTAATTAAAAACGTGTCGTTAATATGGCCGTTGCCAAAAGGTTTGGCGGCCGCTATTTCGCCTTGAAAGCAAAATTGCCCGGCGGCTTCCTCCAGCTTTGAAATCGCAATTTCCCGTTCCATTTTCTACACACCTCAATTTTTCTTTTGGTCAGAGCCGGCGTCTTGCCCGGCGCCCCATAAGGGCGTGGGGTAAAGCCCAGCCTGCGACATTTTCGCCATGGCGCGCTGCACCGCGGGGCGATCCGCCTGGTAGGTGACGCCATACCAACGATCCGGGGAAGAAAGCACCCGCACCCGGCACTTGTTTTGCGCTATCATGGCGTTAACCAGCTCCGGCAAAAAAAACTCGCACTTTAGCGGGTTGGCCGCCGCTTCGTTTTGCAAAAATTGGCAAAAGCTGCTTTCCAGCTCGGGCATCAGCAAGGTTGAAAAGCCCCACAAGTTCATAGAAACCACGCAGTCCGGCGGCAGGGGGCGCCAGCTTGCCCCATCGTCGGTGGTATAAGCGGGGCCGTCTTTTTGCTTTTCAATGCGGGTGTACTCGTGCACATCCTTTAAAAAGCCGTTTTCCACCCGGCACACGCCGCGTGAAACGGTTCCGTTTTCGGTTAAAGTGTTTTCCAGCCGGTAGCCCACCATGCAAAAGGTGCGCTCGTCGCTGCTTTGCAGCACGCGAAACAGCTGGGCAAACCCCTCGCGGCCGTAATAATCGTCGGCATTGATAACGGCAAAGGGCCCATCCAGCAACGGCCGGCAGCACAACACGGCGTGGCCGGTGCCCCAGGGCTTTACCCGCCCCTGGGGCGGATGGTAGCCGCCGGGCAAAGCGTTTAGCTCTTGAAAGGCGTATTGCACCTCCATCACCCGGGCAATACGATCGCCCACCCGTTTGCGAAACTCCTCTTCAATGGCGTGGGTGATAATAAAAATCACACGTTCAAAACCGGCAAGGCGGGCGTCGTACAGGGAATAATCCAAAAGGGTTTCACCACAGGGGCCCACAGGATCCACTTGTTTTAGGCCGCCGTAGCGGCTCCCCATACCGGCCGCCATAATCACCAAAACAGGGCGCTTGTTCATACCTTTCCCTCTTTTTTACGTTTTGTTTATAGTTTATGCCGAATCTATAAAAACCATCAAAAATTATACGTTTTGCTTGTGCTATTGTCAATATATACAGAAAAGCGGCCGAAAAATGAAAGCTTGCCGTTTAACCGTTTAGCCGTTTGGCTGCTTTTTTACCTTTACAGAAATTTTTGTTACATATTCTTCAACGCGGCTGCTGGCCAGCTCGGCAATGGGGTATTCTTCGTAGGCGTTGCCGTCGATAAGCCACCCCAGGCGGCGGATTTCGGCCAACAGGCGGTCGTAGGTTTTGGGCAAGCCGTCGTAATCGCCCTTGTGGTAGATTACGGCATAATCCCCGCCCTCGCGAAGCACCCCGGCGTGCTCCGTGCCGGCGCAACGGATAAACAGGCGGTCAATTTGGCCGTATTGCCCCGCCTCCAATTTATCTTGGGCGATCACGGAGCCCACGTAAACAGCGCCGGAGGAGCCGGTTTCTTGCAAAAAGCTGCTGTAAATATCCCACCACCGCTGGGGATTCTCTTGCAGCCCGCCAATGCGCTGGCTGCTGTACAAAAGGTGCTCCGGCGGCAGGGTTTGAATGGTTACCTGCCCGGCGTCGGCGCTTAAGCCGTCTTGCGTGACGGTTACAATCTGCTCAAACAGCCGCTTTATCTCATAAAGCTTTTGTATTTCGCCGGTGGTTTTGGCAAGCTGGGCGGCGGCCATATCCCGCAGCTGCTGCGCCGATTGGTTGCGAAAATATGCGCGGATTTCGGCGATGGACATTTTCATTTCTCGCAATGCCAGCAGCGTGCCGAAGGGGCCGATTTGCGAAGCCGTGTAATACCGGTAGCCGTTGGCGCTTACCCCGGCCGGGCAAAACAATTTTATTTTGTCATAGTAAAACAGGGTATCTTTTTTGATACCGAAAAAAGCGGCGAACTCGCCGGTTGAAAAGGTTAATTCTTTTTTGCGTTCCATGCTATTTCCTCTTGACTATGGAGTCGCTCTATAGTTTACAATATTCCTTTGGTAAAAGCAATATGTAAACTTTATGTAACAGAGGGAAAACCATGAACTACAACACTTTATTTTCAGAAACGCCGCCGACCCGGTTGTTTTTTAAAGCGGCGCTGCCCGGCTCCATTGGGATGCTGGCTTCTGCGCTGTATCAGCTGATAGACGGTATGTTTGTAGGGCGCATTTTGGGCGACACCGCCTTTGCCGCGCTAAACTTAGCCATGCCGCTGGTGATTATTAACTTTGCGCTGGCGGATTTGGTGGGCGTGGGCTCTGCGGTGCCCATTTCCATCCGCTTGGGGGAAAAGAACGAGCAAGAAGCCAACAATATTTTTACCTGCGCCTGCCTCATGGTGGTGGGATCCGGTATTATTTGCGGCGGTATTTTATTTGCGGCGGCCCCGGTTTTAATTCAAATGATGGGCGCCCAAGGGGAGCTGGCCCGCTTAGCGGTGGAATATTTGCGCGTATACGCCCTGTGTTCGCCGGTAACCACCATTGTTTTTGCGGTGGACAACTACCTGCGCATTTGCGGCAAAATTCGGGGCAGTATGCTGCTCAACGTGTTTATGTCGCTGCTTAGTATGGTGCTGGAATTTTTGTTCCTTTATGTGTTCCGCTGGGGCATTTGGGGCGCTTCGCTTGCCACCTGCTTGGGCATGTTCATTTGCGTGGCGGTGGCCTTTTATCCCTTTATGCGGGGCAAAATGCAGCTGCGTTTTTGCAGGCCGCGCATCAATAAGCAAATTATACGGCAGATTGTATCTTGCGGCAGCCCCAGCTTTTTAAATAACATAGCGGGCAGAATTACCTCGATATTAATGAACGTGTTGCTGCTGCGCATGGGCGGCGAAACGGCCGTGTCGGTATACGGCGTGCTGATGTTTGCCGACGGCTTTATTCAGCCGCTGCTGTATGGTATGTGCGATTCTTTGCAGCCGGCGGTGGGCTACAACTGGGGCGCCCGCCAATACAACCGGGTAAAGGCGATTGAAAAACGCTGCTTTAGTGCAAGCGCTATTTTGTCTTTGGCGTCGGCGGTGGTTATCTTTCTCTTCCCGGCGCAAATCACCCGGCTGTTTATGCAGGGGAACGATCCCGGCATGATGCAAATGGCTGTTTCTGCCATGCAGATTTTTAGCTTTACCTATATCACCAGATGGTTTTCTTTTGCATGCCAAAGCTTTATGTCGGCGGTAGAAAAGCCGCTGTATGCGTCTTTGATTTCGGTATCCACGGCGCTTATCTTCCCGCTTATTTTAATCGGCGCCTTCTGGCCGCTGGGCTTAACCGGCCTGTGGATGAATTTTGGCGGAACCGCTGTGTTGGCGGCGATTTTGTCGCTGGTGCTGCTGCTCAATTTTAAACGCCGTTTTTGGGATAAGCAGGATAAACAGGAGCCGCAAAGCGCGCAAAAGTAAGAGAATAACCCTTCTGCCGCCGGTTCTTGTGAGAAATAAACATCGCGGCGCGCAGCAAAAGCGGGCGTTCAAGGCTCCGGGGCGCTTTTCGCCTTTTCGCCTTTTCACCTTTTAACCCATTTGCTTACAACAAGCATAACAAAACAAATTGCCGGGCGCAAAGAGCCGGGCTTACTGGTAAGGCAAGCTTACTGGCAAGACGAGCTTACCGGCAAGACGAGCTTACCGGCAAGACGAGCTTACTGGCAAGACAAGCTTACTGGCAAGACGAGCTTACTGGCAAGACGAGCTTGCCGGCAAAAAACAAAAAATGCAAACAATATCCCCCTGCAAACCACGTTGCAAGGGGATATTTTGCTGCTGAACGCATTCGCGCAAGAGCCGCCCCCGCTTTGCCGGGGGGGGCTAACTGCGATGAAGAAAGGAAAAAGAAGCTTGGCTTATTCAGCAACGCACGCCACGGCTTGCATGCCCAGCTCTTCGTAGCGCAGCTGCACTTCTTCTTTGGCATAAGCGGTTACGCCGTCGCCAAAATTGGGATCGTTAAAATAATAATACTCGTCGTCGCTGCCCACCAACACCAGGCAGTGTTCGTTTGAGATCCAATCAAACCAGGTGTCTTCTTCCGGCACATACCAAGAAACCGACTGATAGGTGGGGTCCATATTGATGCTGGCCCAAATCAGCAGCGGGATCCCCTGCGCAACGTATTCTTCCACCAGGTAATCCAAAGGCATATCGTATATGACCTCGGCGTATATGCCGGCGCCCATACTGTTGATCGCATCGGCGATAACCGGCGCGTAACAGCCGTAGCCATCGTAAGACAGCGGATCGCCGATAAAGGCTTTATCGGGGGTTGTGTTGCACAGCCGGCCTTCGTCGTCGTGATAAAATTCGCTGCAATTTAAATAAGAGTCGATAAACTCCGCTACAGAGATATCAAGGCCGTAATATTGCAGCAGCATAACGGCGCCAACCGATTCACAGCCGGTGGGGTAGCCCTGCGATTGGCTTAAAACCGGCACAGAGATAATGCCGTCTTCTACAGAATATCGCTCGGCCCCAGCCGTGCCGCTGCCCGGCTGGTAAGACAGCAGGCTCTTTTTGGTAAACACTTGCTCTGCATCGGTAATTTGCGCGTTGGTAAGCTCGGTTTCGTCGGGAATGCTGCCTGCGGGCTGAGGGGAACCGCTGAAAAAAGCGATGCAGCCCCACACAACAGCGGCGCAAACCAGAAAACAAGTTACTAATAGCAACCGCCGTTTAAAAAGCCTGCGCCGGTATCGGGAAACGTGCTTCACGATATGCGTCATGAAAGATCACCTCTTTTCCTCTAGTATCCACCCAAATTATGCAGAAAAACTACAAGAAAATGTAAAAGAATTGTAAATTTATTCGGTGTTGGCCCATTGCGCAACCCAAGTTTTGCCCACAAAAGCCCCGGAAGCAAGGCGTTTGTCGCGCCGGCAACCTGGCAACCTTGTATTTTTTATACCATAAGGGCAAATGTTTTGCAATAAACGGTGAAAGCCCGCCCTTTATTCCACGCTAAAGCCGCAAAAGGTTTGCTGCGAGATGTTGTAAAACAAAAGCAGCTTGATATCGCCCGGCAATGTATAAACCACAATAATTTCCGCCTCGGTGGCCAGCAGCTGATAGGTAGCCCAATTGCCGTTGCCGTAGGCAAAGTCGTCTGATTCGGCCTCGCCGGGCAAGCTATCCAGCGCGTAAAGGGGCAATTCGTAAAGCACATCGTATAAAAAGCCGAAATAACCGGCCCGCCCGCGGTAAGTTAGGGTATTGTTCAGCCGCGCAAGATAATCGGTAACCGGCGCGGAGAACTGCGAAACCATTTTTTCTACACGGGCAATCTCTAAACTGGCCTGGGTGGCGGTAACCACTTGGTTTGACAAAGGGCGGATATGCAGATAAATGAGGTCGCCGTCGGGATTAGCCGCCGCGTCTACGGTGATGCCGTGATGCAGCACAACGCCCTGCCAATAATAGTTGCCGCTTTCAGAAACCTCGCATTCTTGCAAAAGGGTGGCGATATCTTCATTGGAGCCGCCCAGGTAAACGATGATGGACAAAATGGCGCTGTCTTCCGGCTGGGATACGTTGAGGGTGAAGGCGTCGGGATCCGCCAAACGTTCGGTTAAGCCCCCCAGCGGATGGCAGCGGGAAGGTTCGTATTCCGTCCACGGCGGGCGGGAGAACAACAGATCTTCCCCGGGGAAAAAGGAGCGCTCCACCACAACGTCGGTGTTTTGCAGCAGATGCAATTCGTCGCCGGTAGAAAGAATTTTTTCTTCCAGCCGGTTAAAAACAGTAACGCCGCTTAGCAAAATAGAGGCGGCCAAAACCATGGTAACGCACGTCCAAATAACCCGCTTAGCCATTTTTGCCACCCCCGCTAAACAAAATACGCGCTTTGGTGCCTTTGCCGGGTTCGCTTTGCAACAGCAGGCGCGCGTTGTGCATGGCGGCGATTTCTACGCACAAGGGCAGCCCCAAACCGGCGCCCCCGGCCTTTCGGCTGCGGGATTTATCCACCATATAAAAGGGCTGGGTAACCCGTTTGATATCCTCCGCCGCAATGCCGATGCCGTGATCGATTACATCAATAAAGAGTTTGCCGTCTTCTTTACCGGCGGCCAGCAAAATCTCTTGGCCGTGGCGAGAGGCCTTTGCCGCGTTCTCAATAAGGTTATACAGCAGGGATTTGAACAGCTCTGGATCGATGCGCAAAACCGCCGCCGCCGGCTGGGTTTTTAAGCCGACCCCCTTGCTTTGCAGCAAGGGCTGCAAGGCGGTATCGATTTCATCAAACAGCTGCTCCAGGGCATACTCCCGCATTTCCAGCTGGGTGCTGCCCACGGTAATAATTTCCATCAATTTGCCGGATAGGGCCCGCAGCCGCTTGGTTTCTTCCACAACAACGCCGGCATATTCCCGCCGCTCTTCGTCGGTAACGCTGCGTTTCACCCGCAAAATATCGGCGTAGCCTAAAATAGAGGTTAAAGGGGTTTTCATTTCGTGGGCAAGGTTATCGATGAACAGCTTGCGATCTTCGGCAACTTGGCGCAGCGAATTGACGTTTTCTTCAATGGCGTTGGCCATGCTGTTCATATTGGCGGCAAGCTCGGCCATCTCGCTGCCGCCGCGCACCTGCACCCGGGCGCCGTATTGCCCCTGGGCAATTTGCTTGGTGCTTTGGTTAATGCGGTGCAACGGGCGCAGCAAAACCACCACCATCACCAGCAGCACGCAAGAGATGGCCACCGCGCACAAAATGCTGATTTGCTGCACCTGCTGCATTTGCTGCTCCAGCATCAGCATAAGCTCGCTGATATCAGAGGTGGTAACAAGGCGGCAGATCCTTCCGTTTAACAGAAAAGAAGAGGACATAAGCAAATACACGCCGCCGGTATCGTGAAAAATTTGATAGGCCGTGCCGCCTTCCTCCAGATCCTCCACGCTGGCGAGCAGCCGTTCTTCCAACGATGTTTGCACCGGGCCGAAGGAGAAAATCCGCTCCCCTTTACAAAAAAAGGAAACAGCGGTGTTGCCCTGCTCGGCTTGCTGCTGAAGCACCGCTTCCACCGCGTTGTAAAAGGCGTCGTCCTCTAAAAACATATTGTTGTTTTTTAATTGGGTGTATAAAACGTTATCTTGCACCGAGGCCGCAAGATACTCGTATTCGGTTAGAATGTGCTGCTGCTCCCGCTCCATCAGCAGTTGGCGGGTGTTGCGCAGCAGCATCAGCGCGGTTAGCTCCACCGCGCAGATAACCAACACCAGGGTAGAGAGAAAAATCTTTTGCCACAGCCTCATACCGGCGCGCCGCCTTCCGGCTCGTTATGGGAATAACGGTTTAGCCGGTACCCCAGCTTGGTGATGGTTACCAGCCGGTTTTGCAGATG
This sequence comes from Candidatus Gallacutalibacter stercoravium, assembly GCA_018716975.1. Classification (GTDB taxonomy): domain Bacteria; phylum Bacillota; class Clostridia; order Oscillospirales; family Acutalibacteraceae; genus Gallacutalibacter_A; species Gallacutalibacter_A stercoravium. The sequence goes on along the minus strand of DVJE01000013.1, from coordinate 59,214 downwards.
CATTTTTCTGCGCAGCTGCTGCACGTGGATATCTACCGTGCGGGTTTCACCGGCATAATCGTAGCCCCAAACGGCCGCCAGCAGGCGCTCGCGGGTAAGGGCGATATCTTGGTTTTGCAAGAAAAATACCAGCAGATCAAACTCCTTGGGCGTTAAAGAAACCGGGTTGCCGTCCATTAGGGCGGTGTGCTCTTGCACATACACGGTAATGTTCCCATAGGCGACGACCTCTTGGCTGCGGTGGGAACGGCGCAGCACAACATCCACCCGGGCCAGCAGTTCCACCGCTTCAAAGGGCTTTACAATATAATCCTCCGCCCCCAAGCGCAGCCCTTTTACTTTATCGGAAACGTTCTGCATTGCCGTTAGAAAAATAACGGGCACTTCTCGGGATTGGATGCGCTGGATAACCGAAAAGCCGTCTAACCCGGGCAGCATAATATCCAGCAAAACCAGATCGTAGCCGTGGACCTTTTGTTTTATTTTTTCTACCGCCAGCGCGCCGTCTGCGCAGATTTCGCTGCGATACCCGCCGATGGAAAGCACAGTGGATATCATGCGGGCTATATTTTCATCGTCTTCAACAATCAATATGGTAATCAATGCGTTCCCTCTCTACCGTTATCCGTCTATTTACCGGCAGGTTGAAATGCCAGCATTGCCAACATTGTCAACATCACCAGCAGCGCCGCCGTGGGGCGGGCCGGCCTTTTTTATGGTTGATATGGTCAACATGGTTGATTAGAGTGTTGCCCAAAAGCACAGGCTTACGCCATTTTACCATATCAGCATGCGAAAGAGAGAGGTTGGTTGGATTTTCTTACATCTTTTTTACAATTTGATAGCAGTAACCTTGCTAAAAGAGCTTGACAACGCCGGTTGCGTCAACGGTTGGCCAGCCCCTCTTCTATGGCGGCAATCATGGTATGCAGCGCTTTGATGCGCCCATACTTCTTATCTTGCGATTCAATAATATGCCACGGGGCAAAACCGGTAGAGGTGTATTGCAGCATATCGTTTACCGCGGTTTCGTATTGGCCCCATTTTTCGCGGTTGCGCCAGTCTTCTTCGGTAATTTTCCATTGCTTAGAGGGGGTTTCTTGCCGGTCTTTAAAGCGGCGCAGCTGCTCGTCGGGATCGATGTGCAGCCAGAATTTTAAAATCACCGCGCCCCACTGGTGCAGCTCCCATTCAAACTCGTTGATCTCTTGATAAGCCCTTTGCCAAGCGCTGGTGGAACAAAAGCCCTCAATCCGCTCCACCATGACGCGGCCGTACCAGGTTCTGTCAAAAATGGCAACGTGGCCGGTTTTGGGCATGTGGTTCCAAAAGCGCCACAAATAGTGGTGGGCCAGCTCGGCCTTGTCGGGCGCGGCGATGGGGATCACCTCGTAACCGCGGGGATCCAGCGCCGCGGCCACCCGCCGGATGTTGCCGCCTTTGCCGGCGGCGTCCCACCCCTCATAGGCCACAATCACCGGCATGCGGGCCTGATACAGCTCGTTGTGCAGCTTTTTCAGCTTCTTTTGGGCCTTTTTCAGCTTTTCGTGGTATTCTTCGTCGGTTAACGCTTTATCCAAGCGCACGTCTTGCAACTTGGGCATGGGCTTCATGGCAAAGGAATCGGGCACAACAATGCCGCCCGCAGCGGGGGCCGCCGGGGCTTGCTTTTGCCGCAGGGCCTCTTCTATAGAGGTTACCAACGTGCGGAAGATAAACAGCTGCGCGGTGTATTTATCCTCGCAGGGCACAACGTGCCAGGGGGCGTTTGGGGTGTTGGTGCTTTCCAACATCTGATCAAACAGGCGGTAATACCGGTCGTACTGCCGGTTGCGCTTGCGATCCAAATCGGTTACCCGCCAGGCGGTGTTTTTGCTGCTAAGCAGCTTGTTAAACCGGCTTTTTTGCTCCTCTTGGCTGATGTGGAGGAAGAATTTGAGAATCAGATAGCCGTCGTCGGTTAATTGCCGCTCAAAGGTGGTGATGGAGGCGGTGCGGGCGGCGATATCCTCATCCGACAGGTTTTCTTCCAGCTTGGCCACCGAGATATCTTGATACCAGCTGCGGTCAAACACCGAAATTTGCCCCTGCTGGGGGATCTTTGTCCAATAGCGCCACAAAAGAGGCTTGCGGCTTTCGGCGCTGTCTGCCGGCACGATGGAATACACCTGAAAGCCGCGGGGATCCAAATTGATGATAACCTTGGAGATAAGGCTGCCCTTACCGGCGGCGCCCCAGCCCTCAAACAAAATAATAACCGGCAGCTTGGCCCCTTTAATCTCTTGTTGCAAAGAAGAGAGCCGTTCTTTCAGCCCTGCTGCTTCTTTTTTGTATTGGTCTTTTTCCGTGCGTTGGGTCAGATCCACCTGTTCCAGCATAGCAATCACCCTTTCTGCTTGATTTGGTTTTTGTAAGTTGTATGCGCAAAACGGCCCAAGAGCCGCCGCTTTTTAATGGTTTATCAGCCGGTGAGTTGATGAGCGGACGAGCGGACGAGCTGATTGATAGCCTAACCGCCTAACCGCTTACCGTTTCAACATTCTCTTTTCTTCTAACCGTTTTAACCGTTTTAACAGTTTTAACAGCTTTAACAGTTTAACTGTGAAACAGTCGTTGGAGGATTGAAGGAGGATTGAAACGGAGCGGGCCGCCGCCTATAGAAAGCCTGAAAAGGGGAGAAAGATAGGTTTAAAACTATAAAATAAAAACAGACCGCACCTCTACCAAAAGGGTGCGAATCAAAAACGCGCGTTGTTTTTTGTTTTGAAGAAAATAGCCCTTTCTTGCCTAAGAAAAATACAGGCCCACGTGCCCCGCAGGCCGGCGCTTTTCAATTGAAGGGCTGCAAGCTTCTGTTGTGTGTTGAACTTGGATGAACCCGCAGTTGCAGCCGGTGCTGTGTGTTAAACTTGGTTGAACCCGCAGTTGTAGCCGGTGCTGTGTGTTAAACTTGGTTTAACACACACACATTATAACACAAATCTCACCTTGGCAAAACTGCGTATAAAAATATTTTTCTTCCGTTATTATTTTTGTTTTAAATACTGGTATTAGCTTTCTGGCTTTTTTTCGCCGGTTATAGCACAAATGGTTGCTTTTTTGGCGGCGCGCCGTTGCTTTTTCTCTGGCGGGTGTGTTAGAATACGCTGGCAATGAGCCCAATGCGTTGCATGAATAGAAGCGCCGGCAGAGCGGCTGCTGCCCCGCTGTATATTCCATCATTTTATCAGGTAAAGGGGGAACAGTGGTCGGTATGGCTCATCCTACAAATCAATCCTCGCAATCGGCGGCGCCTCCCAGCGCGTTGGGCCGCGCCGGTATGATTGCACGTTTTATCAAAGGCTCTACCCGGTTTTTTATTTTTAGCATGATTTGGTCTATTATCAATACGGCCTTAAATGCTATGACCCCGCAGGTGATTCGCATAACGGTGGATTCTGTGCTGGGCGACGCCCCGTTTAACCTGCCGGAATGGGTGGTTCGGCTGCTGGGCGATTCCAAAGAAGTGAACTTGCTGCTGGCCGCCGTTGCCGTGCTGGTAATCGCGGTGCTTTCGGGCGTGAGCAATTACCTTTGCCGCATTGACGTGGCAAAAGGCTCCGAGGGGTTTGTGAAAAAGCTGCGCGACGAATTATATGGGCACATTCAAAAGCTGCCCTTCCGTTGGCATGTGCAGCACCAAACCGGCGAGATCATCCAGCGCTGCACGTCGGATGTGGATATGCTGCGCAACTTTGTCTCTGGCCAGCTGCTGGAGGTATTCCGCACGGTCTTTTTAATTGCGCTGGCCATGACGATGATGTTTTCGATGAGCGTAAAAATCTCTTTTATCGCTCTGGCCTTCATCCCGGTGGTGGCGGCCTATTCCGGCATTTATTATTCCAAAATAGCCAAGCGCTTTCGGGCGGCCGACGAGGCGGAGGGCGTGTTATCCTCTACCGTGCAAGAAAATTTAACCGGCGTGCGGGTGGTGCGCGCCTTTGGCCGGGAGCAGTATGAGATTGACCGCTTTGATGAAAAAAACAACATCTTTGCCCGGCTGTGGATTAAGCTGGGGTATGTGCTGGGTTCCTACTGGGGCATCGGCGATTTTATAACCGGTATGCAAATTCTCACCGTTATCCTTTTTGGCACCATAGAGGCGGTGAACGGTACTATTTCGCTGGGCGAATTTTTGGCCATCGTGTCTTACAACCAGTCTTTGGTGTGGCCGGTTCGCGGCCTGGGGCGCATCTTGTCAGAGATGAGCAAAACCGGCGTATCCATCGACAGAATCAATTACATATTAAACGCCCGGGAGGAAGAAGAGCAGCCCGGCGCGCAAACGCCGCCCATGAACGGCGATATCCGCTTTAAAAACATCAACTTTACCTACGAGGGGCAAAAGCCGGTGTTGAAAAACATTGATTTCACCATCCCGGCAGGCTCCACCTTTGCCATTCTGGGGGGCACCGGCTCGGGCAAATCCACCTTGATGCATTTGCTCAACCGGCTGTATGATTTGCCGCCGGAGTGCGGATCCATTGAGATAGGCGGGGTGGATATCGCCAACATCCGGCGGGATTGGCTGCGCAGCAACATCGGCATGGTGCTGCAAGAGCCCTTCTTGTTCTCGCGCACCATTCAAGAGAACATCAGCGCCTTTCGCCCGCAGGCCTCTTTAGACGAGGTGCGCCGCGCGGCGCAGATTGCCTGCGTAGACGACGCGGTGCTGGATTTTACCAGCGGCTACGACACCGTGGTGGGGGAGCGGGGCGTGACCCTTTCCGGCGGGCAAAAGCAGCGGGTGGCCATCGCCCGCATGCTGATGCAAAAGGCCCCCATTATGGTGTTTGACGACTCTTTGTCGGCGGTGGACTCGGAAACGGATTTTAAGATCCGCCAGGCGCTCAAAGAGAATTTGGGCAGCTCCACGGTTATTCTGATTTCGCACCGCATCACCACCTTGATGCAGGCCGATATGATTTTGGTGATGGAAAACGGCGAAATAGCCGAAATGGGCACCCACGAGGAGCTGATACACCGCAACGGTATTTATAAAAGTATTTACGATATTCAAATGAGCAGCGACGACCGCCTGCTGGTTGAAGGGGAGGGATGAGAATGGCTGCCATGGAGGAGCAAGAATATAACAAGCCCTTTAGTTTTAAAATTTGGAAAGGGCTGTTCCCGTTTTTAAAGCCCTATCGGGCGCCGCTTTTTTTGATTGTGGCCCTAAACATGTTTTCGGCGCTCATCGATATTGTGATGCCGCTGTTTCAGCGCTACGCTATCGATAATTTTATCGAAGCCGAAACCACCGATCATCTGTGGGCGTTCGGCCTAACCTATGGGGCGGTTATTTTGGTGCAGGCGCTGGGGGTTGTTATTTTTGCCAGCAAGGCCATGTATGTAGAGATGAGCCTGGGGCGGGATTTAAAGCGCGCTTGCTTTGTGCACCTGCAAACCCTGTCGTTTTCTTACTACAACGTAACGCCGGTGGGCTACCTGCTGGCCAGGGTGATGAGCGATACCAACCGCATTGCCGGCACCACGGCCTGGGGCCTGGTGGATGTGCTGTGGGCGCTGTGCTACGTTATCGGCGTGTTTATCGCCATGTTTGCCTTAAACGTGCAACTGGCGCTGCTGATTATCCTGGTGGTGCCCGCCATCGCCATTTTAACGGTGTTCTTTCAAAAGCGCATTTTGCACTGGAACCGCCGCGTGCGCAAAATTAACTCGCAAATTACGGGGGCCTACAACGAGGGCATTGTGGGGGCCAAAACCTCGAAAACATTGGTGATTGAAGAGGCCAACCACAAAGATTTTCGCAACCTAACCGGCGATATGTACCGCTCTTCTATCAAGGTGGCCCGGCTGAGCGCCACCTATATCCCCTTGGTGCTGTTTTTAAGCTCGGTGGCCACGGCGCTGGTGATGTGGCGCGGCGGGCACATGGTGCTGGAGGATTTGATGATGCTGGGCACCCTGTCGGCCTTTACCTCTTACGCGGTGGGCATTTTTGAGCCCATTCAGCAGCTGGCGCGGCTGTTTGCCGATCTCATTTCGGCCCAGGCCAATATTGAGCGGGTAACCGGCCTGCTGGAGCAAAAGCCCGATATTCAGGATTCGCCCGCTGTTGTGGAAAAATACGGCGACGCCTTTCACCCCAAAAAAGAAAACTGGGAGCCCATCCGCGGGGATATTGAGTTTCAAGACGTATCCTTTCGCTACCCCGACGGCGAAGAATATGTGTTGGAGCATTTTAGCTTAAAAATTCCCGCAGGCACCACGGTGGCCATTGTGGGCGAAACAGGCGCGGGCAAAAGCACGCTGGTGAACCTGGCCTGCCGCTTCTTTGAGCCCACCTCGGGCAAGATTTTAATAGACGGCCGGGATTACCGCGAGCGCTCTCAGCTGTGGCTGCACAGCAACATCGGCTACGTGCTGCAAAACCCCCACCTGTTTTCGGGCACGGTGCGCGAGAATATCCGTTACGGCAAGCTGGACGCCACCGACGAGCAGATTGAGCGGGCGGCCAAAAGCGTATCGGCCGACACGGTGGTGGATAAGCTGGAGGACGGCTATAACAGCAACGTGGGCGAGGGGGGCGACCGCCTTTCTACCGGCGAAAAGCAGCTGATCTCTTTTGCCCGGGCCGTGTTGGCGGATCCCAGAATTTTTGTGCTGGACGAGGCCACCTCTTCTATCGACACCCGCACAGAGCAGCTGATTCAAAACGCCATTTCGCATTTGCTGCAAAACCGCACCTCGTTCTTGATTGCCCACCGCCTTTCCACCATCCGCCAGGCGGATTTGATTTTGGTGGTAAAAGACGGGCGCATTGTAGAGCAGGGCAAGCATCGGGAGCTGCTGGAGAAAAAGGGGTATTATTATTCGCTTTACAGCAAGCAGTTCGCCGAAGAATCGATGATGAAAGCGCTGAGCTAAAAGCAACGCGCAAACGGCTAAAAAGCCTCCTTGGGCCCGCAGCATTCCTGCGGGCCTTTGTGCGGGCAAAAGATTTTTGCCCTTTGAGGGGATATCCTATATATTTGAGAAAATGCTACATATAAAAGGAATTGAAAACCCAAAGCGGCTCGATTATACTTAAAAGTAGAAGGGGGCGTAGCCAATGTCTATATTAGTAACAGGCGGCGCGGGCTATATCGGCAGCCATACTTGCGTGGAGCTGTTAACGGCGGGGTACGATGTGGTTGTGTTGGATAACCTGTGCAATTCCTGCGAGGAGTCTTTGCAGCGGGTGCGCGAAATCACCGGCAAAGATGTAACCTTTTATCAAGCGGATTTGTTAGACGAGCAGGCTGTAAACCATGTTTTTGATAACGAGAACATCGAGGCGGTGATCCACTTTGCCGGGTTAAAGGCGGTGGGCGAATCGGTGAGCAAGCCTTTGGAGTATTATCACAACAACGTCACCGGCACCTTGATTTTGTGCGATTGTATGCGCCGGCACGGGGTGAAAAATATTGTGTTCAGCTCTTCGGCAACGGTATACGGCAGCCCCAAAACGGTGCCCATCCGCGAAGACTTTGCGCTGCACGTAACCAACCCCTATGGGCGCACCAAGCTGATGCTGGAAGAGATTTTAACCGATCTGCACACGTCGGATCCGGCCTGGAATGTGATTTTGTTGCGCTATTTCAACCCCATCGGCGCCCACAAGAGCGGCCGCATCGGCGAAAACCCGCGGGGCATCCCCAACAACCTGTTGCCCTATGTGGCGCAGGTGGCGGTGGGCAAGCTGGAATGCGTTAACGTGTTCGGCAATGATTACGACACGCCCGACGGAACCGGCGTGCGGGATTATATCCATGTGGTGGATTTGGCCTTGGGCCATGTAAAGGCGCTGAAAAAGCTGGGCGAGAATCCCGGCGTTGTGGCCTATAACCTGGGCACAGGCGTGGGCTACAGCGTGCTGGATATTATTCATGCCTTTGAAAAGGCCTGCGGCAAAAAGATTCCCTACCGGATTACGGCGCGGCGGCCGGGGGATATCGCCGTGTGCTATGCGGACGCCACCAAGGCCTACCAAGAGCTGGGGTGGAAGGCTGTTCGCAATTTAGACGAAATGTGCGAAGACAGCTGGCGTTGGCAAAAGAACAATCCCAACGGGTTTGAAGCGTAAGAAATCATAAAAAACCATAAAAACTCCCCTCGGGGCTTGGTTGCAGGCTCTGAGGGGAGTTCTGTTTTGCGCAAGGGCAGGGGCCGGTTGAACCGGGTGCCCGCGGCCGCGCTTGCAGCAACCGCGCCCCGGCGCCCCGGCGCGGCGGTGGCCAAAAGGCGGCGCGGTAAGCCAAGACGCGGGGCGTTGGGCAATTCGCAAAGTGAAAAACAGCGGTTGCAAAAGGGCCGGCCGGGCTTTTTCTCTTGAGGGATATGCCGGAATCCCCCCTTTGTTTTTAGCCCATGGGTGCGCCGGGCGCAAAGGCGTAAAGCGTAGAAAGGCGCGCATGCAAACGCGATGGCGGGCAACCCTGCGCCGTTGGGGGGCTTGTTCGTTTGCGTTGCTTGCCGCAACGGCGTTCTTACGGTATGATGATAACGCCGCTTCGCCCGGCGCCGCGCAAATGGGCATTGGGCAAGCGGGCGATCGCCGTAAAGGAGGAAAACCATGTTTCATGAAAACCTAAAAAAACTGCGCAAGGCAAAGGGGCTGTCGCAAGAGGCGCTGGCCGAGCGGCTGCACGTTACCCGCCAAACCATATCGAAATGGGAAAATCAGCTCTCTGTGCCGGACGCGGATTTGCTCATCCGCCTGGCTGAAATTTTTGAGGTGCCGGTGAGCCGGTTGCTGGGGCGCGAGGTGGAGCCTTCCGCCGAGGCGGATCCCATCGCCGGGCAGCTGGAACAGCTGAACCTGTTGCTGGCCCAGCGCAACCAACGAAACCGAAGAATCTGGAGGGTGGCGGCGGGCATCCTCATCGCCCTGGCCGTGCTAACCGTTTTGATGGCGGCGCTTCATTTTGCCGCTTTTCAGTCTTTTTCACAGCCGGAGGCAACGGTAACCGAAATAACCGCCCCGGCCCCTGACGGCGCTTATGTGGAGCCGGAGGCCCGGCAGGGCGCATAAGGCCCCCAAAGCGAAAGGGTGCAGCCGCTTTTTACCCCAGCCTCGCCCGCCTTTGGGCGCATGGCGCCGTTTTGATAAAAAGAAAGCCGGGCTGTGGGTTGCCGGGCGCTTGCCTTATTTGCGAAAGGCGGAGAACAGCCCCTTTTTTTCGTAGGGCTCGCCGGATACCGCCAACGCCGTGTAGCCGGTGTTGTTAATCACGGCTTGCAGCTCTTGTTGGTCAATGGGCGAATCGGTGATGACCACCGTTTGCTTTTTGCTGTGGGAAGACTGCACCTTTTTCACCGAAAAAGCTTTGCGCACCGCCTCGTTCACATGCGCCTCGCACATGCCGCACTGCATACCGTCTACCGTAACCGTGTATTTCATCATATCCGCTTCCTCCTCTTAAAAGTGATTGGTTGCCATAGTCGGGCGGCGGGGCGGCGCCCGGTTGGCCGCTTCCGGCGGCGGTTTGGTTGCGCGCCAAGGCGAAAGGTTTGCCGCGCATGGGCTTTGCCGGGGCTCCCGAGAGCAACGACGGAGGGCAACCTGTTTTATGTTAGCATAAACTAACCTAATAATAACACACCTGCGCCGGGCAGTCAAGCCGGTTGGCCCCAAACGCCGGAGGAACAAAGCATCGGAGCAGCAGGGCATCGGAGCATCGGAGCAGCCGGGCGCGCCCCGATGCTCCGATGCTCTGATGTTCCAATGCTCCGTGCTCTGCCGCCCGGCTGCTGCTCTGCTGTTGTGCCGTTCTACTGTTGTGTTGTTTCGCTGCTCCACTGCTCCGGTGTTGTGCCGTTTTGCCGTTTCGCGGGGATTATAGCCCGAACACCTGGCGGTTGGTGCCGTAAAAAATATCGGGCCGGCCGCTGATGAGGCGGCAAAATTCTTCAAATTTATCCCAGGTGTTTTCGTAATCAAACTCGTAGCTGTGGCCCCAAACATACAGCACCTGGGGCGTTTCGGCGTCCAGCTTTAAAAACTGCTCGCCCAGAGAGAAAAGCTTTTCCCACTCCATATGGTATACGCTGGGTTGAAACCGGTATAGATCCGCTTGGGGAGAAAAATGATAGCAGCAGCGGATGGTGCGGGCGTATTTCACCCCGGTTTGCGCGCGGATAACGCCGGCTACGTGATCGTTGTAATTGGGATCCCCGCCGGGGTAGGCCATGCCGGTTACCTCGTAGCCCGCCAGCTCCGACAGCGCCAGCCTATCTTGCTCCACCTGCCGGCAGATCTCTTCGTCGGGCAAATCGGTCAGCATGGGGTGCGTTAAGGTGTGGGCCGCAATTTCGTGCCCGGCGTAAAGGGCGCGCACCTGTGCGGCCGGCACCTTGTTGTGCGCAATGGGCCGGCCCTCTATCCGCACCGTGCCCGGCGCGCCCAGCAAGCCGGAATTAAGGTTAAAGGTGGCCTTTAAGCCGTAGCGGTTGAACATATCTACCAGCCGCCTGTCTTGCGTTACGCCGTCGTCATAGCTAAAGGTAACCGCTTTTGTTTTGCCCTGGAACATAAAAAGCCCCCTATTCTTGTTGTTTTCGGCGAAAGATGCTGCCTACACTATAGCACGTTTCGCCACGGGCAACAAGCGGCAACGGCCCGTAACGGAGCTTTGAGGCGGCTTGTGAGAAAAGCGCTCCCCTTTGGCCGCCGCCAGGGGGATGCGGGGGCTGTTTCTTGCCCGGCGTGCGGTTTTGTGCTAAAATGTGCCAATCACCAAGGTTTGCGCCGCCCGCTTTTACCGTGCTGCATTATGCGGCCGTCGCCGCGCTGAAAGCGCGCGCCTAGCCCCAAAACCGGCCTTTTTGCAGGCGCCGGGCCAGCTATTTGGCCAGCCGCCGGGCCAATCGCCGCCTGCGGGGCAAAGCTTTGCATTTTGATTTGCCATTGCCGCCGAAATCCGCTATAATAAATTGGATAGCCTATTGCGGTTTTAGGAAGAGGAAGCCGTCTGCCGCCGTTTAACCGTTTCAACCGGCTGCGCGTTGATTTTTTCTGTTGGGAGAAATTGCAACAGAAACGCCGGGTTTTAAACAAAGGGGGCAGGCGGCAAATTCGCGCATGAGTGGGATGGGAGCTAATTATGACAAATCAAAAGCTGATTGCACTTAGAAAAAAGCTCATGGAACAAGAATTTTCCCGCATGAATGAAAAGCAAAGGGAGGCTGTGTTTCATGTGAACGGCCCGCTGCTGATTTTGGCCGGCGCGGGCAGCGGCAAAACCACGGTGCTGGTGAACCGGATAGCCAATATCATTCGCTACGGCGACGCATATGAGAGCGATGCGGTGGGCGAGGCGCCTTCGCAAGAAGAAATAGAGCAAATGGAAGCGGCGTTATCCGGCGGCGGGCTGCTGCCCGGGGAATTGGCCCGCAAGCTGGCGGTAAACCCGGCGCAGCCCTGGCAGGTTTTGGCCATTACCTTTACCAACAAGGCGGCGGGGGAGCTGAAAGATCGCCTGGCCTCTATGCTGGGGCCCCAAGGGGAGGAGATTTGGGCTTCTACCTTTCACTCCACCTGCGCGCGCATGTTGCGCAGGGATGGGGAACGCCTGGGCTATACCAAGCATTTTACGGTATACGACGCCGACGACACCCGCCGGTTGATTAAGGATTGCCAGAAGGCGCTGAATATAGACGACAAGAACATTTCGTATAAAACCATTCAGGCAGAAATTTCTCACGCAAAAGACGCCATGATAGACGCCGGGGAATACGCGCGCCAGGCGGGCAACGATTTTCGCCTGGCAAAAGTGGCGCAGGCGTATACGCTGTATCAGCGCCGGCTGCGGGAGGCGGACGCCATGGATTTTGACGATCTGCTCACCAACGCGGTGCTGCTGCTGGAGCAGTACCCCGAGGTGCTGGAGTATTATCAAAACCGCTTTCGCTATATTTTGGTGGATGAATATCAAGACACCAACCGCGTGCAATACCGCTTTATTCAGCTGTTGGCGGGCAAGCGGCGCAACCTGTGCGTGGTGGGCGACGACGACCAAAGCATCTATAAGTTCCGCGGCGCCACAATCGAGAATATTATGAGCTTTGAAAAAAGCTACCCCGACGCGGTGGTGATCCGTTTGGAGCAAAACTACCGCTCTACCCAGAATATCTTAAACGCCGCCAACGCGGTAATCGCCAACAACGAGATGCGCAAAGGCAAAACCCTGTGGACCGACAACGGCGAAGGGGAAAAGATCTTTGTGCACACCTCTTTTAACGAGCACGACGAGGCGAAGTACATCGCCGATATGATTCAAGAGGGCGTGTCGAAAGGGCGGCGGTATACCGACTATGCCGTGCTTTACCGCATGAACTCCCAATCCAATATGATTGAAAAGGTGTTTGTGAAATCGGGCATCCCCTACCGCATCATCGGCGGCTTTCGCTTTTATGAGCGCAAAGAAATTCGGGATATGATAGCCTATTTGAGCGTTATCAACAACCCTGCCGATGAAATGCGGCTGCGGCGCATCATCAATATGCCCAAGCGTTCCATCGGGGAGCGCACCATTGCCCAGGCCTCTGAAATCGCGTCGGCCCTGGGGGAGGAGCTGCTGGAGATTATCCGCCGGGCGGACGAGTTTGAATCGCTGCGCCGCGCCGCCCCAAAGTTGCAGCAGTTTGCCCGCTTGATAGACGAGCTGATTGCCGCCTCGCAAGACGAAGAGGTTTCTTTGCGGCAGCTGTATGAGCTGGTGCTGGAAAAAACCCAGTATATCGCCGCCATCCGGTCGGAAAAGGAAGAAAGCGAAAGCCGGGTGGAAAATATCAACGAGCTTGCCTCCAATATCATCAAGTATGAGGAAGAAAACGGCGAAGAGGCCAGCCTTTCGGGCTTTTTAGAGGAAGTTTCGCTGATGACCGATATCGACAACTACGACGAAAACGCCCAGTCGGTTGTGCTGATGACCATGCACTCGGCCAAGGGGTTGGAGTTCCCGGTGGTGTTTTTGCCGGGCTTTGAAGAGGGGATTTTCCCCGGGCTGCAGGCCATCTATAACCCCGGCGAAATCGAAGAGGAGCGCAGGCTGGCCTATGTGGCCATCACCCGGGCAAAGGAGCGCCTGTATATTCTAAACGCCGATAGCCGCATGCTGTTCGGCAGCACCTCGCGCAATAAAATGTCGCGCTTTACCGCAGAAATCCCCGAGGAGCTGGTGGATCGCTCCCGCGCCCGCGATTGGAAAAAGCCGGATCCGGGGGTGCGGCCCCCCACCTCCGCTTATGAAACCCGCCTGAAGTCGGCCAACGCGGCGCGGCATTTCGGCCAGGTTTTGCCCGGCGCCGGCGGCGTTCACCCCGCGCTGCAGGTGGGCGACCAGGTGTATCACAAGGTTTTTGGCGACGGGGTTATTTTATCCGCCACCCCCATGGGCAACGACACGCTTTTAGAAATTGCCTTTGCCAAAGCGGGCACCAAAAAGCTGATGTCGAACTTTGCCCGGCTAGAAAAGCGATAATAAAATTGCCCTTTGCTCGATGCTCGACGCCGGAACCGGCGGTTTTCAGCCTCCCCCGGCAGGGCGGCATTCGGCTCAAGAACAAATCCCTACCCAGGCGCTTTTGCCGGGTGGGGATTTTTGCATGGCGGGCTTTCGGCGCAAAGGGCGCCGCCCCCTTTGCTCAAAAGCAAACCGCTGAAAAGCCGAGAAAGAGAAAAGAAGCTTTACCGCGCAACGGGCCGTGGGGCAAACGATGCAAACGGTGTAAAAGGCACAAATGGTGTAAAAGGCGCAAACGGCGGAGGGTTGCCCCTTTGAAAAGGCCTTTGAAAAGGCGGCTTATGCCCTTTTCAGCTTGTTAGGGCCCCGGTTGAAAGGTTTTGCTGCTGCCTTTCTATTTCTATCCGCGCTATCCGGTTGCTCGGGCGGCTCCGACTGCTCCGTTGTTCTGACTGCTCCGTTGCTCCGTTGCTCCACTGCCTCGATTGCACCAGCGGTTCCGGCTGCTCCGATTGTTCCGAGCGAGAAGAGCGGTGTATTGCGCCTTAAAGAGTTAAATTTTTAAATGTATGTTGCAAAATTAAAATAAAAATGATATACTTAAATTAAAACAGCGCTTTTACAAAGTAAAATTTAATGATTTATTCTAATTTTGTGTTTTGCCGCACGTATTCGGCAAAGGCGCCGTCAGAAACGTCTTTGCCGCTAAAAGGAGCGAACGCGATGCAAACAGATTTGGCACGGCAAGTGAAAGATCAGCTTTCTATTGCCGAGGTGGTGAAGCACTACGGCTATGCGCCCAACCGCGCCGGATTCCTTCTTTGCCCGATGCACCGGGAGGATACCCCCAGCCTAAAAATCTACCCCGAAAGCAACTCCTATTACTGCTTTGGCTGCGGCTGCGGCGGCGACGTTATCAGCTTTGTGATGCAGCTGTTCCGTCTGGATTTTAAAGGCGCCGTCAGCCGGTTGGCGGAGGATTTTCGCTTAAATTTGCCGCTGGGGCGCCGGGCGAACCCTTTGCAGCTGCAAAAACGCAGGCACGAGCGCTGGGCGCAAAACCGTGAATTAGAGGCCCGCCGGGCTGAATACCGGGCCAAATGCAAGGAGGCGTTGACAATTCGCAGCATGGCAAAGCCCGCCGCAGAAACGCCGCAGGAAAGCCCCGCGTGGGGGCAATACGCCGCGGCGTTGGGGCGGCTGGACTATTTGGACAATTACTACTTTGAATCGGCGCATTGGAGGTGACGGCTACGGAATATCAGTATACCCGAGAGGATTTTAACACGCCGGCCCCTTACGAGGATGTTTTGTCTATCGCCAATCCCTTTGAGCGGGAGGTGGCCACCAATCAGTTGGCGGAATACGCCAAGGTTGTGGGCATCAACGCCACCGGCTTTAAAAGGATGCTGAAGGCCTATATGGACTCCAAGGAGCTTGGCAACCGCATGGTGTATGTAGACAACGTTACCTGCTTCACCGGGCAAAAGCTGGAGCTAGACGCCGGAGAATGGCAGGCCGGCGATTGGGGCGTCAGCCGCCGCAACGGCCGTTTTGACGAGGTGGCCTGCCCCCATCCTTTGATGCCGGTGGAACGCCTGGTGAACATCGACACAGGGGTGGAAAAGCTCAAATTGGCCTTTCACAAGGGGGAGGAGCGCCGTTGGCGGGAAATCATCGTAGAAAAAAGCGTGCTGGCCAGCAATCAAAAGATTTTGCAGCTATCTGATCAAGGCATAGCCGTTACCAGCGAAAACGCCCGGGCGCTGGTGCGCTACATATCCGATATGGAGAACATCAACTACGATATCATCCCGCAGCGCAAAAGCGTCTCCCGCTTGGGGTACATCCCCGGCGAGGGATTCTCCCCCTATGTAGACGGCTTAATTTTCGACGGCGACGCCAATTTTAAGCACCTCTTTCAGGCGGTTACCAGCCACGGCCGGCGGGAGCTGTGGTATGAAACGGCAAAAGAAATCCGCCGCGGCAGCGTAATGGCCCGCGTGATGCTGGCGGCCTCCTTCGCCTCGGTGCTGGTGCAGCCCTGCGGCGCGCTCCCCTTTTTTGTGCACCTGTGGGGCGGCGAATCGGGCACCGGCAAAACGGTGGCTTTGATGCTGGCCGCCAGCGTGTGGGGCAACCCGGAGCTGGGGCGGTACATCCAAACGTTCAACAGCACCGTGGTGGGCCGTGAAAAACTGGCGGCCTTTTTCAACCACCTGCCCCTTTGCGTGGACGAGCTCCAATTGGCCCGGGACGCCCGGGGTAAGCTGGTGTTTGACGTTTACGCCCTGGCGGAAGGCGTGGGCCGCACCAGAGGGACGCGCACCGGCGGCGTAGACCAAACGCCCACTTGGGCCAACTGTATCCTCACCACCGGAGAAAGCCCCATTACAGGCAGCCAAAGCGGCGCCGGGGCCATCAACCGGGTGATTGAAATCGAATGCCGGGCCGCGGAAAAAATCATTGAAGACGGCCACGCGGTAAGCGGGGTGGTGAAAAAGAACTACGGCTTTGCCGGGCGGGAATTTGTGCGGCATTTGTGCGAAGAACCGCAAAGCGTTGACGAGGCCGCGGCGCTTTACCAGGATTTCTTCCGGCAGCTGGGCGAGACCGACGCCACCGAAAAACAGGCCATGGCGGCCGCCGTGGTGCTGGTTGCCGACACGCTGGCCACCCGCTGGCTGTTTCAAGACGGGCAATGCCTATCGGCGCAAGACGTTTCGCAGTTTTTAGCCGGCAAAGCGGCGGTTTCGGCCGGGGAGCGGGGTTACCGGTATATGTGCGGCTGGGTGACCCAAAACGCCAACCGCATGCGCGCCGGCAGCGAGCAAGGCGACGTTTACGGCCTGATACAAGACAACACCGCTTACGTCATATCCAGCGTATTCCGCCGGGCCGCAGAGGACGCGGGTTTTTCCGCGCAAGCGCTGCTGAGCTACCTGCGCGAGCACGGGCTGATTGAAACGCGGGGCCGGGCCATGACCAAGGCCAAGCGCGTCAACGGCGTGCCCACCGAATGCGTTGTGATGAAGCTGCCGCCGGATTTGACCGGGGAAGAAATCCCCGTGAGCGGCGGCGATCTTCCGTTTTAGCAAAACAAGCGAAACGCCTGTTGAAACTTCGGCGCCCCGCAAAGGCGCATGGATACCGGACGCGGAACGGAGGATCGGAGGAACAGGTGGAACAGTGGAGCCAAAAACAACCCTCTTTCTCTGCCCGTCTTTTTTTGAGAGCGTAAATAAAAAATAGCTGCGTAAGCAAATGCGCAAACCGGTTTTGCGGTTCCACGCTTACACACTTGCCCCAAAGGCGCATATACCGGCTTTTTGGCGGCGGCTTCTCTTGGGCATGGCGGCAAAATATGGGGTGTTGCCGGCTTTGTTGGTAAGTGCCGGCAGCCGGCAGCGCCCCCAATTTGCATTTAGCCAAAGCACAAATGGCCCGCCGCCACAGTGGGCAACGGGCCTTGCGCTATTTACTTGAAAAGAGGGTTATTCCGGGTTTTCGTCGAGGATTTGTTGATATGCGCGTGCCAAAAGCTGATCATGAGGTGGGTTACCGTCAAACATCTCGCACTCTTTATCATAAGAGTGATCGATGGGGTGCTCTTTTAAAAAATTTTCCAATTCCTTACGGCGCTGAGGTGTAATATTGGATGCCATACTCTTCACTCCGTTTCAATAGATTTTCCATAAATTTCACTTATTCGAATCACTTTGCGTCTGCTCAGATGCATTCATCATGCCAGATTCAAGTAAAATCTTTGCTTTAGGAAATTTATCCAACGTGTCTTGATAATATGCCAAAAACTTATCGTAATTAAAGTTCGCTTTTTTCCACGGCATAAACAGCCCCGTTGTTCCCACCGCTGTGAGCGTTTTTATGTTATCGCCTTGCGCAAACAGGCGCAAATCCGTGCGGGTTAAGGCGTTGCGGCGGGGCGGCGCGTTTGTTGGAAGGCTACAGCATCCTCAGCCCGCCCGAAGAGCGAAAGAGCGGGCCTGCCCCAGGCGGGGCGATATTGCCGGTTTGCCGGCTGTAACGCGATAAAGAAGGAACCTTTTTGCCTCCCTTCCATAAGATGGTACTGGAAACTGTTGATTCTTCAACCTGTTAGGAGGCTTTCTTATGGCGGACTACGAGCAAGCATGCCAAGGGAATTTTAAAGAAGCGGTTTGCATAGACGCGTATCGCGTTTATGATTCCTGTGGGGATAAAGACTGCTTGGAGGATTTGCGCGTTTATTTTAACGAGGCGGGCCAAGAAGTGATCGACCGCGCCCACAGCGTGCGGATTCGCGATGTGGATGTTTTAACCGTATACTTAGATTTGGAGCCGGTGCCGTTTCACAAGGGGTTCTATACGGTAGACATGACCTTTTTCTTTGAGGTGAACCTTGATGTGTTCCAGGCGCCCGCCGCGCCGGCCTTGTCGGTTTGCGGCCTGTCTATCTTCAGCAAGAAGGTTGTGCTTTACGGCAGCGAAGGGAGCGTAAAGGTGTTTAGCTCCGACTTTGCCATGGACGATCTGGATCTGCAAAACGCGCCGGTGCGCAATCTTCCCAAAGCCAGCGTGCAGGTTGCGGATTCCAATATGAGAACGGCGCCCCCGTGGGCTTGGGCCAAGAATCCGGCCGCGCGCCGAAAGGTTTTATTGTTATCCCCTGCGCCTGCGCGTCGGGGCGTTTTTCTTTCTTGTTTTCATTCCTGCATTTGTTTATTGGTAATAGGGAGATAGAAAACGGCGGCCGTGAAGCCGCCGATAAAGGGTAGGGTATCGCTTTCTTACCTTTCCGGCTTGCTCCATACCGGCAAGCGCTTTTCGCTTTTCGTATAGGCATGGGCTTTGCTTAGGCGCATGTGGTTATTTTAGCCGCTTGCGGTACCACAATATTCCCAAGCCGGATAGCAGCAGGGTGCCCCCCAGCGCCAAGGCGGCCAACCAATAGTTCCGGCTGCCCAGGGCGTCGCCGCCCAACACGCCGGCGGTTACCGTGGGGATGCGGGCAAACGTGGTGATAAGCAACAGCCGGGCGGGCTTTATGGGCGAGAGGGCAATGAGATAGGTGAGCGCGTCTTTGGGCGTGCCGGGGATGACATAGATCAAAAAGCACAGCAAAGAAAAGCGGCTTTGGTTTTTCCATAACGCAAAATTTTTCATTTGGGCGTCGGTTACAAAGCGCCGGGCAAGCTTTACCCCAAAGCATTTCACCAACAGCAGCGCCACCGCGGTGCCCAATGCGGTTCCCCCCAGCACCAGCAAGACGCCGGGAACAAACCCAAAGCAATAGCCCGCGGCTATTTCAAATATCTTGCCGGGCAGCATGGGCAAAACCACCTTGAGCGCCACCAGCAAAAGAACAATCAGGTATGCCAGCGGGCCGAATTGGCCAAGCCAAAGGCGAAAAGCCTCCGGCTGCGCCGCAAGCTCAAGCAAAGGCCGCGCCCAATAGGGCAGCAGCAGGCATAAAGCGGCTATGAGAAGAACCAGCGCGCACAAGGCGGCGATTCTTTGCACATTTTTTTGTTTCACAATATCACCACAGTTAAAAAGCGTACGTCTTGCCAAAATAACGTTGCCGCGAACCAATGCAAACCAACGCAACCAACGCAACCAATGCAAACCAAGCCGGTAAAAAAGCAACTGCGGGCCGTCGATAGGGCCCGCAGTTTAAAATATCCAGAAAAAACGGCGATAAACAAGCGCCGGTTCTTTATGCTTCCGCTTTGGCGGCGCGGCGTTTGGCAACGTGCCCCTTCCACATCACCCACAGCGGGCCCACCAAAAAGTTGGTGGTGTAGCAGCCCGAAACAACGCCCACCATCATGGGCAGGGCAAACGCGGTTACAGAGGGCAGGTTATACACCAGCGAAACCACGAACACGCAGGCCACCGCCAAAAAGGTGAACAAAGAGGTGTTGATGGTGCGCCCCAGGTTCTGGTTGATGCTTTCGTTCACCAGCTGGCCCAAGTCGGTTTTGGGGCCGGCGGTGCGCCGCTTCTCGCGGATACGGTCGTAAATGATAATGGTGTCGTTGAGCGAGTAGCCCAAAATCGTAAGGGCCACGGCGATAAAGTTATCGTCCACCGGAATGCGGAAGATAATAAAGGTGAAGTACACCGTGATGATATCGATGAGCAGCGCAACCAAGGCCATCACGCCCGCAGACCATCCCATCTTTTTAAAGCGGAAGGCCACATATACCATCATTAAGATAGAGGCCAGCGCCAACGCGAAAACGCATTTGAGCAAAAACCGCTGCCCCATCGAGGGATCCACCGAGTTGGATTCGCTTTGCGCCACGTTTTGCTCGGGGTACTGCTCTTGCAGCCGGGAGGTGATCTCTCTTTGCTGATCCAAAGAAAGGGCGTTGTTGCCCGCAAACTCTAACGAGAGCTGGTTTACCGTGTTTTCAGAGCCGGCCAGCATCACGTCTTGGTTGGTTTGCACGTCCACATCTCTGCCGGTTACCTCTTGCACCATATCCTCCACCTGCTGGCCGTCAATAGAGCCGGTGTAGGTGTAGCTGACGATGGCGCCGCCCACAAACTGAATATCCAGCTGCGTGCCGAAAATAAAGTTGAAGATGAGCCCCAGGGCCATCAGGCAGGCGGAAAAAGTAAAGGCGTACTTCCGTTTGCCCACAAAATCGAAGTTGATCTTTTTCATTTGCCCTTACCTCCATACAACCATTTGTTGCGGGCGAATTTAAAGCCCGAAAGTGATTTGGTCATCAAGCGGGAGGCTGTCATACCCATAATAAAGTTGGCGATGGTGCCAACGAGTAAGGTGTAGCCGAAGGAGTAAATAACGCCCGTGGTAGAAGGCCCGAACAGCATGGAGAAGATGTTGGTGGGGCCGAATACGCCCATAAGCACCAGCGAAACAATGATGTTGGTGATGTTGCCGTCAAAGATGGCCCAAAAGCTGTTTTTGCAGCCCTTGTCGATGGCGCCGTCCAGCGTCTTGCCGGAGCGCACCTCTTCTTTAATGCGCTCGGAGGTAATGACGTTGGCGTCAACGCCCATGCCGATGGATAAGATAATACCGGCGATACCGGGCAGGGTTAAAGTAAAGCTGGAAACAAAGCCAAAGTAACCCGAAACAGCCGCCAGCGAAAGCCCAACCTGGCCCAGCAAGGCGATGCAGGCGATAAAGCCGGGCAGGCGGTAGATGAGGATCATGCCCAAGCTTACAATCACCAGGGCCAGCACGCCGGCCAAAGCCATGGCCATCAGGGCCGATTCGCCCAGCGTGGGATCGATGGTGCCGTAATATTTGGTTTCTAGCTCAATGGGCATGGCGCCCGCGTTGATTCTAGAAGCCAGCGAAGAGGCGCTTTGCGCGGTAAAATTGCCGGTAATGGAGGCGTGGCCGTCGGTGATAACCGATTCCACCGTGGGGTACGAAATCATCACGTCGTCCATCCAAATGGAGATGGTTTTGTTGAGCAGCCGCTCGGTGGCCTCGGCAAACTTGGCGGCGCCTTCTTCGGTAAACTCCAAGCTGATTTGATAAGAAAGCTGGCCGGTGGTGGGATCCTGGTAAGTAACCGCCTGGGCGGAGGCCACGTCGCTGCCCTCTAGCAGCACGTTTTCGGCGGTAACGCCTGCGGGCGTTCTGTACACCACGTCGCCGTTCACGTCAACCTCGCTGGTTTCATACTCCATCCCTTCGCGGAAGGTGAGGTTCGCGGTGGCCGAAAGCTCTTCAATAGCGGTTTCGGGGTCAAACTCGCTTTCATCCACCCGCCAGGGGAAGCGAACGATAATGCGATCGTTGGTATTGTCCGCATAAATCTCATAGTCGGTGATGTTAGAGGTTACCATGCGGTTTTCGATCATGGTTTTTGCGGCGTCGATCTGCTCGTTGGTAGCGTCAACGCCCTCTTTCGGGCCAAAGGTTGCCTCTACGCCGCCGCGTATGTCAATTCCCCACCGAATGTCGTTAACCCCTTTGATGTAGGTGATGGGGATGTCTCCGTTTCGCCCGTGTATCCCAAAAATTGAGGTATACGTGACAAAAAGGATGAGGAAGGCAACAATAAAAAATACTGGTTTGCCTACTCGCTTCATGTACAAATCCTCCCATGCGTTATGGTTGTCCGCATTTTACGCAAAAAAATTAACCTTGCTTTTCCGTATCAATACAGACGTCACAAGGTTAATTATATTGTTTTTGAAAGCAGAAGTCAATGCAGAAGTAGCGCCCGCCGCGGGGTTTGCGCCGGGGTTAGCCGTTGGAAGAAAGAAGCTTTTCCACCGCGGCCAACTGCACGCAGATGCAAAACAGCTCCATGGCCTGCAACACTTCGGCAACCGGGGGGAAGGTGGGGGCCAGGCGGATGTTGCTGTCGTTGGGATCCTGCCCCAGCGGATAGGTGGCGCCCGCCTCGGTTAGGGTTACGCCGGCCTCTTTGCACAGCGCCACAACGCGCTTGGCGCAGCCGCTTAACACGTTAACGCTGATGAAGTAGCCGCCGTTGGGCTTGGTCCAAGAAACAATCCCGCTGCCGCCCAGGTGTTGCTCTAGGGTTTGCAGCACGGCCTCAAATTTGGGCTTTAAAATGGCCTTGTGCAGCTGCATGTGGCGCAGCAAGCCGTCGTAATCTTTAAAAAACCGCACATGGCGCAGCTGGTTGATTTTATCAAAGCCGATGGTTTGAAAGGAATATTGCCGTTTGATGGCGGCCATATTCAGCGGCGAGGTGGCCAAGGCCGCCACGCCCGCGCCGGGGAAGGTGATTTTTGAGGTGGAGCAAAACTGAATGTAAATATCTTGGTTGCCGGTTTTTTCGCACTCTTCGGCCAGGTTGAGCAAGTGATCGGGGGTATCGCTGATGTCGTGGATGCAATAGGCGTTATCCCAAATAATCCGAAAATCCTTGGCCGCCGGGCGCAAAGCGGCAAAGCGCCGCACCGTTTCGTCGGAATAGGTTATGCCCAGGGGGTTGGAGTATTTGGGCACGCACCAAATGCCCTTAATTTTTTCGTCGGAGGAAACCAACGCCTCCACTTCGTCCATATCCGGCCCAGAAACCGAGGTGTGCACCGGGATCATCTCAATGCCGAAATATTCGGTAATGGCAAAGTGGCGGTCATAGCCGGGCACGGGGCACAAAAATTTAATGCCACTCTGCTTTGACCAGGGCTCGCAGCCGCCCACGCCGTGGGACATCATGCAGGAGATGGTGTCGAACATCATGGCAAGGCTGGAGTTGCCGCCCACAAAAACCTGGCTGGCGTCTACGCCCAGCACCTGCCCAAAAAGCGCGCGCAGCTCGGGCAACCCCTCTAAAACGCCGTAGTTGCGGCAGTCGGTGCCGTCGGCCGCCTTGTAATCGGTGGAGCTGGAAACGGTGTCCAACAGCCCAACGGAAAGATCGGTTTGATCAAACCCGGGCTTGCCGCGGGCCATGTTCAAATTGAGGCCCCGGGCCTGGAACCGGCGGTACTCTTGCTGTAATGCTTCCTTTTTGGCAAGAAGCGCCTGCTTATCCAGCGATAAAAAATCCTGCATGCGAATCCCTCCAGCGAATGTTGCAATCTGATGTCAAAACTCTTTATAAAGTTTAATATACCGGTTGCCAAAATGCAAGACTAATTTATATTTCCTGCATTTTGGACGGGTAAAAGGGCGAGTTTTGCCTTTTTTTGGTCATTGTGGCGCGGCCGCCGCCGTGGATTGCGCCAAAGAAGCAAAAAAACGGCGGTTATACCGGCAGGCTTCGCTGTCTTTATACCGGGCGGCCCGCTCGTTCATGCGCCGGGAGCGCCTTAGGTCGCCCAATTGATAGTAGCACACGCACAGCTGCAAGCAGGGCAGGTAGCCGTGGCAGTCCTCTTGCACAAAGGCGCCGGTGTCGTCTCTGCGCGGGGCGCGCAAAGCGGCGCGGTACCAATAGGCCGCGCGGCCGTATTGCGCCTGCTCAAAAAAGAGGTTGCCGACGTCGCAGCACACCTCGGCCCGGGGTTCGTCGTAGGTAAAGCTGAAAAACAGCGCCCCCAGGGCCCCGGGGGTATCCCCCAGCGCCAAGCGGCAGGCGCCCAGCTGGCGGCAGGCCTCGATGTTGTTTTCCACCCATCCTTGCCCGCTGTGCAAAAAGGAGCAAAATTCTTCTTGGGCCTTGCGGTATTGCCCATGGTCATACAGCTCGCGGGCATAATAAAATTGCAGGCGGGGATCCAGCCGCTGCCCCTGTTCTATCAGCTTTTCCAAAATCCGCAGGTTGCGCCCCGGTTCTGCGGGCTTTTCTTTGCGGTGGGTAACGGCAATGGGCAAATACTCCACCCATCCCCGGGGGGCGATGGCCTCGTGCACGGCCCCCTCCCATAAAAAGCCCATATGGTTGCGCAGCAGGCGCTCCCGGTAATAGGTGAAAACCGGGCGGCCGGTTTCGTCAAAGGCGGTGTGGTAGGGCAGCATAAACACGTCGGGGTGGGGCCCGGGGCTTTGTTTAAGCGCCAACAGCTGCGCCGCGTCCTGGGGCAGCAGCACGTCGTCGGCGTCCAGCCACATGCAATACTCCTTTGTGGCCAAAGAAAAGGCGTAGTTGCGCGCGGCGGCAAAGTCGTCGCGCCAAGAAAAATCCGCCGTCTTGTCGGCGTAGCGCCGGGCAATTTGGCGGGTGCCGTCGGTGGAGCCGGTATCCACAACAATAATTTCATCGGCAATGGGCTTGGCGCTTTCCAGGCAGCGGGCAAGCACCTGCTCTTCATCCTTCACAATCATACATAGGCTGATGGTAAACATCGGCGCCTTCCTTTCTATATATAGTATCGTATAAAATGGGGGCGTGTCTTGCTATGGGTTCGCTGCTATCAGCATATGCGTTTTTTGTATTTTTGCCCGTGGACGGGCTGTAAAACCGCCGGAAGGTTACCATTCGTGCAAATAGAATGCCATTCGTGCGAAAAGTTCCCTTTTTCTGTATGAGGCGCTATACTGAAACACAAAGGAGGGGCGTGTATGAAAGCAACGGATAAACCCAAGAAAAAGCCCAATTATTCTGTTTGGCAAAACACCTTTTACATGCTGGGCCAATGGTGGCGATCAAACCGCAAAGAATTGACGTTGGCCTTTCTTCAAGTGCCGGCCATGGTGCTGGCGTCGTTTTTGGGCATCTTGCTGCCCAAGGTGGTAATCGATTGCCTGCAACGGCAAACAGGCGCACAAGAGCTGGTGCTGACGGTGGGCGGCTTTGCCCTGGCGCTGTGCTTTTGCAACTGGTTGCAGCACTGGGTGCAAGGGCGGATGAGCAGCATCGCGTTGAACGCCCGCATGAGCTTTTTATGCCAAATGTTGCATTATACTTTGCATATGGACTACGAGGACTTAGAAAGCCCCAAGGGGCAAATGCGGGCTCAACGGGCCATGCACTTTATTAACAACAATTCTTCCGGCGGCGAGGCGGTGGTGCGCACGGTGATCAGCCTGCTTACCAACATATTGGGCCTGGTGCTGTATGGCAGCGTGCTTTCGCTGCTGAACCCTTTGGTGATTGCGCTGCTGGCGGCGCTTTCGCTTCTCATCTTTTTCGTAACGCGGGCGGTGCAGCGGTATGAATACCGTCAGCGGGAGAACTGGACGGCGGTGGATCACAAGCTGTGGTATCTTTACGAAAAGCCGCAAGACTTTGCCGCGGGCAAGGATATTCGCATCTACCGCATCAAAAACTGGTTTGCCGATCAATTCCGCAAGGTGATGGGGGAGCGCATGTATTGGCAAAAGCGGATTCGGTGGAGCTGGTTCGGCGTAGACGGCTTAGAGGGTTTGCTCAACTTTTTGCGCGACGGGCTGGCCTATGCCTACCTAATTTATCTGGTGGTGCAGGGCGCGCTTTCGGTGGGGGATTTCACCCTGTATTTCGGCGCGGTTACCGGGTTTTCCACCTGGGTGTCGGGCATTGCGCAAAACGCCGGGGAACTGTCGCGCATCAGCCTGGAATGCTGCGATTTTCGGGAGCTGCTGGACGCCCCCAGCCACTTTTCCAAAGAGGGCCTTACGGTGGAGGGGGCGCTGCACAGCCCCTGCGAGATTGTGTTTGACGACGTAAGCTTTCAATACGACGGCGCCCAAGAGCCCACCCTGCGGCATGTGAGCTTTACCCTTCGCCCCGGCGAAAAGGCGGCCATGGTGGGGTTAAACGGCGCGGGCAAAACCACCTGCGTGAAGCTGCTTTGCGGCCTATACCGGCCTACCGGCGGGCGGATTTTGATAAACGGGGTGGATATGCTGCAATACCGGCACGAGGATTACTACCGCCTGTTTACCGCGGTGTTTCAAGAGCTGAATTTTCTGCCGCTTTCGGTGGAGCAAAACGTCGCCCTGTGCGCGCCGGAGGAGATTGACCGCGCCAAGCTGGCCCGGTGCCTACAGATGGCGGGCATGGAGGAAAGAATCAGCCGCCTGCCGCTGGGGGAACGCTCGCTGATGAACAAAGAGGTAAACCTGGACGCGGTGAATTTTTCGGGCGGCGAGCTGCAACGGCTGCTGCTGGCCCGGGCGCTGTATAAGGATGCGCCGGTGTTGATTTTGGATGAACCCACAGCGGCGCTGGATCCCATTGCAGAAAACGAGCTGTATCAGCGCTATGGGCAGCTCACCGAAGAAAAAACCTCGCTGTTTATCTCTCACCGGCTTTCTAGCACACGGTTTTGCGATCGCATTCTGTTTTTAGAGAAGGGGGCCGTTGTAGAAGAGGGCACCCACGATCAGCTGATGGAACAGGGCGGCCGATACGCCCAGCTGTATGAGGTGCAAAGCCATTATTACCAAGAGCACCCGGATATGCAGCCGGAAGAAGGAGGGGCTTTTTGTGAAGCATAACAGGCAAAAGCAAGGCCAACAGGAAAAAAGGCCGCTGCGCGAGGATATGCGCCTGCTGCGGCGGGCCCTCGCCTGCGTGCACCGCTTTGAACCGGCCATGCTGCCGGTGACGGTGATTGGCGCTATCTGCACAGCCGCGGCGCCCTTTGTGAACATCTATTTTTCCGCCCGCATTTTAAATGAACTGACGGGCGAAAAAAATATACAGCGTTTAATTTTTCTGGCGGCGCTTACGGTGGGGCTCAACCTGTTGCTGCATTTAAGCGCCCGGGCCGCCCAGCGCGGCCGGGAGGTAATCAGTGAAAGCCTGATGCGCAAGGAGTATAACAGCGTTGCCGCGGTTTATTTAAGCGCCGATTATGAAAAGCTGGAAAACCCGGAATTTCAAAACCTGGCCCGGGATTACCGGGAAGCCACCAATATGCGGGGTATGGTGCTGGCCGGCGTTTGCCAGGGCGTGGATCAAATCGTAAGAAACCTGGTAACGGTGGGCTTTTCCATCGGGATGTCGGCGTCGATGTTTGTTGCGGTGGGCGGCGGGGACGCCGGCGGAAGCTTTTGGCAGTCGCCCTATTTCTCCCTCGTTATGCTGGCGATGGTTTTGCTGGTGGCGGTGGCCTCGCTGTGGTTAACCCAAACCCAATCCGCCAAGCAGTTCGCCTTACAGAGTGAATATATCCGCACAAACCGCATGTTCGGCTATTATGGACGCATGATGCTCGATTACCAGCAGGGCAAGGAAATTCGCGTTTTCAGAGAACAGCCCTTAATTTATGAAGAAGCTACTAAGGCTATACGTGACGCGGAAAATACTAAAAAAATAAGTCGGATAGCCGGCCGGTACCAGGGGGCGGTGGCGTTGCTTACCACTTTGCTAAGCGGCATGGTGTATCTGTTTGTGGCGCTCAAAGCCATGGCGGGGGCCTTGGGCGTGGGCATGGTGGTGCAGTATGTGGGAGCCGTCAACCAGTTTACCACCGGCTTTACCGAGGTGGCGGTGTCCTTTGCCAATTTGCGCCGGGATACCAAATATATGGTTTATTATTTTCGCATTCTGGATACCCAGCAGCAGCTTTACCGGGGCACCTTGCCGGTGGAAAAGCGCATCGATAACCAGTATGAAATTGAGTTTAAGCATGTAAGCTTTCGCTACCCCGGCAGCGAAGAATGGGCGCTGCGAGATTTCTCTATCAAGCTGAGAGTCGGCGAGCGCCTGGCGGTGGTGGGGCGCAATGGTTCGGGCAAAACCACCTTTATTAAGCTGCTGTGCCGTTTGTACGATCCCCAGGAGGGGGAGATCCTATTAAACGGCATTGATATCAAAAAGTACGACTACGACGAA
Source organism: Candidatus Gallacutalibacter stercoravium (assembly GCA_018716975.1). Taxonomy (GTDB): domain Bacteria; phylum Bacillota; class Clostridia; order Oscillospirales; family Acutalibacteraceae; genus Gallacutalibacter_A; species Gallacutalibacter_A stercoravium. The sequence goes on along the minus strand of DVJE01000013.1, from coordinate 31,532 downwards.
TACATGTCCATCTTTTCGGTGGTGTTCCAAGATTTTAGCCTGTTCGCCTTCCCGCTGGGGCAAAACGTGGCCTGCGGGCTGGAATATGAGGCGGATAGGGCGCAGCAGTGCCTGCAAAAAGCCGGGTTCGACGAGCGCCTGCAAACAATGCCCCTCGGCCTAGAAACCCCGCTTTACAAAGACTTTGACGAAGACGGCGTGCAGATCTCCGGCGGCGAGGCGCAAAAAATCGCTTTGGCCCGGGCGCTTTACAAAAACGCCCCCTTCATCGTGTTGGATGAACCCACAGCGGCGCTGGATCCGGTGGCGGAGTACGAGATATACACCCATTTTGACGAGCTGGCCCAGGATAAAACCACGGTTTATATTTCGCACCGCTTGTCTTCCTGCCGTTTTTGCCACGATATTGCGGTGTTTGATAAAGGCCGGTTGGTGCAGCGCGGCGATCACGAAACATTGCTGAGCCAGCCTGGGATCTATGCGGATTTGTGGAACGCCCAGGCCCAGTATTATACCGATGCCGGGGCCGCCCAGCAAGAAACGCAGCAGGCATATTCGTAAAAGACACGCCGCTTCTTCGCTTCTCCGCTTCTCCGCTTCGCAAACGCATCGGCCGTGTCGGCTGCATCAGCGTATCAGCGCATCAGCCGCCTGTTCCGGGTGAAAAGGAGCAGGCGGCTTTTTGCCGCCCTTGCGCGTGGCAAGGGGGAAGAGAAAAGCCGCCAGTTTGGAGGCAGGGCTTATCCGTGCGTCAAGCCGGATGCGCGGCTGTCACAGCAAATGCCATGGCGAACATTGCCGTTGTTGCCGCGGCGCAGCAAGAATTTTTGTCTATTGTGCAAAACATTATGGTTCGTGCTTTTTTTAAAAAACCCCATTGCAATTTTTGAGTGCCTGCACTATACTCGTGGCAATTGCCGCAACGCGGCCGAACGCCCGGAGAAGAAAGGATGGATAAGATTATGAAAATCGGCATGGGGATCCATGGGGAGAGAAGGTTAAATCCCAATTACCTAGATTATGTCAAGCAGATTGGGGCCACCCACGTGATTGTTTTTATGCCCGACGGCGATTTGCTGCCCTCGGCAAAAAACGGCGGCGTGTGGGATCTGGACGAGCTCAAGGGCCTTTGCAAGCTGTATCGCGATAAGGGCCTGGTGGTGGAAGGCTTTGAAAACTTTGACCCCAAGGCCTATTACAAAATTTTGCTGGATGAGCCCGGCAAGCAGGAACAAATGGATAACCTAAAGCGCAATATTGAAAATATGGGCAAGGCCGGTATTCCCATTATGGGGTATAACTTTTCCATCGGCGCTTGCTGCGCCCGCCCCATGCAGCCGGTGGCCCGCGGCGGGGCGCTGAGCCCTTGCTACGACGAATCGGTGGCACCCATCCACGATCCGCTGCCGCTGGGCTGGGCCTGGGATACCCAGGTGTTGGATAACCCGCCCGAGGGCAAGCTGGCCCCCGTTTCGCTGGAAGAAATGCTGCAGCGGCGCGATTGGTTTTTGGATCAGATTCTGCCGGTGGCCGAGGAATACGGCGTGCAGATGGCCGCCCATCCGGAGGATCCGCCCGTGCCGGTGCTGCGCGACGCGGCCCGCATCCTCATCAGCCCCCAGGCTTATGAAGAGATGTTTCAGCGCCATCCCAGCCCCAGCACCTGCGTAGAGTTCTGCCAAGGCACCTTTGCCGAAATGGGCGTGGATGTTTACGAGGTGATCCGCTCCTTTGTTACCCGCAATAAAATTAGCTATGTGCACTTCCGCAACATCAAGGGCAAGGTGCCCCGTTACAGCGAGGTGTTCATCGACGAAGGCGATATCGATATGGTAAAGGCGCTTTCTGTGTATAAAGAGTGCGGCTATACCGGCTTGCTGATGCCCGACCACACCCCCAGCATCAACTGCCAAAACCCCAATGAAACCGGCATGGCTTATGCGGTGGGCTACATCCGCGGCATTATGCAGGCGCTGGATATTGAGGTGGAAGAGGTAAAATAAGGGCCTAAAAGCCGGCGCCGGCTTCTTTACCGCTATTGCTTTTTATAAGATTTTGCTCCAACGGGCGGCTGCGCTTTTATGCAACCGTCCGTTGTTTGTTGTGGGGAAAGAGAAAAGATGAAAAAGAAAAAAGCCCCAAGGCATACCGGCGCGATTTGCGCCATATGAATGCAAAAAGCGGCAACGCGGCAAAGGGGGGAGCACATGGCGCAAAAAGAGGAGCCCCGCCTTGTTTTTTGCGATCCCAACAACCCCGGCGTGCTGGCGCAGGCCCTGGCCCGAGCGGCGGCCGAGGCCATCGCCCGGCGGCAGGAAGCTGAAAAAAAGGAAGAGGCTAAGCCAAAGCAGCGGACGTAACGCCGCTGCTTTTTTGCGCCCGCCGCAAGCTGCTTTCACCGCCGCGCCTGCAATACCGGCGCTTGTAAAGGGGGTGCGCCCATGCGCATTGCGGCCTATTGCCGGGTATCCACCGAAAAGGATGCGCAGCTGGACTCTTTAGAAAACCAAAAGCGCTTTTTTAAAGAGTTTGCCGCCGCCCACGGCCACCAGCTGGTGCAAATTTATGCCGACGAAGGCATTTCGGGCAAGCAGATGAAAAACCGCGCGGCCTTTCTCGCCATGCTGCAAGATGCGCGGCTGGGCCGGTTTGATTTGGTGCTGGTAAAAGATATCAGCCGGTTTGCCAGAAATACGGTGGATTTTTTAAACGCCGTGCGGGAGCTTAAAAGCGAAAACATCGAGGTGCAGTTTTTGTCCAACAATCAAACCGTGTTGGGCAATTCAGAGTTTGTGCTCACGGTGTTCAGCGCCCTGGCCCAGGAAGAAAGCGCCAATTTATCCAAGCGGGTAAAATTCGGCAAACGGGTAAACGCGCAAAAGGGCAGGGTGCCCAACGCCGTGTACGGCTACCGCAAGCTGGATACCTTCCGCCTGGAAATCGTGCCGGAAGAGGCGGACGTGGTGCGGCAAATTTTTCAATTATACGTCGCCCAAGGGCTGGGGGCCAGAAAAATTGGGCAAGTGCTGGAACAGCGGCGCCTTTACCCCAGAAGCGGCGAAAAATGGCTGCCCACCACCATCCGCCGGATGCTGAAAAACCCGCTGTATTGCGGCGTGCTGGAAAACCACAAATATGAAATAGCCGATTTTCTCACCGGCCGGCAGGTGATGCTGCCCCAAGAGGAACGGTTTGTGCACCAACGCCCGCAGTTGCGCATCGTTTCGCAGGAGCTGTGGCTTCGGGCGCAAACAATCCTGCAAGAGCGGGCGCGGCAGTATCAAAGCCGTGCGGCGGCCGGTTCCAACCCGGCGGGCGGCCGCGCCAGCGCCGCCCACTTGTTCAGCACCCTCATACGCTGCGGCAGCTGCGGGCGCGCTTGCGTGCGGCGCCGGTGGCGCTCCAGCCGGAAAGAGCATGTTTATTGGCTGTGCTCGGGCTTTAACAACCACGGGGCGGCCTGCTGCCCCAACAACGCCACCGTGCAGGAAGATTGGCTGCAAGAGGCGCTGCTTGGGCAGTTTGCCAGCATAGCGCGGGGCGATCCGCAGTTTGCTAAGCGCGTGGGGGAACATTTGCAGCGGCTCAAAGGGCAGCCGCAGGAACCCAGCGAAGCCGAGCGGCTGGAAAAAGAGGCCGCGCGCTGCCTGCAAAAAATAGAAAAATATAAGCAGCTGTATGTGAACGGCTTTATCCCGCTGCAAGAGCTAAAGGAGCACGTTGCCCAAAACGAGCAGCAGCGGCGCCGGGCGCTGGCGCAAAGGGAGCGCATCAAACGCCAAGAGCCGGATGAAGCGTTTCTGCGCTTACAAGGGCAAGACGCGGCGCGCCTTATCGCCTTGGCGCAGTGGAACAATATGGATCTGAAAAAGCTGGTGGATAAAATTGAGCTTTCGGCAGGGGAGATTCGGGTGTATTGGAAAAAGCTGGAATAAAACGCGGGCTTTTTATCATTTTGGGTGCCGCAATACAGGTGGCGGAGCCCATCGGCCTGGCGGCGAAACTGTGCGACGGGTGCAACTGCTGCGAGCCCTGCTGCCGCATTCCCGATTGCATCTGCCGGCGCTACGGCGGCAAGTTTGCCACCACCGGCTGCGGCAAGGTGGTTTACGTCACCATCGGCATTTTTACCATTGTGCAAATCGAGCGCAATGTGCAAATGCTGATTCCCGCCTATGATTTCTGCATCCCCGAAAAGGAATGCACGCCTACGGCGGATACCCCTTGCGAGATGTTCAGCCGGATCGACTTTCCCACCAACGAGTTCTTCCCGCCCAAGGTGAACGACAGCGGCGAGGATCACTGCGGTTGCTGCAATTCCCAAGAATAAGCCCATGGTGTAAGCCTTTCTATCCTGCGCCCGGGGGCCTTGCGCCTTCGGGCTTCTTTGCGTGCAAAAGCGGCGTCGGGGGTGTGAAAAACCAAAGCGGTAGGCAAAGAGGATGGCCGCTGCCTTTTTACCGCGCGTTTCTTTTCATCAAAAAGCGCCGCCTTCCCGGGGCGGCTTTTTTGCAAGAATAAGAAAGCATCTTTTCGATAAGCCCGGTAGCGCGGCTGCGAAAACGCACGTATGTTTGAATCTCTGGCCGGCGGGTTGAAGTGCCAGGCAAAATCTGGTATACTAAACCAAATAGCGCGCAAACAGCCGGTTGGCTTTTGCGTGTTAAAACGGCCGCAAAAAGGGAATCATAAGCCCACGGCGCTTTGCGGCTTTTGGTTTTGATTGTTGCATTTGTTTTGGATGTTTGGATGATAGAAAGGAAGAGGAATGTGAAGGTAACCCTGCTGGCCTATACCCCGCAGCCCGAGCATCTGGTGGCTTCGGCCGCCAAGCTGTGCTATTCCGCGTCGGATATCGATGCGATTGGGCAAGGCCTTACCGATGAAAAAGTGGCTTCGTTTGTGGATATGCTGGCGCAAATCGGCCATGAAAGCCCCATTGAACACGCCAGCTTTTCTTTCGGCATCGAGGGGGTGTCCCGTTCTCTGCTGGCCCAGCTTACCCGCCACCGCATCGCCTCTTACAGCGTGCAAAGCCAGCGCTATGTGCAAGAGAATATGTTTGAATTTGTGCTGCCCCCCGAAATCGCCGCCATCCCCCAGGCCAAAGAGGAATTTTTGCGCGCCATGGAGGAGGATCAGCGCCATTACGACAATTTAACCCGGCTGCTGGCCCAATCCCATAAGCAGCGCCTGATGCAAGAGGGGATGGAGGAAAAGCAGGCCGAGAAAAAGGCCCAAAAGCAGGCCATTGAAGACGCGCGCTTTGTGCTGCCCAACGCCTGCGCCACCAAAATGGTGTGCACCATGAACGCCCGCAGCCTGCATAACTTTTTTGCCCACCGGTGCTGCAACCGCGCCCAGTGGGAGATACGCGAGCTTGCCACGCAGATGCTGCGCCTGGTGCTGCAGGTGGCGCCCCACCTGTTTGGCAACGCCGGCCCCGCCTGCTTAACCGGGGCGTGCCCAGAGGGTAAAATGTCTTGCGGCAAATGCAACGAGGTGCGCGAAAAGTTCCGCCGCCTGCGGGGGGAAGAGGCATGAAAGGCAAGCTGTTGGTGATAGAGGGGTTGGACGGCTGCGGTAAATCCACCCAGATGGAGCTGCTGTGCCAATGGCTGAGCGGCCAAGAAAAGCGCTACCGCCATATCAAATTCCCCGATTATGCAAACCCCTCTTCCGCTTTGGTGCGCATGTATCTCAACAAAGAGCTGGGGGATAAGCCCGAAGACGTGAACGCCTATGCGGCCTCTTCCTTTTACGCGGTGGATCGCTACGCCAGCTATTTGCAGTTTTGGAAGCGGGATTATGAAGCCGGGGCGGTGATTTTGGCCGATCGCTACACCACCTCAAACGCCGTTTATCAAATGACCAAAACAGAAAAAGACGAGTGGAATAATTATCTTGCTTGGCTGCAAGACTATGAATATAACAAGCTGCGCCTCCCCCGGCCGGATTTGGTGCTGTATTTAGACATGCCCGTTTCGGTTTCGCAGCGGCTTTTAAGCCGGCGCTATCACGGCGACGAAGGGCGCAAGGATCTGCACGAGGCCGATTGCGGCTTTTTGCGCCAGTGCCGCGAGGCCGCCCGCTTTGCCGCCGCCGCCATGGGCTGGCGGGTAATATCCTGCGCGCAGGGGGATGCGCCCCGCGCGATTGATCAAATTCATCAAGAGCTTGTGGAAACGGTTAAGGAGGTTCTTGCTACCTGATGTTGCAATTTTCGTGTGTGCGCTTGGAAGATAGGCAGTGGGTTGCGCCTATGGTACACGCTTCCGGCGCAATGGGATGTGAAAGCACCTTTGGCAATTTATATGTGTGGCAGCAAGCCTACTGCACCAAGGTGTGCCGGCACGGCGGCTGGTTGCTGCGCCGCTCCGGCGAGGGGGAAAAAACGCAGTACGCCTTCCCGCTGGGCCAGGGCGATTTAAAACAGGCCCTTGACTTGCTGCGGCAAGACGCCGCGGCCCAAGGGGCGCCCTTTGTGATGCACTCGGTCACCAAAAAGATGGCGCGGCAGCTGGAAGAGCTGTATCCCGGCCGGTTCGCGGTGGAGTTTGACCGCGGCCAGGCGGATTATATTTACGCCTGTGAGGATTTGCTGCACCTGGCGGGCAAAAAATACCACGGCAAGCGCAACCACATCGCCAAATTCAAACGCACCTATTCTTTTTCCTATGAGCCCATCGGGCCGGGTAACCTGGACGAATGCCGGAATTTGGCCAAGGCCTGGTGCCAAGAAAACGGCTGCGGAGAAAACGGCCTGAATGACGAGCGCCGGGCGCTGCAACTGGCCTTTGACCACTACGAGGCGCTGGGGTTTTTAGGAGGATTGCTGCGGGTAGAGGGGCAGGCGGCGGCCTTTACCATCGGCGAGCCGGTTTCTGATCAATGCTTTGTGGTGCATTTTGAAAAGGCGCTGTCCCGCTATCCGGGGGCTTATCCCATGATAAACCAGCAGTTTGTGCAAAACGCGCTGCAAGCTTACCACTATATCAACCGCGAAGAGGATCTGGGGCTGGAGGGGCTGCGCAAAGCGAAGCTGTCGTACCATCCCGCCATCCTGTTGGAAAAAGGGACGGCGCGCGAGCTGTGAGCGCGGCAGCAAATGCGGCGGGGGTGAACCCGCAAGAGCTCAAACGCCTGTGGCTGGCCTGCTTTGACGATACCCCCCAGGCGGTGGATTTGTTTTTTGCCGCTTATCCGCCCCAACGCCACGCTGTGGCATGCTGTGAAGAGGGCCGGATTGTTGCCGCGTTTTATCTGCTGCCGGCCCGGTTGGCGGATGAAAACGGCCGCGCAAGGCCGGCGGCCTATTTATATGCGGCGGGCACCTTGCCGCAATACCGGGGCCGGGGCCTGATGGGGCGGCTGCTCAAAGAAGGGGCGGCCCGGTGTTCCGCTTGGGCGGATGCGCTGGTGCTTCTGCCCGCTTCGGCGGCGCTTTACGGCTTTTACCGGCAACACGGCTTTGTAAATTTTTATGCTTGCAACCGCCTTGTGCTGGACAGATCGGCTCTGAAAGAGTATATTAGATCCCATTGGGAGCCCTTTGCCGCGGCCCAAGCGGCCTTGCCGCCCCGCAAAGCAGAGGCGGATATCGCCGGTATGCGCCGCGTGCGCGACGGTGTTTTGCATAATAGGCCCGGTTCCCTGCTGTGGAGTGAGGCGGCGGTGGCTTATGCCGCCGGGGCGGCGCGCCTGTATGGCGGCGGCGTTGTGCAAGCGGGGCAGGGGTATGCGCTGTATCAGGCGCCGGACGCCGGCGGCACGCTGGAGGTTACCGAGCTGATGGCGCAGGAGCAGGCTTTGCCCGCGCTGTTGCAAAAGCTGCTGGCCTTGCCCGCAAAGCGGTACCGCTTTCGCCTGCCGGCGGAAGAAGAGGCGTATCGCGGTTTGGTTCAGCTGGCCGGCCCGGCGGGGGAGCTTGCCCCCTTTGGCATGGCGCGTTGGCTGCGGGGCTGTTTTATGCAACCGGCGCGCCCCCCATACTTGGGCTTGCCGTTGGATTAAGGGAGCCCGGCTCTTTTGCCGGATAAAACAGGATAAACGGTATAAACGGCAGATTTTGCTTTTAGAAAAGAGGTAGCGCGATGATTTATGTGTTTTTGGCCAACGGGTTTGAAGAGGTAGAGGCTTTCACGCCGGTGGATTTGCTGCGCCGCGCGGAGTGCCAGGTAAAAACCGTGGGCGTGGGCGGCAAAACCGTAACGGGATCCCACGGCATTGCGGTTACGGCGGATATTGCCCAAAGCGAGGTTATCACCGACGATATGGAGATGGTGGTGCTTCCCGGCGGCATGCCGGGCACGCTGAATCTTGAGAAAAACCCCATTGTTACGGCCAGCGTGCGTTATTGCTTAGAAAACGGCTTGCCGGTGGGCGCAATTTGCGCAGCGCCCTCCATTTTGGGCCATCTGGGGGCCCTAAAAGGCAAACGGGCGGTGTGCTTCCCCGGCTTTGAAGAGCAGTTGTTGGGCGCCCAGGTGCTGCAAGATCCGGTGTGCACCGACGGCAACATCACCACGGCCCGGGGCGCGGGCGTTGCCGTGGATTTTGCCTTAGAGCTGGTGCGCGTAATGGCGGGGGAAGAAACCGCCGGGCGCATCCGTGCGTCGATACAATGTATATAAAGGATATCCGGGCCGTCAAAACCGAATTGCGCAACCGCTACAAGCAAAAGCGCCGCCAGCTTACCCCAGAGCGCAAAGCGGCCATGGATGCCGCCATCCGGCGCAGGCTGCGCATGTTGCGTCAATACCGGCAAAACGACCTGCTGTTTCTTTACCTGTCAAAATCCATTGAGGTAGATACCATCGAGATCTGGCGCGGCGCTTTGCGCGACGGCAAGCGCGTGGCGGCTCCGCGGTGCGTGCCGGATACGGCGGATATGGAGTTTTATGTGATACGCTCCATGGAGGATGTTGCGCCCGGCAGCTTTGGCGTGCTGGAGCCGGTGGTGGAGCGCTGTGAAAAAATCACAGATTTTTCGCAAGGGCTTTGTGCGGTGCCGGGGTTGTGCTTTGACGCCCAGGGTTACCGCTTGGGGTACGGCAAAGGGTATTACGACAGGTTTCTCTCCCGTTTCGGCGGGGAGGCGGTGGGGCTGTGCTACAGCAACTCCACCCAATGGCGGTTGCCCCATGGGCGCTACGACAGGCCGGTGGATGTTTTGGTAACCGATAAATATATCCGCAGTATAACCAAACGTTAGCCAAGGGGCGCAGGTGCGCGGGGCAGAACCATTGCGAGGCTAGCAAGCGAAAGGCGTGAACAACCATGAGCGATGAGAAACAAAACCGGGTGGATCCCCAAGGCGAGGCTCCCATCGAGAACCAGGCAGAGCCGCCCGAGACTTTGGCGGAGGAAGTTGCCGCGCAGGATGCCGCTTCTGAGCTGGAGCAGGCGCGGAAAAAAAGGATAGAAAATTTTTCGCTTCAAATGGAAGAGCCGGAGGATCAAACCGGCTACGGCGAACCCGGGCAAGAGGACGGCGATGTTACCCTTTACAGCGCGGAGAACAGCGCTGCCCCCGGCGGCGCCGGCATGCCGGACGGCAATTGGCCAACCGGCGCGCCGGGCGGGGCGGATGAAAGCCAAGAGCTGCAAAGCTACAGCGACGGTTTGCCGCCCGAGGGAGCGCAAAAAATGCAAACCCCCATGGAACGCAAAGCGGAACGGGAGGCGGCGAAGGCGGATAAGAAACGGCGCAAGAAAAAGGCTAAAAAGAACGGCTGTCTGTTTAAAATGATATGGATGGTCATGATCGTGCTGGTGTCGGTGGTGCTCGCGCAATACATATTGGTGGGCGTCAACGACATGCTGGCCGTGAACCGGGAGGAGCACGAGGTCACCATCGATATTCCCTCCGACGCCACGCTGGATCAGGTGACCGACATCATGTATCAAAACGGCATGATTGACCGGCCGGACTTTTTTAAACTGTATGCCCACCTGACCAAAGACGACGACACATTTTCACGGGGCACCTATCAGATGCGCACCAATATGGACTACGAGGCCATTTTAAACTATATCCGCGTGCGGGATAACCGCACCGATAAAGTGGACGTGCAGTTTACCGAGGGCATGACCCTGATGGAATACGGCGCTTTGCTGGAAGAAAAAGAGGTTTGCACCCAAGAGGAATTTTTAGAGGCCTGCAATACCGATACCTTTGACGAAGATTATCCTTTCTTGACCCGCATCACCAACAAAGCCGAGCGCTATTATAAGCTAGAAGGGTATTTGTTCCCCGATACCTACACCTTCTATAAAGACGAAAACCCGCTGTATGTGGTGGAAACTTTGCTTATCAACTATGAAGATAAAATTGTGGATAAGCACCGGGTAACCGGATATACAGAAAAGGTGAGCATTGAGGATATCGCCACCGAGCGGCTGATGTCTATGGAAGATGTGCTGACCTTGGCGTCGCTGGTGCAGGCGGAGGCCATTGACCAAGACGACATGCGCATTATTGCCGGCATCTTCCTCAACCGGTTAGACAGCACCAAAAACGAAGGGGTCAGCTATTTGCAGTCGGATCCCACCATGTATTATCCCTATAAGCAAAGTACGGTGCCCAGCGGCTTTACCAGCCGGTATGACACCTACGACATTGAGGGCTTGCCCCCGGGGCCCATCTGCAACCCGGGTATGGACGCCATCGACGCTGTGCTCCATCCTCAGGCCACCAATTACTTCTACTTCTGCCACGGTACGCGAGAGGGCTCTGATGAGATCGAAGTGCTGTATGCCACCACTTACGAGCAGCATCAGCAAAACCTGCGCATCTTGGGCTTAGCGGAATAGGGGGCTTGGCGCGATGTTGGAAAAAACCTATTCTGTTCCCGAACTGTTGGCTCCGGCCGGCGATATGGAGTGCCTGCAAGCCGCGGTGCGCTATGGGGCGGACGCTGTTTATTTGGGCGGCGAGCGTTACGGCATGCGTTCCTCCTGCGCCAACTTTGATTTGACGCAACTGGCGCAAGCGGTGGATTATGCCCACAGCCGGGGCGTGCGGGTGTATTTTACCTGCAACACCCTGCCGCGCAATAGCGCCATGGAGCAGCTGCCGGGCTATTTGCAGCAGGTGGCGCAGGCGGGTGTAGACGCCTTTATTATCGCCGACTTGGGGGTGCTGTGGGCTGCCAAGCAGGCGGCGCCCCAGGTGGCGGTGCATTTTTCCACCCAGGCGGGCGCTGTTAGCTTTGCAACGGCCCGCGCTATGGCGGAGCTGGGCGCCGCCCGGGTGGTGCTGGCGCGCGAGCTGGCGTTGGATGAAATCGCCGAGATACGGGCGAAAACCCCCGCGTCGTTGGAGCTGGAATGTTTTGTGCACGGCTCAATGTGCGTTTCCTTTTCGGGCCGGTGCCTGCTGTCGGAATATTTAACGGGGCGCGACGCCAACCGGGGCGACTGCGCCCAGCCCTGCCGGTGGAAATATGCGGTGATGGAAGAAAAACGCCCGGGCCGTTATTTTCCGCTGTGTGAAGACGGCGGCGGCACCTATCTTTTTAACTCCCACGATTTGTGCATGGCCCCTTACCTAGACCGCATGATAGCCGCGGGGGTCTCCAGCTTAAAGATCGAGGGCCGCGCCAAATCCGCCTATTATGTGGCGGTGGTAACCAACGCCTATCGCTGGGCTTTGGATGAATACCGGCGCCGGGGCCCCGCCTGGTCGCTGGATCCCTGGATCGGCGAGGAGCTGCAAAAGATCAGTCACCGCCCCTACAGCGCCGGCTTTTATTTGGGCGGCACGCCGGGGCAAGAAACCTCCACCGGCGGCTACATCCGCGAGTATGAGGTGGCGGCGGTGTGCGAGGAATGGCAAGACGGCATGGCGCGCCTGCGCCAGCGCAACCGTTTTTTTGCCGGCGACGAGCTGGATGTGCTCGCCCCTGGGCAGCGCCCTTTCTTGATACAGGCCCAAGGGCTGCTGGATGAAGACAAGAACCCCATAGAAAGCGCCCCCCACGCAACCCAGGTGGTTTATCTCCCTTCTGCGCGTCCCATTCCGGCCGGCGCTTTGCTGCGCCGCAAGCGGGCGGGCGATACATAAACCCGCCCCGGTTCTTTTCTGCTGGAAAAGGATGCGAAGCATCCAAAAAAACCCGGCTTAGGCTGAGGTTTGGCAACAAAGTATTTTTAAGCGGGTAGAGCGTTGCGCTCTGCCCGCTTATGTGTTATACTGCAACGGAAGTTCTTATTCACTCATTTTTTTATACAAAAGGCATAAAAGAGACAATCTTTAACGCCGATATAAAGAGGTGAATTTTCATGGTGGAGCAAATCACAATTGAAGAAGAACGTATATCCGCAAAGGAATATATAGATTTCTTGAAAAGGACGGATTTGGGTTTACAATATCCCAAGGAACGGTTTGAAGAAAGAATATCGAAACTTGTTAGCAATGCCTCAATCAGTCTGATTGCAAGAAATGAAAAGGGTTTAATCGTTGGCGTTCTCTTCGGACTAACGGATTTTGCATATTGGCTTTATGTAACGGATTTAGGTGTTGATAGAGATTTTGAAAGACAAGGAATCGGCAAACGGCTTATGAAAACTGCACATGAAAAAGCAGGTGGAACAAAGGATATTGCCGTGTATTTAATAGCAAATGAAAATGCCGTTCCTTTTTATGAGCGCCTTGGTATGAAAAAAGCAAATGACGTAATGCAGTACAACCACATCGAATGGACGGAATTTACAGTGAAATAGAAAATACGGATTTTCTGTTTGGCTGTTGATTTATTATGAAGACGAACAAAACGGGCGCGTTTTTCCATATGACGCCTTTGCAGGCACCGTCTGAAAGTGCCATAGTGGGTTGCATACTTTCAAAAAATAATATATAGCAAAAATCGGGGCAGAGTGAACAGACGCTGCCTCGATTTTTTAACCTTCGTTACGCAACCTCACCAGAAGGGGAAGACCGTTTTGTTTCAAAAGATAAAAAGGCAATCCTTTCGCCAAGCCGGATGATGAGCAGCGTTTAGCAAAAGAACATCCTCAGTTTTGCCAAAGGGCCCGGCTTTGGGCGCCGGGCGCCGAACGATTGAAAACTTGCGCCCGTAAAAGGCGCAAAAGCCCCCGATGCAGGGCGGATACAAGCATGGCAACCGTGGGCGAATACGATTATCAATTACACGGCGGCTGCAAATCTGCGGGGATTTTTATTCGTTATAATAAAGGGCCCAGCCGATTCCAAACTTATCAACCACAAGGCCCAACCGTGTGGCCCACGGATACGGCCCTTCCATCGACTGGCTTTGCGCCTGCTTGCTTATTTCCTGATACGCTTGAAAAAAATCATCCTCTTGATCAAACCGGATTTCGCAGCACAAGGTGCTTTCAAATCCGGTTCCGGGCGTTTTCCCCGGGCAAATTAAAATTTCAAGGCCGTATATCTCCATCATAATGTGGATGTCGTCGCCGTCCGGCGGCTTGCTTTCTGAAAGTTTTTTTGCTTTGAACGCGCGGTGATATAATTCATAAGCGTCGATTCGTTCTTGGTTTGTAGGCCCTATGTTGAAAGATAAGGTAAACTGCGGGTATTTTGACATGATAGGTTCCCTCCTGCCCTGTTGTTTGCTCATTTGATGCAACGAATATAGCACAGGTCAACCGGTTTTCCAATAGGTTTTGTTGCTGTCTGCTTTTTCTTGCTTTTGGTAAGAGGAGCCCAAAGGGCCGGCCTGCTTCGGCGGTTGCCGGCGCTTGGCGGTGATTTTTTGCCGGCGTTTTTTCCGCGGCCGTATCTTTGCGCGCGGGGCGGGAAAGGATACCAATCAGAAGGTTTGCAAGAAATTCGACGGAACAAAAAGGGGGATGTGCCATGTGGAAGCGAACCGTGGTGCTGTTTTTTATGTTGATGACCTGTATGGCCCTGCTGATGGTCAGCTTAACCAATATTTCCACCAGCGCAGTTTTGGTGCAAGCGGCCCAGCAGCAAAGCGCCTATCGGGTGGATATCGCCGCCTTGCGGGGCACCATTTACGATTGCCGCGGCCAAGCCGTTACGGGCCGTGAAGAAAACCTGGTGGCCGCTGTTTCCCCCAGTGTGGAGGCGGCCAACGCTTTGTCGCAGGTTTTGCCCGCCGGCGAGATGGCCTCGGTTTACCGGCAGCTTACCCAAGGCATCCCCTTCGCCCTGGCTTTAGAGAAGCAGCCGCCCGCGGCGCAGGGATTGCTTACCTTTTCGGTGCCCCAGCGTTATGGCAGCGACGGCTTGCTGACGCATATCACCGGTTATTTAGACGGCAACGGGCAGGGGGTATCCGGCATAGAGCTAGCCTATAACGACTATCTATCCGCCGCGGCCGGCGAAATTTCGGTTACCTATCAGGTGGATGCCCTCAAACGCGCCTTGGCGGGGGAGCAGCCCCAGGTAAACGATACCTCTTACCGGCAAACCCAGGGGGTGGTGCTCACCATCGATACCCGTTTGCAAAAAATAGCTCAGCGGGCCGCCGAAAAGTATTTGGATAAAGGGGCGGTGATTATCGCCGAGGTGCCCACCTGCTCTTTGCGGGCGGTGGTGAGCGTGCCCAACTTTGATCAAAACGATATTTCACAGGCCCTAAACGACGAAGATTCCCCGCTTCTCAACCGCGCCTTTACCGCTTACAACGTGGGTTCGGTGTTTAAGCTGGTAACGGCCTCCGCCGCGCTGGAGGCGGGTATTTCGCCCAATACGCGCTATGAATGCACGGGCAGCATCGATGTGGACGGCGCTGCGTTTCATTGCCTAAACGGCGTGGCGCACGGCGAGGTGGATATGAAAGAAGCCATCGCCCAATCCTGCAACGACTATTTTGTCTATTTGGCGCAGCAATTGCAGCCGCAGCAACTGCTGGATATGGCCCAAGCCATGGGTTTTGGGCAGGAACAGGAGCTGGCGCCGGGCCTTATTTCTCAGGCGGGCAACCTGCCCACTTTGCGCAATTTGAGCAGCGCGCGGGCCATGGCGAATCTTTCTTTTGGGCAGGGGGAGCTGCTGGCCACCCCCTTGCAGATAACAGCCCTGGTGAATACGGTGGCCTCCGGCGGAATATACACGCCCCCCAGCCTGGTGGAACGCTTGGTGGATGACCAAATGCAAACGGTGGAGCAGCTGCCCGCCCAGGCGGGAAAGCGGGTGATTTCCTCCAGCACGGCGGCCAAGCTGCGGCAGTATATGCAAGCGTCGGTAGAAAGCGGCACCAGCCGGCTGGGCAAACCCGCCAACCTTTCGGCAGGCGCCAAAACCGCTACGGCGGAAACCGGCGTGCTGGACGGGGAGCGGGAGGTGATACAAGCCTGGTATGCGGGGTACTACCCCGCCGATAACCCCAAATATGTTATCGTTGTGTTGGCCGAAGACGGCGAGGGCGGCGGCAGCAGCTGCGGGCCGGTGTTTCAGCAGATAGCCGACGATATCTACCGCAGGCTGCCCGGGCTGCTGGTTTCTTAGCCGTCTAACCGTTTAGCTGTATAGCCGTTTAACCGTTGCCGGCCGCCCGGATGATTTGCGGCAATGGGGCACAACCAATTGACAAGCGGAAAAAAGGGGGATATAATGAAACTGTGAAACGGCGTTGAAGGGAAGAAGGGCTTTGCGCCCCGCTTGCAGAGAGGGCCTGTGTGGTGCAAGGGCCTGCGGCGGCAAAGGCTTGTGCCGTCCCGGAGCCCCGCAGCGGTGAGCTGCGGCGTTTTCCTGCGTTAAAGGATGAGAGCGGCGCGGCGGCTGGCTGCGCAATTTGGGTGGTACCACGGATTTCTCCGTCCCATGGTCGGCGGGGGAGTCCTATTTTTTTGTAAGAGTGTAGGATGTGATTTTGATGAAATGGACCGGGTTAAACGAATTAAGAGAAAAATACTTATCCTTTTTTGAATCCAAGGGGCATTTGCGTTTGCCCAGCTTTCCGCTTATCCCAAAGGATGACAACAGCCTGCTGCTGATAAACTCCGGCATGGCGCCCATGAAAAAATACTTTACCGGCGAGGTAACGCCGCCGCGCAAAAGGGTGACCACCTGCCAAAAGTGCATCCGCACGGGCGATATTGAAAATGTTGGCGTTACCGACCGGCACGGCACCTATTTTGAAATGCTGGGCAACTTTTCGTTCGGCGATTATTTCAAAAAAGAGGCCATCTCTTGGGCGTGGGAGTTTTGCACCCGCGTGCTAGAAATGCCGGAGGATAAGCTGTGGGTCACCATTTATCAGGATGACGACGAGGCTTTTGAAATTTGGAATAAAGAAATTGGTTTTCCCGAAGAGCGCATTGTGCGTCTGGGCAAGGAAGATAACTTTTGGGAGCACGGTTCCGGCCCCTGCGGCCCCTGCTCCGAAATCTACTTTGACCGCGGCGAGCAGCACGGCTGCGGCTCGCCCGATTGCAAGCCCGGCTGCGAGTGCGACCGCTATGTAGAATTTTGGAACGTGGTGTTTTCGCAGTTTGACAGCGACGGCCAGGGCAACTATCCGCCCATGGAGCACCCCAATATCGATACCGGCATGGGGTTGGAGCGTTTGGCCTGCGTGATGCAGGGGGTAGACAACCTGTTTTTGGTGGATACGGTGCAAAACATTATGCAGCATGTGTGCCGCGTGGCCAATGTAACCTATGGGGAGGACGCCAAAAAAGACATCTCTTTGCGGGTTATCACCGATCACATCCGCAGCGTCACCTTTATGATAGGCGACGGGGTTATGCCCTCTAACGAAGGGCGGGGCTATGTGTTGCGCCGCCTGCTGCGCCGCGCTGCCCGGCACGGCAAGCTGCTTGGCATTAACCGCACCTTTCTCAGCGAGGTAGCGCAAACGGTCATTCAAGAAAACCAGAACGCATACCCCGAGCTGGCTGAAAAGCGGGAGGTTATCCTTAAGGTTATCCATATTGAGGAAGAAAGCTTTGCAAAAACCATCGATAAAGGCTTGCAAATGCTCAGTGAAATCATCGATCGTGCCGACAGCACCGTGTTTTCGGGCGAAGACGCCTTTAAGCTAAACGATACCTTCGGCTTCCCGCTGGATTTGACCAAAGAGATCTTGGCGGAACGGGGCATGAAAGTGGACGAGGATCGCTTTAAGGCCCTGATGCTGGAGCAGCGGGAGCGCGCGCGCGAAGCCCGCAAGAATGCCGGCGCCGACGCCTGGGAAGGCGAAAGCAACCTGCTGGAAGAGGTGCCCGCCACCGTGTTTCGCGGTTACGACGCTTTTGAAACCGACGCCCAAGTGTTGGCCATCGTAAAGGACGGCGAGCGCGTGGAGTCCGCCGGCGCAGGCGACGAGGCGGTAATTGTGCTAAACGCCACCACCCTTTATGCCGAAAGCGGCGGCCAGGTGGGCGACAGAGGCATGTTAGAGGCCGCCGGCGCAATGGCGGATGTGCGCGACACCACCAAAAACCAGGCCGGTGTGTATTTACACGACGCGGTGGTAACGGCCGGCCGGATCAATGTGGGCGACGAGCTGCACGTGCGGGTGGATTCCATCCGCCGGCGTTCCATCATGCGCAACCATACGGCGGCCCACTTGCTGCAGGCGGCTTTGCGCGCGGTGTTGGGCACCCATGTGGAACAGGCGGGCCAGCTGGTGAACGAAGAGCATGTGCGCTTTGACTTTACCCATTTTGCGGCCTTAACCCCCGAAGAAATTGCCAAGGTAGAAGGCATGGTGAACGCCGAAATTATGATGGCTGTGCCGGTAGAAAGCCGCGAAATGCCCATTGAAGAGGCCAAAAAGCTGGGCGCTATGGCCCTGTTTGGCGAAAAATACGGGGATGTTGTGCGGGTGGTAAGCTTAGAAGACGGCTTTTCTCGCGAGTTTTGCGGCGGCACCCATATGAACAATACATCCCGGCTGGGCTTGTTTAAAATTGTTGCCGAAACCTCTGTGGCCGCAGGCGTGCGCCGCATTGAAGCGGTTACCGGCATGGGCGTGCTGGGCATGCTGCAAAACACGCTCAACACCGTGGCGCAGTCGGCCGCCGCGCTAAAGCTGAACCAGCCTTCGGATTTGCCCAAGCGCTGCATGCAGCTGGCCGGCGAGCTGAAAGAGAAGGATCACCGGTTGGAGCAGTTAAACGCCAAGTTGGCCTCTATGCAGGTGGAGGGCCTCTTCAGCGGCGCCAAGGTGGTAAAGGGGGTGCGCATTATTTCGGCCTCTTTTTCCGGCACAGGGCCCGACGCTCTGCGGGGCATGTGCGATAAGGTGCGGGATTTCGCGCCGGATTGCGTAGCCGTGTTGGCGGGCGTGAACGGCGATAAAGCCTCCTTTGCGGCCGTGGCGGGCAAAGACGCCCAGCAAAAGGGCGCCCATGCGGGCAAAATTGTAAAAGCCGTGGCGCAAATAGCAGGGGGCAACGGCGGCGGCCGCCCGGATAGCGCTATGGCCGGCGCCAAGGATGTTACCAAAATAGACGAAGCCCTGGCGGCTGTTGAAGAGATTGTATCTTCTCTTATTGCAGAAAAATAGCCGGATAGAAAAAGCTGTGCTATGAATCGATAGAAAGATATGAAAGAGGTGAATGAAGATGGCGGATTGCGTCTTTTGTAAAATTTCCGCTGGTGAAATTCCCAGCAAAAAGGTGTATGAGGATGACAAGGTGCTGGCTTTTTACGATTTGGATCCCCAAGCGCCGGTGCATGTGCTGATCATCCCGAAGGAGCACATCGCTTCTGCCGACGAATTGACCGAAGAAAACAGCGGCGTGGTGAGCCATATCTTTTTGGTGGCCGCGCGTTTGGCAAAGGAGCTGGGGCTGAAAAACGGCTACCGCATTGTAAACAATTGTGGGGAAGACGGCGGCCAAACGGTGAAACACCTGCACTTTCATTTGCTGGGCGGGCGTTCCATGAAGTGGCCTCCCGGCTGAGTTTTCTTTGCGAACACCGTCATCGCCTCAGCGCCGGCAGTGCGCTGACAGAATGTTGAGAAAAGAGGCAAAAAAAATGGAAAAGGTTTATAAGATGACGATTGCCGGTTGTAACCGGGAGCTGCCGGTTTGCCCGGTGGACGATAAGCTGGATATCGCCGCCTTCATCATGTTTGGCGATGTGGAGCTTACCGAGCGCGCGGCGGCGGAATTGCTGAAAAAGTGCCCCGAGCACGATGTGTTGATAACCGCCGAGGCCAAGGGCATCCCCCTGTGCTACGAAATGGCCAGGCAGGGTTGCCGCCAATATGTGGTGGCGCGCAAAGGGGTTAAGCTTTATATGCGCAATCCCATTGAGGTAGAGGTAAAATCCATCACCACCGCGCATTTGCAAAAGCTGTATTTGGCAGAAAACGAATACCGCTTTTTGCAGGGCAAACGGGTGTTGATTGTGGATGACGTTATCAGCACCGGCGAGTCGTTAACCGCGATTGAAGCTTTGGTTAATAAAGCGGGCGGCAACATCGTGGGCCGCGCCTGCGTGCTGGCGGAGGGGGATTCCGCCAAGCGCGACGATATTATTTACCTTGAGCCCTTGCCGTTGTTTTTTAAGGGGTAATGCGCGCGCCTTGCGTTGGGCGCGCAAAAGACGGTGATTGCCCATACGCTTTATTGGGCTCCCTTATCTGCAATGGGGGTGGCCTACTTTTCTTAAAAAACAAGCGCGCCCTTCACCGGCGTTGCCTTGGTTGTGCGTAGAGGGCGGGTTTTGCCAACAGAGAAAACCATTTTTGCGCGCAAAAATCCGCCCTTACAACTTTGTTTCACCCGCCTGGCAAAAGTGCGGGGCGTTTCCCAGGAGGGGAACACACCCTGTTTGCTTTTGCGCCCCCTTTGAGGGGATGGGTGAGATGCTGATAATTTGCAGCAGTTTACCAAAAGGAATGGATAAGCAGGAGGGGATCCTATGCGGCGGCCGTTGGCTGTAATTGGATTTACTGGCTTGTTGGCCTTGGTGTTTGCTGCGTTTTTTGGAGAAAGCATGGCATTTTGGGCCGCGGCCGGGATTGCTGTGCTTTCTTTGGTATTTTTAGCGGTGGGCATTTTCTGCCCGCGTTTTCGCCGGTATAAGGCGGTGCTGGTGGCCTGTGTTGCCGCCGTGGTGTTTTTCTCTTCTTATGTTTTGTGCGTGCAGCTGCGCGTGCGGCCGGTGCAGGCCCTGGATGGCCAAAGCGCCGAGATAGAGGGCGTGGTGTGCGAGCTGCCCTATGAATCCTATGGCAAATATTATTATGAGTTGGAGGTACGGCGCGTTGACCTGGAGGGGGCGCCGCAGAATTTTAAGCTGCGGGTGTCCTCCTCCCACGCCTTGGGCGCGGATATTTACGATAAGATCGACGCGACGGTTACCTTCTATTTGCCGCAGGACGGCCAGGGTTTCTCCTCCCGCAGCTATGCGCAGGCGCAGGGGCTGTATGTTTACGCCTTTTTGCACGAGTATGAAGGGGTGGGGGTGCAAAAAACGGGGGAACGCCCGCTGTATTATTATGCCCTGCGCGCGCGGCAAGCCATGACCCAGGCGCTGTTTGAACTGTTGCCAGAGGAGCAGGCCGGGTTGGCCTGCGGGGTGCTGCTGGGCAGCAAGCAATATGTTCCCGATCGTGTGAACACCGATTTTCGCGATATCGGCGTTTCGCACCTGTTGGCGGTTTCCGGCATGCATATGGCGGTCATCGGCCAGTTGTTGCTGGTTTTGGGCCGGGCGCTGCGCCTGCCCAAAGTGTTGCGGGTTATTTTTGCAGCGGCGGGCGTGTTTGGCTTTATGGCGGTAACGGGGTTTGTGCCCTCCGTATCGCGGGCCGGCATTATGATGCTGCTGTATCTTTTGGGGCTTTTGCTGGGGCGCCAGCCGGATACGCTCACTTCCCTGGGCGCCGCTGTGCTGATTTTAATTGCCCTAAACCCCATGGCCGGCGGGGATATCGGTTTGTTGCTGTCTTTTTGCGCCACCTTAGGGATGATCCTTTTTGCAGGGCCAATCGACGCCTGGCTCAAACAAAAGCTGGCGGCCAAGGCCGGCTGGGCGCAAAGGCTGGTTTCTGGCGTGTGCGGCGCGCTTTCGGCAACGGTTTCGGCCACCTTAACCACTTTGCCGGTGTTGTTGGCGGTTTTTGGCGAAATTTCGCTGATATCGCCGCTGGCCAATTTGCTGTTGGTATTCCCCTGCACGGTGTTCTTGCTGGTGGTTGCCGTGGCGGGCCTATGCTGGCTAACGGGCTTTTTGTCCTTTGTGGCGTACCCGTTGGCGATTGTGGGCGGCTTGTTGGCCAATTATCAAATAGCGTGCAGCGCCGGGCTGGCGCGCATTCCCTATGTTTCCCTCTCAGCGGGGCAGGGCTTTGTGTTGCTTTGGCTGGCGGGCACCGGGGTGTTGCTGGCAATTTGTCTGCTAAGCCGCAACTGCAAACGTCTGCTGCGGTTAACGGGGTTGCTGTCGTGCATTTTATTGTTGGTGGGGATTTTTTCTTACCAGGTGGCAAACCGCAACGAGCTTTCGGTGGCTGTGTTGGATTCCGGCGACGGTTGCGCCGTGGTGGTAACAAACGGCGGCCGGGCGGCGGTGCTCAGCTGCGGCGGGAGCTATTTGCCGGCGGGTCAAATAGATAGTTATTTAAGCCGAAGAAACATTCGCCAGCTGGATTATCTGCTGATTCCCGATTGGACGCCGGAGGCTTCCAGCGGAATAACCGATGTGATCGCCGGCTACCGGCCCGCGGTTGTTTTGCTGCCGGGCAGCGAAACGCTGGATGAACCCACCCGGCTGGCGGTGCAGGCAAACGGTGGGATAAACCGCTCCTTTTCCGGCGCGTTGGAGGTTTCTTTGTGGGGTGAACTGCAAATTTCTTGTGCGGGCGGCCGGGAAGAAAACAGCCTTTTGCTATCGGGGCGCGGCGTAACCTTTTTGATAACGCCCTCGGGCGAGGCAGGCGAAAACGCCGCCGGTCAGGTGGATTTTTACATAACCGGCGGCCAAGGGGATCCCGATGTGCAGGCGGCCTACACCATCTTCTCTTTATCAGAGGATAGCTTGCAGCGGTGCTGGGCGCAGCCGGTTCCGTCCGGTTGGGGGAACATGCTGGGCACCGGCGGGCAAGGGAGCGTTGTGGTGCGCCTTTATGGCGATAGAACGGTTTCTGTGCTGCGGGAGTGGTAAGGCAAAAATAAGGTTTCACAAATTGTGCAGCTTGTGTAGCAGGGAAGAAAGAGGTTGACTATGCCGCTTGTAAAAGAAGACGAGCTAAAAAAGCAAATAAAGGCTAAAAATTTGGCGTGCTGCTATTTTTTGTATGGGGAAGAAAAGTTCTTGGTGCGCCGGTATGCGGAGCTTTTGGCCGACCAAGCGGTGGGCAAGGAGCGCGACGGCTTTAACTTTCAGCAGTTTGACGGCGCCGGCGGGGATATTGACGCCATTGCCGCGGCGGTGGAGGCGTTGCCGCTGATGGCCCAGCGCAAATGCGTATGGGTGAACGATTTAGATGTTGAGAGCCTTTCGGCTACCCAAAACGCCAAATTAGAGGAGCTGCTAAGCGATCTGCCCGACACCTGCCTGTTGCTTTTTTGCCAGGCCACGCTGGAGATAGACGGTAAGCGATCGGCAAAGTGGCGCAAGTTCCTCACCCTGGCGCAAAAGCACTGCCAAGTGGTGGAGCTGGGTAAACGGGGAGCCATCGCCTTGGAAAAGCAGTTGGTGGATTGGGCCGCCAAGCGGGGCTGCACGCTCAGCCGTATTTTGGCAGGGCGCGTCATCCAGCTGTGCGGGGATGATTTGCTGACACTGCGCGCCGAGCTGGAAAAGCTGTGCGCCTACGCCCAGGATAGGGAGATCACCCAAGAGGACGTAGACACGGTGGTAACGCAAAACTTAGAAACCACGGTGTTTGTGTTAGCCAAGGCCCTTATGGCCCGGGAGTACGGCCGCGCCTACCGCCGGTTGGATTTGCTGCTGTATCAAAAGGAAGAGCCGGTGGCCATCCTGGCGGTGCTGGCCTCTTCTTATGTGGATCTATACCGGGTGCGGGTTGCGGAGGAAAGCGGCGAGAGCCTTTCTGCCCTATCCCGCGACTTTGATTATAAAAATAAAGAGTTTCGCTTGCGCAACGCCCAACGGGACGGGCGCCGGCTTTCTACGCCCGCCATTAAAAAAAGTTTAGAATTGCTGCTTGAGGCAGATGTTCAGCTAAAAAGCGCCAGAGGAGATCGCCGCGTGGTGTTAGAAAAATTGATTGCGCAGCTGCTTTTGGCTGCAGAAGGGGGCGCGGCCTCTTGATTAAGCTAAAAGAAGTGGTGATTGTAGAAGGCCGCTACGATAAAATCCGTTTATCCTCGGTTATTGACGGCTTGATTATCGAAACCGGGGGCTTTCGGATATTTAAGGATAAAGAAAAGGTTGCCTTTATCCGCCGTATGGCGCAAACCCGCGGGGTGCTTATTTTAACCGATAGCGACGCGGCGGGCTTTTTGATTCGCAACCATCTTTCCGGCATCTTGCCGCCGCAACAGGTAAAGCACGCCTATATCCCCGATATCTTCGGCAAGGAGCGCCGCAAAGAAAAGCCCTCAAAAGAGGGTAAGCTGGGGGTGGAGGGGGTTTCGCAGCAGGTGCTGCTGGCCGCCATCCGGCAAGCCGGGGTGTGCTGCGAGGAAGAAGAGGCCGCTCCACAGGAAAAGCGGCCCATCACCAAGCTGGATTTATATGAGGCGGGGCTATCCGGCAGAGAAGACAGCGCCGCCCGCCGGGCCGCTTTTTTGCAGGCGTGCGCGCTGCCGGAGCATCTATCGGTGAACGCCCTCGTGCGGGTGCTGAACGCCCTAATGGATTATTCTACCTTTGTGCAAACGGTGGAGCAGCTGGACAAGCCGGCAAAAAAAGATAAAAATCCCGAGGAAAATAATTGACAATACTCCATCAAAATGCTATACTAGATAGTACGTTGGGGTTCGGCAAGGTTGTTGCCTGCCCGGGGCGTATTATGCGAGTGTGCTGGAACAGGCAGACAGGCACGTTTGAGGTGCGTGTGTCTTTGACGTGTGGGTTCAAGTCCCATCGCTCGCACCACACCTGCGGTGAGCAAGTTGCGCACCGCAGGTTTTCTATTAGCAAACAGAACCACCAGCTCTGCTGGTGAGGAAAAAAAGCTTTAGCTTCAAGCATCGAGCGAAGCGAGCTACAAACAAGATGTCTCCAGTAACGGAAAGCTTCTATTAGACCGGAAATCGCCCGTTTACGGGCGGTAGGGCAAGTAATGCAAGCGCAATAAATTTCAGTGCGTCTTGAGACGTTTGCCTGTAATATGCCCTTTTAGGGCTTGTGCAAACCATTAGTTTACTAGTGGTTTTGATTTCAGTATATTGGTATATTGCATGTTGTAATTTCCAGCAGAGATGTGTTATAATCCCCCAAAAGGGGGGATAAAATGAAAAAAGCTGGAATTATCTTTTTAACTGCGATTCTTGCGCTCAGCGTAGCGGCGTGCAGTTCATCGGAAACCGCACAGATCACTCAGGAAGAGTCTGATCGAGTAGTATCTGAGCGCGATGCGCTGCAACAGCAAGAGGATGATCTCCTGGAACAACAGGAGGCACTTTCAAACAATTCTTCTGATACTATGGAAAATTTAACGGAACCAGATGATCAAGAAGAACCAGTCGAATCACAGCAGCCGCAAACGACAGAGCAGGTACTTGTAGATCAGAACGGAGTGAAAATTACCTACACAGGAATCGGACACAGTTTAGAACACACAGAATTTAATCTAAGGATTGAAAATAATTCTGAGATTCCGATTATGCTGTATCCGAGCTACTTATCTGTAAACGGAATCATGGTCGTCGGATTCATGTCTGAGTCTGCGAAGGTTATGCCTGGGAAAACCGCAAACGACGGAATTACCATGCTGGATGCATATTTAGAAGAGAACGGGCTTTCTCCCGTGGAGAACATCGAATTATCTTTTGTTGTTTACAGTGCCGATACTACTCGGGAAACCATTTTCGAGTCCGATGTAGTAACCATACAAGTGAAGTAACGAAACAAAAACTTCACGAGACATGCTGTTAGATGAATAGGGAAGGGAAATCTTCCGTCTTCTGTTTTTACAGATTGCATAAGCATTTCAATTTTCTCCGCTCTCTGGTACGCTAATATCGGAGGGCGGTTTTTTTATGTATTTTTTGCTTTCAGCTATGCTGGCATTCTAGGCTTCAAGCCAGCTTTTCGAGGGTGAGTCCATTGTTGTAAAACAGTTGACTTTCTTTTCTTTTGATGGCAGAATGTTATTATGTTCTGGAGGTGACATAAATTCGATTCGACAACTTCCACGATTTTGTGGCGTAAACCCATGAAGGGTTGATAAAAAAGATGTCAATCCTTTTTCGTTCGTATTCACGCGGGTTTACGGGCCTATGAAAACAAATTGTGCAAGCTTATTTTCCTCAGTCTCCCATTTCTAAGGAGGATTATAAAAAATGGACTGCTTAAAAAAACCTCTGAAACTGCGCAAAGGTGATACAATCGCTACTATAAGTCCATGTAACGGCTGGGCCGGAGATCTTGAAACCAAATGGAAATACGAACTGGGCGTGAAAAGACTGCAAGAAATTGGTCTTAACGTTATTGCTGCACCGAATTCACTGAAGGGCACTGATTATTTATCAAAAAATCCGCAGGCGCGAGCAGAAGACTTTATGTGGGCATTTACAAATAAAGATGTAAATGCGGTGATTGCTAATATGGGCGGCAATGACAGTATCCAAATTATTCCTTATATTGATCCAAAATGCATACAGGAAAACCCTAAAATATTTGTAGGGTTTTCCGATGTTATGAATTTGCATTTACTATGCTATAAATATGGGCTTTCAACTTTCTATGGGGATAATTTGCTGTATCCCATCGCGGAAGCGCAAGGCTGGCATGATTACAGTAAAAAATGGTTTATGGATGTATTTTTCACGAATAACGTCATTGGGACTGTACCGCCTGCAAAAGAATGGACATACGAACCTACAGATTATACAAATCCGGATTATATAAGAAAATATTATAAAAATGATCCATATGAGCTTTTACAAGGAACGGGCATTGTGCAAGGAAAGCTTTTTGGTGGTCATACTGGTTTGATGGAGCTAAATGGTACAGCACTAGAACTATCGCAAGCGGATTTCATAGATAAAATTTTGTTTCTGGAGGGCATACCATTATACTATACCAAAGACAATTTAGCGAAATTTTTTGATTGGTTAGGTCAGAGAAAGGCCCTGGAAAAACTTCGCGGTGTTATTTTAGGTAAAGCGAATCAAAAGGGAGAATTCCAAGAAGAAAAAAATGAAATTGTCAGAATAATAAGTGATAAATACGGACGATATGATCTTCCAGTTCTATATGGATTGAATTTTGGACATTCCTCTCCAATTTGTATACTTCCATACGGTGCAAGGGCTCAAATAAATTGTGATGCCAAAACTTTTTCTATTTTGGAAAGCGGTACAATATGAAAAGAAACGATATTTGGGCCCTTAAAAATTAGATAACCCCAAATAAGAATTTGTGATTGTTTTAACAATCTCATCGGCAGCTACATACCCGGCAAATCGCGGCAAAACAGGGCAAACTAACGCAATTTAGGAGGACTAAAAAATATGATTTCTATACTTTTCGTCTGCCACGGCAGGAGTCAGAGTGTGAGCTGACTGGCGGCCTTTGGCGGCTGAAATGCGGCAAATTGGGGCAGAAGAAGCAGAGGGGAACTACGATTTTACTACGAATGAAAGGCATAAAATTGGGCAGTATAAAAGCTGCCTTTTTTTGTATTTAAAAAGGGCTAGTGTGATAATAAAACAAAAGGGAGCCTTGTAGATGAAAGTGTAAAAACAAGGTGTTATGTAAAAATATGGAGAATATAAATATTAGGATATATTTATGATAAGCTTTTTGGAAATATTTGATCATGATATGATAAAATGCTAATAGAAGATATCGGACAATGACGGAGAAGTACATAGCATGGAGGAGAATATTAATATGCCAATTGTTAAGAAATCATTTGGAAAGAATTATTTACAGTGCTACGAGAATGAAAAGGGGCAAATTTATAGTTGTGAACGAATAAGAAAATCATGGGATAATAAAGTGAATTATGTAATTGAAAATAGCTCGAAAAATATAAAAGGTTTGCGCAAAGCACAATTAGGTGCAGTGTTTGCCATTCGTGCACATTGGATTGTAAGCAAGGAAGCAGCTACGGTAGTTATGCCGACAGGTACGGGAAAAACTGAAACTATGATGACTACCATTGTTGCGGAGCAATGCAAAAGAGTATTTATATTGGTACCCACGGATCTATTGAGAAAACAGACAGTAGAAAATTGTGCTAAATGGGGAGTATTGAAAGAGATTGGAGTAATTGATCAAAAAGCCAAATATCCTAATGTATTATGCTTGAAATCGAATCCTAAGACAAAAGATAACTTAGAAGAAATGCTGGATTCTGCTAATATTGTTGTCTCCACAGCAAAATTAGTAAGTAAATTTGATATAGAATACATGAGTATGCTGAGTTGTAAGTGTGATGTTCTTATCGTAGACGAGGCACATCATATTGAGGCCAATAGATGGAATCAAATTAAAAGTGTTTTTAAAGATAAAAGAATATTGCAGTTTACGGCAACGCCTTTTAGAAATGATGGTAAAAAGTTAGATGGAGATATAATTTATAATTTCCCATTGTCTATGGCGCAGAGGCAGGGATATTTTCAAAAAATTAATTTTAAACCTGTTATTGAATATGATGAAGAAAAAGGTGACTATGCTATTGCTCAAGCTGCAGTGAGTCAATTAAAATCAGATTTGGAAATGGGATTTAATCATATTATTTTAGTTCGAAGTAAATCGATGCAAAGAGCAAAACAGCTATTTGAGAATATTTATATGCATTATTTTGCCCAGTATAATCCTGTGCTAATAATTAGTAAAATGACTGTGACAGAAAAGAAATATAATATGGAAGCCTTAAAAACAGGGAAGTCCAAAATTGTAGTGTGTGTTGATATGTTTGGAGAAGGTATAGATATACCAAATCTTAAGATTGCTGCAATACATGACAAGTACAAATCATTGCCAATTACGTTACAATTTATCGGACGTTTTACACGCAGTAAAGCAGGACTAGGAGATGCAACAATTATTACAAATTTGGCCAATGAGGAAATTCAAGATGCATTAGCTGAACTATATTCTCAGGATTCGGATTGGAATAGTTTGTTATGTGAATTATCAGAAGAAGTTATTAGCAAAGAAATTTCGTTGCAAAAATTAGCAAATGGATTTAAGGGAAGCGGGATAGAGTCTATAAATATAAAACAGTTACGGCCGGCACTTAGTATGGTTGCATATAAGACGAATGCTGAAAACTGGAATTGGGAAAATTGGATACGGTTATTTGATGAAGATTTATGCAAATATTATATTAATGAGGAAGAAAATATATTTATTGTGATTGAACCAGAGGAAAGTAAAATCGATTGGGCAAATTATAGAGAGATTAACAATTTAAACTGGAATTTGCATATTGCATATTGGAATAAAGAAAAACAAGTTGTTTTTCTGAATTCCACGAATAAAGCGATTCTAAATAAATTTGCCGAAACTTTATTTACAAAAGTTCAAAGAATCTCGGGTGAAAGTATATTTAAGTGTTTACATGGAATTAATCGTCTTATGGTAGCAAATTTAGGATTAAATTCAGCTATTGACGGGCCAATACGATATAAAATGTTTACAGGGATTGATATTGCAGAGGCGATATCGGAAGCTCAAAAAGGAAATTGTTATAAATCAAATATTTTTGGTATGGGATATAATGGAGAGGGTAAAACTAGTATCGGATGTTCATATAAAGGAACAATTTGGGGAAGATTGGTTGAAACAATAGACAATTGGAAAGAATGGTGTAATTTAAATTATGAAAAAATTATTAATCCCAATATTCATACGGTTGATATACTAAAAGGGGTTTTAATGCCAGTAATCATTAAAGAGAGACCACATAAGCAAGCTTATAGAATAGATTGGCCTAATGATTTGGATTTATGCAATGAAAAAAATATATACTTGGAAACACCATACGCATCTATACCAATATATGAAACGGAGATTGGTCTTATAGAAGTAGATGATACTGAGAATTTAAAATTTTATGTGCAAAATGAAGAGTATAGAGGAGAATTTGAACTCATTATCAATAATGAAGGATGGTCTATTTCTAAAGTCAATGGTACATATGTCGAATTACATATGAGAAATAGGACATA
The DNA here is from genome assembly GCA_018716975.1 of Candidatus Gallacutalibacter stercoravium. Lineage (GTDB taxonomy): Bacteria > Bacillota > Clostridia > Oscillospirales > Acutalibacteraceae > Gallacutalibacter_A > Gallacutalibacter_A stercoravium. Next base: position 2,297 of record DVJE01000013.1, on the reverse strand, counting down.
TAATTTAGTAGACTTTTTTAAAGAGAATCCGCCTGAAATCAAGTTTGCTGATCAATCATCACTGCAGGGCAATCTTTATGTAACCTTGGAAAATACGACTAACTTTAAATTTTCGGAGAAGCAATTAGTTATATGGACATGGGACAAAGTGGATATAAACAAAGAATCACAAGGAACTACAAAGGAGAAAGATTCAATACAATATTTTACAATTCATAAACTCCTTAGTGACCAAAGTTATGAGATAGTATTTGATGATGATGATGCAGGAGAAATTGCAGATATTGTAGCAATAAAAGAAAAGGATAACGAGATATATTTCGAGTTTTACCATTGTAAGTTTGCCCATGGAGCAAAACCAGGCGGAAGAGTAGCTGATTTATACGAAGTGTGTGGCCAAGCAGAAAAATCTGTGTTATGGAAACAAAATATGTGTGAAGTCATTGAACGAATGAAATATCGAGAAAATAGACGGATGAAATTGAATGGCGTTAGTAGGTTTGAAAAGGGTGACTTGAAAAAGTTATTAACTATAAAGAATAAACTGAGATTTCTTCCAGTAAAATTAGACATTTTTATTGTTCAACCAGGCGTATCAGTATCATCCATTACGGAGGATATGCATCAGATTTTATGCGGAACACAGGCCTATTTGTTGGATACATATGGGATAACATTACAAATGATTTGTAGCCAGTAAAAATATTTTTTGATAAATTATCAAAAAGCAAACATGTGGAGACGGTTGTATTGATGTCAAAAGTCAAAGAATAGAATAGCGAAAAAGTGTAGAAAACAAGGAATTTCCGGGAGTCGGGGCTTGTCAGAGGACAGGTTCCGGTTCCCGGATTTTTTCGTTTTACGGGTAAGTGGGAACTGGTCTACTGTGAAAAAGAGTGGAGAGTTGAGTGGTTGATTTTGATATTGGGGGTGTTGAGTTGACAGGTTGGATAAATGATATGTTGAGTTGACAGCTTGATTAAAAGGGGAAAAAGAAAAGCACATCTTTCCCGGTAATGGGATTGATGTGCTTCAAATGGCATCCATCAGTTCAAGGAGGATTTGCTTTTGCCTATCTGTCAGAGTACTCCATTTTGAAAAAAGTATCTGCTGGTCTTCGGTCAGTTGCGCTTCTTCACCCTCAGCAAAGAACTGAGCCAGTGTGATACCAAATGCCCGGCATACCGCCTCCAGTGTCGGTAAAGTAGGAGCGTTATTTCTATTAAACATGTTGGTAACTGTTGAGTGGGAAAGATTTGATTCTTTTGCCAGACGGTAGTCTGTCCACTTTCGCTCTTCCATTAATTCTTTTATGCGTCTTTGCGTATCCATATCATCACCTACCTATCTGTATCTATTCTAAGTCCCAGAATGGTGGTATAATAGTCACAATCGGTAGCTATTATATTTCCTAAAAGGGACTTATGCAGTAATAGCATGGTAGATATTGGGGAATGATATTCGGGATGTTAGGAGGCTAAAGTATGGCAGAGCATATATTTGAGCGGTTGGCTCGTGAGCGTGGCATTACAGTAGAGGAAATGAGAGCAATTATTTCAGCCCGGATTGAAAAAGGCTGGAATGATCAAGATCCGGTCAAACGAGAGCAATGGAGAAAAATTCCCTGTGTAGGAGAGATACCAACACCGGATGAATGGTTGCGATATTCCGTAGAACATTTAAAGGAAGATTGTGGGGAAGAATCACTTCGCTGGTACTTATACAATTAAGAGACGTGCAAAATTGCGAACGAAATTTTGACAGCTCCGAGAGAGGCACACCTTTTTATATAGATTTTTCTTTTGTAGTTTCGTTATATATAAAAGGGTTATTGCTTAGCTTCTACACTTTCCTGTGTGGCGGCTTTGGTGGCGGCCTTCGCCGCCCGGCTTACTCTGGTATGAGCCTCCGGGAATACCTCTGGCAGTGTACCTTCCTCAGAGTGGACTTCAAAGGTGATCTTCCCGTCCATGTGTACGTTGAAATGGAAGTCGGTCATTTCCACTTCTTTGAGCATATCCGGCAGCTCGATATTCTTATATCGTTTTACTTCCTCACCGTTTACCATAAGGCAAACCAGAACCGCGTCCCTCAGTTTCGCTGTGATTTTCTCTGTCTTCATTATCATTTCCACCTTTCTTTTTTTGTGCTGGGGCTTGCGCCTCCTGTGAGTCATATCTTACACACCACAGGTGGAAAAGCAAAGTTTTTTTCCAAAAAGGTTTAACCGTTTTTAGAAATTAAAGCGTATGGACGCCATGTTGCCCCGCATAATGGAGGCGGCAGGTGTCACCGAG
>DVJE01000012.1 GCA_018716975.1 Candidatus Gallacutalibacter stercoravium | reverse complement strand
CGTCCAGGAAGTAAAAGCAGCGGTAAGAGTAGAAACGCTTCTGATCCTCCCGATGGCTGCGCTCGACCTTTCCATTGTGGCGTGGGGTGTAGGGACAGATGAGCTTGTGGCGGATGCCCAGCTGTGCAGCGGTAACTTCAAACAGAGTAGGGCTATCTCGTTTGCTGTTGGAAAAACGGTTGGTGAACTCAAAGCTGTTGTCGGTCTGGACACACTCCACCCGGATGCCGCGGCGTGCATACCACCTGACAAGCCTTTTGAGGAAATCGGCTGAGGAAAAGGTGGACTGCTCGGGGTAAGCGCGGCCAGGAAGCGCAGGCGAGTAAATTCGTCAATGGCAGTGTACTGAAACAGGTGCAGCTCCGGGTCTGAGATACACTTACGGGGCACGACCTTCACATCCACCTGAACACGCTGGCCGGGATAGGTCATCTGCTCATAGGGTTTAGGATGATAGATCGTTTTCTTCTTCTGTGGAGGAAACAACCCCAGTTTGCGCATGACCCGGAACAAGCTCTCCGGGCGGCGGGTATAGCCGCGCTGACGCAGGCGGTGCCACAGTTCCACCATGCGCAGGTTTGGATTACGGCGGCGCATATCCTGGATTAACTTCATTTCTGCTTCTGTGTGCTGATTGGGGTGACTGTGGGGCCGCCGGGACTGGCAGGCCAGAGATTCTACGGTGCCATCCCACCGGGCCTTCCAAAAGTAGATGTACGATCGGCCTTTGTTGTACTTTCGGCTGGCACGGCTGACACCGAATTTTTCCGCATACTTCATCAGGGATTGCCGATACGCCATGTCTTGTGTTATATACTCTTGTTCATGAAGGATATGGCCCCCTCTCGTTTCGTTGTTGTCGGCAACTCCAACTTTAACCGATGAGGCCCTATCCTTCATCCTTTTTTATTCAACTGTCCAAGCTGTATTGTAGTCCTACAGTTTACCGCGCAGCGACGGTTTTCTAGTTTCATTTGCACAGTCGGCCGCGTTATGAGGTGCCGAGCATAGACTGAGCCGCTTCTAGATACACGATGGGATCATGCCGGCCGCCAAAGTAATAATACAACCGCAGGTAAGGATCCGACTGGCACTGCCGGTAAAGGGCGGCCGCCTCTTGAACGACGGCGCGGCGCATGGAATCCATGGTGATCATACGGGTAACATCCACTGGTTCGCCCGCCGCGTTTTGTTCCAGATAAAAGGGAATAAACACTTGCCGCTCTTGTTTTTGCACGTAGAGGTAACATTTGTCCACACGCAGCACGGCGAGAAAATCCGGCTGCTCTAATTCATACTGCTGCAGCAGCCCGTTCACCATGCCGGGCTGTGTAAAGGCGTAGGTTCGGGCGCTCTCTTTGCCGCGGGTATCCAACCGGTAGCTGCCGTTTTGGTAGGTAAGCAGTCGGTAGGCCGTTTGGCTGCCATGCCGCCAAGGGATAACCCAAACATAATCCGTCGGCGACCGGGCTTTTTCGTTTACACAGTCATCCCGCACCATGGCATAGAAATCCGGCAAGGAATACAGAGCCAGGCGTACCGCACCGTTTAGATCTGTATGCAGGGCATCGGCTTCAAACCCATTTCCCACCAGCTGTTGATAGGCGGCAAAATCGGGGGAGTGCAAAAAATTTTCCTCCCGGTAGTCATACGGATCCGCTTGCTTGGCTGCGAGCCATCCAGGTGTGCAGCAGGCGCCAACAACGGCTAAACATAGCAGTACCCAAAAGCTTTTTGTGATAAACTTTTTTTTCATTATAACATACCGTTCCTAACTTATCTTGCTTTGCAATCCTTACACGATAAACAAAAAAATAACGCCAATTAAACAAAACAATACAGCGTCGTTATATATTCTTCCGGCACTATCCCAATTACCGAGGAGAAAATCGTTGTATGAAGGTTCATGCCATACACCATCATATGGATTTATCATAACTAATCTTGTACCTGACAGCCCAGACACGGTTCCGTACCCTATAACAGTATATACGTGATCTCCAACTTCTCCGGATAAATCCAATACATTGGCGATAAACGGTTGACCCTGATCTATTTCATGGTAAAAATTGTTTGCAGTGAATGATGTCTTATAAGCCAAGGTATACTTCTGCCGGCCTTGAGTGGCATATTCTATAGCGGCTATCTCCCTATAAGGATCACCAGTGTAATTGCCAACAGAACCATAGATAGCATTACATATTGTGCTCTGATCAATAGTAGAGTTCCAATAATAATATCGACCGACCATTGCAGAACAAGCAATCCAACACCAATTAGAACGCTCTTGGACATAGGTGGGAACATTTAGCAGGTGTTCGACTGCTGATGCTGAAACAGCGACTGATAACGTTAAAAAAATAGCAGTGAGCAGGGAAAAAGTCCTTTGTGAAAATTTTTTTATGATGACCTCCTTGCTGTTTCGACACTAAAGATTCATATGCGAACAAACAGTTCTTGTATTTATTATAGCTATATCAATTAAAAAAACAATATTATTGAATAATAAATATTATAATTTTACAATGAAAAATGCCACAGAACAGGTGCAACGCAGCATGACTTTTTGCATCAAGGGGGAACGATGGCGTAAGTGAGCCGGTAATCTTTCAAAAAGAAAAGTCGCCGCGAACCATGAATGTTCGCGGCAATACAGATTTGCGCTATCAAAACCGATACCCGCTACAAGTGCGGGCACACAACTTCAAGTATAAAAAAGCCTGCGGTCGCGAATTGCTGACCGCAGGTCTAGGGGGATCTTCTTTATCTGCGTTTAACTGGAACCCAAATTTCCCACTCATAATCGGGTGAATCCGCATTCCCCCCGGGAAACACTTCAAGAAGCGGCACGGATGTGTCGCGGCTATACTGGCTTTGGGGAAACCATTCGGTGAATATGCGCGTGTATGCTTTGTCTACGTTGTCAAATCCCGTTCTCGAGTTTATGGTAAACACAACCCACTCGGCGGCAGGAATGGTTTCAACGGTCAATCCGGCCGGATTTTTATCCTTGAATTCTGCTCCAATGATTGCCTTTGTCAACCCGTTCTGGGACTCATATTGGTAAGCCGCTACCTGCCAGAATGGCGCCGTATAGAAACTCTCTCCGTTGTTCCATAGAATTTCGTTGTAGTTGTCCATAAATTTGCGCCATAAAGGGGACAGACTGTCGCCGGGAGGACACTCACGGCTTTCATAGCCGGATAGGCCCATGATTTGAAAGCATTCTCTTTTTTCGATTCGAAATTTCATTTGTTCTACTCCTTTAATAGTGAGTACGAAGGAAATCGGTGGATAGGTTTTTAGGACAACACCCAGTCTGCGCGCTGACATAGGCGTGGTGCCATGGAGTTCTTTAAAGGCTCGGGTAAAAGCGGTAGGGGATTCATAGCCATATTTGAAGGCTATATCGATGATTTTTTCACTGCCGTTTTGAATATCAAACACAGCTTGGGATAATCGTCTACGCCGAATGTATTCCGAGACCGGCATGCCAGCCATAAAAGAGAATATCCGTGAGAACTCATAGACAGAACAACCAACTATTTTGGATAGTGACTCATACTGTATCGGCTGAGACAGATTATCCTCAATGAACTCCAGAACATCATTCATCCCGTTGAGCCAATCCATGCAATCCCTCCTCTCACTTAGAAGTATAAACGATTCATATGCGGAATTCTTTACATCTCTTGCTTATTTTAGATAGCGTCTTTGTACGCGGCATAATCTTAATTACATAAAGCGAAAGAAGTCGACTGCTTTTCAGCAATCGACTTCTTTCGATACTGGAGCTGCTGACGCGATTCGAACGCGTGACCTCGTCCTTACCAAGGACGTGCTCTGCCTACTGAGCCACAGCAGCATATGGCGACCCGGAACGGGCTCGAACCGTCGACCTCTAGCGTGACAGGCTAGCGTTCTAACCAGCTGAACTACCGGGCCATAAATGGCAGGGGCAGAAGGACTCGAACCCTCGGCACGTGGTTTTGGAGACCACTGCTCTACCAACTGAGCTATACCCCTAAACTACTTCATCAACTTCATCAGTGAAGCGCGAGTAATATAATACCATCAATCTTTCTATCTGTCAATAGGTTTCGCTACAAGTTTTGCTGTTTTTACAAAATTCTCTTGCGCACGGTTCCAAAAGTGCTTCTTGGGCACGAATAAATCCAAAACTCCTACCCGCAGGGGGCAAATAAACGGGCCCTTTGCTTCATTGTTCCATTGTTCTGCCTCTACAGCAATATTTTAGTCCATTTGCCCTTTCCATTGCCGAATGGCGGAAACAATCTCGTCGGTTTTCATTCCGCGAGAGCCCTTGACGAGCACAATATCGCCGGATTGGGCGATGCGTTGCAGCTGCGCAAAGGCTTCTTGGTTGTTGGCGCATTGGTGCACCTCTAAAGCGTTGTTTTCTTCTTGCGCGCCGCGCGCCAGATGGGCAGCCTGGTTGCCCACCGTAATAAGAGCCTGCACCCCTATCCGGGCCGCATAGCGGCCGCACGCCTCGTGGGCTTGGGCCGAGATTTCGCCTAGCTCCAGCATGTCGGCCAGTACGGCGATGGGCCGCCCTTGGCCCGCCAAGCTTACCAGCACATCTAGGCTGCTTTTTAAAGCGTCTGGGCTGGAGTTGTAAGAATCGTCTATCACACGGATACCGCCCGCTTCAAATATCTGCTGGCGCATCGAAAGACCCTGATACCCCGCCAGGCCGGCGCGAATCTGTGCCATCGAAAGGCCCATATCCCAGGCCACGGCCACAGCTGCCAAAGCGTTGTAAACATTGTGCATGCCCACGGCGGGGACGTGAAAACGCTCTTGCATCGATTGGTAGCAGGCGCTAAAAGAAATGCTGCTGCCGCTTAGCTGGATATCACGGGCCTGCCAATCGCACGCGGGGGAGCGGCCGTACCATTGGCACCGGTAGGGGAGCTGGCCGCGAAGAGGGGCGAGCATATCGTCGTCGCCGTTGAGAAAAGCGGTGCCGGTGTCGCCTAGATAGTCGGCGATGTGCAGTTTTTCACTGCGGATATTTTCCCGGCTGCCCAGCTGGCCAATGTGGGAGGTGCCGATATTGGTAACCACCGCGCGAGAGGGCTTTGCCATGGCGCTTAGGCGGGCCATCTCGCCAAAGTCACTCATGCCCATTTCCAGCACGGCGGCGTCATAGCTGTTTTCTATTTGAAAAATCATCAGCGGCAAGCCCAGCTGGCTGTTGTAGTTGCCGGCGGTTTTCAGCACCTTTTTGCCCCCCGAGAGAGCAGAGGCCACCATTTCTTTGGTGGTGGATTTGCCTACGCTGCCGGTAATGCCGACCACAGGCAAGGTAAACTGCCCGCGGTACCACCGGGCCAGGGCCTGCAGAGCCTCTTTGGTGTCTTTTACCTGGATACAGCAACACTGCGGCGCAGTGGTGAGCGCCTTTTGGGTTAATGTTGCCGCAGCGCCCGCTTCCAACGCGGCGGGAATGAATTGATGGGCGTCCACCCGTTCCCCCACAATGGGAACAAACAAGGCGCCGGGGGCGATTTCGCGGCTATTGATGCTGACGGAAGAAACAACCGTTTCCGGCGAGCCGGCCATGAAACGCCCGTCAATGGCTTTGGCAATTTGATCGGCGGTAATTGGCTGCATGGTTCAGTCCTCTTTTCGTGTGTTCAGGGATTTTAAAATATCGGCTACAACTTCCCGTTCGTCAAAGTGGTGTTTTACGCCTTTGATTTCCTGATAGGTTTCATGCCCCTTGCCGGCCAGCACAATGATATCGCCGGGTTGGGCATGCTCAATGCAGTAGCGGATTGCCTCACGGCGGTCGGGTTCCACCACATATTGGCCGCCGGTTTTGTCAATGCCCACCCGGATATCGGCAATGATGTCCATCACGTCCTCATCGCGGGAATTATCCGCTGTGATAACCGAGAGATCGGCCAGTTTGCCGCAAATTTCACCCATTTCAAAGCGGCGCGCCCGGGGGCGGTTGCCACCCGCGCCAAACAGGCAGATTAGCCGGTGGGGCTGGTATTCCCGCAAGGTGGAGAGAATATTTTCCATGCTGACGGCGTTGTGGGCGTAGTCAATCAGCAGGGTGTAATCGCCGGGCACCGGCACCGGCTCCGCACGGCCCTTTACACGTATGTGGCCCAGCCCCTGCACAATCGCTTGCTGGGTAACGGCAAAGTGGCGGCATACCGCAATGGCCGCCAGGGCGTTATAGGCGCTGAACATGCCGGGAATGGCCACCTCCACCGCTAGCTCTAGCGCGCCGTGCACATCAAAGCGCGCCCCCAAGTAGCCGGGGCGGGAAACCAACGCTTCATTGGCGCCCATCAAAGGGGCGGGGGTGGTGAACCCAAAGGTTTCTACCTGGCAGGTGTGGCCTTGCAGCACCGCCTGGCAGTGGGCGTCGTCGGCGTTTACAATGCCCAGCTTGCAGCTTTTAAATAATAGGGCCTTGCAGGCCAAGTATTCCGCCAGGTCTGCGTGCTCGTCGCCGCCGATGTGATCCGGCGAAAAGTTGGTGAACAGACCGTAATCAAACACAAAGCCCGCCGTGCGGTGCCATTTTAGCCCCAGGGAAGAGGCTTCCATCACAACGCAGCGGCAGCCGTCGTCGGCCATTTTTTTCAGATAACGCTGCACATCGTAGGATTCGGGGGTGGTGTTGTTGGTGGCCTCGGCGTTTTCGCCCCAAATGGCGCCCAAGGTGCCTATCATGCCGGTTTTGATGCCCGCTGCTTGCAAAATAGCGCGTATCATGCAGGCGGTTGTGGTTTTACCCTTGGTGCCGGTGATGCCCACGGTGGTTAGCCTTTGGGCGGGATGGCCAAACCATGCGGCAGACATGCAGGCCAAGGCGTACCGGGTGTCTTTGGTTAACACCAATGTGGCGCCGGGGCAATCCACCTCTTTTTGTGCAACAACCGCCGCCGCCCCATTTTGAGCGGCCTGAGCGGCAAAGCTGTGGCCGTCTACCCGGGCGCCCGAGAGGCAAACAAATACACACCCGGGCGTTACTTTGCGGGAATCGTATACCAAATCGCCAATTTCCAAATGAAGCGTTCCATGCGCCAAAGTGTAGGGAACGCCCGCGAGCAGTTGGGTGAGCTGCATAAAAAGGCCTCCTATTTTATCAGATGGGATCCCGCCCTATAGTTTATGACAAAAGCGCCGCCGCCATAAGCCCGCCGGGTTAAAAATCCCCTGTTTTCTTCCAAATAATCATAGCTTATCCGGTAAAGGCTGTCAATTACAGACCCGCTGAGAAAAGCGAAATGGTGGATTTTTCGCCCTGGTTGTGCTAAGATAACGGGGCGAACAACAATAAGCGATATCGCCGTTATCCACGGCGTTGGTTACGGCAAACGGCATAGGCGGATGAAGCGGATAAAACAGAAAGGGGCGTGCAAGGTGAGAATTTTGGCAAGCGATTACGACGGAACCCTGCGGCGGGAGGATCGGGTGTCGGCTGTGGATCTGCAGGCCATCGGCAGATGGCGCAGCGCGGGCAACCGCTTTGGGCTGATTAGTGGGCGGGGGTACACCTCGCTGCACAAGGAGGCGGAAAATAACGGTGTTCCCTGTGATTTTTACATATGCAACAACGGTTGCGCTATTTATGACGCCGGCGGCCAAGTGCTGTGGGAGCACACGGCGCCCAGTTCAGATTTAACGGATTTGGTGCCCTTTATCATACAAACAGGGGGTTTTCATGCTGCCGTCACCTGCGGGCGCAAGCGTTTTGTGGTGCGTTATGACGGTATGAAGGATACAGAAGTAGATGAATGGATTGTTCCAAATCAGGTGGCAAACCTGCCGCCTTTTACCCAGATTGACACCAGTTTTGACCAAGAGGAGCGGGCGGCCTGGTTTTCTGGGGAAGTAAACCGCCGCTTTGCCGGCAAGATTACGGCCCATCAAAACGGCGTGTGTGTGGATATGGTGCCCGCCGGCGGCAGCAAACCGGCGGGGCTTAGCCAGTATGCGGCGCTGGTGGGGCTTGACGAAAGCCAAATTCTGACCGTGGGCGATAATTACAACGATTTGGGTATGATAGAGGCCTTTCACGGCTTTACCGTTACCTCGGCAAAGCCGGAGGTGATTGCCAAGGCCGCCAAGGTGTATGAAAGCATCGCTTGCCTAATTGCCGATCAGATGGGCTGCGGCGAATAGAGGAGGATATCAATGGAAAAATTGCGCGTTGCCGTAATAGGGGCCGGCGGCTGGGGCTACCAGCATGCCCGCGCCTTTTCTGCCAGAGAAGATACCCAGCTGTGCTGCATCACTGGGCGCACATTAGAGCGCACCCGCGCCAGGGCAGAGGCCTTTCATGTGCCCTATTACCTGGATATCCCTACCATGCTGCAAGAGCAAAAACCCGATTTGGTGTCGCTTTGCCTGCCGGGGCAAGAAACCTTTGCCCCCACCATGCAGGTGATAGAGGCAGGCGTGCCGCTGCTGGTGGAAAAGCCCTTGGCCTATGAGCTAAGCGAGGCGAAAGCCATGATTCAAGCGGCAGAGAAGAAGGGGCTGTTTTTCGCCATTGATTTTAACCACCGTTACAGCATCCCGGCCCTGCTGGCAAAAAAGGATATCGATGCAGGCAAGCTGGGCCAGATGGTCTTCGCGCTATGGCGGTTCGGCCACGGCTGCGATGCGTCGGTGGCGCGCCACCCTTATGTTAACCTGATAGAGGCCCAGTGCCACGGGCTGGATTTGCTAGAGTATTTGTGCGGGCCTATTGCATCGGTTACGGCGGAAATGACCGATACCGGTAAACACAGCTACACCACTTTTTCGCTGGCTCTTCGCTTTGCCAACGGCGGGGTGGGATCCTTTTTGGGCACCTTCGACGCTGATGAAAACTATGAGCTTTCACACTTTGTAGAGATAAACGGAACAAAGGGCCGCCTGCTAATGGAAGACAGCGTGCGCAAATACAGCTTTCAAGAGGTGGGCAGCCGCGTGGCCCAGGTGTGGAATCCCGCTTTTTTCCACGATGAGGAACGATCCTTTGCGCAAAATCTAGATAGATATTTAGACGACATGATCCCCGCCCTGCGGCAAGGCCGGCAGCCGCCGGTGCCCGCCCGGCGCGGCCTGCGGGCGTTGCGCTTAGCGTGGGCGGCGGTGGAGTCTTTTCAAACCGGCAAAAGAGTGCCGGTGCAGCTTTTGGATGACGAAGGAGCAAACGTATCGCTGCCCAGGGGAAAAGCAGACACCGTATCGTAAAAAATGGATGCCCTTAGCGGGGCATCCACAGGCACGAAAATATTACTGTTAATGGCGTATGAGATCATCATGCTTTCTTTCTAGCGGATGGCTGAAACCGGTGTTTTTTCAGCCACGCGAGCGCAAGATGGCTTGACGACCGTATTTTTCCACAAACAGAAAGCTACCGCAAGCTCATAATATATATCTGACAAGGGTTCCATTCATCCCACAAGGTGGGAAATACTTCAAATTCCTGAAAACCCAGAGAGAGATAAAACTTATTTGTTCTGTCGTATTCCGCATACCTTCCCATTTGCACGGTTTTAACCTGCATAAAAGAATAACCCTGTTTACTAGCCTCTTCCTTTGCGCGGTTGAATAATTGCCGGCCGATACCCCGCCGGTGAAACTCCTTTAAAACACCCATGGCATATAATTCCACAGTATCTTTGCCGGTTTCTTTCAAATACAGGAATCCCAAAGGTTTATCATTATCAAACGCGCAAAAGAATATTTTATTGCCGCTTTCTGCAATATATTCTTCTCTTGCATCGGGTATCCCGAACCATTCCGGAAGGGATTCCAAGATAAGCCTTGTTATATTTTGTTTTTTCAAGCCATCTGTAATTTGTTTTATCTCCATTTTATCCAGCTCCGCTTTATCCGGCTTATTCTATATCCATTCGCTCAATTTTAAAGATGACCGGCCTTGTGCCGTCTGAACAACAGGTAATCATCGTGTTTTCTTCTTTCATCCAGCCTTTCATGATGGAGCCGCCCTGTAGCCCTGTGTAGATATAACGGGCAATTGCATCCCATGCTTCTGAACAATGGGGCATTTTGGGGCCGCCGGCAACTGTGTTGGGGTCGCCGTTGGTTTTTGTTAATGTGTTGAGCCCCATATGCCAAAAGTCGTCCTTCTCGCCGTCCCGCTCAAAAACAAATTCATCGCCGATATTGTAGCAGGGGCAAGCGCCCGCATTTTGGTCAGCGCAATATTGCCGCTGCAATTCTGGATATAACTTTTTATCAATGACGGTTACCTTAACTTGATGCTTCATCGCCATCTCTCCTGTTATTTCATTTGTACCCATAGTTTAGCAATTCGGCAATTGTAAAGCAAGCGGCGGGGCGCGTTCCCGCCGCTTTTATCTTTTTTACGGCCAAAACGGCGGCCGGCATTTAAAAAGGAAGTTTTAACGCCGGCAACAGATTGCGCAGCCAGCGGTCAAGCGCTGCAAAATCCGCCTGGTTTGGGTGGCTTTGGGCCTCTTTAAAGTTTTCTATCATGGCACGATATACAGCGTTGTGGGGATCGCTTTGTAGTTGGGATTTATACCATTCCCCCACAGAAAGGGGAATCTTTCCTTGGCACAAAAAAGAACCCGGCACATGGTTATCACCGGCAAGGCCGGATTTTACCCGCCGGAGTACGGCGGCGCAATAGTCCGGGTAACCGGTAAAGCCGCGAAACCCGCCCAACCCAGCCGTGCCGAACAACACCACCTGTTTGCCGTGCAGCTGAGATAAGAAGGTTTGTGTGGCCGGATCGCAGCCGCCGTTATATACCCAAAAGCCCACGAACAGCAGCGGCGCGCAACAGGCAGCAGGGCAAGGCGGGCCAAAGTATCGGCGCTGCCCGGCGGGCAGGTTATCCAAAATCCGCCGGGCCAACAAAGCGGTATTGCCGGTGCGGCTGCTGTAAACAATGGAATAGGACGCGATGCACATCAAAAAGGCCTCCTGTTGCAAATATATCTTGAAAAAATTAATATAAGACACTTGACAGCACAAACTGTAATTATTATAATAACAGTAAAATGAAATTAATTTAATTACAGTTTATGGCGATTTGGCGGCGCGGCTACGCCCGGGCCAAAGGAGGGACGCCGGTTGACCAGTGATTTCAGCGTGGCGGTGCACGCCTTGGTATTTTTATACCGCAAAGGCGGCTGCCTGTCTAGTGAAAAGTTAGGTGAAAACATTTGCACCAATCCCGCACGGGTGCGCAAGGTGATGGCCAAGCTAAAAAAGGCCGGGCTGGTGCATACGAAAGAGGGGATTGAGGGAGGATACTCTTTTTGCAAAGGATCCGGCGAGGTGACCTTGCAGCAGATAAGCGAGGCGCTGGGCATACGCTTTGTGCAGTGCTCTTGGAGCAGCGGCGGCATGGATAAAGATTGCCTCATTGCCTTGGGTATGGGCGAAGTGATGGACGGCCTATATGATGAGCTTGACGCTCTGTGCAAGCAGCGGCTGGCCGGCATTACCGTAGCCGATATGGATAAAAGGCTGTTTGCAGGCAAATGATGGAAAAAATAGTTTGCGTACAAAGCTGCTGCTAAACCAAAACGGGCCGCTTTTATCATAAGGCATTGCGCCGCATGCAGGCCGTTGCCTTAGCTGGGAGGGATTTATGGGACTTTCGCTTGACGCCGGCGTACCGGCGATTACCGTTTTTGTGCAAGGATTGCTGAGCTTTTTCTCCCCCTGCGTTTTCCCCATGGTGCCGCTTTATATCGGCTATTTGGCGGGCGGCGCCCAATCGGTGGAGGCGGACGGAACGGTGCGTTACCGCCGGGGCAAGGTGCTGATAAACACCTTTTGCTTTGTGCTGGGGGTCAGTTTTGCTTTTGCCGTGCTGGGCATGGGGTTTACGGCGGTTGGCCGTTTCTTTGCAGGCAACCGGGCGTTGTTTGCCGCCATCGGCGGGGTAATTATCATCCTGTTCGGCCTGTATCAGCTGGGGGTGTTTGGCTCCGGCGTTTTGGGCAAGGAGCGGCGGCTTCCCTTTCATTTGGAAAAATTGACCAGGGTGGCCATGAGCCCATGGGTGGCGCTGCTGTTCGGCTTTGTTTTTAGTTTTGCTTGGTCGCCCTGCGTGGGGCCGGTGTTGGCCAGCGTTTTGCTTATGGCTTCCTCCGCCCAGTCTGCGGCGGCGGGGTTTGGACTTATCGGCGTATATACCTTGGGTTTTGTGCTGCCCTTTTTAGCACTGGGATTGTTTACCGGCGGGCTGCTGAACCTGTTTAAAAGGCATCAAAAGGTGGTACGCTATACCGTAAAGATAGGCGGCGTGCTGCTTATCCTGATGGGCATCATGATGATAACCGGGTGGATGAACGGCATAACGGGCTACCTTTCCAGCTTTGGCGGGGGTGCGCCCCCGTCTTCGGCATCCTCTTCTCAAACAGGCGAAACGCCCGAGGGTACAGCCGGCGACCCGGCATCCGCCGCGCAAGGCGATGCGGCCTCTTCAGCAGAAACACCTGATGAAAGCAGCTCGGCCTCTGCTGCCCCGGCGTTTGACTTGGTGGATCAAAACGGCGTGCGGCATCAATTAGAGGATTACCGCGGCAAGGTTGTGTTCTTGAATTTTTGGGCAACCTGGTGCGGGCCGTGCCAAAACGAAATGCCCGATATTCAAGCGTTGTATGAGCGATACGGCTACAACGAGGGCGATGTGGTGGTACTGGGGGTGGCGAACCCCCGCACCGGGGATTCGCCCGGCAACGCCGATGTGCCGCAAGAGGAGGTAGAGGCCTTTCTCTCCTCCAACGGCTACACATACCCGGTGTTGATGGATACCACCGGCGAAGTGTTTCGCAACTATTTGGTAAGCGCTTTTCCCACTACGTTTATGATAGACAGGCAAGGCAACGTCTATGGGTATATCAGCGGCATGTTGACGGCGGATATTATGGAAAACATCGTCCGTCAAACTCTAGAAGCCGACCCTGGCTAACAAATATAAAAAGGATAAACCAATAAGGAGGTATTTACACATGAAAATCGTTGAATTAGGCAAACAGAATTTCAGCCAAGAGGTGCTGCAGGCTCAAGATAAAGTGTTAATCGACTTTTGGGCCGATTGGTGCGGCCCCTGCCGTATGCTTTCGCCCGTGGTGGACGAAATCGCCCAGGAGCAGGAGGGCAACTTGAAGGTGTGCAAGGTAAATGTGGATAAAGAGCCTGAGCTTGCCCAACAGTTTGGCGTAATGAGCATTCCCACCCTGGTGGTTATGAAAGACGGCAAAGTGGTTTCCTCCAGCGTGGGCGTGCAGCCAAAAGCCGCTATTTTGCGTATGGTGGAAAAAGATTAAGGCTGGCAGAACAGATGCTTTGCCTAACAGCGCAGTGGGCCCCTTTCCGCTGCGCTGTTGTTTTTGGCTAAAATAACCGGTTGGCAAAAGAATTTTGCCCGGCGCCATTTACTTTTTTGTTGTTTCGGGATAAGATAGGGGCAACGGCAAAAGGCAATCAAACCCAAGTAAAACGATTTAGGAAGGGGTATGACAAATGCGTTTTCCCATAGGCGTTATGGTAGACAGTTTTAAGCTCCCCATGGCCGAAGCGGTGAAGAAGGCCGCCGAGGTGGGTGCAACAGGTATTCAGGTGTATGCTGTGCAGGGCGATATGGCGCCTGAGAATATGACAGCGCAAAAGCGCCGCGAATTTTTGGATATGGTAAAATCCAACGGGCTGGTTATATCTGCTTTGTGCGGTGATTTGGGCGGCGGCGGTTTTGTGCACCCCGAGCAAAACGCCCAGCGGGTGGAGCGCTCCAAGCGCATTTTGGATTTGGCAAAGGATTTGGAAACCGATATCGTTACAACGCATATCGGTGTGGTGCCCGGCAATAAAGAACATGAGCGTTATAAGGTGATGCAGGAGGCTTGTTTTCAACTGAGCCAATATGCCGATCAAGTGCAGGCTCATTTTGCCATTGAAACCGGCCCGGAACCCGCCGCAACCTTAAAGGGATTTTTAGACGCCCTGCATTCCACCGGCGTGGCGGTGAATCTGGATCCGGCCAATCTGGTGATGGTAACCGGCGATGATCCGGTGCAGGCGGTGCACACGCTCAAAGATTATATCGTACATACCCATGCAAAAGACGGCCGCAGGTTGCTTGTTAAAGATCCCGAGGTGTTGTACGGCATGGTTCCGGCCAATGATATTGAAGAGAATATTCGCGAGGGCAAAGCCTTTATCGAGTTACCTTTAGGAGAAGGGGATGTGGACTTCCCCAATTATCTCAAAGCGTTAAACGAAGTGGGGTACAAGGGCTTTTTAACCATTGAGCGCGAGGTAGGCGATCAGCCCGAGGCGGATATCCGTTTGGCGGTAGATTTTCTCAACCGTTTGATGGGCTAATGGGCTAGCAGAAAATAGAATAAAAGATGCAAAAAGCGCAGCTGCCACATATGTGTGGGGCCGCGCTTTTGCTATTTTGCGGCTATGCGACTGTTTGCTTACGGAAAACAATTTTTACGGTTACTGCGGCAGATGAAGGTGAATATAAGGCGGCCTGCACCGTTTCAATGTTTGTTAACCGATTGCTTAGCAATCGCACAGGTAAAACCCGTTGGCTCCCGTTCTTTTCTGCTCAGCGAGTCCAAACAGATCTAAACCCGACCGAATATACACAGCGTGTTGCTCATGCGCTCTAGTTTCGTATGGTCCATGGCAAAGAGTCGGCTCTTTTTCGCACTTTATTATGTCGGTGCCCGGCTAGCACGTTTCGGCATATTTGTGCGGGCGGCAAAAAGTGCTGTAGGCCGCTGCTTCTTTGACAGAATTTCCTATTTACATAGGGCTGCTTTTCCCGGTAGGATATAACTATCTGCAGCAGTTTTAGCTACCACAAGGCACAAAAGTGATGGATATGACAGCCAGCCGGTGTAAATGGCAGGCTGGTAAAAATTATAGATGCTATGGCGAAAGGAGCGTATCAAAATGAGAATCGGTATTGTGGGGGGCGCGGGCCACGGCGGCACGGCGGTGGAGGCGGCGGCCCGCCTTGCGCAAGAAACCTATTGTGGCTATTGCCCCAGCTATGCAGGGGAGGATCTAACGGCGCTGGAAGAAGGCATGCGCCGCGCCCGCCTTGCGCCGCCCCGTTTTTCAAATTATATGGAATTGGTAGAACGCGCCCAGCCCGACGTGTTGGTGGTGGATTCTATGTTTTGCGATCACGACAAAATAACGGCCTACGCCCTGCGTCGAAACATCCATGTGTATTGTGATAAGCCCTTGGCTCTTACGCTGGGAGGCCTGCGCACCCTAAAGCAAGCAGCCCGGCAGAGCAAGGCTACGGTTTGGGCTATGCAGACCATGCGCTATGATCCTTGGATGTACACCGCCCATTGCTTAATGCAGCAGCAGGCGGTGGGGCAGGTGCGCATGCTGCACTGCCAGAAATCCTACAGGTTGGGAAAACGGGCGCCTTTTTACTACGATCGCTCTACATTCGGCGGCATTATCCCGTGGATTGCCATCCACGGCATCGATATGATCCGCTATCTTTACCCGGCGCAATTTTTAACGGCATATGCGCGCCATTCCCGGCTGGGGGCAGGCAACCGCGGGGATCTGGGCGATTTGGAGCTGACGGCTATGTGCATGTTTACCATGGAGGATGAAGTGGCCGCCCAGGTGCAGGCGGATTATCTGCGCCCGGAAAGCGCCCCCACCCATGGGGACGACCGTGTGCGCGTGGTGGGCTCAGAAGGGATGCTGGAGGTGCGCGGCGAGCAGGTTTATTTGATCAATAAAGACCATGCCGGGCTGGAGCCCATACCTTTGCGCACGCCGCCGTTGATTTTTGAGGATTTTATCCACACGCTGCAAGGCAAGGGCTCAGGGCTTTTTTCGCAAGAGGAATCTTTTTACGAAACCCAAGTTGCCCTGTTGGCCCGCCAGTCGGCGGATACAGGGCATATTGTGCCGGTTGGCTAACAAGATAAAGGAAGGGCGGCGAGGGCATGTGCGAACGATGCGGCTGGTGTTTAGACGGCGGGCTTTTACAGCGCTACCACGACGAAGAGTGGGGCGTGCCTGTGCACGACGATCAAAAGCATTTTGAATATTTAACGCTGGAAGTAATGCAATGCGGCCTGAATTGGAAAATGATGCTGCAAAAACGCGAAATTTTTCGACAATGCTTTGAAAATTTTGATTATAACAAAATAGCCGGTTATGATAAAAGCAGGGTGCAAGAGATTTTAGAAACCGACGGCATGATCCGTTCGCCGCGAAAAATAAACGCTGTAATCGGCAATGCCCGGGCTTTTCAAAAAATTATTGCGGAAAACGGATCCTTCGACCGCTTTTTGTGGCGTTTTAGCGGCAACCAAATAATGGTGTATCCCAGCCATCAAAGTGGCCTGGTTGCCCGCAACGCGCTGTCTGACCAAGTGAGCAAGGCGCTCAAAAAAGAGGGCTTTCGTTTTTTGGGTTCGGTTACCGTGTATTCCTATTTGCAGTCCTGCGGGGTCATCAACGATCATGCGCAAAGCTGCTACCGTTATGCGCAGCTGCTCAAAGTGGGGCAGGTTTGCCGGCAGGAAGAATAACCGGCCGTTTGGTAAACGGCGGCAACAGGTTTTCCCTGTTGTATTTGCCGCCTCTGTGCAAAAACTAGCGCAGGGGTGATAAAATGGATAATACCAGCTTTTTGCTCAACAACGGCTATAACAGCGGCTTGCCGACCGGGTTGAGCTACCTGTTGGCGGAGGATATTGTGTCGGGGGATTATTTTTCCTCGCTGCCCGAAGAGGTGCAAGAGGATATCAACGCCCACGCCGATGAAATCCGCACAGCGGAGGATTTACACTATTACGCAGAGCGCCAAAAGAAGCGCATGTAGCTTTTGTTTTTGCCGTGCTGCCTTAACAGGCAGTAAAAGGCATGCTAAAATTTTTGCCAATTCAATCAAATAATCCTGATGAAACGCGAAGAAAAGAAGAGTAAGCGGGGGATGCGCCCACAGAGAGCCCGGGGGATGAGAAAGGGCGGCGGCAGAACCCGCCCAACATGGTCTTGGAGCGGCGCACCGAGGGGCGGTTTGCCTTTAGGCTGCGACGGGGGCGCCCGTTATGGCGCTAAAGTGTCGGCTGTTTTTCTGCTTTTAAGCGGCAGGGTCAAGCCCGCACTTGATAAGGCCTGCACTGCAAGGTGCAGGTGAAATTGGAGTGGTACCGCGGAGCAATTGCCCCGCCTCCGATCACTGATCGGAGGCGGGGCTTTTTCTTATTTAAATCAAAAGTAGTCAAGGCGAAAGTTGGGGTAAACGCCCCGAAGTATCACAAAGGAGGAAACAGCATGAACGTCTTAATGGCGCATACGGCAATTTGGTAAACCGCACGTTGGCCTTTGTGCAAAAATACTTGGCCGGCGTGGTGCCGCAGGGGGAAGTGGATCCGGCAATTGCCAAGCGGCTGCGGGGGCTGTTTGACCATGTGGGCGCGCTGATAGAACAAACGCGCTTTAAAGAGGCGTTGGACGAAATTTTTGCCTGTGTGCACGAAACCAACCGCTATTACGACAGCCAACAGCCGTGGAAAACGCGAAGCAGCGATGCGCTTCGGTGCGCCGCTACCATTTATCAATGCGTGCAGGTGGTTGCCAATCTGGCGGTATTGCTGGCACCCTTTTTACCTTTTTCTTCACAAAAGGTGCTGTCTTGGTTAGGGCTTACCGGCGTCTGGCGGCCGCAGTTTGTGCCGGGCGGCTACCGCTTGCCCGGCATCGGCCTGTTGTTTCAAAGGCTGGATAAGGGCTTTGCCCAGCAGGAAAAAGCGCGGCTGCTGCCGCAAGGGTGAAACGGTTTTCATGCTTCCTCAATGTGCCGCCGCACTGCAAAAAGGCAAGGTGGAACGGGTGCTGATTTTGTTTGTTAACATTCGGCAGGATAATCTATTGACTTTGCCGCCTACATTTTTTATACTGGCAGCGAGAAATACGGCAGCCAATATGGCAAATCTTCAATCTGTTAAGAAAGGGAGTAAAGCGTATGGGAATTGCAGAAAATAAGGCGGCCTTTGAGCAAAACCGGGTTGTTTACGAAGCTGCGAAGCTAACTTTTCACGGCGTGGAAGGGTATGACGTATACAATACCTCTATACCGTTTTTTTGGAAAGGAACGCGTTATCTGTTTGGGCGTGTGGAACGCCGCGGGGAGTGGGCGCGCTCTTGGGCGCGGTTGTTTTACGAAACCGGCAAGGACGACTGGACCCTGGTGCCCGGCTCTATGATTTACCAGCTGGAGGACCCTTATATCGCTAAAATCGGGGATGAATTGGTGATGGGCGGCACCCATGTGCGCTACCGTCAGGGCGCGGTAGAAACCTACTATGGTTATTTTTACCGGGGCACAGAGGTTGACGACTTGTATTATTTTACAACCGGTCCCGACTATATGAAGGATATCCGCTTAGTGGAGCTGGCCGATAAACGGGTGGGCGTTTTTTCCCGTCCGCGCAACGAAGAAATCACCAAAAAGTTCGGCAGCGATTCTATGATTGGTTTTTCGGTTATCAACAGCGTAAAGGAGCTAACCAGCGACGTAGTAGAAAACGCCCCCTATATTGAAGGGCTGTTTGGCCCGGGCGAATGGGGCGGATGCAACCAAGCGTATTTGCTCAAAGACGGCTGCGTGGGCGTAATCGGCCATGAGTCCTACCGCCGCAGGGAAGAAAGCGGCGTGGAATCGCTGGTGTATCTCAATATGGCGTTTGTGCTGGATCCCAAAACCCGGGCCGTGAGCGATAAGAAAATTATCGCCACCCGTTCCAGCTATCCTGCGGGCCCCAGCAAAATGCCGGATCTCACCGACTGCGCCTTTACTTCGGGCATTGTGGCGCGCGCGGATGGTAAGGTGGATCTTTACAGCGGCCTGAGCGATTGTGAAGAGGGCCGCATCGTCATCGACGATCCCTTTGCCGGCCATGGCGGCATTGTAGAAAAATAAGCAGATCCGTCCGAAAGTGGGCGATGAATTTAACAAAGCGGGAGAAGGTTTGTTGTGTTAAAAAATGACGCCGCGCTGGAACAACCCCGGCAAAAACAGCAAAAGAATAAGCTGATTGTCATACCGGATTCTTTTAAAGGATCCCTTTCGTCGATGGAGGTATGCGAAGTGGTGGGCGGCTGCGCCGCACGCTGCCTGCCCGGCTGGGAGGTGCAGCTCCTTCCGGTAGCTGACGGAGGCGAGGGTACTGTGGATTGCTTTGTTGCCGCCGCAGGATTTGAGTGGGTGTGGTTAACCGTGCAGGGGCCTTTCGGCGAGCCGGTGAAGGCCTGCTATGCCCGGCGTGGCGGCACAGCTGTTGTAGAAATGGCCCAGGCAGCCGGTTTGCCCATGGCCCAGGGGCGGCTGGATCCGGAACGGGCTTCTACCTATGGGGTGGGCCAGCTGTTGCGCCACGCGGTGGAACAAGGTTGCCGCAAACTGTATTTGGGCCTAGGGGGTAGCTGCACCAACGACGCGGGGGCCGGGGCCGCCGCCGCGCTGGGGGCGGTATTTTTGGATGAAGCGGGCCGCCCCTTTGTGCCGGTTGGGGGCACGCTGCGCAATATTTGCGCCGTCAATATCCAAGAAACCCAGCAACTGCTGCAGGGCTGCACGGTAACGGCCATGTGCGATATCGACAGCCCCCTTTACGGCGAACAAGGGGCGGCTTATATCTTCGGCCCGCAAAAGGGGGCGGATGCCGCAGCGGTGCGCCGGTTGGACGGCGGGCTGCGGGCCTTTGCCCAGGCTGTGGAGAAAAGCTTGGGCAAACAGGTTGCCCATTTGCCGGGCGCAGGCGCGGCGGGTGGTTTTGGCGCAGGCGTGGTGGCCCTGTTGGGCGGTAGGCTGCAATCGGGTATTCAAACCGTGTTGGAGCTGGTGGATTTCGACAGGCGCGTGCGCGACGCCCGGCTGGTGATTACCGGCGAAGGGCGGCTGGACGGCCAAAGCCTGCGGGGCAAGGTAGTGCTGGGCGTGGCACAGCAAGCCGGGCGCTACGGCGTGCCGGTGGTTGCCGTGGCCGGTTCAGTGGCGAACAATGTGGATGAAATTTATAGCCGGGGCGTAACGGCGGCATTTTCCATCTGCCGGGGGCCGCAATCTCTGCAAGAGGCGATGGAAAACGGCAAAGCGAATCTCGCTTTAGCCGTAGAGAACATTCTGCGTTTTTATGCCGCCGCGCTGTAGGACGGCGAACCGGCGGGTGCATGGCGGCTGTTTTTAGTGAAAGCACCGGAAAGCAGCCTGCTTTTTTAGAGAAACTGTCACTTGCCAATATGGGACGGTTGCGCTATTCTGTAGGCAGGCTAGATTTACATGAGTTTTACAAAAGAAAGGAATCAAAAGTAATGGGCGGAATCTTTGGGCTATGTTCAAACAACGAATGCGTAATGGATCTATTTTTTGGTACGGACTATCATTCCCATCTGGGCACCAGGCGGGGCGGCATGGCGGTTTTTGACGGGGAGCACTATAACCGCGCCATACACAATATTGAAAATTCGCCCTTCCGTACAAAATTTGAAGGCGACATTGCAGAGATGAAGGGCTTTGCGGGTATTGGCTGTATAAGCGACAGCAACCCTCAGCCGATTATTATCAAATCCCGCATTGGAACCCTGGCGGTGGTGACGGTAGGCCGTATAAACAATAAGCAGGAGCTGGCCAAACAGTTGATAGACGAAGAGGGCGCCTATTTTACCGAGATGAGCGGCGGAGGCGTTAACGATACGGAGCTGGTCGCCTCTTTAATCAGCCGTAAAGACAATGTGCCCGACGGCATTCAGTACGCCCAGAGTAAAATAGACGGCTCCATGACCATGCTGGTGCTGGCCGACGGTGGCATTTATGCCGCGCGCGATCGATATGGGCGAACCCCGCTTTCGATTGGGGAAAAATGTGGCGATGAAAAAGGGTACTGCGCCAGCCTGGAATCCTCGGCTTATATTAATCTTGGCTACAAGGCCTGTTATTCCTTGGGCCCCGGAGAGGTGGTTTTCCTTACGGCGGATAGCATGACCCCTGTGGTAAAGCCCCGCCAGCAGATGAAAATGTGCACCTTCTTATGGCTGTATTACGGGTTTCCAACCTCTGATTATGAAGGGGTAAACGTAGAAGAAATGCGCTACCGGTGCGGCCAAAGTATGGCGAACCAGGATGTGGCCAACAAAACGGCGGTGGAGGCCGACTATGTGGCGGGTGTTCCCGATTCGGGCACGCCTCACGCCATCGGTTATGCCAACCAGTCGGGCATCCCCTTTGGCAGGCCGCTTATCAAATACACCCCCACATGGCCGCGCAGCTTTATTCCCAAGGATCAAAGCCTGCGCAACCTGATAGCCCGCATGAAGCTTATCCCCGTAGAGCGCTTGATTCAAAATAAAAAACTGCTGCTGGTGGATGACTCCATCGTGCGGGGAACACAGCTGCGGGGCGTGATGGATGAGCTGCGCTCTTATGGAGCCAAGGAGCTTCACGGGCGCGTCGCTTGCCCGCCCATATTATACGACTGCAAATATTTGAATTTTACGCGCACCTCTAAACCCAATGAAACCATTTCCCGCCAATCCATTATGAAACTGGAAGGCACCAGCACGGTGAGCGACAGCCAGGTGCGCCAATATACAGATTGCGATTCGAAAAAGTACCGGGCGTTGGTAGAAGAAATTCGCCAGCGGCTCAATTTCGACACATTGGCGTATCATTCTTTAAGCGGCATGCTGGATTCTGTGGGCATAGACAAGTGCAAGCTGTGCACCTATTGCTGGAATGGGGAAGAATAAGCAAATCATTTTGCGCTTTAAACAAAGAACAACGGCATAAATTGATTGCAAGCAGGCAGCGGAACAGGCAGCTGTTTTGTTTGGGGCATATATCAATAGCGCAACGGGTACGGATATAAAAAGCCGGACGTAAGTCCGGCGTTATTATAAGGAGGTTGATTATGAGCAAACTGGATGTCAAGCTGCATCAATTTAACGCCGCACGGCCTAAGGGCTATTGGCCCGATCGTTTGGATGGGGAGCTGCAGGTTGGGCTGCGCCTTTCAGGCCTGCGCAAAGGCAAATATGACGCTGCGCTGGAGGAAGCGCTGGATTACTTGTTGGATCAGGTGAAAACTTGCGGTTGCGTGACCGAGCAGGCGGCTCGCCGGGCGGAGGAGCAGCTGGCGCCCCTGTCTGCCGATGCGAAATCCTTTACCTTGATTTGCGCTGCCCACGCCCATATTGATATGAACTGGATGTGGCGCTTTGACGAAACAGTGGCCGTTACGTTGGATACCTTCCGCACGATGCTGGATCTGCTGGGCGAGTACCCGCAGTTTGTGTTTAGCCAGAGTCAGGCGTCGGTTTACCGTATTGTAGAAGAATACGGCCCCGCCGGTATGCTGGAGGAAATCCGCCGCTACATACAGGAAGGGCGCTGGGAGGTGACCGCCAGCACCTGGGTGGAGGCGGACAAAAATATGCCCAACGGCGAATCTATGGCACGTCATCTGCTGTATACCCGGCGGTATCTGTCCCAGCTGTTGGGGTTCCCGGAGGATTCTCTGTGCTTAGACTTTGAACCGGATACCTTTGGCCACAGCGCCAATGTGCCCGAGATATTGGCCAACGCCGGCGTGAAATATTATTATCATTGCCGGGGTTCCCACGATCCACAGCTGGTGTGGTGGCAGGCGCCCTCCGGCGGCCGGGTGCTTTCCTTCCGGGATGAAACTTTTTACGGCGCCATTGTTGATCCGCTGTTTGGCGTGCAGATGTTTGACGTTTGCCGGGATCAAGGCGTTGATACCATGCTGAAGGTATACGGCGTGGGGGATCACGGCGGCGGCCCCTCCCGGCGGGATATTGAGCGAATCATCGATATGATGGATTGGCCGGTTTATCCCACGTTAAAATTTGGCACCTATCGCGAATTTTTTACCACCATTGAGCGCCGCTTTGGCGATAAGCTGCCGGTGCGCGATACCGAAATGAACGCGGTCTTTACCGGCTGCTACACCACCCAAACCCGCATTAAGGCGGCCAACCGTATTGGCGAAGCCACCTTGGAAGAAGCCGAGCTGTTCGGCACGGCGGCTGCTTTGGGGGCGAACTACCGCTATCCGACAGCGCGCTTTGAAGAAGCGTGGCGAAAAATTCTTTTCAATCAGTTTCATGATATTCTTACCGGCTCCGGCGTGATGGATACACGGGAATATGCCATGGGGCAATTCCAGCAAACCATGGCGGCCGCCAATACCGAGCGGCAAAACGCGTTGCGGGCTATAGCCGGGCAGATAGATACCTTTCGCTTTTTAGACAAGGAAGATTTGCGTGAGACCCGCGGTGAAGGTGCGGGCGTGGGCTTTGGCATCGCTGGTTTTAAAGTTTCGCAAGTGGGGCGCAACGCCGGTGATAACCGGGTGTTCCATGTGTTTAACAGCCAACCCTATGCCCGCAGCGGGCTGGCAGAGGTTACGGTTTGGGACGTGTCGCAACAAGATCTGCCTTTGATGGAGTTTCAGGATGAAAACGGCGTAAAGATCCCTCATCAGCTGCTGGATAGCGGTGTGGAGCAATATTGGGGCCATACCTATGCCCGGGCGCTGGTGCCGGTTACCGTTCCCTCCTGCGGTTATATTACCTGCCGGTTGACCAAGAGCCAAGATTCTGTGATGCCACTGGTGCCCTTGGAGCCGGACGAATGGCAGCTGGTAGAGCAGCCGCATTGCTATACGCTAGAGAATGAATGCGTTCGGGCGCAGTTTGATGTGCGCACCGCTGCCCTGACCTCCTTTATTGATAAGAAGACCGGCACCGAGTGGATTCGTCCCGGGGAGTGGTGCGGCTTCCGCTTGGTTGACGAGGATGTGGAGCGCGGCATGACCTCTTGGCGGGTGGGCCGCCATATGCAGGTGCGGCCCATTGACAGCGTGCATCTGCATCCCCGCTGTTACAGCGGTGCGAAACTGCGGCAAAGCTTTGCGCTACAGGCCAACTGGGGCCGCAGCAAGCTGATGGTGACGGTTTCGTTGGACGAAGGCAGCTCGACCCTGCTTTTTGATGCCAAGTGCGATTGGAACGAGCTGGGCGAGCCGGGCGTGCGTATGCCCCAGCTGAACTTTGTGGCTCCGGCAGCTTACCCTTGCGCGGCCTACCGGTATGATGTGCCCTTGGGCGTGGTGGATAGGCAAGAGCAAAACCAAGATATGCCGGGCACAAGCTTTATCGCCGCGTTGCCCAAACAGGGCAGCCGGGGGCTGGTGCTGTCTACCGATTCCAAGTACGGCTACCGGGGATATGGCGACGCAGTGGCCGTTACCTTGATTCGTTCCTCTTACGACCCCGACCCCGCGCCGGAATACAGCCTGCACGAGATGAAAATCGCCTTGGGCTTAACCGACGTAACCGATAAGGGGGCTTTGGTGCGCACCGCCAAAGAGTTGTGGCGGCCCTTTGATGTAATAGGCATGCCCGCCCACAAGGGCGCATGGCCGCTTTCCACCTCTTTCTTGCGGTTAGAGGGCCGGTCTGCCGTGGTGCAGGGCGTTAAAATGGCCGAAGACGGCGCAGGCGCCATTGTGCGGCTGTATGACGTGTCCGGCCAAGGGGGCGAAATCCAATTGGTTTTGGCGAAAGCGCCGGTATCCGCTGCTGTGGTGAATGTGCATGAGCAGCCAGCCAGCGGCAGCGTAAAAGTAGAGGATAAAACAGTTACGGCCCATTTGCCTGCCAACGGCCTGATAAATCTGCGGCTGCGGTTTTAACGAAAACCGGTTACGCCAGGCTGGGATAATAAAAACCAGCGAAGAGGCTGATGGGTTTATCCGTATTTATACTTGTTATCTTGTTTGCCGGGCTTACAATAAAAACAGAAGGAGGCAAAGCAAAAGGCTTTGCCTCCTTTCCATGTTATGAACGTGAGAATGGTAGCCAGCGGCCGGGTGCCAATTCATCTGTTTGGCATTTTTACTGGTTATTCGTTGTGCTGTAAACGAAACCAAGAGAAGCGCTTGTTTTATTGCCGGCGGCATAGCTTGCGCCGCCAACCGTTTTGCGTTTTAAAACCGGTTCTGCGGTTACCGGCTTTTACCGGCCGGGCTGCGTGTTTTTGCACGGCGCGAAATGGCGCGGCCGGTGATCCTGTAATGCTAATAAAATATAACAATTTCTGAAAGGGTTTTGGAAAATGTCGTTTGATCGGGTGATTATGTGGGTTATGGCGGTGGGCGCGTTGCTGGGGGCGCTGGACCGGATTTTTGGTAACCGGCTGGGACTTGGAGAAAAGTTTGAAGAAGGCTTTCAAGCAATGGGCCCTTTGGCGCTGGGGATGACGGGGATGATCTGCCTGACGCCGGTATTAGCGCAGGTTTTGCGGCCGGTGATCGTACCGTTTTTTCAGGCGCTGGGCGCAGATCCCGCCATGTTTGGGGCGCTGCTTGCCAACGATATGGGCGGCTATTCGCTGGCAATGGAGCTGGCCGGTTCTAAAGAAGCGGGCCAGCTGGCGGGGGCGATTGTTGCATCTATGTTGGGCTGTACGTTGATTTTTTCAATACCGGTGGGGCTTGGGCTGATCGAAAAGGAAGACGCCCCTTATTTTTCCAAAGGCCTGCTGCTCGGTATGGTGACAATCCCGGTGGGAGGCATCGTCGGCGGATTGGCGGCCGGTTTCCCGGTGGGGATGGTGATGCAAAATATATTGCCGGTTCTCATCTTTGCGGCCCTGCTGGCAGTGGGAATCTTGTTGGCGCCGCAGGCGATGGTTCGGGGCTGCTTGATTTTTGGAAAGCTTATCGGCATGATTATCACAGCGGCGCTGGGAGCAGCTGCCTTTACCTCGCTCACAGGGGTTACCTTGATTCCAGGCATGGCCGACATTCGAGAGGGGCTGGCGCCGGTGATGGAAATTGGCATTGTGTTGCTGGGCACCTTCCCGGTGCTTTCTCTGCTGATCAAATTGCTAAATAAGCCCCTGTCGGCTGTTGGAAAAAAGTTGGGGCTTGATAAAACCTCTACGGCGGGCGTTATCTTTTCACTGGCAACCTCGGTGCCGGTTTACCCCATGATGAAGCAAATGAACAAAAAAGGCATTATTGTGAATACTGCATGGCTGGTTCCAGCTACGGCGACTTTTGGCGATCATCTGGGCTTTACGGCGGGAGTTTGCCCCGAGATGGTGGGCCCAATGGTAGCAGGCAAACTTGCAGCAGGTGTACTGGCTGTTGTATTGGCTTTGCTATATTGCCGAAAAATGGAAAAGACGGAAGAAATGGAACTAACGGAACAAGGGGAACAAGCGGTAGAAGTGAAGCAACAAGAGCAGCAACCCGCCGGCCTCCAGTAATTTTTAGAAGGCGCATATTCTCTTTTTACGGCTGATAAGTTTGACGGCGTAATAGCCGGAAGAAGATCGCACGTTTTTGGAAAGCAATGCAAAAATAATAGGACTTGTGCCTGTGCGCATACGTTTTCTTTTTGTAGGGTTTACATGGGCAGATATTGTTGTGCATAAAAAATTTGCCAAGAAAAAGCCGGCGGCTCTTTCTTGGCAAAACTTGCTATACGTTTTTTCCTTTTGCGCCGAACAATCCGGCCGGTGCAAAAGGCATAGCAACGGCGTTATTTGGTGCCGTACTGGAATCGTTCAAACGGTTTGAACGGTTTAAGCATTTGAGCCGTTCGAAGGACAATGCGCCCGTTATTTGTTTCATTAGGCCAGACGCAGGCACAGCCGGGCAGCCTGCCAGTCATGTATGCGCCCCTTTTTATCCGTCTTTTACACAACACCCGTTCCGTTTTGCAGCACCGCTTCGGCGCAGCGGATGCCGTCTACTGCGGCGGATACAATGCCGCCGGCATAACCCGCGCCCTCCCCGCAAGGGTATAGCCCCGGCAATACGGAGGACTGAAAAGAGAAATCCCGCAGGATGCGCACAGGGGAAGAACTGCGGCTTTCCACCCCAGTGAGCACCGCGTCGGGATGGGCAAAGCCGCGCAGGCGGCGCGCCAGCATTACAACTCCTTGCGACAGCGCTTGTGCAATAGGAAAAGGCAAGCATTGCCAAAGATTACACAGGGTATAGCCCGGTTTGTAGGTGGGTGTTACTTCGCCCAGCGCGGTGCTGGCACGGTGGTTCAAAAAGTCTTCTAAACGCTGCACCGGGGCGCGGTAACCGCCTCCCCCCAATAGAAAAGCCGATTGCTCTAAGCTGCGCTGGAATTTTACGCCCGCTAAGGGATGATCGCTGCCAAAATCCCGGGCGTCTACGCCAGCCAGCAGGGCGCTGTTGGCGTTTTGCCCATCGCGGGCATGTTGGCTCATGCCGTTGGTTACCAAATGGCCCATTTCAGAAGCCGCCGCCACAACATACCCCCCGGGGCACATGCAAAAGGTGTATACGCCCCGGCCGTCACGCAAATGCACGGCTAATTTGTAATCAGCCGCTCCCAGCGAAGGGTGCCCGGCAAAGCGGCCGTATTGCGCCTTGTCGATATTGCTTTGCAGATGCTCGATGCGCACCCCAACGGCAAAGGGTTTTTGTTCCATTAGGATGTGGCTGTCGTGCAGCATAGCAAAGGTATCGCGGGCGCTGTGGCCTATGGCCAGCACAGCGTGCCGCGTATCTAAGATCTGTTGACCCTGCGGCCCTTTTATCTCTAGGCCGCACAGCCCTTTGGCGTCGCGCAGCAGGCCCACCACCTGGGTTTCAAACAGCACCTCGCCGCCCAAGCGTTGAATTTCACCGCGTAAATTTTTAACCACATTGCGCAGCAAATCGGTGCCCACATGCGGCTTGGCGCGGTATAGGATCTCCTCCGGCGCGCCGGCGCGCACCAGCTCTTCTAAAACCTTGCGGCAGCGGCTGTCTTTTATACCGGTGTTGAGCTTGCCGTCGGAAAAAGCGCCTGCCCCGCCTTCGCCAAACTGCACATTGGAGCGGGTATCCAGCGTGCCGTCCTGCCAAAAGCGATTGATATCCCGCGTGCGGCGATCCACATCCCTGCCGCGCTCCAGCACAAGGGGGCGCTGGCCGGCTTGGGCCAACACCAGTGCGGCGAACAAACCCGCCGGCCCGCAGCCGATCACGACGGGCCGTTGGGGCAAAGGCGCCGTTTTGGGCAGGATGTATTCATAGGGCTTAACCAGCTCAACCTTCTTTTTGCCGTTTTGCCCGCCTTTTTTGGTGGCCATAAGCCGGTGGTAAACCTGCTCTTCGTCGGTATGTAGCGTAACATCGGCGGCGCAAATAAATTGAATGAGATCCTTTTTGCGGGCATCCACCGAAAGGCGGTGCAGCGCAATCTTTGCAATCGCATCGGGCCGCACGGCCAAACGCTGTGCGGCGGCGTGCTTTAGCTGCTCTTGTGAGAATACCAGCGGCAAAGGAATATCAAACACGCGAATCATAGCGTTCCTCCTTTGACGTTTGATGGCTAAATAGGCTTTGCGCGGCGCTTTGTCCGGCCAATAGGCCGGAAATCCAGGCCCAGTGCAGGTTGTATCCTCCGCAGTCGCCGTCCACATCCAGCACCTCGCCGGCGGCGTAAAGGTGGGGAACACGGCGGGAGGCCAGAGTTTCAAAGCAAAACTCTGCGGCGGGCAGGCCGCCCGCCGTTACTTGGGCGTTATCAAAAGAACATACGCCGGTGATAGGAAAGCGCCAATCCTTAACAAGCCCGGCCAATCGAACGATATCGCCCTCTGCCAACTGTTGGCAGGGCCGCGTCAAAGGCAAGCCCGCCAGCTTGCAAAGGGTTTGCCCAATCCTTTTGGCTAAAAAACCGGTAAAAAGTTCCCCGCAGGGCAGCGCACCGCGGATGCGCGCTTGCCGCTGCAAAACGGCGGTTAGCTGCATGGAGGTGTATTCCGGCGCCAAATCCAAAGAAACAGCGGCTTGTGGGCAGGGGGCGCCGCCGGCTGTTTTTTGGGTAATAAATTCCCCCGCCAAGCGGGAAAGTTGAAATAAACAGATTCCCGAAAGCCCCTGATCGCCAAACTGGATTTCGCCGCTTTCCCGCCGCACCGCCCGTTTGCCGGCGATGAAAGAAACCTGCCCCACACAACGAAGCCCCTTAAGCGGGCGCGTTAGGTTGGGATCGGTCTTTACAGGTCCCAGAGCGGGGAATAGAGGCGTGCAGCTGTGGCCTAGTTTTTTTAGCAAAGGAAATAAGCTGCCGTCAGAGCCGGAAGAGGGCGCGGCCCGCCCGCCTGCGGCAACAATCAACCTGCGGCAAAACAGCGGCGGCTCTGATGTGGTTACGAAAAAACCGCCGCGCTTGGTTTGCAGGCCGCTGACCCGGCATCCGGTTCGGCATTCTACTCCCAGCCTGTCCAGTTCCAGGCGCAGGGCGTCCAGCACAGCAGAAGCCTGCCCGCAATAGGGGTAAACCCTACCTTCGCTTTCTGTGCGGCATATAAGGCCTAAAGAAGCGAAAAAGTTTTCAATATAGCGGGCGTCAAACCGCTGCGCCAGGCGCCCGGCGGCCACCGCGCCGGAGCTGTGATAGTTTTTAGCAGAAATGCTGCGATTGGTTAGGTTGCACCTGCCGTTGCCGGTGGATAGCAACTTTTTGCCCACGCGGGGCCCTTGCTCCAACAACAGCACGCGGCCCTTTTGACCGCTTTTTTGCAACTCCCGTGCAGCGGCGATAGCCGCCGCCATGCCGGCCGGGCCGCCGCCGATCACGACGATATCCGCGGCGTTTTGCGGGTGGTGCACAGGCAACGCCTCCTTTTTAGCAAGTAGCCGCAGCGGTATTTTTTGCTTGCAGCTTTCCCCGCCCGCTGCCTTTGGTAAACGGGGCCAGCCTTGCTGCCCATTAGGGCATACTGCGCAATTGATGGATGATATCAGGCAAAACGCGAAGGATTTCATCAACGTCTTCTTGTGTGTTTTGGTTGCTCAAGGTAAGGCGCAGCGCTCCGCGCGCAAGTGCAGGCGGCACCCCCAACGCCAGCAGCACATGGCTGGGTTGGTTCGAACCGGTGGTGCACGCCGAGCCGGAAGAGGCGCAAATGCCACGCAGATCCAGCATGAGCGCCAACGCTTCTCCATCTATGCCTGAAAAACAGACGTTTACATTGCCCGGCAGGCGGTGGATTAAGTCCCCGTTTAGGCGCACGTCTGGCAAATCGCGCAACCCGTCGATTAACCGGTTGCGTAGTGCGGATACCTGCTCGGCTTTGGCTGCAATGTTGGAGCAGGCCGCGGCGACGGCGGCAGCTAACCCGACGATACCTGCGGTATTTTCTGTGCCCGCCCGGCGGCCCATTTCTTGCCCGCCGCCGTCAATCAGGTTTTGCAGCGCCACACCACGGCGGATATAAAGGCCGCCGCAGCCCTTAGGCCCGTGCAACTTGTGGCCGGTAAAAGAAAGCAGATCGATGTTTTGTTCTTGCACATCGATTTCTACCTGCCCCACAGCCTGCACGGCGTCGGTGTGGAACAGCACCCCTCGTTGCCGGCAAATAGCGCCCAGTTGTGCTATGGGCTGAATGGTGCCGATCTCATGATTGGCGTACATCACAGAGCACAAAGCGGTATCCGGCCGCAGGGCGGCGGCCAGTTCCTCCGGGCGCACCAGGCCGTTTTCGTGCACCTGCAAATAAGTAATGGAAAAACCCTCTTGCTCCAACGCACGCATAGCGTGCAGCACAGCGTGATGTTCAAATTTGCTGGTAACCAAGTGCTTTTTACCCTGCTCTGCCAGCCGGCGGGCCACCCCCTTGATGGCCCAATTATCGGATTCGCTGCCGCCGGAGGTGAAAAAGATTTCTTCCGGTTGAGCGCCCAAGCAGGCGGCAATATCCGCTCGCGCTTGTTCCACGGCCCGTTTGGCGCGCACCCCCGCCGAATAGATAGCGGATGGATTGCCGAACTGCTCGCAAAAATAGGGGAGCATGGCCTGCAAAACCGCAGAAGACACCGGCGTGGTGGCGGCGTTATCGGCATAAATAAAACGTTGCGGCGTATTCAACCCTACGCCCCCTTTCAAAGTTTTTGTGGGATCGGTGGCGCAATGCGCATTGTTAAGGCTGCTTGCAGCGCTCCGCCGCCGCAACGGCCAGCTTATCGCAGCGCTCATTTTCCGGATGGCCGGCGTGGCCCTTCACCCACACTACGGTTACTTGGTGAATTTCGGTCAGGCGAAGCAGCTCCTCCCAAAGTTCGGGGTTTAGGGCGGGCTCTTTAGCATTGCGCATCCAGCCGTTTTGCCGCCATTTTTTGGCCCAACCTTTACTCAACGCGTTGCAAACATACTGTGAATCGCTGTAAAGGGTAACGGCGCAGGGTTCCTTTAACAAACGCAGCGCCTCAATAACGCCGGTGAGCTCCATGCGGTTGTTGGTGGTTTGCGCGCATCCGCCGGATATTTCTTTTTCGTGCCCCTGAAAGCGCAAAATAGCGCCCCAACCGCCGGGGCCGGGGTTGCCTTGGCAGGCCCCGTCGGTAAAAATTTCGACCTGTTTCATACCATATCCTCCTATAGAATGAGGGAAACCCACCGCACCGGCAATAAGCCCGATTGCGGGGGAGGGAACAAGCTCCATTATAACAGGGCCGGCGCGCAGATGCAATTTTTTCCCACATTACCGGGCTGCTGTATTTTTGCTGCATGTTTACCGTTGAGCCGGGTTCGTTTCGCCCCATTTTGCTTGATGCAAAGACGAAAAGTTTGGATAATTGATAATTTAAGCGGTGTTGGTAAAGAATAAGGAAATATCATACAGCGGGATTAGCGTGTGGAGCGGCCCCGTCACCTTGACTTGACAAGCAAGCGGTACAAAGGGTACAATGAAGACAATATTTGTGTTCGGATTTTTCAATAGGGGATCAAGGAGCGGTATTTTTGCGGGTTTTGCCGGCATTTTCGGCCTCGTTGTTCCTGTTTTTTATGGTGCAAAGCGGTTGTGCGTGGGGCTGCGGCCCAGGCTGCTTTACAGTATAACGGGTATTTTTGCGCTTTTTGCATCTTCTTATTGTTTTTATCGTCGTCATAAATAAACAGAAAAGTAGACGTAACCCCAGACGTTTTCTCGGCAAGGCACGCCGCCGGTTTTCTTCAGCTAAGGCAAATCGTGTGCGGGCAGAAAGAGTGATGTCTGAAATAAGGATGGGAGGATTTTTAGTGGCATCAGAAACAGAAAAAAAGAATGCAGGGCAACAACCCAAAGAAAATAAAAGGGCAAACAGCAGGCAGGTTCGCCTCCGCCAAACAGATCAGCCTCTTTCGGGCGCGATAGATCCTCCGGCGGTCAATCAAGAAAAACGAGCGCCGCGGCTGTTTGAAAAGATTACCCCCAGACGGGGCGCACAGGCCACGCAGAAAAGAGCCGAAGAAAAACCTGCAAAGGCGGCCAAGCAGGCTGCAAAGCCTACCAAGGCAGAAACGGCAAAGGCTCCCAGGCAAAGTCAGAGCGCCGGGAAAAACGGGCAGCAACGCAGCGTAAAAAGAACATCCCGCGCGGCTAAGGTGGAAAAGCCCTCGATTAAAGCCATTTTTTTGGGTGGTCTGAACGAAATAGGCAAAAATATGACCCTTTTTGAGTGTGGGGAAGATATGTTTTTGCTGGATTGCGGCATGACCTTTCCTAACGACGATATGTTGGGCATCGATTTAGTGATACCAGATTTTTCGTATGTGGAGCGCAACAAAGATCGTATTCGGGGGATTGTTGTTACCCACGGGCATGAGGATCACATTGGCGGATTGCCGTTTTTGTTAAAATCTGTGAACCTGCCCATTTACGGCACCCGGCTCACTTTGGGCCTAATCAGCAGCAAGCTGCGTGAGCACAACCTGCTCAACCGCGCCAAATTGATTGAGGTGCAGCCCGGCGGCCATATTCAGTTTGGCTGCATGGACGTGGAGCTTATCCATGTAAATCACTCTATCCCTGATGCGGTGGCTGTAGCCATTCATTCCCCGGCGGGCACAGTGGTGCATACAGGAGATTTTAAAATAGACTGCACCCCGGTGCAAAACGAAATGATCGATTTGGGCCGCTTTGCCGAGCTGGGTCGCCAAGGTGTGCTGGCGCTGATGGCCGATTCCACCAACGCGGAGCGCCCCGGCTACACCATGACAGAGCACAAGCTCAATTCCTCGTTTGAAACCCTGTTTCAACGGGCGGAGAACAGCCGCATTATTATCGCTTCGTTTGCTTCCAACATCAGCCGGATTCAGTTAATTATCAATTGCGCCCTGCATTATGGGCGCAAGGTGGCTTTTTCTGGCCGCAGTATGATAAACTATGTTACAATAGCGCAAGAGCTGGGCTATTTGGATGTGCCTGAGGGGGTTATCATCGATATTGACCTGCTCAACCGTTACCCGAAAGAAAAGGTAGTGCTCATCACCACGGGCAGCCAGGGGGAGCCGCTTTCGGCCCTATCGCGTATGGCGAATAGCGATCACCGCAAGGTGGAGGTTGGCCCTGGGGATTTTATCATCATATCGGCAAACCCCATCCCCGGCAATGAAAAGATGGTAAGCAACGTGGTAAACGAGCTGATGAAGCGCGGCTGCCAGGTGATTTACGAATCGATGTACGAGGTGCATGTGTCGGGCCACGCCTGCCAAGAGGAGTTAAAACTCATGCAGGGGCTAACCAAGCCGAAATATTTTATTCCGGTGCACGGCGAGCAAAAGCATCTGCATAAACATGCGGAATTGGCGCGGGCTATGGGAATACCCGATTCCAACATTTTTATCGGCGACATCGGCAATGTGTTGGAAATTAATGAAAACTATATGAAAGAACTGGCCCCCGTGCCGGCTGGGCGCGTGTTGGTTGACGGCATTGGCGTTGGCGATGTGGGCAGCATTGTGCTGCGGGATCGCAAGCACTTGGGCGAAGATGGGTTGATTGTGGTGGTGGCTACCATTGATTCTGAAGACGGCCATGTTCTATCCGGCCCAGATGTGGTATCGCGCGGGTTTGTTTACGTTAGAGAAAGCGAGCCGCTGATGATGGAGGCCAAGCAAAGGGTGATGGCGGTGTTGGAACAATGTGCCAGCCAAAATATGCGGGAGTGGGGCGTTATCAAAACAAAGGTGAAAGACGAGCTTTCTCACCTGCTTTATGAGCGCACCAGAAGAAGCCCGATGATTCTTCCGGTTATTATGGAGGTTTAAGCCGGTCTATGCGCCTGTAATATTTTGTAGATGAGCCGGCCGCAAAGGGGTGAGCGTTTGGAATGAAAAAGAAAATATGGGCCGCGTCTCCCATCTTTTTTATTCTTTCGGCGGTTATGCTGGCTATGGCTGCTGTCAGCTGGTTTTGGGATAAACGTGTATTCGCGCTGGAACTGCTGGTAGCCTTGGTGGCTATCGTCGTGGTTTTAACAGGGGTGTTGCGCTTTCGCGTATATGTAAACACGGTGCTTAAAAGCGCGTCCGAGGCCTTTAAGGGGTTGGATAAAAATTCACTGGAGCGCTTTTCGGTTCCTTCTGTTATTACCGGGCAGGGGGGCGATATTGTATGGGCCAGCCCTTCTTTTGTGCAAGACGTTTGCGACGGGAAAAGCTGCGTAGGGGAGCTTATCACTCAGTTTTCTTCGGGTAAATCGGTGCAGCAGCTGCTTACGCGCAAAGGCGCAGATGTTTCTTACGGCGGAAAGCGTTTCACTGTTTTCGGCGTTTCGTCGCAGGATGCGGTTATCTTATATTTTATTGAAGATACCTATTATAAAGAAACCTCTTTTGAATACACCGAAAGCCGTCCGTCTGTGTTGCTTATTCTGTTTGACAACCGGGAGGAACTGGCGCGGGATTGCACCGATGGGCAAGAAGCGCAAATTGTGGCTCAGGTGGAAAATACGTTGCAAAAATGGGCGGGGCAAACCACCGGCTTTTTGAAAAAGCTCAGCAGCGGGCGGTATTTGATGCTGGTAGAAGAACGCCATATGCGCCTGTTTGTGCAGCAAAAGTTTCAAATTTTGGATGAAATACGCAATGTGCGCCTAGACGAACGCCGGTATGCCACCATCTCTATCGGCGTGGGCCGCGGCGGCAAGTCTTTGCGGGAATGCGAAGCTTGGGCGCGCAAGGCCCTGGATATGGCGTTGGGCCGCGGCGGCGACCAGGTGGCGTTAAAACAAGGCGACGCTTATGAGTTTTTCGGCGGCGTATCAAAGGGCGTAGAAAAGCGGGATAAGGTGCGCACGCGCGTTATCGCCTCTACCTTGTCCAATAATATCAAAGACAGCGATTGCGTTTTTATTATGGGCCACCGCTACTCCGATTTGGACAGTGTGGGCGCTTCTATCGGTATGTGGAGCGCGGTAACCAAGGGGCAAGAAAGGCCCGCTTATGTGGTGATTGACCGCGCCCAGACTTTGTCTATTCCCTTGGTTAAGAGTGTAGAAAAAGAAGCGGGCGACGGTATGTTCCTTTCTCCTAGCGAGGCGTTAGAGCGTATTACCGATAATTCGCTGCTTATTGTTGTAGACACCCATTCTCAGAATTTTGTAGAGAGTGTGGAGCTATATGAAAAAGCAAAGCGCGTGGTGGTAATTGACCATCACCGCATGATGGTCAACCATATTGAAGGGGCCATTATCTTTTATCACGAGCCTTATGCCAGCTCCGCCTCCGAAATGGTAACGGAACTGGTGCAATATTTGGGCGAGAGCACGTTAAACCGCTTGGAAGCGGAGGCTTTGCTGGCCGGCATTACCTTGGATACCAAAAACTTTGTGCTTAAAACCGGGGTGCGCACCTTTGAAGCGGCGGCCTTCTTGCGCCGCAAGGGGGCCGATACGGTAGAAGTAAAGCGCATGTTCTCCAATTCAATCGATACCTATAAAGCAAAGTATCAAATGGTTTCCGGCGCAGAGATATTTAACAACTGCGCCATTGCCAGCGCCGACGAAAAAAGCCCCGATATCCGGGTGGCTGCGGCACAGGCGGCCGACGAGTTGTTGGGTATTGAAGATGTAGACGCCTCTTTCGTCATGTATCCGTCGCCAGGGCAAATTAACATTTCAGCCCGCTCTTTGGGTGCGATAAACGTGCAGGTGATTATGGAAAAGTTGGGCGGCGGCGGCCACCAAACCATGGCTGCAGCGCAGCTTAAGGATATTACAATGGAAGAAGCGCGTGAAAAATTGGTGAGTATCATCAATTCGCTGGACATACATAGAGCAAAAAAGTAGAATAGAAACATCCTGCGGCGGAAGGCGCTAAAAAGAAAAGACATGGCGCTTTATCGCCGGAAGAGAAATGGGGGATTATTATGAAGGTTATTTTATTAGCAGACGTAAAGGGCAGCGGCAAAAAGGGCGAGTTGGTCAATGTGTCCGACGGCTATGCGCGCAATTTCTTGTTGCCGCGCAAGCTGGCCAAAGAGGCCAACGCTCAAGCGATGAATGAGTTAAAGAACGCCGAACAGGCCAAGCAGCACAAAATTGAAACAGAAAAGGCGGCTGCGAACCAAGCGGCCCAGCTGATAAACGGTAAAACCGTGCATATTTACGCAAGCGCCGGCCAGGGTGGCAAGCTGTTCGGATCGGTTACTGCAAAAGAAATTGCAGAAGAACTGAAAAAAACGTTTCAGGTAGAGGTTGATAAGCGCAAAATTGAGCTAAGCGGCGATATTAAGGCTTTTGGCACTTATGAGTGCGAAGTGAAGCTATATGCGGGTATCTCTGCCAAGATTTATGTTATGGTGGGCGAAAAGAATTCGTAAAAGCATATCGCATCCGCTTTGGGGCGTTAGAGGATGTTCTCTGCCTGGCAGGGGCTCCTCTCCGCCCTTGTTTGTTTTTAGCCTAGCCCCGCCCGCCGTTGCGGTTATAGCTTTGCCGGCGGGAAAGATGCCGCTGGGCCCGGTGTAAAAGGTTTGATTTCTATTCTGTGTTTAAGAAGTAAGGGGTGTTCCTATGGCAGAGTTTTCGGTAACTTCGGGCTATGATGGGTTAAATTTGCCGTATAGCCCGGAGGCGGAGCAATCGGTATTGGGCGCGGTGTTGCTGGAATCCCAATGCCTGGATCGCGTGGCCGAAATATTGCCCCGACCGGAATATTTTTATTTGGCCAACCACCGCATGATTTATGCCGCCATGCTAGAGATGTTTACCCTGGGACAGCCGGTGGATTTTGTTACGGTTCTAGAAAAGCTCAAGCAGGAAGAAGGGTTTGACGAATCAACCGGCAAAAACTACCTGTTGCAGCTGGCGCAGATTGTGCCGTCTATCTCTAACGTGGAATCTTACGCCTACATTGTGCGGGATAAATACGATATCCGCACCCTGATTACCACGGCGCGCGATATTATTGAAGACGCCGCCGACGGCGCCGCAGATGCTGCCGAGCTGCTGGATTCAGCGGAGCAGCGCATTTTCGATATCCGCCGGGGGAAAAATATGCAGGGGCTGCAGCGCATCAATGAAGTGATTATCGAAACCTTTGATCGCTTGGATTTGCTCAACTCCCGCGAAAATGAGCAGTACCGCAGCCTGTCTACGGGGATAGGCGACTTGGATGATACCATAACCGGTTTAAACCGCTCGGATCTGCTGCTGCTGGCAGCCCGCCCCGGTATGGGAAAAACCAGCTTTGCCTTGAATATAGCCCGCAATGTGGCGGTGGGCGACCGTAAAAATAAGGTGGCCTTTTTTTCGCTGGAAATGACCAAAGAACAGCTGGCCTCGCGCATGCTTTCTACAGAAGCGATGGTGGAGGGCACAAAGCTGCGCACGGGTAAACTGTCGGAGGACGAATGGGTGCGCCTGATTGAAGCGGGGGATGTGCTGAGCAAAACCCAGGTGTATTTTGACGACACACCCGGCATCACCGTGCCCGAAATGAAGGCGAAGTTGCGCCGTCTGCGGGATGTGGATTTGGTGATTATCGATTATTTGCAGTTGATGTCGGGCGGACGTCGGATAGATAACCGGGTGCAGGAAATTTCGGAGATCACCCGAAACTTAAAAATTATGGCCAAAGAGCTCAACGTGCCGGTTATTACCCTATCGCAGCTTTCTCGTGCCAGCGAGCAGCGCACCGAGCACCGGCCGGTGCTCTCGGATTTGCGCGATTCCGGCTCCATTGAGCAAGACGCTGACATTGTTATGTTCCTCTACCGGCCGGATTACTATAACACCGACGGTCAAGGTACAGGCGACGACAAAAACAGCGGTGAATGTATTGTGGCAAAAAACCGCCACGGCGAAACCCGCACCGTGCAGCTGCATTGGCAGGGCGAGTATATGCGCTTTACCGCACAGGAGGCGTTCCGGCGTGAAGGATAATAGGACGCCCCAAGAAAAAATATGGGCCGCCATAAGGGAGTATAATATGTTTGCACCGGGGGATGCGGTGATTGCCGGTGTTTCCGGCGGGGCGGACTCTATGGCTATGCTGCACTTTCTTTGCGAAAATGCGGCGCAAATGAATATACATGTGGTTGCAGCGCATGTTAACCATGGGATCCGTGGGCAGGAAGCCCAGCGTGATGAAACCTTTGTGGCCAACTGGTGCGCGGCGCGGGGCATCCCTTGCCGGATACATCGGGCGGATGTACCCGCGTTGGCAGCCGCCAACGGCCAAGGGCTGGAGGAATGCGGCAGGCTGGTGCGTTACCGCTTTTTTGAGCAGCTGGTTGAACAGCTGGTTGGGCAGCTGGGCGGCGGGCAGGTGAAAATCGCCACCGCGCACACCTGCTCGGATCACGCCGAGACCGTGCTGCTGCATTTGGCGCGCGGCGCGGGCGGCAAAGGGCTGTGCGGCATTGCGCCGGTACGGGGCAATATTGTGCGCCCAGTCATCGGGCTGACGCGCCAAGAGATAGAGGCCTACTGTGCCCAGTATGATGTGGCCTATGTAAACGACAGCACCAACCAAAGCTTGGAATACGCCCGCAATCGGATACGCCATGAAGTAATTCCGGTTTTAAAAGAATTGAATCCAGCCCTAGAGCAAGCGGTGTGGCGCTTATCGCAGGTGTTGCGGCAGGATGATGCGTGCTTGCAGGCCCAGGCTGCAGATTTGTTGGATGCTGCAAAAGGCCGGGGTGGTTACCGGGCGGATAGTTTGGCTAAGGCTCCGCAGGCAGTGCGCAGCCGGGCGCTGGCGATGCTGGCGCGCCGGGAGGGCGCTTCGCCGGAGTACCGTCATATCCGCCGGGCGGATCAGCTGCTGGCAGGGCAAGGGGGCGTTAACCTGCCCGGCGGGGTAACTTTGCAAGTGCGCGGCGGCTGGCTCAAGCCGGTGGCTTCCGCGTTGGGGAATGAAGAGGAACAAGCCCTGTGGCAGCGTCCTTTTGCTACGGGTGAAATCTTGACAGGTTGGCACAAAACGTTCATAATTGAGGTGGTAGAACGTTTTGAATACGATAAGCGTCTTAAATTTAACAAAAAGTTATTTAATCGCGCGCTGGACTATGATACAATACCTATTGACGCAGTTGTGCGCAACCGGCGGCAGGGGGATACCTTTCGTCAGGCGGGCCGCGGCGTAACAAAAACCTTAAAAAAGCTGTTCGGCGAGGCAAAGGTGCAACAGGAAAAACGAAGCCGGTTGTTGCTGCTAGCGCGAGAGAACAAGGTAATATGGGCCGAAGGTTTTGGGGCTGCCGAGGGATTTGCGGTGAACGAGGCAACCAGCCGTGTGGCCCTAATATTATCTGCCGGGCCAGATGAACGGCAGAAGAGGGAGGGCATTGGCGATGCATAACGATATGACTCAGGATATTGGCAGCGTATTATTAAGCGAATCACAGCTTCAAGAGATGGTGGCTCAATTGGGCCGGCGCATAAGCGAGGATTACCGGGGGAAGAATTTGCTCATGGTGAGCATATTAAAGGGCTCGGTTGTGTTTATGTCTGATTTAATGCGGCACATTACCATTCCTTGCCGTATTGATTTTATGTCGGTTTCCAGCTATGGCAGCGGGGTAAAAACCAGCGGTATCGTTAAGATCGTCAAGGATTTGGACATCCCCTTAGGTGGATACGATTTATTGGTCGTGGAGGATATTCTCGATAGCGGCATGACGCTGCAATACATACTGGAGCTGCTGCAAGCCAGGGGGCCGGCCAGCATTAAGCTGTGCACCTTGTTGGATAAGCCGGAACGGCGCAAGGTGGACATTAAGGCCGATTACGTCGGCTGCCAGGTTCCAGATGAATTTGTGGTGGGCTATGGCCTTGACTATGATGAAAAATATCGGAATTTGCCCTATGTGGGAATTTTAAAGCCGGAAGTATACAGCAAATAAAAGCCCATGAATTAAAGGAGTGAGCAGGAGTTTGGACGGCAACAAAAGAAAACTGCGCAACATATTGATTTATCTTGGAATTCCCATATTGGCGATGATTGTGATTGTAACCCTGCTGAATAACCGTCCGCAGGAGACTTATAAAACATCGGAAATTATCGCGCACTTTAAAAATATGGAAGTTGTTGAGTACGACATGGATTTCGGCACGGGAGCCATGCGGATTGTGCTCAACAACCAAGAAGAGCCCATCTATTATACGGCCCCCAATGTAGGGGAAATTTTGGATAGAATTACCCCCTATGTGGAGCAATACGACGAGCAACATCCCGATGCCCCCATGGTGTATAACTGGGAGAGGCCCCAGGAAACCTCTTGGATCACCAGCCTTTTGCCGCTGGTCATCAGCATGGTGCTGCTGGGCCTGCTGTGGTGGTTCATGATGAAGCGCTTCGCCAACAGTATGGGCGACGGCGGCAAGCAGATGAACTTTGGCAAGGCTAAAATACGCAATATGGCGGATGAAAAGCGCAAAACCACCTTTGCCGACGTGGCAGGCGCCGACGAAGAAAAAGAGGAATTGCGCGAAATAGTGGATTTTCTGAAAAATCCCAAAAAGTACAATGAGCTGGGCGCGCGCATCCCCAAGGGCGTGCTGCTGGTGGGCCCTCCTGGCACGGGTAAAACCCTGTTGGCCCGCGCAGTGGCCGGCGAGGCCGGCGTACCCTTCTTCTCTATTTCGGGTTCCGATTTTGTTGAGATGTTCGTGGGCGTGGGTGCTTCCCGTGTGCGCGATTTGTTTGACCAAGCCAAAAAGAACGCCCCCTGTATCGTTTTCATCGATGAAATCGACGCGGTGGGCCGCCAACGCGGCGCCGGCTTGGGCGGCGGGCACGATGAACGCGAGCAAACCTTAAACCAGATGCTGGTGGAGATGGACGGCTTCGGCGCCAACGAAGGGGTTATTATGATAGCGGCCACCAACCGCCCCGACGTACTGGATCCCGCCCTGATGCGCCCCGGCCGTTTTGACCGGCATGTGATGGTGGGCGCCCCCGATATTAAGGGCCGCGAGGATATTTTGAAGGTGCACGCCAGAGGCAAGCCCTTGGCGCCCGATGTCAATTTAAGAACCATTGCGGCCTCTACGGCGGGCTTTACCGGCGCGGATTTGGAAAATCTGCTGAACGAGGCGGCTCTGTTGGCCGCACGCAAGAACAGCAAGGCCATCACCATGAACGAGATAGAAGAGGCTACCATTAAAGTGGTAGTGGGCGCCGAGAAGAAGTCCCGCGTCATGAGTGAAAAAGAAAAGAACCTTACGGCGTACCATGAAGCTGGGCATGCTGTGGTTACCTATTATTGCCCAACTCAAGATCCGGTGCATCAAATCTCTATTATACCCCGCGGTATGGCGGGCGGATATACCATGTCGCTGCCCACAGAGGATAAAAGCTACCGTTCCCGCAGCGAGATGAAAGAGGATATTGTGGTGCTGCTGGGCGGCCGGGTGGCCGAAGCATTGATTTTGGGCGATATTTCTACCGGCGCCTCTAACGATATTCAGCGGGCCACCAAAACGGCCACCAACATGGTTACCAAATACGGTATGAGCGAAAAGCTCGGCCCCATGACTTACGGATCCGACAATGATGAAGTGTTTATCGGCCGGGATATGGGGCATGTGAAAAATTACTCAGAGGAAACCGCCGCAGAAATTGATGAAGAAGTGCGTTCCATTATCAATAACGCTTATCACACAACAGAGGAGCTCCTAAAAGCCCATGTGGATAAGTTGCACGAAGTGGCGCGGCATTTGTTCCTAGAAGAAAAAATGAGCGGCGAGCAATTTGCCGCCATTATGGAGAAAAAACAGGAGCCTTTGCCGGAACAGGCTGAAACCGAAGAGCCGGCAAGCACACCGTCTGAAGAGGGCGAAGTTCAGGATTCCCCCGAGCAAAACGTGTAAGGCCCGTATTCTGATTTTTGTTGCGCCGTTGCCACAAGAGTGTGAAAATGGCGCAGGTGGGTGCAGACCAAAACAGCTGCTGAGGATATTCGGCAGCTGTTTTCCTGTTGTAAGGCGGCTTGCTGTTGTAAAGGCGCCCGGCGGATAGAGTCAGGATTTTCCAAGGTATGCGCTGCGCCAAGGGGATCATGCTATTGGATGCAAAAGGCTTTTGAAACAGCGGCGCTTGACAGCTTGGGCCCGGGTGCGGTAGAGTAGAAAACGTGTGATAGGGCAAGGAGAAGGCGAAAGGAAGAAGATAAATGGCAAAAAAGGCGG
The DNA here is from genome assembly GCA_018716975.1 of Candidatus Gallacutalibacter stercoravium. Taxonomy (GTDB): domain Bacteria; phylum Bacillota; class Clostridia; order Oscillospirales; family Acutalibacteraceae; genus Gallacutalibacter_A; species Gallacutalibacter_A stercoravium. The sequence continues at coordinate 29,939 of DVJE01000012.1, read as the reverse complement.
CGGCCTATGGCAATAATAGTATCACCTCGTTAAAGGGAGCGGATCGGGTGCGGCGGCGCCCGGCCGTTATTTTTGGGTCGGATGGGTTGGAAGGATGCGAGCATTCTATTTTTGAGATTCTGTCCAACTCGATTGATGAAGCGCGCGAAGGCTTTGGCTCGCTGATTACGGTTACCCGTTACGCCGATCAGTCGGTAGAGGTGGAGGATCACGGGCGGGGTATCCCGGTGGATTACAACGAAAACGAGGGGCGCTACAACTGGGAATTGGTGTTCTGCGAGTTGTACGCCGGGGGTAAATATAACAACAACGACGCCGGCAGCTACGAGTACTCTTTAGGCTTAAACGGCTTGGGCCTTTGCGCGACCCAGTATGCTTCGGAATACATGGATGTGGATATCCGCAGCGCGCGGGAACAGGCCCGTTACACCCTGCATTTTGAGCACGGCGAAAACGTGGGCGGGCTGCACAAGGAACCCTATAATAAAAAAGAATCGGGCACCACCATCCGTTGGAAGCCTGATTTGCAGGTATTTACCGATATTGATGTGCCCGCTGAATATTATGCCGATACCATCAAACGGCAGGCAGTGGTGAACAACGGGGTGCGGTTTGTGTTCCGCAACCAGGTGGGCAATGCCTTTGAAACCCAGGAATTTTTATATGAAAACGGTATTGTGGATCATGTGAAGGAGCTCGCGGGGGAAGATACCCTGGTGCCCGTGCTCAACTGGCAGGCGGAGCGTAAAGTGCGCGATAGGGCCGACAAGCCGGAATATAAAACGAAAATCAATGTGGCGTGCACCTTTTCTAACCGGCACAGCGCGGCGGAGTATTACCATAACTCCAGCTGGCTGGAGCACGGTGGCGCGCCGGAAAAGGCGGTGCGCAACGCCTTTGTATACCAAATAGACGCCTATTTAAAACAAACGGGCAAATACAATAAAAACGAAAGCAAAATTACTTTTACCGACGTGGAGGATTGCCTGGTTATCGTCATATCCTCTTTTTCCAGCGTCACCTCTTACGAAAACCAAACCAAAAAGGCCATTACCAACAAGGGCATTCAAGAGGCAATGGTGGAGCTGCTGCGCCATCAGTTGGAAATTTATTTTATTGAAAACCCCATGGAGGCCGATAAAATAGCCGCCCAGGTGCTCATAAACAAGCGCAGCCGTGAGGATGCCGAGCGCACCCGGATGAACCTAAAAAAGAAGCTCACCAGCAACATGGATATCACCAGCCGCGTGGCCAAGTTTGTGGATTGCCGCAGCAAGGATATCAGCGAGCGGGAGCTATTTATCGTGGAGGGTGATTCCGCTTTGGGCGCCTGCAAACAGGCCCGTAACCCTGATTTTCAAGCTATCATCCCCATTCGGGGCAAAATATTGAATTGCCTCAAGGCCGATTACGATAAAATTTTTAAAAACGACATCATTACCGATTTAATTAAGGTGCTGGGCTGCGGCGTGCAGGTGAAATCCAAGGCCAACAAAGAGCTGGCTTCTTTTGATATTAACCAACTGCGTTGGAGCAAGATTATCCTGTGCACCGATGCGGATGTGGATGGGTTCCATATCCGCACCATGCTGCTCACCATGCTGTACCGCTTAACGCCTGCATTGATTGAGGCGGGCAAGGTGTTTATCGCCGAATCGCCCTTGTATGAAATCAACACCAAAAACGAAACCTATTTTGCCTATGACGAAGGGGAAAAACAGGCCTTTTTAGATAAAATCGGCAAGGCCAAGTATACCATCCAGCGCTCTAAGGGCCTTGGTGAAAACGAGCCGGACATGATGAGTCTAACCACCATGAATCCCGCCACCCGCCGGCTGATCAAGGTGATGCCGCAGGATGCGGAGCAAACATCACAAATGTTTGACCTGCTGTTGGGCGATAACCTCAGCGGGCGCAAGGATTATATCGCTGAAAACGGGCATCTTTATCTGGAAGCGGCGGATGTCAGCTGATCGCCCGCCAGCTTTACATTGCATCATGTAGCCGTAATGAGGTAACCGGATATTAGAACAATAGGGATAAAAAATAGGAGCTGAACGCTATGCCATCCAGAAAACGCAACAGCGGCGCCAAGCAGCCGCCTTCTTCCCAAACCCGCGGGGTCATACAGGGCGCCGGCGAGGTGGTGGAGCAACGCATTGCCACAACCTTAAAAGATAACTTTATGCCCTACGCCATGAGCGTCATTCTTTCTCGGGCATTGCCGGAGATCGACGGCTTTAAGCCATCCCACCGCAAACTGTTGTATACCATGTATAAAATGGGCCTGCTCACCGGCGCACGCACCAAATCCGCCAATATTGTGGGGCAAACCATGAAACTGAATCCCCACGGTGAAAGCGCTATTTACGATACGATGGTGCGTCTGAGCCGCGGGTATGAGGCGCTGCTGCACCCTTATGTAGACTCTAAGGGGAATTTCGGCAAATATTATTCCCGCGATATGGCCTGGGCCGCCTCACGCTATACAGAGGCCAAGTTAGACGCCATTTGCCAGGAGCTTTTTGCCGACCTAGATCGGGATACTGTTGACTTTGTGGATAACTACGACAACACCCTTAAGGAGCCCACGCTGCTGCCGGCAACCTTTCCCACGATATTGGTTAACGCCAATACGGGCATCGCGGTGGGTATGGCCAGTTCTATTTGCCCCTTTAACCTAAAAGAGGTGTGCGAAACCACCATTGCCCTGATGAAAGACCCGCAGCACGACGTGGCCTCCACATTGCTGGCGCCGGATTTCCCCGGCGGCGGTCAGATCTTGTATGACCGCGCCCAGATGGAAGAGGTTTACCGCACCGGCCGGGGCGGCGTGCGGGTGCGCGCCCGCTATACCTATGATAAATCGGCCAACTGCGTGGATATCACCAGCATTCCGCCCACCGCCACTTGCGAGGCCGTCATCGAAAAGGTAGTGGATTTAGTCAAGCAGGGCAAGATCAAAGAGATTGCCGATATTCGCGACGAAACCGGCTTGGATGGGTTGAAAATTACCATTGATCTGAAACGGGGCGTGGATCCCGATAAGCTGATGCAGCGGCTGTTTCGCATGACGCAGTTGGAAGACACCTTTTCGTGCAACTTTAACGTGTTGATAGCGGGGGTGCCCCGTGTGCTGGGTGTGCGGGAGCTGCTGCAAGAGTGGATCGCCTTTCGCGTGGAATGCGTGCGGCGGCGCACCCACTTTGATATGCAACAAAAGCAGGATAAGCTGCATCTGCTGCAAGGCCTAGAAAAGATTCTGCTGGATATCGACAAGGCAATCGCCATTATCCGCGGCACCCAAGAGGAAAGCGAAGTGGTGCCCAATTTGATGATAGGCTTTGGCATTGATGAAACCCAGGCGGAATATGTGGCGGAGATTCGCTTGCGCCACTTAAACCGGGAATATATCCTGCGCCGCACAGAGGAAATTTCTCGCTTGCAGGAGGAGGTGGCACAGCTGCAGGGGATCCTCAACAGCAAGCAAAAGGTAAACGGTATTATTGTAAAAGAGCTGCAAGAGGTGGCCAAAAAGTATGGCCAACCGCGCCGCAGTATGCTGATTTATGCCGACGAGATGCAGGAGGAGGAGCCCGAGGAGGAGACCCCCGATTACCCTGTGCATTTGTTTTTCAGTAAAGAGGGCTATTTTAAAAAGATTACCCCGCAGTCGCTGCGCATGAGCGGCGAGCAGAAGCTGAAAGAGGGCGACGAAATGGCCCAGGAGATAGAAGCGGGCAACAACAGCGATTTGCTTTTCTTTACCGACCGTTGCCAGGTGTATAAGGCCAAAGCGGCTGATTTTGCCGAAACCAAAGCCAGCGTGCTGGGGGAATATATTCCTGCGCGGCTGGGTATGGACGAGGGGGAATCGGCGGTTTATATGGCGGTCACCAAGGCGTATGAGGGCTGCATGCTGTTTGTGTTTGAAAACGGTAAAGTGGCCAAGGTAGAAATGAACGCCTACGCCACCAAAACCAACCGGAAAAAGCTGCTTAACGCTTATAGCGACAAGGCGCCCTTAGCAGCTGCCTTTTACGCACAAGAGGACGGGGAATATCTGCTCACCTCGTCGGCGGGCCGAATGCTGCTGGTGCATTCCGGAGCCATCGCGGCCAAAAGCACCAAAAACACCCAAGGCGTTGCAGTGATGACCTTAAAGCGCGGCCACCGTGTGCTGCACGCCGAAGCTTATCGAGAAGGAATGCTGAGCAAACCTAACCGGCACCGCACCAAAACCCTGCCTGCGGCGGGAATGTTGCCTGCGGCAGACGAAACGGCCGGCGAGCAACTAAAGCTGTAACAACCTACAGGCCATTTTTCAAAAAACAACCGCCGGAGCGGCCCAATGGCCATCCGGCGGCGTATATGGCTTACGGCAGCAAACGCGAAATGCCGTAAACGCTTTAGGCTGCTCGCAAAGTTTCAGTTATTCACAGAATCATTGCGAAAAGCCTGAATGTAGTATGGCCGGCGTGCGCAGCGTTAAACCTGGTAAATTTTAGTTTTTACTGTGTTAAGCTGTGGTTGGGCGCCGGTAAATTATTTGTTATAACAGGTAAAACGGTTGGCAAAAATGTGTCTTTTGCTTGCAAAGAGCGGCCGTTTATGCTATACTTATCCGGTATTATATGGAGGTGTGGGTTCATGAGCGTGGTTCAAACAATATTCGGCGTATTGCTTGCGCTGTTCTGCATTGTGATTATTCTGGTGGTGCTGCTGCAAGAAGGGCATCAGAAAAATCTGGGCGCTATTACCGGCGGCGCGGATACTTTTTTTGAAAAGAATAAGGCCCGGTCTATTGATTCTTTTCTCGCCCGTTGGACGAAGATTATCACAGTTGCTTTCTTTGTCGTTGTGATAGTTATCAATGCCATCGCCTTTTTCCAATAAGCAAAACCAAGGGGGCCCCGCGGCAACGCGGGGCTTTTTGCTATATTTTCATTGTTTTGTTGTGCTGTTGCGCGCTGATGAAAACGGTGCAGCAAAATTTGACTGCGGCGCTTACTCTTCTGCGTGGTTTGCCGCCGGTAGATTGGCAAACACTAAAGATACGTTGTTTTATATGTTTATCAAAAATGAAGGGCCGCGGTGAATCGCTGACAGAAAAGAAGGGGTGGTAAAATGAAAGAAAATATGAAAGCGGCCGTGCTGCGTGTGGTGAATGAGCACGCCGACGCCCTAGAGGCGAAAGAGGTTTACCGCCAGGTGCAGGCGGAAAGCCGGGAGCAGTTTGATTCCACCGTGCAAGCGCTTACCAACGACGGTTCGCTGATTGTTACCAAGCGGGGCAAGCTGATATCCCCTAAATCTTCCGGGTTAGTGCCGGCCAAAATTGTTTCGCAGTCAAAGGGCTTTGCCTTTGCCCGTCCGCTTTCCGGCGGCGAGGATGTTTATGTGCCGGCAGAGCGGATGAAGGGCGCCATGCTGGGTGATATGGTGATGTTGCATCAGGTGCGCCAGGCGGCCAAGGGGCCCGAAGGCGCCGTAGAGCGGGTGGTGGTAAAAGGCAGCCGCACCATTACGGGCACGGTGTTGCGCTCCCGTTCGGGCTGCGAGCTCCGGCCGGATTCTGCCTTTCGTTTTTGCATTGAAATTGAACGGGGCGCGGCCATGGGCGCACGAGACGGCGATAAGGTGCTGGCGGTGCTTTCGAAAAAACAACGTCGGGTTTTGCCCACTGCCCGGGTGCTGAAAATATACGGCAAGGCTTCCAGCGCTAAAATATGCGCGGATGCTGTGATTGACGCCAATAAAATACCGCGGGAATTTTCGCCCCAAGCGATGGAAGAAGCGCGGCGCCTACAAGCCAGGGGGATTTTGCCGCAAGAGCTGCAAGGGCGGTTGGATTTGCGCAATGCCGCTATTTTTACCATAGATGGAGCTGACGCTAAGGATTTGGATGACGCTGTGTCGGTGGAAAAAATGGAAAACGGCTGGAAGCTGGGCGTGCATATCGCCGACGTATCCCACTATGTGCGGGAGGGCGGCCCTATCGATACCGACGCCCGGCTGCGGGGCACCTCGGTGTATTTTGCCGATAGGGTCATCCCCATGCTGCCAGAGGCGTTGTCTAACGGGCTGTGTTCCTTAAACGCCGGGGAGGACAAGCTGGCCTTTTCCGCTATGATGGAGCTGGACGCACAAGGCGAGCTGCGCCACTATACTTTTTCGAAAAGCGTTATCCGCTCTAAGGTGCGGGGCGTCTACAGCGAGGTTAACCAGATCTTCAACCATACGGCCGGCGAGGAGCTCACCGAAAAATATCGCCCGGTGTATCAAAGCTTGCTGCAGGCCCAGGAGCTGGCAAACTTGCTCAAGGAACGCGCCGCTCAACGGGGCACCATGGATTTAGAAAGCGGCGAGTGCCGTTTTGTGCTAAACGAGGAGGGTGTTTGTATCGATGTGCTGCCCCGCGTGCAAGGGGAAGCCGAGCAAATGATTGAGCAATTTATGATTATGGCCAACCAGGCCGCCGCGCGTTTGGCACGGCGGGCAGAGTTGCCTTTTGTTTACCGGGTGCACGAATCGCCGGATCCCGATCGCGTGCAAACGCTGCGCGAGCTGGCCGGCGTGTTGGGCTTGCCCAACGCCAAGTTAAAAGAAGGGGTGCAGGCGGCGGATTTTGCCCGGCTGCTGGATGCGGCCCGCGATACGCCGGCAGAGCTGGTGATTTCACACCAGGTGCTGCGCACTATGGCCAAAGCCCGCTATGATTACCGCCCGTTGGGCCACTTTGGGTTGTGCCTGGCCGATTACTGCCATTTTACTTCGCCCATTCGCCGTTACCCCGATACGGCTATCCATCGGATTTTGACCGATTATGTAAGCGGGCAAAATAAAGAGCAGTTGCAAAAGAAATATACAGAGTTTGCCGCTTCGGCCGCCTCCTTTTCATCAGAATATGAGGTGCGGGCCATGCGCGCCGAGCGGGACGCGGAAAAATGCTATATGGCTGAATATATGACCCAACACGTGGGTGAAACCTTTGAAGGGGTTATTAGCGGCGTAACCGGGCGGGGAATTTTCGTGGCCTTGCCCAACGGGGTAGAAGGCTTTGTAAGCCTGGATCATTTTCCGGAATGCCGGTTCCGTTTTGACGGGTTAACCGCCCACACCGACGAGATTACCGGTATGCGCTTGGCCATCGGCGGCAAGCTGCGCATTCAGGTGCAGTCGGCGGATGTGGCTACCGGGCTGATTGACTTTTTGCCGGCCGAATAGGCGCCCCATGGCCGCAAGACCGCATAATGGCTGCACAATCGAAAATGAGATAGCTTATTTTTGGATGATCGGTATGAAATGGGCGGCGGGCAGTGTTTCTGCGGCGGGGGGAAGGAAAGGCGCTTTTTAGCGGCAGCAGGGTGTGATTTTTTGCATAGGTGCTGTTGTGAAAAAGAGCCTTTTTTCACTTGCGCTGCAAATTTCGAAAATAAATCAATTGCAGATAGACAGAAAAAATATTATAATAATGGCCCATCAATTTGAATCCGGCGCGGTGTGCTCTCTGCCGGTTTACGCATACGTGCTCCTTTTGCGGCGATATGGTGCCGGAACCCGCATCGGAGTAGTGGAACAGAGGAGCAGCGGAGCAGCGGTAAGAATTGATTTGCAAAGGGCATAAAATTCTAAAAGTGCCAAAAGGCTTTGAGCTTTTGCCGTTTGGTTTGTACTTGTACTGCGTCCTTGTTTTTACAGTTCAGTCAAGCCGGGCGGCTTTATTGCCCTTTCAAGCCTTTGCAATATTTTGCATAGCTGGTAAAACTTGATTGGTAAGGGAGGAAGAAAAATGACGGACTTTGAAAGAACCTTTGACAACGCGGTGGAGGAGTATGACGACAACCGCCCCATGTACCCAACGCAGCTTTTTGCCGACCTGTTGGCATACCAACCGCTGGGCACGAATAGCTGCGCTTTGGAAATTGGCCTTGGATCAGGCAAAGCTTCAAAGCCGGTGTTGGATACCGGGTGCCGGCTGGTGGGCGTGGAACCGGGGGAACAATTGGCCGCTGTGGCCAAAGCTAGGTTTCAGAGCTATCCAAATTTTTCTTTACACCAGCAAACCTTGCAGGAATACCAGGGCCGGGAGGGGAGCTTTGATCTGATCTACGCCGCCACCGCGTTTCATTGGATTGCCGAAGAATACGGTTACCCAAGGGTGTATGAGCTGCTCAAGCCCGGCGGAACCTTTGCCCGGTTTGCTTATCACGCCGGGCAGGATCAGGGCAGAAAGGCGCTGGCGGAAGAAATCCAAGAGGTGTATCGCGCCTGCATGCCGGGTAGCAAAACGCCGGTTCCGTTCGGCCAAGCGGATGCGGAGCGGCTGGCCGGTTTGGCGGTCAAGTACGGCTTTGCGGATAGCACCTACAAGCTGTATTACATCACCAAAGACTTTACCGCCGACAGGTATATAGACTTGCTTAAAACCTACCCCAACCATATGGCCCTGGAGGAAACGAATCGAAAAAAGCTGTTTCACGGGATCTATCAGGCCATTGTTCGGCACGGCGGGGTGATAACCATTTATTACACAATGGATATGGAACTAGCCAGAAAACCCTAACGCATGCGGCCATTGCGGCGGCGTTTCTGTAAAAATAGAACAGCGAGTAAAGCGAAAAGAAGGCGGTTGAGCAAAACCGCTTTCTTTTTTGTGTAAAGGAAAACAGCTATTCAGATAAATAGGCGCGCCATACCGGGCTTTGAAAGCGTCATTCACCGCGCTAAGAAAGGGGAAGGTTGGGCAAGGGGCATAGGGCCGGATCGCAGACAAGTTTCTTTTTCCAAATGGTATAAACGCTGTCATAATTGCCCAGCCTAATAGCATAAAATTTTGTAATGGCGGAGGTAATTGGTATGGAAGGTGTGCTTCAAATGATTTGGCGAACGGAGGATACCAAGGAAAAAACCAAATCGGTGGATCAAAAAGCGCTGCTGCAGGAGCTTCGTGAAGTAAGCCGCCAGCTGGCCTGTGTGGAACAGTGGTTCCAAATGGAGTGCGACGGGGATCTGATTGAAGCCTGCATCTATCAGCGCGAAGCCTTGCAGGCACGCTACCGCTACCTGCTGAGCCAAGCAAAAAAACAGGAAATTTGTGTTTCGCCTTTTTAGCCTTTATAACCTGTATAACCTTTTAGCGGCTGGAACGGCATGCTGCTTGCTCGAATTGGAGGATATCTTGAGCAGCAGGAACAGCATTCCCGGCCCGGCAATGGCGGTAAAGAAAAAGTGCGGCGCTGTGGCGCAAGGACGGCAAAGGCGAAAGAAGGAAAAGAGGTGTGCCATTATTCCAGACTGGACCATTGCCGCAGTTGCGGCCGGCATTTTTGTGTTGCTGGTGGTGCTGCAGATTATCGCACGCGCGCCGCATCCCATGCGTAAGGCGGCGGGAGGAATGCTATACGGTGTGCTTGCCCTAGCCGCGGTTAATTTAAGCGGCGTATTTACAGGCGTTACCCTGCCGGTAAGCCTACTTTCCCTTAGCGTATCAGCGGTGGCGGGTATCCCAGGCGTTACGCTGATGCTGTTGCTGCGTATGATAGTGCAATAAACAAATACCCCTTGCTTCCTTAAAAAGGAAACAAGGGGTATCCTGTTTGTATCAATAAGACATAAAAATACAAATTGGTCAAATACAGCGCGATAACAAAACAGCAGCCATAGTGTATGTGATAAAAATATCTATCGCTTTGAGCGATTACAACAACGGCGGCATGTCTGGACGATAGCAAAGCGTTAAACCCCAGCGGGGAATAAATTGATCTTTTTGATACCGGTGCAGGTATAGCCGTTAAACTCCATTTTTACCACCCATGGTTTGATTTTCACCATGGCCAGAAAATCTTCATAGCCATAGGTGTTGTCATAGTAATTGATGATGGTAGAAAGCGCGATACCATGTGTGCCGATGGCAATATTTTTATCGCAATAACGCGTTAATACCTGCTCTAGTGCGGCGATGTTTCGGCTTTGCACATCGGCCAAGCTTTCATCGTTGCCTATTTTAAAGTGCATGTCTGCCCAATAACGCCGGATAGCCCCAAAATAGTCGTCGTCGCTGTAAGTATCCAAAATGGTTTCATGCTCCCGAAATGCAGGGATCACTTCCACCGTTAAGCCGTTCTTTTTCGCACAACCGGCAACCGTATCGATAGCGCGCTGATATGGGCTGGATAGCACCGCCTGTATGTGCTTGTCGCTCAAAAAATCCGTTACCAATGCGCAGTCCTTCCGTCCCTTGGGAGTTAGCGGCCGGGCCAAACTATCGCAAACCGTATTATCGGATTGGGCGTGCCTAATAAAATAAACAGTTGTCATTTATACTCCCTCTTTTGCCGGTGTATCATATTCCCTTAAAGGCTTTTCCAACCAGATAACGTCCAGCCATTTTCCCATTTTGTAGCCTACGTTATGGTAACCCCCCACCTCGTGGAAACCGAAGGATCGATGCAAACCAACGCTCTTTTCATTGGGCAGAGTGATGCTGGCATAGGCGGTATAAAAGGGATAGGATTGCAAGGCGTTAAACAGATGGCGGTATAGCGCCTTGCCGATTCCTTTGCTCTGATAGCCGGCGTCTACATAAATAGAAACATCGATGCTATATTGGTAGGCTGCGCGTTCCCGGTGTTTTGAGGCGTAAGCGTAGCCTGCCACAACACCGTCCGCCTCGCAAACAAAATAGGGGTATTTGTGCCGTATCCCTTCTATCCGGGCAGAAAAAGCCTCAAGTGTGGGCACTTCGGTTTCAAAAGTGATGGCGGTGCCGGTTATGTAGGGCGTGTAAATCCGCAGGATATCCGCCGCATCCGCCGGTGTTACAGGACGTATGAACAGTTCCATTTTTTTCCTCCTCCCCTTCATAAAGCGTTGTTCTGCGGCAAGATGTTATTTTTTGCATTATCCTGGATTTTAAGGCAGGAAGTGAAATAAAGCCATAACAAAATCAACAAAAAAGATTAATGCCATTATAGTATACAATTGGTATTATTGATTCTGCGCCAACTGCTGTGCATGGGCCTCTAATAGATTCTTAATTTTAGCGTAAGGATTAAAGATTTCGCTTAGGGTGCAATCCCGGTTCAGGGCGTCGATAACATAGGCCAGATATTTTGACAGTTCCACCTCGCAGTACCACTCCCGTTGTTTCAACTCCGGCGTGCGGTAAATCAAATTGGTGGTAAATATTTTGGTAAATACCTGCTGGCTGTAAAGCCGGTCGAATTCCTCTAGGCCGTTGCAAAATAGGCCGAAGGTGGCAAAGATAAAGATGCGGCGCGCACCCATCCCCTTTAAAGATTGGGCTACATCCAAAATCGACTCGCCGGAGGAGATCATATCGTCCACAATGATCACATCTTTGCCCTTTACATCCGCGCCTAAGAAGCGGTGGGCAACGATGGGGTTTTTGCCGTCTACCACCACCGAATAGTTGCGCTGCTTATAAAAGGTGCCCAACTCCAGCCCAATGACGGAGGCGTAATACATACAGCGCTGCATGCCGCCCTCGTCGGGCGAAACGATCATGGTGCAGTCGGGCTGCAAAGAGAGATCTGGGTAGCAGCGCAACAGGGCCTTTAGCATTTGATAGGTGGGCTGCAAGTTGTCAAAGCCGCTAAGCGGGATAGCGTTTTGCACCCTGGCGTCGTGAGCGTCAAAGGTAACAATGTTTGAAACTTTCATGTTTTCCAACTCTTGCAGCGCCATAGCGCAATCTAAAGATTCCCGGCCGGTGCGCTTGTGCTGCCGCCCTTCGTAAAGCATGGGCATAATTACGGTAATGCGGTGCGCCTTGCCGCCCAATGCGGAAATAATGCGCTTTAAGTCCTGAAAGTGATCGTCGGGACTCATGGGCACCTGCTGGCCGTACATTTGATAGGTAATACCGTGATTGAAAACGTCGGTTAAAATAAAAATATCCTTGCCGCGAACGGTTTGCTGAATGGTCCCCTTGGCCTCGCCGGATCCGAACCGAGGACAGTTAGAGGGAATCAGCCGCCCTTGGTGCGCAGGCTCCCTCCAGTTGCGTAGAAAGCCGCAGATTTTTTGGGCGGTTTCCTCACAGCCCTTCATAGCGATAATGCCAAGCTCCCCCTCGATAATATGGCGCATACGGCCCCTCCTTTTATTCTTTTTACAGATGAAGGCATGTCCATCATCTGTATGATCTTGTTTTATTGTCACATAAAAATGGCCGCAGGCTAACGCTGCGGCGATTTTCTTGTTTTGGCGGTTGGAATCTCTGAAAGCAAATCGGCGGCCAAATCTCGATTATCTGTCACAAGTGCCAGCATACAGCGATACACCCTTGCAGGATCTTTGTGAAAAATGCGCTTTACCAGCCGCGCCTGCAGCAGATCGGGCACATACAGGCTAAAAGCCATCAGGTTCATATCTCCGCCTGAAACGTTGCATTCCACAGTATAGCCCTTTTCATTCTTGGTGATGCGCACGCGGTTTTCCCGCTCGGTCTTGTCCTGCGCCAGCAGGTTTAGGGTAGCGGCCAGAGCCCGCTCACGCACTGCGATGGGCAGAACAATATCCAGCTGATCGGCAATTAGCCGCCCAGAGTCGGTAACCTGATACAAATCAGCAGCCTCGTCGATACAATGGATATTGTCATTTTCCAACAAATCGGCAAAGGCATCGTTACTTTCAAAGTAATTGGCCAAACCGTTGTTTTGCAGAACAGAAATAATATCATCTTTGGCCAAGCCGCCGCTGACGCTGTTGAGCATATAACAAATTAAAAGCTTTATTTCCCGCTTATCCCGCAGGCCGCCCGGCTCTACGCCGGCGGTTAAGGCGTCGAATGACACAGGCCTCACCTCCTATACCTCTGTGACAGCGCCGTTTTGCCAGCACCTTTCTTATTTATTATATCAAAAAAAGATAGGAAAAAACGACTTGTTATCAGAAAACAGACAGAACCCCCTCTCCAGGGAGGAGAAATCTTTTTTAGAAAAATCATGCGTGCCCCGGCAAGGGGATGCAAACACGAGTGAGCCAGTTTTTCAAAATCCAAAAAACAGCCCGTACCTCCCCAGGAGGGCGCAAACGAAATGAGCAAAGATGGTTACACCAACATTATACCATATTTTGCGCGCAAAAGAGCGGAATTTGCGCATAAAACGAAAGAAAACGACAGAAATTTTTCTTTTTCATGCGGGCAAACGGGCTGGGGGCCAGGAGGAAAAGCGATAACGGCGTGCAGAACGGCAACCAATGGGTATGGACACCGGCTACCGGCAAATCTTTTATATCAAAAGCTCTTAATCGTTTGTGTGCCTGTCTTCCGGCTGCACAACGATCTCTAAATCCGGGCGATGCTGCCTCTGCATTTGGTGGCGCGCTTTGCGGTTTTCTACAGAATCGAATAGAATAGAAAAATCATAGCCCTCCGGGTACAAGTCGGCGGCGGGGGTTTTGAGCTTAAGGCGTTTGTGATTAACGCGCTGCTTTTTGCCTTTTATCTGCACCACCAATATTCCTTTATCGTCGGCGGTTTGATAGACGATGCCCAGCTCCCGTTGCGGGTAAACAATAACGCTGTCGCCAATTTGAAAACGCTTGCTGCGCTTTTGCCCGTTATTTTGCGTTGGTTCCCGCTGCACGCGGGGCGGCCGGACGGATGGGGCGCCGGTGGATTCCGCCGGTAAGTCTGGCGCTGTGATGGAGGGGGTGGCGCTTGCGCTCTCTGGTTTACCAGGTGATATGCCGCCTGGCGCGTTGTGGTGCTGCAGTATGCGGCCGTAGGCGGCCTCTTGCGCGCGGCGCAGCATAGAAGCTGGAAAGCCGAGCCGCTGGGCGATATACAGCGCGCAGCTCTCACCGGCTTCACCCAGTTGAAGCTGGTAAAGGGGCTGCAGGCTATCGCGGTCAAAGGCCATACGGGCGTTGGTGAGGCCCGGCGTAGAGGCGGCGTACTCCTTAATTTCAGGATAATGGGTGGTGGCTACAAAAAGGCATCCCCGCCGCAAAAGCTCCTCTAAAATAGAAACCGCCAAGCCCATACCTTCTGCGGGATCCGTGCCGGAACCCAGCTCATCCAGCAGCACCAGGCTTTGATCTCCGGTATTTTCCAAAATGCGGATGATGCTGGTAATATGGGCCGAAAAGGTAGAAAGGTTTTCAGTGATGCTTTGCCCGTCGCCGATATCGCACAGGATGTTGCTGTTTAAGCTAAAGCAGCTGCCCAGTGCTGCGGGCACATGCAAGCCGCTTTGGGCCATCAGCGAAAGTAGACCGATGGTTTTTAAAGCCACCGTTTTGCCGCCGGTGTTGGGGCCGGTGATGACAACGCCGCGAACGCCGCCGCCAATTTGAAAATCCAACGGCACGCAACGGGATTTTTCCAGCAATGGATGCCGCCCCTCTTTTATTTGAATGCACGCCTCGTCGCTGAATTGTGCGGGGGATGCGTCCATCTGGGCGGACAGTTTGGCTTTAGCAAATAAAAAATCCAGGGTTTCCATGCATTCCCGGTTCAGCCCCAGTTCGCGCAGGTAGAGTTCCACCAGGCCGGTAAGGGTGTAAAGAACTTTGCGGATTTCGTTTTCTTCTTCGATTTGCAGCGCGGCGATCTCCTCTTGCAACCGGCGCACGGAGGAAGGCTCGATAAAATAGGTGCCGCCGGTGTTGGAGGTTTCTACCACCGTGCCGGTTATCTGGTTTTTATATTCCCGTTTTACCGGAAGCACAAAACGTCCAGCCCGGGTGGTTACGTAGCTGTCGGCAAACCAATCCCGTTTGCTGCGCAGCAAAGCCTCCAGTTTGGCCTTTACGGCGGTATTGGCGTTTTCCAGCTTGCGGCGCAGGTTGCGCAAAGAGGGGGAGGCGCCGTCGTCTACGGCGTCATACCGGATGCAGCGGTCGATCTCCTGGGCCAAATCCGGCAGGTCGTCGATAGTGGTTCCCAACGAGGCCAACGTGCTGTTTACCTCTTCCGCCTTTTTTAAATAGGCCTTCATCCGCCGGCAGGAGGCCAAAAACTGCGCTACTGTTGCCAGTTGTTCGGGGATCAGCATGGCGCCCTTGGGCACCAAGTCCAGAATTTTTTCCAATTCTTGCATGGAGGTAAGCGGCGGTGCGCCCAAGGCGTCCAGCACTGCTCTGGCCTGGGTTGTTTCTTGGGTCCAGGCGGCGCATTCCCGCTGGCGCAAAGACGGCTGAAGAGCCAGCAACCGTTCTTTCGCCCGCTGCGACATGGCCAAATCAGCCAGCTGCTGCTTGATTACATCGAATTCCAATGCGCGCTGAGCGGATTCTTCTGCCCGTTGCGTGCTGCTTTTATCAAACTGAGAGGTAGTTGCCACCAGTAAACACTCCTTTTTATGGTTGCTCATACAAAAAACGGCCTGCAAGAGTCCGCCTTTCTTTGCATAAGCTGCTTTGCCGTTTAGCGAACAGGCAGCGCAACAGTGCAAAGAAACAATCAGAATACTCCCGCAGGCCGTTTTATATCAGAATACAGGCGGCAAAACGAGGCGAAAACGAAACCACAGCAGGAAATAAATCCACCCCTGCTGCGCTTCGCTGCCGGTTTTGCGCAACGTTGTTTTTCAAAAAGTATCGAGAGCATCTGTTGGGCGGTTGAGAAAACGCCGGGGCGAAAAGCACCGCTTTACATTTTCTCACAAGGCAACACAAACAAGCCGGCAGCTTGGCCGGCGGATTGCCTTGACAACGCTTTAGTTGTAAAACCTCGCAACAGAAGCAACCGACATGAAAAACATCCTTTCTCAATCAAAATATCTTAGTTTTGCCATAAAGATCGTTAATACTCTAATACGCCGAATAGATTTTGTCAAGGATATGTATTCGCTCGCATTTACGCCGTAAGAGCAGACTATACAGAAAAAGACAGATGTGCTATAATAAAACAAACATTTATTCGCACAATGTGCGATGAAAGAGGGATGGCTGTGCAGCGGGTGTGGTTTGAAAATACGCCGGTAGGGCTTATAGGAATTGCAGAGGACGAGGTGGGAATCTGTAAGCTGTTTTTCGCAACAGAGGAGCAGATGCGCGATGAAAGCAGCACAATAAAAATGCAAACGCCGTTGCTAAAAGAGGCTTGGCGGCAAGTAGGCGAATATTTTGCCGGGCAACGGCGGCGTTTTGAACTGCCCTTATCTTTACACGGCACCCCTTTTCAAAAACAGGTTTGGCAGGCTTTGCAAGGTATCCCTTACGGCAAGGTGTGCTGCTACGGAGAGATTGCCGAAAAACTAGGCCGCCCAAAGGCGGCGCGCGCAGTGGGGATGGCCAATCACAACAATCCGGTGGCGATTATTGTGCCTTGCCATCGGGTGATAGGAAAAAACGGCACGCTTACAGGCTATGCTGGCGGGTTGGACAAAAAGCAGGCCTTGCTGGAATTGGAGCGGCGCTATGCGGAATCATGTTAACAACCCGGCAGATTTTTCTTGCGAACTGGTAGAAGCTGGGGCGCTGCTGCGCTATCTGCAAAGTTTGGCAGAACCAGAATACCAACGGTTTGCTTTGGGTCTGTTGCCGGGAATGCCGCCCAAGCGTTTATTGGGGGTTCGCCTGCCGGTGCTGCGCCGGTTGGCCCGGCGGATTGCGCGGGAAGGGTGGCAGACGTATTTGAATACCCCGATAGGCGATACCTTTGAGGAAGTGATGCTGCGGGGTATGGTGATTGGCTATGCCAACATTCCCTTTGCCGCTCGACTGTTGCTGGTAGAAAGCTTTGTGCCCCAAATAGACAACTGGTCGGTGTGCGATAGCTTTTGCGCGGGGTTAAAAATCGCGCAAGAAAACCCTGAGGGTGTGTGGCGCTTTTTACAGCGTTATTTCGAGGACGAAAGAGAATTCTTTGCGCGTTTCGGCATTGTGATGCTGCTGGATTACTATGTGGATGCACAGCATACCGGCGCGGTATTGGCGGCCCTTAACCGGGTGCGGGCCCAGGGGCAATATGCCAAACTGGCTACAGCTTGGGCGCTGGCCGAGTGTTGCGCGGCTTTTCCCGCCCAGACGTTAGCCGCTTTAGAAGAACAGGCCTGGGATCCCTTTGTGCGCAGCAAGGCGCTGCAAAAAATGAAAGAATCGAAAAAAATCCCGGCTTCTGTTCAGCAACAGATCCGTCTGTGCCAAAAGGAGTAGGCGCTACTGTAAGCAAAAGCGTCCTGTCGGCGCCGGTCAAAATTCTGGTTGTAATTCACCGGCACTGTGTTACAATAGAAGAAAAAAGGAGGCGTAAACGATGGGAATTGTTATCGGTATCGATATCGGCGGCAGTACCACAAAGATTGTGGGTGTTGCCGGCGGCGAGGTTATTAAACCTTTGTTTGTGCGCGCACAGGATGCCGTTACCTCCTTGTTTGGCGCCTTTGGCAAATATTTGTATGAAAATGAGATTACTCTGCCCGACATTGAAAAGGTGATGATCACCGGCGTAGGCGGCGCTTATATTAACCAGCCCCTTTATGGGCTGCCGACGGCCCGGGCGGACGAATTTATATCCGATGCCTTGGGCAGCCGGTATTTATCAGGATTAAAGCGGATGCTGATTGCCAGCATGGGCACGGGAACCGCCTTTGTGCGCATGGAGGGGGCGTCTATTGAGCACGTGGGCGGCCTGGGTTTGGGCGGCGGCACCATTACGGGCCTTTCTTGGCTGCTGTTGAAAACCCGCGATATCCCCCGAGTGGTAAAAATGGCGGAGCGGGGGGATTTATCCCGTATCGATTTGCTGCTAAGCGATATCACCAGCGATCCCATGCCGGGGTTGCCGCTTTCGGCCACGGCCTCTAATTTTGGCAAGATGGATCCGGCCGCCACCCAAGAGGATATCGCCTTGGGGCTCCTTAGCATGGTGCTGCAAAATATTGGCAAAGCCGCCATCTTTGCGGCGCAAAAAGGAGATATTCACGATATCGTCGCCATTGGCAATCTTTCGCAGTTGCCGCAATGTTCCCGCGTGTTCCGCGTATTGGGCGATATGTTTGATGTCAACTTTATCATCCCGCCTTATGCGGAATATGGCACCGCAGTGGGGGCGGCCTTATCTTACACCGAAGGCTACGCAGGTTTAGAAATTCGCGAAACAATCCGGCAAAACCCAGAATAACCGCTTAGCGGGCGATAATCCCGGCATCTATGGCTGGGTAAGAGGTTCATAAAATTGATGAAGAAATTTATATGCTTATTGCTTGCGTTTTTGTTAAGCCTCCAATTGGCGGGATGCTCTGTTTCAGACGGCCGCCTGAGTTGGAACGGCTGGCCGTGGGAGTCTTCTAGCGAACTGCCCCGCAAAGACGATACGGAAAAGCCCCTTTTGCCGCAGGAAGGGCAAGAGGAACCCCAACGGGTAGAGGTGGAAGTGGGGGCCCTGGAGGGGGATCTCAAACAGCTTCCAACGGGACTAGCGTTTGAAGGCGGGCCGTATGCTTATACACAACAGCAAGGCGGATATGAATGCTTAGAAACACAAGAGCAGCAATGCTATCTACAGATGGAGCAGGCGGTTTTTCAAATTTCGGCCCAGCAGGATAGCCGCGGCTATTACCCCACCAACCATATTACGGTGCAAAACGCACAATTGGATGAGGCGCAGCTGCGCAAAGTGATTTCTGCTTTTACTGCGGATCACCCCAACGTGTTTTGGTTGGCTAACACCTTTGGCTACGCCTATACCGGGCAAGATACCGAGGTGGTGCTATATTCCCTTTTGGCGCCGCAAGAATGCGCCGAAAAGCAAGAACTGCTAAACCAAGAGCTGCAAAGCATATTTGTGGGGGAGCAGGCTATTGCAGAGAGAATGAGTGAATTTGGCCGTGAGCTCTACTTGCATGACTGGTTGCTGGCGCGCGTCGGCTACGATGAAGCGGCGGCGCAGGATTCGCAGGACTGGCAGGCCTTTACCGCTTACGGCGCCCTGGTGGAAGGGGAAGCGGTGTGCGAAGGGTATGCCAGGGCCCTTCAGCTGTTGATGAGCTATGCCGGCATTTCCTGCCGGCTTGCTACCGGCGTCAGCCAAGAGGATCTGCATATGTGGAATGTGGTGCAGATAGATGGCCAATGGTATCACTTGGATCCCACTTGGAACGATTCCGCCAATATGCCGCGGTATGACTATTTTAATGTAACGGATGAAATCATTTCACTTGATCATACGCTAGACCCCAACTACAGTGTCAAAGACGCTTCAGATACAGCGCAGCGGTATAACTTGAATATACCCGCCTGCACGGCTACGCAGGCCAATTATTTTTATCAAAAGGCGGAACGGATCAACGCGTTGGACGAGGAAACGGATCGCAGGATTATCACGGCGCTGCGCACCCAGGCGGTAAGCGGCGCGGCTACCATTTCTTTTTTGCTGGGTGACGGGCTGGATTATGAGATGACGGTGTCGCAGCTGTTTTTGCAATCGCCGTATAAGTTTTTGTATTATGTGCAGCGCGCCAACGAAGGGCTGGAGTCTAGCCAGCAAATCGACGGCGGCAGCGTGTTGTTTGCCGAGGTGGAAGCGCAGCGGGCAGTGACGGTAAAAATTACCTATCAAAACGCATCTTAATGGGCGTCCGCCGCATGAATAGAGGGGGAGAAAAAGATTGGAAACACAAAAAAAGATTGATCAAAAGCGGATTGAAGCGGCAGTGCAGGAGTTGCTGCTGGCTGTTGGGGAGGATCCGGAGCGGGAGGGGCTGAAAGAAACCCCCCAGCGGGTGGCCAGAATGTATGCCGAGATTTTTTCAGGCCTGCACGATGATCCGGTTCGCCACTTAAAAATATTTAATGAACCGCAACAGCATAACGAATTGGTTATTGTGCGGGATATCCCGCTTTATTCGGTGTGCGAACATCATCTGCTGCCTTTTATCGGTGTGGCGCATATTGCTTACATCCCGCAGCATGGGCGCATTATCGGGCTTTCAAAGTTTGCGCGCATTGTGGATTGCTTTGCCCGCCGCCCACAGGTGCAAGAGCGCTTAACGGCGCAAATCGCCGACTTTTTGCAAGAGCATTTGCAGCCCTACGGCGTGGCGGTGGTGATAGAGGCCGAGCATCTATGTATGACCATGCGGGGAGCTCGCGCAGCGGGCTCCCGCACCCAAACATCTGCGCTGCGCGGCAGCATGCGTAGCGATGCAAAAAGCCGTTCAGAAGTGATGGCCCTGCTGACAGGAGGAAAACGATGAGCAATTTTTTTCAAGCGGGGGCATATCATCTTCCCCTGGGGCAGCGCACTTATATCATGGGGATTTTGAACGTTACGCCCGACTCTTTTTCAGACGGCGGCAAATTTAATGATCCCGGCGCTGCCTATGAACGGGCGCTGGCGATGCAAGAGCAGGGGGCCGACATGATTGATATCGGCGGCCAATCAACCCGGCCGGGCTACACGCCGGTGGAGTGGGAGCAGGAATGGAGCCGGCTAGAGCCGGTGCTGGCGAAAATTTGCCGGGCGCTGCGCGTGCCGGTTTCAGTAGACACCTTTTATCCCCAGGTGGCACAGCGCGCCTTAGAGCAAGGGGTTAGCATTATCAACGATGTAAAGGGCTTTGCCGACGCCAAAATGTTTGAGCTAACTGCTAAATACAATTGCGGCGCAGTGATTATGCACGATGGGCCCGGTGTTTCGAGTATCCGCCCGTTTTTCGAGCAGCGGTTGCGCCAGGCGGCGGCGTATGGCGTCCGCCCCGAACAGGTTTGTTTTGACCCCGGTGTGGGCTTTGGCAAAACCTATGAAGAAAACCTAGAGGTTCTGCGCTGCTTGCGCTCTTTGTGTGTGCCGGGCTGCGGTATGCTGGTGGGGGCCTCGCGCAAAAGGGTGGTGGGCCGGCCCTGTGGGGATCCGCCTTTTGAGCAGCGGCTGCCGGGTACCCTGGCGGCCCATACCTTGGCGATTGCCGGTGGAGCGGATATCATCCGGGTGCATGATGTGGCCGAGAGCGTGCAGGCGGCCCGGGTAGCGGACGCTGTTTTGTACACAACAAAATAGGTTGTGGTTGCTTTGCGCGCCCGGATAGGCACGCGCATGGTTTTTTGCTTTTGGGCACCATTGTGATGCTTTGACGAGGCGTTTTGCGGAATATTTTACCGCAGGCGCCTTTTTCGTTTTTATCTTTTGCCCTTTTCTTGCGTATAATGCAGTGAGATAGGCGTAATTTAGTGTGATAAAGGGCAATGATCGAGTTGTTCATAACTTTTATGATGATCCTTTAGTGTCCATTCATAAGATTGTAAAAAGAAAGACACACCCTTTGGTTAAGATATTATCGTAAGAAAAAGAGTGGGCGGCGGGTTGCAAGAACCCGCTTGAGATAGGAAAGGAAGATTATCATGATGGACAATCGCGATTTTGATTCTCGTAACCAACAAAACAATAGCCAAACAGATCAAAGCTGGATGGCTCATACTTATTCGGCACACGCATCTACCGATCCAACCGGTTTTGGTTCGGCGAACCAGCCTTCGGAGCAAGGTTTTCATTCCGCCACGCCGGGCTCGCAAAATTCGCAAAAACCTCAAAAGCGCAAAAGTGAAAAATATATGAGCAGGCGCGCCGTAGCGCTGGTGCTTTGCCTTTGTATGGTAGGTTCGGCCGGCCTGGGTGTGGGCGGCGGATATGCCGCTTACCAATGGGCGGCAAGCCAAGATAATGCTACCGCTTCTTCCTCGCAAGAAGCTGCTGTGAATACCGCGTTGGGATCCACTTCTTCCCAAGCGCAGGCAACCGCTTCTACCGGCAACGCTATGACGGTGGAGCAGATAGCCGCAGCAGCTGCTGATTCGGTAGTGGAAATTACCACCGAGGCGGTCAGCACGGATCAGTTTATGCAGCAGATTATCAGTGAAGGCGCGGGCAGCGGTGTTATCTTCTCTTCAGACGGCTATATTGTAACCAACAACCATGTGATTGAAGGCGCGCAGAGGATCACCGTAACCTTGCGTGACGGAACCTCTTACGATGCCACGCTGATTGGAACCGATTCTGAAACCGATGTGGCGCTGCTGAAGATTGACGCCACCGGCCTGCAGGCGGCCACATTGGGGGATTCCTCCACATTGCAGGTAGGAGAAACCGCCGTGGCAATAGGCAACCCGCTGGGCCAGCTGGGCGGTACGGTAACCGACGGCATTATCAGCGCCTTGGATAGAGAGATTACCATGGACGGCAAAACCATGACCCTGCTGCAAACCAATGCGGCGATTAACCCCGGCAACTCCGGCGGCGGCCTGTTTAACGATCAGGGGCAGCTCATTGGTTTGGTGGTTGCCAAGTCCTCCGGCACCGGTATTGAAGGGCTGGGCTTCGCAATCCCCGTCAACCTGGTGAAATCTGTGGTAGAGCAATTGTCTACCTATGGTTATGTGAAAGGACGCGTGGATCTGGGTATGTCGCTGGTGGATATCGATAGCATTCAAAGTGCTATGATGTACCGCGTGTCGCAGTTGGGCGTTTATATCAGCCAAGTGGAAGATGGTTCCAACGCACAGCAAGCTGGTTTTGAAGCTGGGGATCGCATCATAGCCGTTAACGGAACGGAAATTTCTTCCACAACCGATTTTGAAAGCATTTTAAGCGACCTTTCCGTCGGAGATGAAATAAGTGTTCAAGTAGAGCGCAACGGCCAAACCGGCACCTTAACCATGGCTTTGCAAGAGCAAACGCCCGATTCACAAAGCAGCAGCTCGGCTTTATCCAATTTGGGGTTGTATTAAGGGATTGTACCGGCGCCAAAGTATAAGCGAAATCTTTTTGGCTACACTATCAAAGGCGGGTAACCGCCAAAGTAAAATGGTAGGAGTGATAAGCAATGGATAACTGCAAGGCCAATAAGAGCATCCGCTGCACCGTTCAGCAGTGCCAAAACCACTGTGGGCAAGAAAATTACTGCGCGTTGGATACCATTTCGGTAGGTACGCACGAATCTAACCCCACGATGTGCCAATGTACTGACTGCGAATCCTTTGTAGCCAAAAATTAACAGAAAAATCAATGCGTTAGAGATACCGCCGTTTGCCGGAGAGTTAACCGGGAAGCGGCGGTATCTTTGTGCATAGCGCCGCCACGCCTTACCCAGCTCTTTACAAGGTGATTGCCTGACGTGTCGCAAAATGTTATAATAAGCACATCGCCGCCGGTGCAAAAATGCGGCGGCATATTTTACCATGTTAAAAGGCGCCGGCTGCGCCTTTTTTTAACCATTCATATAGGGGGACGGAAAATGGGGCATTGTTTGCGTCAGGATAGGGCGGCTTTATTGCGCAAAGGGATTATGGACGGCTTGCCCATTTGCTTGGGTTATCTATCGGTTTCTTTTGCCTTTGGTATGATGGCGGCGCAGGGCGGCCTGCCGGCCTGGATTACTACCTTGATCTCTATGACCAATTTTACTTCTGCGGGCCAGGTGGCGGGCACCAATCTAATCTTAACAGGCGGTGCGTATGTGGAAATTGCCATAACCACCTTTGTAATCAACATTCGGTATATGTTGATGTCGCTCTCCCTGTCGCAAAAGTTAGATCCCTCTATGAATATGTTGGAGCGGTGCCTGCTGGCCTTTGGCAATACCGACGAAGTGTTTGCTGTGGCAATGCAGCAAAAAAGAACCGTAACCGCCGAATATTTGGCGGGATTGATTTTAACCCCCTATTTGGGCTGGACGGTGGGCACCTTGCTGGGAGCCACCGCGAACGGGATACTGCCGCTTTCGGTGTGCAGCGCACTGGGAATTGCTATTTATGGCATGTTTATCGCCATCGTTGTGCCGCCTGCCCGCAAGGCAAGGCCTATTTTGTATGTGGTGCTGTTATCGGTAGCGCTCAGTTGTCTGTTTCGCTGGGTGCCGTGGCTCAATCAGTTATCCAGCGGGTGGGTCATTATTATTTGCGCCGTAGTTGCCTCTGCGTTGGGGGCGTTGCGCTATCCGGTAGAGGACGCCCCCGAACAACAGGAAAAGGCAGAGGAGGAAAATTAAGCTTGCAATATGTGTTAATTTCTGTGGCTATCATGGCGGTTGTAACTTATCTGCCGCGCATGCTGCCACTGGCGATATTTAAAAAGAAGATCACCAATCCGTGGGTAAAATCTTTTTTGGCCTATGTTCCTTATGCGGTGCTGGCGGCCATGACCTTTCCGGCCATTTTGTACGCTACATCCAGCTTGTATTCGGCTTTGGCGGGCTTGCTGGTGGCCCTGGTGCTGGCCTATTACAACAAAAGCCTATTGGTGGTGGCGCTGGCTTCCACAGGCGTGGTTTTTGTGGTGGAACAGCTTCTGCAGGTGATGGGATGGGCATAACGGCGGCGCAACGCCAGTAAAGGAGAAAACGATGCTGCAAAAAAATGAATTGATCGAAATAGAAATAACCGGATATACCACAGACGGCAGCGGCGTGGGGCATGCGCCGGACGGGATGGCGGTGTTTGTGCCCGGCGCTGCCCAAGGGGATAGGTTGCAGGTGCGCATTTTAAAAAACACAGGGCGGCTGGCCTATGGCAAAATAGAACGGATTTTGGCGCCGTCGGCGGATCGGACGGAGCCGGACTGCCCGCAATACCCCAAATGCGGCGGCTGCGTATTCCGCCATATCACGTATGAGGCGGAGCTGCGTGCCAAGGAACAGCGGGTGCGCGACGCAGTGGAGCGGATTGGCGGCTTTTCTGATCTATGCATCCGCCCGATTGTTGGCGCGCCCAGCCCAGACGGCTACCGCAATAAGGCGCAGCTGCCAATTTGCACGGCAAAGGACGGCACACTGCAAATGGGCTTTTATGCAAGGCACAGCCACCGTGTGATCGATTGCGATAGCTGCCGGCTGCAGCCTCCGGTATTTGAAAAAGCGATGCGCTCGGTGCGCTTTTGGGCGGAGCAATCGGGCGTTGCGCCCTACGACGAAGCCACCCACCGCGGAATTTTGCGGCACGTTTATTTGCGCATTGCACAGGCCAGCGGAGAGGTTATGGTTTGCTTGGTGGCCAATGGCGCGCGTTTACCGCAGGAAGAAACGCTGGTTTCGCTGCTGCGGGCGCAGGTGCCCGGCCTGGCAGGGGTTGTGTTGAATGAAAATAGGGCGAAAACCAATGTGATATTAGGTAACCGGTGCCGGTTGCTGTGGGGGAAAGAGGCGATTACCGATACCCTGTGCGGGCTGCAATTTGAAATATCCCCTCTTTCTTTTTATCAGGTAAATCGCGGGCAGGCCCAGCGGCTGTATGAAATTGCAGCGCAATACGCCGGATTAACCGGACGGGAGCATCTTTTAGATTTGTATTGCGGTACGGGCACCATTGGTCTTACCATGGCCCGGCGGGCCAAGCGGCTAACAGGGGTAGAAATTGTGCCCCAGGCTGTGGAGGACGCCAAGGAAAACGCGCGCCGCAATGGAATAACCAACGCCCGCTTTTATTGTGCAGATGCAGCCCAGGCGGCCCGGGAACTGCGCCAAAAGGGCGAAATGCCCGACGTGGTAGTACTGGATCCGCCACGCAAGGGCTGCGACGAAGCCCTGGTGCACACAGTGTGCGGCATAGAACCGGCGCGGGTGGTTTATGTTTCGTGTGATCCAGCCACCCTGGCGCGGGATATGAAACGCTTTAATGCTTTGGGGTACCGTCCCCAGGAGTTGACGCCGGTGGATATGTTCCCCCGCACGGCGCATGTGGAAACGGTAGTACTGCTTCAAAGAGAAAGTCTGTAGAAATTTTTAGATTGAGGTGTTTTTTACCTGGCGGTGTTGGTATCGAGAGTGATACATTTCGGAATAAGCGCCCTCAGGACGATATCACCATTTTGGTAGTCTTTGATATGGAGTGTGAGAAGACAAGAAATTATTTCTCCTATTGACATTTGTGTTACACAAAGGTGTATGCTATATAAAATACGAGACGTTGCGAAAAGCAGTAGGCAAAAAACTATGCCATTCTTTCATTCTATATCATGGGAAAGAACATTCGCTAATACTGCTATGAATTAGAATTATGGCATAAAAAGGTTGTGTGACATGGTGGTAAAAATTTCTTCTATTTTATTGGGATTGATGTTGGTAGCATCTTTTTCTCTTACAGGGTGCCAATCGGGGACGGAAATTGAAGCTAACACAGGAGATACTGTTTCAAGCGCAGCAATAGAGTCAAGTGCTGTCCCAAGTGAAGAAAGTGAATCTGCGAATAACGATGAGAAAGCTGACGAGAGTGAGTCCACTTCTAGCGCAGTAACAGAAACGAGTGTTCCTCAAACCGAGAGTAAAGGTGAAGCAAATCAGCCGGATCAAACCGTGGGCGATTTAAAAATTACTACTGAAGGCGTTCCTGTAGAAGTTCGCTTAGCCAGCGATGGACAGTACGGCTACGAATATGACAAAAACGAGTATGCTGTCACGACTACTACAAACGGTTCGACCTTTGAAATAAAGGTAACTGACATTAGGCCAGAGATGGATAGTGGAACCAATGTTGTCGTCTATATTCCCAATCAAAGCTATACTCTCGTCACGGGTGTTTCTGAAGGTAGTTCACTAATCCTGCCAGCAATCAATGCGAATATTACTGTGACAAGTAACGCAAGTTCGGTGACGCTCAGCCTTCCATCCGATTATAATAAGATGTTAAATTTCACAGGAAATGCGAGTTCCTGTTCACTGTCTATGAGTAATATCAATGATTTTGCTGTCAGCGCAAAGATTTCCACTTCGGCTGTTTCGGTTCCAAGCGGTTGGCCTGTGTATGATATGCTTAGCTCAAATTATAACTACACAGGCGGAAATGGTGCAGCAAAAATCCATATTGATGTTACAAGCAGTTCCTTTGTTTTTGAATAAGCGAAAATGATAGACCATTGGATAAAGGAAGTCAAGAGAGTAGGGAAAAATGATAACTACAACAAAAAGAAACAATTTATTGATAATAATGTGCATACTACTTGCATGTGTGGCTATGTTAACAGGCTGTGTTAGCAATTATAGCACAGAAGAAAAACAAGAGGCTGCAGAAACTCAGGTGAGCAGCGATCTTATGGAGGAAGAAACGGATAGTTCTGCTGAAATCATAAAAATAGTGCCGGAAATAGTGGAAGTAGATTGGTCAAGCTATTTTAATGGACTAAATGGAACAGCCGTTATTTATGATGCTGCAAAGCAAAAATATACCATTTACAACCGTGATCTTGCTGTTACAAGAAGTTCCCCATGTTCCACATTTAAGATTATTTCTTCCTTGATTGCGTTAGAAAACGGAATCATTGAACCGGAGAACTCCACTCGGACATGGAGCGGCGAAATATTCTGGAATGAGGATTGGAATAAAGATATTGATTTCCATGAGGCTTTTCGTACTTCTTGCGTATGGTATTACAGACAGGTCATTGATGATATTGGAGAAGATTTCATGCAAAGAGAATTAAATAGGCTCCAATATGGTAATTGCGATATTTCTGATTGGGAGGGACGATTAAATACAAACAATAGCAATAGAGCTTTAACCGGCTTTTGGATTGAATCATCTTTAATGATTTCTCCCAAAGAACAGGTGGAAGTGATGGAGCGTATTTTTGGGAAAGACTCGGATTATTCAGAAGAGACGCAGAACGAATTAAAGCAGGTTATGCTGATACCAGAGCTTGATAGCACCGATATTTCTATATATGGAAAAACGGGAATGGGAAAAGCCAATGGTACTGTTGTTGACGCATGGTTCACAGGGTTTGCGGAAAGCACAATAGGAGAGATATATTTTTGTGTGCGTCTTGGTAGAACTGACGGTATGAATGTATCGAGTTCATTGGCAAAAGAAATAGCCATTAAAGCGATATCGGATTATTGTGCATAGACATTTTCTCAATTTAAGAGAGGCTTTTTAAATAAAATCCTAGTTTAAAAAACCGTTGTTTCACGGGTGGAGATATAGGAACACGGCAGTATCGAGGAGGTATCGCCGTGTTTCTTGCCTTGCAGCATGTAGACAGTTGTGCTGCTACAAAGAGAAAGCTTGTAGAAATTCTTAGATTGAGGTGTTTGACACCGGAGGCGATGGCTTTCGGAATAAGTGCACCCAGGATGATATTATCGTTTCAGTGGACATTGATGTGGAGAACGGGAACACAAAAAGTTAGCTATACAAAAAGAAACAGCACTGTATCAACGGTGCTGTTTCTTTTTGTATAGCACAAGCGGCGTAACCATACGGCGGTGGTTGCCGGTTTAGCCTGCAATATAAACTTGCACTTCATAATTCCAGTGCAAAATGCCCGATATGACAATGAGCTGTACTGTAAATGTTGGCGCAACGCCATATTTTGTTTGGGCTATATGAATTAATTCGCGCAACGTTTGTTCTCTATTTTCCTCCGTGCAGCTCGCGCATAGGTATTTTCCTTTTGGCAAAATCTTTAATCCGTCTATCTCCACATAATGGATACACACGGCAAAAAGCCTTGTGATTCCGTTTTCGGTGTAGATACCGGCTAAATCCTCAAAAGAAAATTGCTCTTTTAAGGCCGGCGTAACTTTTTCATAGAAATGGCCGAGATAATTCCAAAGATTGTCAAGCGTTGGTATTTCTAAGGTATCTGAAAGTAAAATAACACGCTTTGGAAAATCTTTGATAAAGGTGCCGTTAGGATTTTTGCGCATCTGCAATTTTTTTTCATAGTCTGCTTTTGCCAACTGAATTTTCGATTTACTGTACTGGAGCGCTGCTATTTTTTCGTCGGCCTTTTTTTCTGCTTGCGCTAAAAAATCTACAATTTTTTCAAGATCGTCATATTCTAAAACTTTTTTTATCTCTTGCAAAGGTAAGTCCATCAGCTGCAAAGCCCGCACCGTATTCAGACGAACAATATCCTGTTCGGTATAATAGCGGTAATTCGTCCATTCGTCTTTTTTGCTTGGTTTTACTAATCCGATGCGGTCATAATGCCGCAGTGTTTCGCTGGTTGTATGAACGGCCTTTGCTGCTTCTCCAACTGTAAAAAAATTTTTCATTTCTATTTTCTCCTATTGACCTTTGTGTTGCACAAAGGTTTATAATCCATTCTAGCATAAGATATTGCGAAAGACAATGTCCACATTCAATATTATGAAAATAGCAAAGAGTTTTACGATATTTCCGTGTCTGACAAAAATGTGCTAACTATGGTAAGTGCAAGCAATAAAGAGTGGACAGATTATATAGGGGGAAAACCACCGGTAGAAGATCGAAAAATATTGTTGCAGATACCGGACGCATTGTTAGAAAACCTTACATTATCCACAACAAATGAGAATATAACACTTTCTGCGTTGGCTGTGAGTGGAAGCATCAATCTTTCTTCTACTGAAGGAAATATTACTTTTGGGAACTTGGATGTAGGCAATGCCTTGACCCTGCGTGCTAAAAATGGAGATATCTCCGGCGGGATTGTAGGAAGCTATGACGATTTTTCCATCCAGTCCGAAATAAAGAAAGGTGAAAGCAATCTGCCAGATAATAAAGATAGCGGTGAAAAAGCGCTGAATGTGTCGAACAATAATGGGAATATCAATATTGAATTTGTAAATGAATAAATTTTCTTAAAGGCAAAAAATTGTTCCAACAAAGGCAAAGCAGGCGATAGAACCCATTCTTGCGTTCTATCGCCTGCTTTGTTTATGAACAAAATATACGGATAAGCTTATCTCTTGAAGAGAAGAGGCCATAGAGGCCATGTCGGTAGGAAACGCCGGCAAGTGGTTCTTTTCATCTAGCAGGCCTATATCAACAAGTTTGGCCCATTTTAGATATTCGTCGAGGTTTAGAGAAATCATCATCCCCAAAAGCACTAAGAGAGGCCCCGTTTTTCAATGTGGAAAATGTAGGTTTGTCAATGAAGTGTTACACATGAGAGAAACTAGATAAAACTTGTTTAGGAGACCGCCAGTTAAGAGGCCGCATAGGGAAATGGTTGTAAGCCCGTTCGCGAACAGCAAGTTGGTTTTTGAAAT
>DVJE01000011.1 GCA_018716975.1 Candidatus Gallacutalibacter stercoravium | reverse complement strand
GTTGGCGTGTTCTCCCTGCAATACGGCGCTATTGTGAACGCTACTAAGGCCACCGGCTTGCATCAGAACAACCCCGAAATGCGTTATATCCCCATCGGGCCCCTCAACTACTCCACCGGCGAGCCGCTGGTACAGCTGGAACAGAAGGGTTCCGGCGGCTGCGGTGTGTATTGCTTCCCCACCTCCTGCCAGAACCTTGAGGCTGCCCTGACTTGGTTTAACTACCTCAACAGCGAGGAAGGCCAGTTGCTGGCTTACTACGGCTTTGAGGGCGATACCTACGAGATGGTAGACGGCCAACCCCGTTTGATGCCTGAGATCCTCGAGCGCAAGCAGGCCGGCGATGGCACCGTTGACGACGAGCTGCGCGAGAGAGGCATCAACCTGTATGGCGCTCCGTCCACTGTGCTGGTGAACCGCGTAACCTGGTTCGGCGAGCTGAATCCCGGCGAGGCTGATTCCGCTGACGAGGACGTAGAGGCTTACAAAGAGATGCGTCCTATCGAGCAGGTAGAAGGCTATCCCATCGACAAGCTGGCTATGCAGTATCCTGAGTACGACACGGTGAAATCCTTCTTGACCGAAGGCACCAAAGAGAGCGACACCAAGCAGCAGGCTTACTTTGCCGCAACCGAAGAAGAAGCCCGCGCCATGCTGGAAGGCTACCAGGAGTACCTGCGCACGGCTGAAGGCGGCATTATGGATGACTTCCTGAAGTTTGTCGCCGAACAATCCAAAACCAGAGACGATGTAGTCAACTGATAAAAGCCGCACCATAACTTCGCAGCAATTGTCATTCCCTTACATCTTCATATGGAGAAAACCGCAACACCCGTAAGGGCGTTGCGGTTTTTCTTTTAACAAACAGAACCACCAGCTCTGCTGGTGAGGAAAAACGCTTTAGCTTCAAGCATCGAGCGAAGCGAGCTACTAACAAGATGTCTCCAGTAACGGAAAGCTTCTATTAGACCGGAAATCGCCCGTTTACGGGCGGTAGGGCAAGTAATGCAAGCGCAATAAATTCAGTGCGTCCTTGAGACGCTTGCCTGTAATATGCCCTTTTAGGGCTTGTGCATACCACGCGTTTAACGCGTGGTTTTGATTTTGCCGCCTTTTCAGCCTTCTCCGCCTTGTTTGTCGCGTTCTATAAGGGCCGGCCAAACCGGAGCAGGGCGGCAACTCCGCCGGGCAAAAAGCAAGGCGCGGCAAGGGAGGAATACCTTGCCGCGCCCGCTTAAAGGAGGTACGCAATGTATCAACGCACGAAGTCGTTGGCATTGTCAATCGTATAGACTCAGTCGTTCGGTCATTTGGCCATTAGTCATCGGAACTATCGCTGTCGTCGGTGGAGAAGCGCTTTTTCCACTCTTCATCGTCCCGCAAAGAGGCCAGCAGCGCGTCCCTGCGCCGGATAAACCGCTCAGAAAGAACCACGTCTTCCAGATCTTCCTCAGTGATTTCCGACTCCATCGCTTCTTTTTGCGTTTTGGCGATAAGAAAGAGGATTTGCTCTTCCCGCGCTTTTTGAAGCTCCCGCTCTCGTTTCTTCATGGTTCTACCACTCCTTTTTCACGCCGTTTTTATAAGCCGATAAGCCGCATACCCGCAACGGGCGGAAAACAAAGACGAGTGTTAAATAAAATGCTCGACAATTTTCACTAGTGTACTTATAGCATACTCTATTTCACTAGTGAATGCAATCCACTAAAGAGATAATTCACAAATTGTTCTTAGTTGATGCTTGTGAAGAATATACGGCTAAAAAACGATGATAAGAAAGAAAAATCAGTCTTTTATCAAAAAATATTGCATTGACAAAGATTTTTTGATTGGGTATGCTAATTTTATTATTAGTTTTCTATCTAATTAATGGCGAATAATAACGGGAGAAGGGAGGCAAAACGGATGGAACAGCCAAATTGCCAACACCCCAACCATGTGATGCTGATCAATGAAATTGCAAAGATGTTTCATGATCGCATGCGGTCGGAGTCTGTTAAAAACGGCATGCGCAGCGCCTACCGGCCGTTGCTGCGGCCCATTAGCGAGCAAGAGGGCATTACCCAGCAGGAGCTGGCAGAGCGCACCCACCTAAAGGCGCCCACCGTCAGCGTCACCTTGCAGCAGATGGAGCAGGAGGGCTTGGTTATCCGCCAAACCGACGGCAAGGATCAGCGCCTCATCCGGGTGTCGCTCACCCCGCAGGGGCGGGCGCTGCACCAAAGGATGATGGGCAGCATCCGCCGGCTGGAAGAAACCATGCTGGCGGGCGTGGGCCAAGAGGAGCTGGACGCAGCCTACAGCGCGCTGCTGGCGATCCGGCAGAACCTATACCGGATGGAGG
Source organism: Candidatus Gallacutalibacter stercoravium (assembly GCA_018716975.1). Taxonomy (GTDB): domain Bacteria; phylum Bacillota; class Clostridia; order Oscillospirales; family Acutalibacteraceae; genus Gallacutalibacter_A; species Gallacutalibacter_A stercoravium. The sequence continues at coordinate 41,073 of DVJE01000011.1, read as the reverse complement.
GAAGAAAAGGATGAGGGAAAAACGGCTTTTGGCCTACCTAAAGCCCTATTGGTGGCTGGTGCTGTTGGCGCCGCTGTCTATGGTGCTGGAGGTATCGATGGATTTGCTGCAACCCCAGCTGATGTCCACCATTGTGGATGACGGCGTTTTAGGCGGCGACATGCAGCTGATTTTATCCACCGGGCTGTGGATGCTGGGCGTGGCGCTGGTGGGCGGCGTTGGGGGCGTGGCGTCCGGCGCCTTTGCCAGCGCCGCCGCCCAGGGCTTTGGCGACGATTTGCGCCGCGACGCCTTCGCCAAGGTGATGAGCCTTTCGTGCCAGCAAACCGATCGCTTTACCACCGGCTCGCTGGTTACCCGCATGACCAACGACATCACCGCCGTGCAAGAGCTGGTGAATATGTCGCTGCGCATGTTTGTGCGCACCAGCATCCAGTTCGCCGGCGGCATTGCCATGCTGCTGGCGCTGAATGTGAATTTCGGCATGATTTTGCTGTTTTCGCTGCCGGTGCAGCTGCTGTGCATGTGGCTGTTCCTTTCAAAAGCCAGCCCGCTGTTCAGCGTGGTGCAGCGCAAGCTGGATAGGGTGAACGCCGTGGTGCAAGAGAACGTAACCGGCACCCGGGTTATCAAAGCTTATGTGCGCGAGCAGCACGAAATCGAGCGCTTTTCCCAGGCCAACAACCAGCTGATGGACACCTCCTTGCGGGTGCAAAAGCTGATGGCCCGCCTAAACCCCATTTTGATGATTATCATGAACGCCTCGGTGGTGGCCATTATCCTGATAGGCGGCTACCAGGTGGAGGCGCGGGCCATGCAGGTGGGCCAGGTGATGGCCGCCATCACCTACATCACCCAAATTTTAATGTCTATGATGATGGTGGGCATGATGTTTCAAACCATCTCGCGGGCGCGGGCCTCGGCGGAGCGCATCCGCGAGGTGCTGTACACCCAGCCCGCCTTGCAAGACGGCGCCTCCCCCGCGCGCCCCGGCCAAGGGCGGGTGGAGTTTCGCGGCGTATCCTTTCACTACCCCAATTACAGCGCCAAGCCGGTGCTGCGCGATATCTCCTTTACGGTGGAGCCCGGCCAAACGGTGGCGATTTTAGGGGCCACCGGCTGCGGTAAATCCTCGCTGGTGAGCCTTGTTCCCCGGTTTTACGACGCCACCGGCGGCGCGGTGCTGGTGGACGGCGTGGACGTGCGGGATTACCCCCTAGAGGCGCTGCGGGCTAAAATCGGCTTTGTGCTGCAAAAAAGCGAGCTGTTTTCCGGCACTGTTTTGGATAACCTGCGTTGGGGCAACCCCGACGCCACCGAAGAGGAGGCCCGCCGCGCCGCCCGTATCGCCCAGGCCGACGAGTTTATCACCGGCTTTCAAGAGGGCTACCGCACCATGGTGAGCGAAAAGGGCGCCTCGCTTTCGGGCGGGCAAAAGCAGCGCATGGCCATCGCCCGGGCCATTTTGAAAAAGCCAGAAATTTTAATCTTTGACGACAGCACCTCGGCGCTGGATTTGGCCACGGAGGCCCGGCTGCAGGCGGCTTTGCGCCAAAACCTGCAAGGCACCACCGTGATCTTAATCGCCCAGCGGGTGGCCAGCGTGAAAAACGCCGATCGCATCGCCGTGCTGGAGGACGGGGCCCTGGCGGCCTTTGGCACCCACGAGCAATTGTTGCAAAGCTGCGGCGTATACCAAGATATCTACCGTTCGCAGGTGCGGGAAGGAGATGAGCAACATGCCTAGCCCCTCTAATAAGCCGCCCATGGGCCCGCCCCGCGGCCCCGGTCATGGCCCCGGCGCGCCCCGGGAAAAGCCCAAGAATATGAAAAAGACCCTGGGGTTGCTGATACGCTACATCGCCGGCAGCAAGGGGTTGATAACCGCCCTGCTGGTTACCATGCTGTTTGTTACGCTGCTGAACATGGCGGCCCCCTCGTTGCAGGCGGGCGCTATAGACACCATCACCATCGGCGAAGGGCGGCTGCACATCGACGGCCAGGGCCTGGCGCGCGCTTTGGTACTGCTGGGGGCAACCTATCTGCTTTCTTCCCTGTTCACCTACGCCCAGGGCCTGCTGGCCGCCCAGCTGTCGCAAACCACGGTGCGCAACCTGCGGGCGGATCTCTTTCAAAAAATAGAGTACCTGCCCGTGCGCTATACCGATACCCACCAGCACGGCGATATTATGAGCCGCATGACCAACGATGTGGAAAATATCTCCAACACCGTTTCCCAGTCCATCGCCTCGCTGTTTTCCGGCGTGCTCACCATTGTGGGTACCGTGGCGATTATGCTGTATTACAGCCCCCTGCTCACTTTGGTGAGTATGTCCAGCATTGCGCTCACCTTGTGCTGCACCGCCTTTTTGTCCAAGTTCATGCGCCGGTACTTCCCCGAGCAGCAGCGCCTGCTGGGGCTGCTCAACGGCCATGTGGAAGAAATGGTAACCGGCTACCGCACCGTGGTGGCCTTTGGGCGCGAGGAGCAGGCGAAAGAGCAGTTTAACCAGCTCAGCGGCCAATTGCGCCGCTGCGGCGTAAAGGCGCAGATCTTCGGCGGCTCCATGGGCCCGCTGATGAACGTGGTGCAAAACCTGGGCTTTTTGCTCATCGCCGCCTGCGGCGGGTGGCTGGCCCTCAGCGGGGCCATCACGGTGGGCACCATTCAGGCGTTTATCCTGTATTCCAAGCAGTTTACCCGGCCCATCAACGAGCTGGCCAACCAATACGCCGCCATCCAAACCGCCATTGCCGGTGCCGAGCGGGTGTTTGAAATTATGTACGCCGATCCCGAGCCGGACGAGGGCAAAAAACAGCTGCGTTTGCAAAACGTGCAGGGCAACCTGGATTTTAACCGGGTGGATTTTTCCTACATACCGGGGGAGCAGGTGCTCAAGGGGCTGGATCTGCACGTGCGCAGCGGGCAAAAAATCGCCATTGTGGGGGCCACCGGATCGGGCAAAACCACCATCGTCAACCTGCTTACCCGCTTTTACGATATCGACGGCGGCAGCATTTTGCTCGACGGCGAAGACATCCGCCATTACCCGCTGGAGCAGCTGCGCAAAAGCATCGCCATCGTGCTGCAAGATACCATTATCTTTTCCGACACGGTGGATTACAACATCCGCTTCGGCCGCCTAAACGCCACCCGGCAAGAGGTTGAGCAGGCGGCCCGCACCGCCAGGGCCCACAGCTTCATCCAGCAGCTGCCCCAGGGCTACGACACCCATTTAAGCGAAAACGGCGGCAACCTCAGCCAAGGGCAGCGGCAGCTGCTCTCTATTGCCCGGGCCGTGCTGGCCGACCCCAAAATCCTGATTCTAGACGAGGCCACCTCCAGCATCGACACCCGCACCGAGGTGCACATCCAAGAGGCCGTGATAAACCTGATGAAGGGGCGCACCAGCCTCATCATCGCCCACCGCCTTTCCACCATCCGCGACGCCGACCGCATTGTGGTGATCGACGGGGGCCGGGTGGCCGAATCGGGCAGCCACGAAGAGCTGCTGGCCAAAAAGGGCAGCTATTACCGCCTGTATCAAAGCCAGTTCGCCGGCATGGAAACCTAAGGCCTTGCCAAACGCGGCCTTTGCTATCGGGGGCGGCCCACGGGCCGCCCTTTTGCCGTAGGACTAAGGGACTAGGGACCAGGGGCTAGGGACCAGGGGCCAGGGGAACGTGCAAGCGTGGAACCGTGGAACAGAGGAGCAGCGGGGCAGAAGAACAGAGGCCGGCCGCCGGGCTGCTTGGTAAGAAACGCCAAATTGAAAATAATTTGAAAACATTCTTTGTGTTCTATGGCGAAAGCCATAGGGGCGTTGTATAATGGAGGCACGTCACTGCGCGGGTTTATCCGCCGCGTTTCTGTTGCGCCCGCTGTTTTGCTGCGCCGGTTAAGCGCGCTCTTTTGGCAAGAGAAACCGCCGCTTACAAAATAGCGCCCCGCAGGGCCAACTGGGCAAAAAATAGGGAGCGAAAGAGCAGAAAAAGCAGGAAGAAAGGAAGAGAGATTTTATGCAAGAAAACCCCATTCAGGCGTTGACAGACAAGCTCAACGCCAACGTGGCCTCGGTTATCAAGGGTAAAGAAGAGGTTATAGAAAAGGTAACCGCCTGCGTGCTGTGCGCCGGCCATATATTGCTAGAGGATCTGCCCGGCACGGGCAAAACCACCCTGGCAAAATCCTTTGCAAAATCCATGGGCTGTTCCTTCCGGCGGGTGCAGTTCACGCCGGATCTGCTGCCCTCGGAGCTGACGGGCATCAACGTATACAACCAAAAAACCGAAGAGTTCGCCTTTCGGCCCGGCGCGGTGTTTACCAACATCCTGCTGGCCGATGAAATCAACCGCGCCACGCCGCGCACTCAGTCCAGCTTGCTGGAGTGCATGGAGGAACGCCAGGTTTCGGTGGATGGGGTAACCTATCCTTTGGAAGAGCCCTTTTTGGTTATCGCCACCCAAAACCCCATCGAGGTGCAGGGCACCTTCCCCTTGCCCGAGGCCCAGCTGGATCGCTTTTTTATGCGCCTGAAAATGGGCTACCCCGGCAAGGAGGGGGAGAAGGATATGATGGGCGAATTTGCCCAGGCCAGCCCCTTAGACGCGCTGCAAAGCGTAACCGGCAAAGAAGAGATATTGCAGGCCCAGCAGCAGGTGCGCGCCGTTAAGGTGGGGGACGCGGTAAAAGACTATATCTTAGCGCTGGTGCGGGCCACCCGCGAGGATGAAAAAATCCGCCTGGGCGTCAGCCCCCGGGGCACCTTGGCCCTGCTGCGGGCCAGCCAGGGCTGGGCGGGCATGCACGGCCGGGATTATGTGCTGCCCGACGACGTAAAGGCCGTGTGCCTAGACGTGCTCACCCACCGCATTATCTGCAAGGGCGCCAATGTGATGCAGGGCAGCTCGGCTGCGCGCGAGCGCATGGAGCACATTTTGGCCACAACGCCGGTGCCGGTGGAATAAAGCGGATGGGAGCTTAACGCATTATGGAATTTATCGCGCTGCTGATTATTATCGGGGCGGCTGTGTTCATTCAAAAAGGGCTGTACCGCCGCTACGGCATGCGGCGGCTGGATTACCGCTGCTATTTCAGCACGATAGAAGCCTACGAGGGCGACGAAATCGAGCTGATAGAAGAGGTAAGCAACAGCAAATGGCTGCCCCTGCCCTGGCTGCGCACCGAGCTTGCCACCTCCAAATGGCTGGATTTTGCCGAATCCCAGTCGGTGGTAACCGACCAAACCCGGTTTGTGCCCAGCTTTTTTACCATGAAAAGCTACCACAAGGTGGTGCGCCGCTGGCGGGTAAAGTGCCTGAAACGGGGCACATACGCCGTGGATAAAGTGGTGGTGGTGGGCACCGACCTGCTGGGCATGGGGGATATGTCGCTGCCTGTGGATGTGGACGCGCGCCTTACGGTGCTGCCCCGGCCCCTGCCGCTGGAAGAGATGGCGGTTTCCAGCCGCCACCTAACCGGCGATCTGGTGGTGCGCCGCCAGCTGCTGTCGGATCCCTTTTACATCGCCGGCGTGCGGGAATACACCGGGCTGGAGCCGGTGAACAAAATTAATTGGCTAGCCACCGCCCGCGAAAAAAAGCTGATGGTGTTTCAAAATGACTACACCACCAGCCAAAGCATCGCCGTGCTGCTGAATATGCAGTCCCGTTTAGAAGAGGGCAACACCTCTTTGGATAGGGACAACATCGAAAACTGCATCCGGGTGTGCGCCTCTTATTTTGACGATACCCTGCAAAGCGGCATCCCGGTGCGCTTTCTATCCAACACCAGCCTAGACGGCACGGAGCAGCCCGTGGTGAGCAACGAGGCCTGGGGGCAAGAGCATGTGTTGGAGCTGCTGCGCCTGCTGGCCCGTTTGGAGTTTACCACCACCGAGGGGTTCGATTCCTTTTTAAACGGGGTGGACGGCGCTGTGACCGCCACCGATGTGGTGATTGTTACCTGTTATCTGTCGCCGGGCATTGTGGCTTTTGCCCGCAAAAAGCAGGATGCGGGCCTGCATGTGCGCATCGCCGTGCTGGGCCTGCGGGAGGCCGACGCCGCGGATTTGCCCGCGGATTGCGACGTTTACTGCCTGTATGATTACTTTGCGCAGCGCAACCGCCCGGCGCAGCGCCAGGGGGAGGAAAAAGATGGACAATAAGCTTTTTGCCTTGCTGAAAACGGCGGCGGGCGCTACGGCGCTGTTGGCCTTCTTCCCCCTGTTTGTGATGTTGGACGGGCTGATTTTGGGTTACGCCGCGCCGGGGACCGCCATTTCAGAGGCCGACTGCTGGCGCCAGAATTTGCTGCTGTTGGCCTGCGGGGCCGTGGGCTACGGCGCCTATTTCGGCCTGGGCCGCATAAAAAAGCTGCCTTTGCCGGCGGTGCGGGTTCTCACCGCAACGGTGGGGCTGGCCGCCGGGGCGGGCGTGTATTTTTTGTGTGGCGGCATGGCGGCGCCGCTGCGCTGGGTGGCGGCGGTGCTTTCGCTGGCCGGGTTCTTTTTGGGGGCCTGCATGGTGCGCCGGCGTTACAGCGCCATTTTTCCCAAGTATATGTTCCCGCTGACGATAGGCCTTAATCTGGTGTCTATGGCGGTGCTGTGGTTCTTTCATTTAATCGACGGTATCCCAACCGCCCCCGCCGCCATGTATGTGCCCGCCTTTTTGGTTACCACGGCGGTATACGGGGTGGTGCGCAACCAAAGCAATCTAGATAGCATGATGCAGCGGCGCAAGCACAAACTGGAGTTTTTGCCGCAAAAAAGCAGGCTGTTCAGCGCGGCGCTGCTGCTGGTGGTGTTCGCCCTGGTACTTATCGGCTATTTCAACCGCCACGCCTTAGCCCAAGGCGCGTGGGCCGTGGCGGACGCCTTCGGCTGGCTGGTGGGCCGCATTTCCGACGGGGTGATGTGGCTGGCCCGCCAACTGAGCCAGCGGGATAACCAGCCTATGGATCCCATTGAAACCGAGCCCGATTCCTCCGCGCTGGAGGTGATGGAGGAGCCCGCAAGCCAAGGCGGCAATTATTTCTTCATCGTCGTTGTGGTGCTGGTGGTGCTGTTTTTGATCATCCGCTACCGGGGCGCGATTTTGGAATTTTTGCGCAACCTGTGGCAAAACATTACAAAGCTGGTCAAGCGGCTGCTGTTTGTCCGCAAGGCGCCCGCCGTGCCCGCGGGGGACGGCAACAACCAGTATATCGATCAAGAAGAAAGCATCTCTTACGCAGCCGCCCAGGCACGCAAAGAAGAGGAGCAGCAGCAAAAGCGGGAGACCGATACCGCCCGCCGCTGGAAGAAGCAGTATAAGCAGTTTTTAAAAATGGAGGATTCCCCCCAAAAGCTGCGCTACGGCTACGCCCTTTCGCTGCAATGGCTGAAAATGCACGGGGCGGAACCGGCCCGCTCCGCCACCCCCATCGAGATTTTGCACGCCTCGCAAAAAACAGTGGGCACGCCGGAGTTCGCCCCCGCCACCGACGGCTACAACGCCGTGCGCTACGGCGAAGAGGCGTATTCCCCCCAAGAGATGGAGGGGCTTGTAAAAACCCTAGAGGCGCTGGCCTCCCGCCGCGCATAATCCCCCATCCATAGGGCACACTAGGTGCAAAGATGGGGTGATTGCTTTGGAGTATCTTTGGGAGTATGGCAAAGCCTTTGTGGTGGGCGGCCTGATTTGCGTGGTGGGCCAAATTTTAATTGACCGCACCAAGCTGACCCCCGCCCGCATTTTGGTGCTGTTCGTTACCCTGGGCGTGGCGTTGACGGCGGTGGGGCTGTATGAGCCGCTGGTCAAGTTCGCCGGCTCGGGGGCCACGGTGCCCCTAACCGGCTTTGGCTACACCATGGCCAAGGGCACCGAAAAGGCGGTGCAAGAGCACGGCCTGCTGGGGGCCCTAAGCGGCGGCGTGACGTCGGCCGCCGCGGGCATTGCCGCTGCGGTGGTGTTCGGCTACCTGGCGGCCTTGGTTTCTAAGCCGGGCGACAAAAGCTAGCGCTCGCGCTGTCTGTTAGCAAAAAAGCCCCCGATCCAACGGGATCGGGGGCGCTTTGCGTTTTTTCATTTGTTTTGCAGCGCATCCGCCGCATAAAATGGGGCAAATACGCTTTGACAGCGCGCCTTTACAGCGCGCTTTTTACAAAGCCGATTTTGCGCATGGCCTTTTCCACCGTGCGGCGCGAAATCGCCAAAGCCTGGCGGGCGCTTTCGGTGTAGCACTGCTCCAAATAGGCCTTGTCGGCAATCAGGCGGTTGTATTCCGCCTGCACGGGGCGCAGGCTTTCAATCACAGCTTCGGCCACCGCCACCTTAAAGTCGCCGTAGCCTTTGCCGTCAAACTCCGCTTCAATCTGCTCAAAGGTTTTGCCGGTAACCGCCGCGTAAATGCCCATTAGGTTGTTGATGCCGTCTTTGCCCTCGGCGTAGCGCACCTTGGCCTCAGAGTCGGTAACCGCCCGCTTGAATTTGCGCAGGATGTCCTCCGGCTTATCCAGCACAGCCACCCAGGCGTTGGCGTTTTCGTCCGACTTAGACATCTTCTTGCCCGGCTCTTGCAGCGACATAATCTTGGCGCCGGTTTTGGGGATGTAGGCGTCCGGCACGGTAAAGGTGGCGCCGTAAATGCCGTTAAAGCGCTCGGCGATGTTGCGGGTCAGCTCCAGGTGCTGCTTTTGATCCAGCCCCACCGGCACCAGATCCGCCTGATACAGCAGAATATCCGCCGCCATCAAACTGGGGTAGGTGAACAGCCCGGCGTTGACGTTATCGGCGTGGGCGGCCGATTTATCTTTAAACTGGGTCATGCGCGAAAGCTCGCCGAATTGGGTGTAGCAGTTTAAAATCCAGGCCAGCTCGGCGTGGGTGTGCACGTGGCTTTGGATGAAGAAAAGGCTTTTCGTCACGTCGATGCCGCAGGCCAGCAGCAGCGCGTAGGCCTGCAAGGTGTTTTGGCGGAACTTGGCGGGTTCCTGGCGCACGGTGATGGTGTGCAGGTCGGCCAAGGCGAAAATGCAGCGGTATTCGTCTTGCAGCGCCACCCAGTTTTTAATGGCCCCCAGGTAATTGCCCAGGGTGATGGTGCCGCTGGGCTGAATGGCGCTAAAGATTACTTTTTTGCGCGCGGGTGCGGGTTCTTGTGTTGCTTGCATGGGAATCTTCCTTTCCAATCCGGATATCGTCAGGTTGCGTTAAAAGGGCGGGGCCGCCGCTTAGCGGCACACCTCTTTGGCCAGGTTGCCCAAAATCTCAATGCCGCGGGCCAGCTGGTCGTTGGTGGGAGTGGAGTAGTTGATGCGGAAGGACTGGCAGGGATCGTTTTCGTCGGTGAGGAAGGAGTTGCCCGGCACAACGCACACCTTGCGCAGCACAGACTCTTTGCAGAAGGCGGGCATATCCACCCCGTCGGGCAACCGGCACCACAGAAACAGCCCGCCCTCAATGCGGTTGTAGGTGATTTCGGGGGCCAGGTACCGATCCATCAGATCCATGGTGTAGGCCGCCTTTTCGCGGTACAGCTTGCGCAGGCGCTCCAAGTGGGCGTTGTAATCGTAGCGGGCCATAAATTCGTCGCACACAATTTGCGACCAGATGTTGGTATGTACGTCTTGCCCCTGCTTGCACACAATCATCTTTTGCAACACGGGCTTGGGCCCGATGGCGTAGCCCACCCGTATGCCGGGCGAGATAACCTTAGAGAAGGTGCCGGCGTAAAGCACCAGCCCGTCTTCGTCTAAGGATTTGATGCAGGGCACCGGCTCGCCGGAAAAGCGGATGTCGCCGTAGGGGTTGTCCTCCAAAATCAGCACGCCGTATTTTTTCGCCAAATCGTAAACGGCGCGGCGCTTTTCCATGCTCATGGTGACGCCCGAGGGGTTTTGGAAGTTGGGGATGGTATAGATAAAGCGGGCGCGGGGCTCCTCTTTTAAAGCCTGCTCCAGCGCGGCGATATCCATGCCGTCGTTTTCCATGGGCACGCCCCGCAGGCGCACGTTAAAGGAGCGGAAGGAGTTTAGCGACCCAATAAAGCTGGGCGCTTCGCAAATCACTACGTCGCCGGGATCGCACAGGGTTTTGGCCGCCAGGCTCATCACCTGCTGCGCGCCGGAGGTAATGATGATGTCGTCTTGCTCCCGGCCCACATTGTGGTTTTCTTTCATATAGGCGGCCAGACGGTTGCGCAAGGCGGGGTAGCCCTCGGTTACGCTGTATTGCAGCGCGTCGATGGGGCGGTTGGCCAGCAGATCCGCCGAAATTTCGGCGATCTCCTTGGCGGGGAAGGCCTCGGGCGCGGGGTTGCCCGCCGACAGCGAAATCACCGCAGGATCCGCCGCATACTTAAAAATTTCTCGAATAGCCGACGGCTTTAAATTTTGCACACAGGCAGAAATATGATATTCCATTGCTTTTCCGACCTTTCTGATAACTGCACGTTTATCCCCCTTATCTTATCATACTTGCGCTTTGGGATCAATGCGGGGAAGGACCCCGCACGGCCCTTTTTTCCGCATTTTGGCGGCTTTGCGCCCCGGGCCCCGCCCAAATCCCCGGCCCGTTGGGGGAGGTTTGGGCGGCGGGAGGCGGCTAGGCTGGTATGGTTAGGGTTTGGCCGGGATAAATCAGGTTGGGGTTGGTAATTTGCGGGTTGGCCTTTTCCAACGCCGCCTGGCTTAGGCGGAATTTGGCGGCGATGCCGCTAAAGGTATCGCCCACTTGCACGGTGTAGCGCCGGGCCTGCTGGCCGGCGGCCTGGGGGAGGTTGATCGCCTGGCCGGGGTAGATGAGGCTGGGGTTGGCGATTTGCGGGTTGGCTTGCAGCAGGGCGCTTAAGCTGACGCCCAGCTTTGCCGCGATGCCCGAAAGGGTATCGCCGCTTTGCACCGTGTAGCTTTGGGTGGCAGGCGGGTTTTGGCCCGAAGGTTGGCCCGAAGAGCCGTCGCCGGGGATAATCACCGTTTGCCCCGGGTAAATCAAACTGGGGTTGGCGATTTGCGGATTGGCTTGCAGCAGCGCGTTTAGCGTTTTGCCGAAACGGGCCGCAATGCCCGAAAGGGTGTCGCCCTTTTGCACGGTGTAGGTTTGCTGGCTTTGCGGCGGCTCCGGCGTGGGTTGCGGCTGCGGTTGCCCCTGGTGCGAAAAGCCGTTGAGCCCCGCGGCCCGGATAATGGCCGGATAATCGCGCAGCGCCTGGTCCAGATCCACATTCCCGGCGATGCCGGGCACCGCGCCTGTAGAGGAATATTGCCACAAGCCGAAGTTGGCGTTTAGCGTGGGCGCGTCGCTCCACTGGGCCAGCCAAAGGTCAAAATCCTTTAGGCGGGCGGAATCCAGATAGTTCACATACCAATTGGGGTTGGTGTATAGGCAAACGTAATACCCGGCGCTTTGCACGGTTTGCAAAAAGGTTAGCACAATGTCGGTTAAGGTTTGCTTGCCCAGGTTGGCCAGGGAGCTGTCTTCCATATCCAGCGCCGCGGGGTAGGGCAGGGCTGTGCCCTGGATAACTGAGAGAAAATGCCGCGCCTCTTGCCGGGCCTCTTCGGCGGAACGGGCGTAGCAGTAGTGGTAAGCGCCGCATAGGATCCCGGCCGCCGGGGCCTGGACGCGGTTGCGGGCAAACTGTTTGTCCACCCCGGCGCTGCCGTAGCTGGCCCGCAGCATGGCGAACTTTTTGCCGGCGGCGGCCACCCGGGGCCAATCCACAGCGGCCTGCCACTCGCTGACGTCTATGCCCTGCACGGCGGAGGAAGCGGTAAAAACAGTAGAAGGAGCATCGGTCATAGTTGCTCACACCTTTTCTTTAAGTTAACAAGTTAACAGTTAACGGATTAAAACCGGGGGAAGAAAGCGGGCCCGCTATCCCCCTTTTTCATCCATATGCGCCAGGCGGCGGATTGGTTCCTGCGGGGCCACTGCCCGGCAAAAGAGAAAGAATTTTTTACAAAAAGGACAAAAGCGGCGGTATGACCGGCTCGGTCAAATACCGGCACAATTTTTTAAAAAACTCCTTGACAACCGCCGAAAAAGATGTTATAGTAATCTAGCGTTGATTGAGATGCGCTGGTGTAGCTCAGTTGGTAGAGCAGCTGATTTGTAATCAGCAGGTCGGGGGTTCAAGTCCGTCCACCAGCTCCACCATAAGCAAAGCGCACGCCAACGCGGCAAATTGAATATGGGAGAGTTCCCGAGTGGCCAAAGGGGGCAGACTGTAAATCTGTTGTCTTACGACTTCGATGGTCCGAATCCATCCTCTCCCACCAACGAAAGCCGACATGTCGAAACATGTCGGCTTTTTACAACAATAATTTGGAGATTAGGGTCATGAACAAAAACCAAAAGGGATACTGGATCTATTCGGTGATTGCTGTAATCTTTGGAATGGCACTATTAGCTTTTGTAGCTTATCTGATATATAATACTGTTATAAAATTGTCCGAAAGAGACTTTTCTAATAACACTGTCATTCAAGCATTAATTACTTTATTTATTACAGTTTTTCTTGGAGGCTATTTTTCTAAATGGCTAGAACGTAGAAACGCTAAAAAGATGGAGTTGTATAAAATACAAACTGAAATTTCCATAAAACTGATAGATATAGGAAGTGAATATCTTTATAATCCGCAAGAAACTATCAAAAGATTGCTTATTACTGAGTCCTGCAAAGTAAAATTATATTTTTCAGACAACGTTCTAAAGGCATTAAATGAGTATATTATGTCAAGAAGTGAAGAGTGTTATAATGCTCTAATAGAGGAATTGAGAAAAAACATAAAAAATTAAGATTCTTAATGAAGTCTTACGCAATGATAATAATAGGCATCTAAAGTGTCCACCCCTTCCAAGAAAAGCACAACATGGAAGAGTTGAACTCTCGTGTTGTGCTTTTTGATTTCATGTAATATAATATATGATATAATCAGAGGTCTTAAGGGTGATAGTAATGGATAAACGCGTATTAACAGAAATCACTACAATGTGTATGGTATATCAAAAAAATAAAATTTTGGTGCAAAACAGAGTCGATCCTAAATGGCCGGGCATCTGTTTTCCAGGTGGACATGTTGAAAATGGAGAGTCTTTTACGGAATCGGTCATCCGAGAAGTATTAGAAGAAACCGGTTTAACTATAAGAGCCCCCATCCTTTGTGGTATAAAGCAATGGCAAAATGATGATTTGAGTCGATATATTGTTTTATTTTATAAAACAGATAATTTTGATGGACAGATAGTCTCATCCGATGAAGGGGAATGTTTATGGATAGACAAGGATAAGTTAAATAACTATAAATTGGCAAAAGATTTTGAAGATATGTATAAAATTTTTGAAAATGATAGTTTAAGCGAATTCTTTTACCGTAAAAAACAAGGGGATTGGATAAAAGAGTTTTATTGATTTTTGAAACACTATTTCCACACGCTCATTATTTAATTTGTAAATGCTGATGTCATTGCATGATTGTGACGAAAAACAGCATTGTCTTTTGAGAGTCTTGTCTAGCACGATAGTTCAACTCCCACCTCCGAAATGCCGAAAATATCTTTTTCATGTGGCTCTCACAACAAAAACCGACATGCTTTTCATATGTCGGTTTTTTGCTTTTTATTATTTTGTTTATTGTGGCTTTTCTTATATATAACGGTGCTATTTTTCTGACTAACCCATATGAGCCTAAATATCCTGTTACCCGTAAAGATGTTGACGTTTTGTCGTATCATGGAGATAGCGACTAGCAGGCTCTATCGGTTCATGACTGTTAAGCCGAGCAAGACGTTGTGGGAAAGATAAAAAATACGCTTTCCAATATATTATATGCAGAATACATTGCCAGTCAAAAAATGATTACAAAATGTGGCTTTCGACCGAATCCTCAAGGTAATCAGCTTGAAAAGCATTATTTAACGGGCGAACCTATTATGCAGTTTGATTTTGTAATTACGAATCCCAATCAATGTTAATTTTATTTAATATGAACCGGCTAAATTTTGCGTTTCTTGCTTCGTCACAGAAATAAAGACGAAGTCCGAACACAATTCACACTTTAGCATGTAGATGTGTTCAAAGAAACAATTATAAGAGTATAAGAGCGAAAAAGCATTTTGCGTTTTTAGAGACCGAATGAATTTGACTTATACGGGAAATGAGGGTGTAACATTGAGCTATGTAGAACAGTTGCGCAAAAAGATTGGACACGATGAATATATCGGTGTTGGCGCTGGCATATTTATTTACAAAAACAGGAATCTTGTGTAAATTGTGGGCCTCTGTCTGGTTTTCAGGCCGAGAGCTTTTGCTTTTTTATAGGGCCGTTTGTTTGGTTAGCTGTAACTTGTTTGTGAATATTTTAAATTTATTGCACAAAACCATGCAAAAATCACCCCAAATCCCCCTATAAGTGAAAGGACATTTGTCTTTATCACAAAACAGGGGAGTGCTACAATGTATGTGAAAAAGATATGCGGGTATGTTGTGATAACGGACGTGCCCTCCGCCTTGACAAAAGACCGGTCGGATTTTTACGCGCCGCCCACACAAGAGAGCCGGAATTATAAAAACTGGGTTACAATTCTCGATTTAAAAACCTGCTTAGAGTGCCGCAGCCGTCATGGCCAAATCTATCAAATAGATGAAATACCGGCGGTAGAGCCGCCCCTTCACCCCAATTGCCGGTGCCGGATTCAACCCATGAAAGCGGTAAAGGCCGGGCAGGCAACCAAGGATGGGCAAAACGGCGCGGATTTTTGGATGAAATATTTTGCGGATTTGCCAGAGTACTATATTACCCGAAACGACCTAATGTCTTTAGGTTGGAGGGAAGGGAAATCCCCCGCTAAATTCGCCCCTGGGAAAATGGCTACAATGGGAATTTATAGAAATGATGACAATCATTTGCCGCAAATTCCCGGGCGGGTTTGGTATGAAGCCGATATCAATTATTACAGCGGGAGAAGAAACGGCCACCGCCTGCTGTGGTCGAACGATGGGCTGCTGTTTGTTACCTATGATCACTACGAAACCTTTCTAGAGGTTATCTAAGGAGGAAGAACAATGAAAAAGCAAAAAGTGGTTACCCTGGATTTAAGCGGCTGCCAGTCTCTGGGAGAAATCCACCAAAGAATCAAAAAAGCCTTTGCCTTCCCCGATTTTTACGGCGAAAACTGGAGCGCGTTTTGGGATTTGCTTTGGAGCGAGTGCGACGCGGATCGGATTGTTGTTTTAGGACTTGGTTGTTTCCCAGAAAAATACCAATGGCATATTGATAAAATGCAGGAAATACTTCAGCGTTTAAAGGAGCATCGGGCAAAATACGACGAGCAAATTGAGATCGAACTACATAGCTAAGGGTCCAGCATCTTTTACCACGCCCCACTTTTGCTGCAACGGGGCTTAAAATTACCGGCAGTTTTTTGCCGGCTCTTGCTGAGCGCGGGCGGCTGTTTGTTATGATTTTTATGAAACCTTTTTAGAGGTTATCTAAGGAGGAAGAACAATGAAAAAGCAAAAAGTGGTTACCCTGGATTTAAGCGGCTGCCAATCTTTGGGGGAAATCCACCAAAGAATCAAAAAAGCCTTTGATTTTCCCGACTTTTACGGTGAAAACTGGGATGCGTTTGAGGATATGATCCGGAACGAATGCGATGCTGAAAAAATAGAAATATTGGGGGAATGTACGCTTTCGGAAGAAATGCAACCGTCTATGCAGATCATGCACGACATTTTGAAGTTGGCAAAAGAAGAAAGCGAAAAATATGGCTGGAAGTTTGACTACCATATTGTGAATTAACGTTTAGCATATTCGCTTTAAACCGCAAATTGTCGGCCAAATTTGGTACGAAACCTTTCTAGAGATTATCGAGGAGGAAGAACAATGAAAAAGCAAAAAGTGGTTACCCTGGATTTGAGAGGCTGCCAGTCTCTGGAGGAAATCCACCAAAGAATCAAAAAAGCCTTTGATTTTCCCGATTTTTACGGCGAAAACTGGGATGCGTTTTGGGACTTGCTGAGAAATGAATGCGATATGGATAAAGTGGTGGTATTGGGCGAAGAGGCGGTGTCAGAAGAGCTGAAGCCGAGCGTTGCAATGATCAATGAAATTTTACAGGAGCTCAAGGAAGATCGGGCAAAATACGGCGAGCAAATTGAGATCGAACTACATAGCTAAAAGACTGGTGTTTTTTACCCAGTTCCGCTTTTGCTGCAATGGGGCGCCTAAACCGTTGCCCTAACCCAACATCCCGGTTGCGCCCGCAGCCGGGATATTTGCTGCTTCACTCTTTTTACCGTTCACTACGCTGGCAAATATGCTGGCAAGTTATGCCGGCATATTATGCCAGCAATTCTTTGCTTTTTGCGGACGGCTTTTTATGATATACTATGGTAAATTTAAACGAGGAGAGGAGCGATGACTAGTATGGAACAACAAAATCTGATAAAGGAGCATGGAAACAACACCAGAACCACCGCGAAAAGGTTTATTGTGCCGGATTTTCGCAATAGCATCGTCAACATCTCCGCTACGCTGGCAGAGTTTCTCGGTGCGCCCAACCAAAACGCAACTCTTCCGGTCCTAAAAGAGGCGCTAAGTAAGGGATATCAAAAGGTCGTCTTTCTCTGTTTTGACGGGCTCGGCGTTTATCCCCTCCGGCAAAATCTAGACGAAACAGATTTTCTGCGCCAAAATCTCAGGCAGATCCTTCTTTCTACCTTTCCCTCCACCACAACAAACGCCACCCGTTCCCTGCTGACCAACCAGCTGCCCCTCGAACACGGCTGGTTTGGCTGGAGCATGTATTTTGCCGCGCTCCACCGGAATGTGGATATCTATCTAGGTCGGGATTCCGCCACCCGCGAAGCGGTGGAGATTGCCGCCAACCCGCTGGGAATGGCGGACTATTATTTCGATTGTGCGGATCAGGCAGACGGCGGCTACGCGGTGAACACGGTGTTTCCCCCTTATATCCAGGTGAAGCATCCGGAGCGAAACCGGATCTTCCAAACCACAGAGGAATTTTGGCCTGCCGTTGAGGCGTGTTGCCGCAAGCCCGGCCGGCAGTTTGTGTATGCGTATTGCCCGGAGCCCGATTCCACCATGCACCGGCGCGGCGTTTCCAGCCCAGAGGCCCGGCGGCTCATCCAGGATATTTCCCGCCGGCTGCAGGCCCTTTATGAAACCACGCAGAACGCCCTGTTTATCGTTTCCGCCGATCACGGCCAGGTTGACGTTACAGGCTATGTGAAGCTGTATGAGGATGAGGGCATGCAGGATTTGTTGGAAATTTATCCCTTTATGGAGGCTCGGGCGCCTGCTTTTCTGGTGAAAAAAGGGCGCGAACAGGCGTTTGAACGGTATTTTGAAAATAGATACGGGGCGGATTTTGTTTTGTACCCATCCGCGCAGCTGGTTGCCGAGGGCTACTTCGGCGCCAGAGGGGATAAAGCGGATTTATTGGGCGACTACATTGCGGTGGGCACCTATACCCACAAGCAGGCGCTGCTAACGCCCAACTCCACCAGATTTAAGGGGCACCACACTTCTTTAACCGAAGAAATGGAGGTTCCGTTGATCCTTTTGGGCAACTAAGGGCGTTCAGGCGGCACCGGATAGGGAAGATGGGCGCAAAGAAAGGATGGTCTTATGAAAAAGAATATTTCGCTTGTGGAAAGGCCGGAGAAGTTTTCAGAGCAATACTTGAAAGCCTGCGGCAATTTATCCTGGTATGATTTTGTAACCGCTATGCCGTCGCTGGTGTTTGTGGTTACGGGTTGGAAGTCCAACGGCAAAGAAAATGCATGCCTGCAATCTTGGTCCACCTTTGCAGGAAGTGGGCCGGATCAGTTTATCTGTATTATGGGGAAGGTAGATAAAGGCGGCCATATGTATCAATCGCTGAAAGAAACCGGGGTGTGCGTGTTAAATTTTCCTTCCAATGATATTTATGATCGCTGCATAAAAACCATTGGCAATAATCAGTTTGAAACAGATGAAATCACCTCCTCCGGATTAACGGCAGAGAAAGCTTCAAAAGTAAATGCGCCCCAAATTAAGGAATGTTTTTTGAATATTGAATGCGAATTTTTGTGGGAGCATGAGCTTTTTGCAGGCAGCAGAGAAGTGGCGGTGGCGCTCCGGGCGGTGAACATCTGCATGGACAGCGAGCGTTATGACCAGAGCGCCCTTGGAAGATATGGGAAAAACGGGTATTTGTTTCAAATTGACCAGCCCACCAATCCCGAAACCGGAGAAATAGCGGCTTTCGGCCCTGGCATCTTAGAACAAGGCGATCCGGTTCCGTGGATCACAAAATAATAAGCAGAATAAACGCAATAAGCGCAGGCATAAGCAGGCGTCTTTCTGTCCTTGCAATGCGGCGCGGCATTTATTTGCCCGGCTGGTGTTTTTAGCCGCCGAACCGGGATTTTATTTGACGTATTCGGTGTCTGCATGGAATCAGTTGCGCTTTGCAAGGCTTTTCTTTTTTCGCCAAGCGTCAGCTTGGCACCACGCGCGTGCCCGGCATCATGCTTTAGCTTGGTGCCCGATGACTGTTTTTGAAACGGCATGGGCATTCCCCGTGGCTTTTTAAAAGCCGCTGCAATAAAGCAACAACTGTTATGGGAAAAGAAACGCGAAGCCACGCATAAAAGTACGGGGGTGATATTATGCCGCTTCAAATGATTCGAGAAGATATTACAAGGGTGCGTTGCGATGCCATTGTCAACGCCGCCAACAGCGCGCTTAAAGGCGGAGAAGGCGGAGGCGGCGTTGACGGCGCCATACATAAAGCCGCGGGCCCGGGCTTGGATGAGGAATGCCGAACACTCGGCGGTTGTGAAGTGGGGCGCGCCAAGATCACAAAAGGATACAACTTGCCGTGCAAATATGTCATCCACACCGTGGGCCCCCGCTGGTTTTATGGAAAGGGCAAATGGCCGGAACAGTTGGCGTCTTGCTATAAAGAGTCGTTAAACCTGGCGAAAGAGTATGGGTGCGCGTCGGTTGCGTTCCCTCTTATTTCAACGGGAGCCTTCGGCTGCCCCAAAGAGCAGGGGCTACAAATTGCCATAAGCGAAATCAGCCGCTTCCTTTTGGAAAACGATATGCTGGTGTATCTTGTTTTGTATGATAAAGCCGGTTTTCAGGTGAGCAAAAAGCTGGTAAGCGATATTGCAGAATACATCGACGAATGTTATGTAAACGAGCACCGCTATGACAGACGCGCCCAGCGGAGCTATCCGCCGCCGAAAGAAAATGGCGCCGCCCCTTTGGCGCAAAGCGCCCCTATGGCTCCGGCGCCCGGCGCGCCGCGCGCCCAGCAAAGCTTAAACGATCTGCTTAACACAATGGACGAGAGCTTTTCACAAATGTTGCTGCGAAAAATTGACGAGAAGGGGATAAGCGACGCCCAGTGCTACAAAAAAGCCAATATAGACCGCAAGCTCTTTTCAAAAATCCGAAGCGACGTCCATTACAGGCCCAGCAAAAACACGGTTCTCGCCTTTGCCGTTGCGCTGGAGCTGCCGTTGGATGAAGTGCAGGATATGCTGATGAAAGCCGGCTTCGCCCTCTCTCATAGCAACAAGTTCGATATTATTGTTGAGTATTTTATCAAAAATCAAAACTACAATGTGTTTGAGATAAACGAGGCCCTTTTTGCGTTCGACCAACCCTTGTTGGGCGTTTAAAGAGGAAAGGCCGGCGGGTTTGCGGCAACGGCTCTCTCATCCGGCTTGCCGCCGTGGATGAAAAAGCAAGCCGTCTTGTGCGCGTCAACGCCGCGTTATGCCCCGGTTGCCGTGGCATAAAAAGTTGTCGCCTACAAGGCGACCCATTGAAAGCCCTTTGCAGGTATTCTATGGTTGTAAGGTTAAGCGAGCCAAGCGGCTCAAACAACTCAACCAACTCAGATGACTTTGTGGAGGTTTTTGCAATGGGCAACAACATAACGGAGCTAGTTTTTCTTTTGGATCGCAGCGGTTCGATGGCGGGGCTTGAGAGCGACACAATCGGGGGTTTTAACGCCCTGATTGATAAGCAGCGCAAGCAGGAGGGGGAATGTTTAGTGTCCACCATCCTATTCGACAATGTAAGTGAAGTGCTGCATGACCGCGTTAAGCTCAGCCAAATAAAAAAGATGACAAGCGGCGATTATACGGTGAGGGGTTGCACCGCCCTAATTGACGCCATTGGGTGCGCCATTCACCACATTGGCAGCATCCATAAATATGCCCGGCCGGAGGATGTGCCGGAGCATACGATGTTTGTAATCACCACCGATGGACTGGAAAATGCCAGCCGTCTTTACAGCAGCGATGAGGTCAAACGAATGGTGAAACGCCAAAAAGAAAAATATGGTTGGGAGTTTCTCTTTATCGGCGCCAATATTGATTCGATAGAAACAGCAAAGCATTTTGGAATCGGAGCGGATAGGGCCGTCAACTATCATGCGGATAGCCGGGGGACCGCCGTAATGTTTCACGCCGTTGCCGAAACCGTTAGTAAGGTTCGGGCTAGCAGGCCGCTGCCGGCCGGTTGGAGCGACGACATCAACGCAGATTACAACAGCAGAAAGAAAAAATAAGCGCTGGATAGAAAAAGGTGGGCGAAAAACGCCTACCCTTTCTGCTTGCCGTGCCGTAGGGTTTACGCTGCATGATCATATAGGAACCCTTGGCGTAACGTTTGGTGATGAGCAATTTTTTTAAAGCCATCTACGGGGGAGTTATGAAAAAGCAAAAAGTGGTTACGCTGGATTTAAGAGGCTGCCAATCTCTGGGGGAAATCCACCAAAGAATCAAAAAAGCCTTTGCCTTCCCTAATTTTTACGGCGAAAATTGGGATGCGTTTTGGGATTTGCTTTGGAGCGAGTGCGACGCGGATAGAATAGTGGTGCGGGGCGAAGAGGCGGTGTTAGAAGAGCTGAAACCGAGCGTTGCAATGATCAATGAAATTTTACAGGAGCTCAAGGAGCATCGGGCAAAATACGGCGAGCAGATTGAGATCGAACTGCACAGCTAAGGCCGCGGCATGTTTCACCGGTTTTCGCCACAGTTGCGCCGCGGCGTGTGAAATGCCTGCCCCCCGCGCAGCGCAGTTCGCGCTGGGCGGGCATTAGGCGGGCCGCCGCGAATAGTTTTTTAATGAAAAATGGGGGGCGCTCAGTTGGATTGCACGATTGAACAAAGCACTTTTGCCGGGAAAATCTTGCGCTTTATCGATACCCTCCGGCACGAATCGTTGGCTTTGCCTGCCGGATACCGCATCGTCAATCCTTTTATAGGGGAGCAAAAGGAGCGGGTTCAAAAAATAACAGCGGCCTTCTACCATCAATATTACAATGATTTTTATACCCGCCGTATGATACTGGGAAGCTCGCCGGCGCGCCGCGGTTCGGCGGTAACAGGCGTGCCCTTTGAAGACGCGGGGCGCCTGCAAAAGGAAACGGGGATTTTGATGGAGGGGTTTTCTATCAATCCGTCTTCCTCCGGCTTTTTGTACGAGGTAATGCAAGCGTACGGGGGCCGCAAAAAATTTTACGCCCGCTTTTATATGAATTTCGTTTGCCCCCTTGGCGTGGTCAAAACCAATGCAAAGGGCAATGAGGTGAATTGCAATTATTACCAAGACAAAAAGCTGCAAGAATCCCTGCGCCCTTTTATAACCGGCGCAATACGCAGGCAAATCGATTTTGGAATCGATACCTCTGTTTGTTATTGCATCGGCAGTGGGGAGAATTACCATTTTTTATCTCAGCTGAACCAAGAGCACCGTTTCTTTGGCCGCATTGTGCCATTGGAGCATCCGCGCTTTATTATGCAATACAACGCAAAGCGCAAATGGGAATTTATTGAAAAGTATATGAACGCTTTGCGGCAAACACGGTAAAGCGCCGTGCCTTTGCTGCCCGGCTGTTAGATGGCGAGTTTGCGAGGCAGAAAAACGCAGGCGTGAGGCGAAGCATAAAAAGTGAGAGAAAGCGTTTTATTCATAAAAGCGGCATGGCCGGTGTGCGCCTATGACTGCAAAATAGACGCTTATGTGTAGGGAGATTTCTGTTTGTAATTAAAGAGCAAACTTGTAAAACAAGGTGTATTTCAAAAAGGTTTATGTTACAATGGTGCTGCCAACAATAGAATAGAGATAAGGGGGTGAAAATAATGCCTAAAACGCCGTTTCATAGCCATAAACCCGGTAAAGAACCAAAGTTTAAACGATGCCCACCCTTTGAGGAGGCGGTAGCCGCTTATATTGAAAAGGAAGCTGATAAAAGCCGGGCGTTGGAATTTGCACAGTGGCTAAAAAAGAATAAACTGTCGCCCTCTGCAGGGAATAACGGCTATAACTGGTATGTGAATTTTAAATATATTGATTATAATAAGTGCAAAGACGGAACATATTACCGCGGCACATATCACGGCTGTTATCTTAAGCTTTTTCAAGATACTTGGCATATATTTCCCTCTAAAGATATTTTAGAGCAAATACTTTTGCGTGAAGAGATAAAAGAGGTTTTGTGGAACAGCCTGTTTCCCTGTTATGGATGCAATTACGGTTGCTTTTCCTATACGCACCAAACAGAATATAAGCAAGTGATACTGGGTCGTGTGTTTACAGGCAAGGGGATATGCCGCCGCAATCCCATCTGTTTGTCGAATCCTGATAGCGAAACCCTTGCGGTGCTGAAGGATATTTTGTTGGCACGCAAAAATAGTGCGGATCTAGAAATAAAAGCCAATATGAATATCTATGATTATGGCATATTGTCAAATGAATGAAAAATTCGTTGCATTTGCATCCAATGTTTTGCTCCGCGTATACCGCAGCTAATACGGGCGGTTTCACCGCACAGGTTTTGCAGCCGTCTTGCCCGGGCAGGTTTGACGCATGATGCAACCGGCTTTAGATGGATAAGGGCGGGGCGCTGGGTTTCGTAGATAAGGAGGGGGTGTGCATGACGCACAACGGCATCACGCGGGACGAACAATATATCAACCGGCTGAAAGACGCCATCAACGGGCAGTATTGCATTGCGGCGGCCGAAATAACGCCCGCCAAGCGCGGTTACTACGGCGAAACGTGGAAGGTGAGCGGGGCGGCGGGCGATTACTTTTTAAAAGTAGATTACTTGCCTTTTCATTAAACAAGGTTGCAGCAAGGCCTTGCGGTTATTGAATACCTGTGCCAAAACGGCGTCGATTTTGTGGGGACGATTGTCAAAACGCGGTCAGGGGAGCTTTGGGCAAAATTTGATACCGCGGTGATGGGGCTGTTTGTGTGGGTGGACGGCGAGAATGTAGAAACAGACGGCACCAAGATCCCGGAATATCAAATGCTGTGCAAAATATATTCGCTTACAAAGCCGGGGTTGGGCATTCCCACCGCGTCTTTTTCCAGCGATGCCGCCGCGCGCTTTTATCAACAGTGGGAGGCGCTCAAAAACGCCCCGAAAACTGCTGCGGATAGAGAAGTGCTTGCTACCTTTGCCCGCTTTCAAGAAGAAATATCCCACTGCGCCGCGCGGCTTGCGCAGTTTGCAAAGCGTTGCCGGGGGGACGAAAGCGGTTTTTATCTAACCAATGGGGACGCTGGGGGCAATTTCTTTGTGGGCAACGGCCGCAATTATATATTTGATTGGGATGAGGCCATGTATGCCCCCGTGGAACGCGACGCCTGGGTGATGGGGTGCTATCGCTGGGCGCGAGAGCGGTTTAACCGCACGTTACAAGAAAATCATATTCCCTACAAGCTGCAGCCCCAACGGTTGGCCTTTTATTGTTATCACATGTATTTCTTTTATCTGGGCGAATTTTTGGCGGTGCATCCCATTTGCGAACAAAGCCAAAGAATCACAGAATATTTTGAAGACGGATGGATAAAAAGCAGGGTAAAATTTGCCGATACCATAGACTAAGGCTGCGCTTTATGCCCAAAACAAAAAATGCGCAAACCCGCATAAACGCTGGGTTTGGCGCACTGTTTATGAAAACACACCCGACGGGTCTTTCGGCCTGTCGGGTGTGAGCATGTGTTATGCTGTCTATTTCGTTATCTGTTTACGATAAAGAAAAACATCTTTTCCAAAACTACCGATGTAGTGGATTTCTTCCCACCCACGTCTTGTAAGCTCATCTCTTGGTGTCATGTTTCGTTCAGAATCACCCGGGCAGTCGAGTAACCAGCCTCCAGCCCGGCAAACTCTGGTCAGTTCAGCGATTTCCTCGTCATAATTGTCTCCGACCACATGACCGGACATCACTACATCGAAAGTATCATCGGGGAAGGGAATTTCTTCCACGAAGCCGTCCAGAACCCGAACGTTTCGGATCCCTTCTCTTTTAATCTTATCGCGCATAAACGCACGGAGCGTGCCAACCGGTTCAACCGCGTAAACCCACTTGGCCTTCTCGGCGGCAGCGAAAGTCAAACGCCCGGAACCAGCGCCCACATCCAGAACGACTTTCCCTGATAAGTCCGCAAGGTCAAATAGACGTTCTTTATTCCAGCCCCGGATAAAATCACACTGTTCAGCCATAACCTCCGGCGTTGTATAGATGGTAAAGTCCTCTACACTTAATAAAGCATATTCTTCGGCTTCTCGGATTTTGTCACCGTCTGTTACGGAAGGTGCGTTCCTCACCAGTTCTTCCACGAACGCAGCGCACTCCGGACAACGATGCGCCAAGTACCATTGGACGGCGGGATTCGCTTTCAACGCGATCCCCATGCACTCCTCCCACTTCTCCTTGTCGCATCCCCAGCCGCTCGCGTTCAGCATGAGGCGGATCTGAAATCGCTCTAAAAGGAGAAAGCTGTTGAAGGAATACTTGGCGGGATCAATCCAGTTTAAATTTAAAGGCATACAATCCTCCTGTTTTTAGGAGGGGTTAAAATATGAACGCCCTCCTTAATTTGGTTTGGATAAATATAATTGTATGTTTCATGTTCAGCACCCTTTCTGTAAAAATATTATTATACCGCAGTATTCGTTTGTGAACTGCGGTATAATCCCATTCGCATCGATTCAACCCACAAGATATAGGGAATTACAGATAAAAACATATCCCATATAAAAATTGTATCGTGTATAATTCAAAAGTCAATATTTAAACGAACCGGCAGATCTACTTGACCTACTGGTTCGTTTGCCTATTTCCTGATTCTTTTTCCTGTGTTTTTCTGTGCCCAGTTATCCAAGGCTTTGCTACTGATGAGACGCCTCCCGCCATAACAAAAAGAAAGCACGTGAAAACCGCATGAAATCAGGATTTTCTTGCTTTCATTTCGTAAATAAGCCAGGGCAAAGGGCCTCTCTCCAAAGGCCGTAAGAAATGGGCGGCGCGCCTTGTGCTGCATAAAACCAAGGCGGCTGTGCGTAAGCATGCAAAAACCGGTAGAGCGCGTTTTTTGCACTCTGCCGGTTTTTTTGCAACTTAAAATTTATGCTTCTGTATCTTCAGAAGAGGCGTCGGAGCTGTCTTCAGAGGAGGCGGAGGAATCAAAAGCGTCGGAGGAATCGGAGGAGCTGCTATCATCCGACGAATCGCTGCTGTCGTCTACTGTGTACTCCAGGATAATGATTTCCTGCGCGCCGTTGTCGTCTGTGGTGACGGCAATCATGTCGCCTTCAGAGATGTCGTCTTGGTCTGTGGTAAACATCTCGCCGGAAGCAACGTATTTATACACAGCGTCGGAATCTAGCGAGATCCTTTGCTGATATGAGGCGTCGGAAAGAGTGACGGAATCCAAAGAGGTATAGTCTGTAATTGTTTCGTCCGGTTCGTAAACGGCAATCGTCAAATAGGTACTGTCACTGTTACCGGCATAGATCACTTGGCCGATGACGTCGTCTTCCTGGGTGGCAGCGTCTGCATCGTCCGCATCGCCGGCTTCGCTGCTGTCGCTTGTGCTATCTGTGCTGCTTGTGGAACTTTCGCTGCTGGTTGTGGTTGTGGTGTCGCTGCATCCGGCAAACACGCCGATGCATAAAACCATTGCCATAAAAACAGCAGCTAAACTAGTGGCTTTTTTGATTTTCATAACACTATTCCCTCTTTCTGCTTTGATGGTCAGCTGGTTTTTATTGTCGTGTTGCTGACTGTATTTACAGTATAATTTTGCACGCTAAAGGCGCACCAAGTTTTTCAGTGAATAAAAAATAAAATTTTTTATGAAAAGTTATGAAAACGGCGCCGTCTGTAAACGCGGTTATACTTTTTGCGCCGGATAGCGGCCCTACGCCGTGTGCAAAGCGTCGATGGGTTGTAGCCGCGAGGCTTTGGCGGCCGGATAGCTGCCAAACAGAATGCCGATTACCGCGCAAAAGGCGATGGCGGCAAGCCCAATCCCCCAGTTCATAGAGGCGCTGCTCCCGGCGGCGGCATTGTAAAAGCTGACGGCGGCAAAGGATAAAAGCAGCCCAATAAGCCCGCCGAGTATGGAGAGGATGCAAGACTCGCAAAGAAATTGCAGCAAAATATGCTTTCGCTTGGCGCCCACCGCCTTGCGGATGCCGATTTCTCGTGTGCGCTCGGTAACGGATACCAGCATAATGTTCATAATCCCAATGCCGCCTACCAGCAAAGAGATGGCGGCAATCCCCGCTAGCAGGAGCGACATGGTGTTGGTAACGTCGTCCATCGTTTCTAAAACGTCCGATTGGTTGCTAACCGTATAGGCGTCTTCGTCCCGCGTGGCCTGAAGCAAAAAGGATTCCACCGTGTTAATGGCCATATCAACCGTGCCGGCGCTCGCCGCCTTAATGTAAAAGGTGCTCACTTCTTTTTGTCCGGTGGCTTTTTCCGCCGTGCTGTAGGGAATGAGGATTTTGCTGTCGTCCGATCCCACCAGGCTGGAGCCCTGCTCCTCCAGCACGCCGATAACCGTATAATTGCGGTCGCCAATGGTAATGGTGCCGCCCACAGCGTCCCACGTGCCGAACAAATCCGCCGCCACTTCGGTGCCGATTACCGCAACGCTGGTATACCACTCCAAATCCGAAGCGGTTATCAGCCTGCCGCTTTGGATTGCAATGTTTTGCACGTCGAAATAGGATTGGGTAATGCCCACAATAGAATAAGAGCCGGATTCGCTGTTGTGCTTCACCGTTTGGTTGGTGGTAATAACGGGCGCCACGCTGCTGATAGCGCCGTAGCCGCTTAGCTCCTGCACGCTTTCTGCGCTGATAGAAACGTCGGAATCTGTAATGACGGCGGTGATTTGATCAGACCCCATGCTGGAGATGCTGTCGGTAATACCGCTGGTGGCGTTTTGCGTGATAGATACCAGAATCACCACCGCCATAACGCCGATGATGATGCCGAGCATGGTTAAGAAGGAGCGCATTTTGTTGTTGCAAATGGCTTTGAGGGATAGCTTGATAATTTTTAAAGTCATACGGCCGCCTCCTTCTCGGAAAGGATGCCGTCGCGCACATAAACTTTGCGCTGGGCCTCGTTCGCCACATGAATATCGTGGGTAATGAGCACAACAGTGTTCCCCGCCTGCCACAGGCTTTTGATAATTGCCATAATCTCTTTGCCAGAGGCGGAATCCAAGTTGCCCGTAGGCTCATCCGCAAGGATGATAGAAGGCTCCGCGGCCAACACCCGCGCGATGGCCACGCGCTGCTGTTGGCCGCCGGAAAGCTGCGTGGGCTTATGGCCCATGCGATCGGCAAGCCCCACCTGGGTTAGGGTGCGCTCCACCCGCTGGCGCCGTTGGGCGGGCGAAAGCTTGTGATACAATAGCGGCATTTCTACGTTTTCGTATGCGGTGAGCTCGGGCAGCAGGTTAAACTGCTGAAAAATGAAGCCGATTTTTTTGCCGCGGATTTCGCTGAGCTCATCTTCGGTGCAGTTGTCTACATATTCGCCGTCTAAAATATAATCCCCGCTGTCTGGAACATCCAGGCAGCCTATAATGTTCATCAGCGTGGATTTCCCGCTTCCAGAAGGGCCGAGAATAGAAACAAACTCCCTTGGCCGCACATGAAGGTTGACGTCGCGCAGAACTTCTACGTTTGCGCCGCCCAGTGGGTAAGATTTATAGATATGCTTGAGCCGGATCATGCCGTCCCCTCCTTTAATTCCCGCCGCCGGGGATTCCGCCGCCCTGGGGCGCGTTACCGGGGTCAAAATTTTCAAAATCAAAGTCGCCAAAATCCATTCCGCCGCCCATTCCGCCGGGGCCGCCTCCCATACCGCCCATCGCGTTGTTGTCTTGGCTGTCGGAACCGGTCATGGTAGAAGTGAGGGTGGGAATGACAATCAAGCTGCCCTGCGCAAGCTCGCCGCTTTCAATTAATATATAACTTCCGTCAGACATGCCCGTTTCAACGGTAACTCTTGTTAGGCCGGAAACATCTATTTCGTTTTCGGCGTATTCCGCCCCTTCGGTTGCATCCGCCGGTGCCAAATAAACATAATTATCGTCGCCGGAGGTTTGCACCGCGTTTACGGGCACCAATAAGCCATCGCCACTGGATTCCACAACAATTTCCGCCGAGGCGCTCATGCCGGGGTAAACGCCCTCTACATAATCAACGGTGGCTGTAATTTGGTAGGCGGTGGCGCCGCCACTGCTGCTCCCGTTGTAAGAGATGGCGGTCACCGCGCCGGTGTAGCTGCCGTCCACTGCGTCTATGGTAAAAGTTACCTCTTGGCCCGTCTTAACAGAGGAGATGTCTAGTTCGTCTACCGCAATGCCCATGGTAAAACCATCCGTGCCCATCACCATGGCGATTTCGCTGTTGGCCGCCAGCTCGTCTCCCGCCGCGATGGGCAGCTCGATGAGCACGCAATCGTACGGCGCGGCGTAGCTGGAGCTGGCCCTGCCGGCGCTTTCAACCGTTGCGATTACCTCGCCGGCCGCCACTGTGTCGCCAACCGCGTAATTAACGGCGGTAACGGTTGCCGACTCCGCGTTGGAAAGGGTGGTTTGCGATACCGGCGATAGCGTGCCGCTGCCGCTAATGGTGGTGTTTACATCGCCGTAGGTCACCGCTTCCACTTGGTAGGTGGTGATGCTGGTAGCCGCCGCCGTGCTCATACCCAGCAGCCTTGGAAGAAAAAGAACGCCCAAGATAACAAGGGCCAGCGCCGCCGCTGCGGCGATGATTATCTTTTTCTTTTTCGCGCTCTTTCTTGCGGCAGTTTTGCCCCCCTGCGCAGGGGATACTGTTTTTTCAGCCATACCTTTCTTTTCCTTTCTTTGCCGGCTTGCCGGTTTTTGAGCGGTTAGGTTCAGTTTGTGATAGAGGGCGGTTTGCAATAATTCAGGCACCGCAACCTCGTTAAACCCGCTCCCGGATGGATCGCGAAACTGCGTAAACAGGCGCACCTTTTCCGCTCGCTTGTTCTTGGGGAGGGTTTCGCTTTTTTCGGCAATTTCTTCTTCCGCTGCCTTGATATCTTGCGCAACCTGCTCCGGGCTGGTTTCTAAAATTTCTGCAATCCGCTTTATGCCAACGCCGCCATAGGTATGAATCAAATAGGCCGGGCGCCTTTGCTCTGCAACCAAGCCGAACTCTTTTACAAATCTTTCATACCGGGGGGCCGCCTTAGGCGGGGGCAATGGTTGGTAATCGCCGTCATATTCCAAATCGCCGCGGGATAGGGCCAGGATATTAGAGAAAAGTATGTCTGAAAAATTCTCTTTGGGCGGGGAGGGCGCCTGCGCCGCTTGCGTTATGCTTTTGCGCCACGCCGCTATAAAAAGGGGGGCGGCGGTACACGTGTCTTGCGTAATGTGGTAGCATAAAAACCACGCCCGTTTGGAGTGCTCGTTGATGAGCGCCTCCACCGCCTTGCGGTTGCCTTTTTTTATTTTGGAATAGGTTTCGTAATCCACTAGCCTTACCTCCATCTCGTCGCTGTTTGGGCACCATTATAAAGAGCTTTCCTAAAATTACCCTAAAGAAAGAAAAAAGCTTTGCCGCCCAATGGGCGCAGGCCGCCGCGCACAGTTGCCGCAGAATATGCGCCCCTCTTTAGCGTTTCTTTAGCGGCGTGTAGTATAATAAATGTATTATAATGAAAAGGGGCAGACGCGAGGGCATGGACGTTAGGCGGCGGCAAAAACACCAATCGCCGGGCGCCCGCCCCCAGGCGGCTTAACGCTTTTTTCAAAATAGAAAAACAGCGAAACAGCAAAAAGGGAGGACGTTCATTGCCGAAAGGAGCTGGAAGACGATGCGATTGTTGATTGCAGAGGACGATCCCAAGTTGTTAAAATCCTTAAAACATATTTTTGAGAAAAACCAATATATTGTGGATGCCGTTTGCAACGGCACCGACGCCCTGGCTTATGCCGAAACAAAAGAATACGACGGATTGGTGCTGGATGTTATGATGCCCGGGATGGACGGCATAGAGGTTTTAAAAGAGGTAAGAAACCAGGGCATATCTACACCGGCGCTGTTTTTAACGGCCAAAACAGAGGTCTACCAGCGCGTGGAGGGGTTAGACGCCGGGGCGGACGATTATTTGCCCAAGCCCTTTTCCACAGCCGAATTGCTGGCCAGGGTAAGGGCCATGCTGCGCCGCAAAGACAACTACACCCCGGATCTTTTGCGCGCGGGGGAGCTCGCGCTCAACCGCTCCACCTATGAGCTTTGCTACAAAGGCAAGGTGCAAACCCTGAGCGGTAGAGAATTTCAAATTATGGAGATGTTGATGCAGCGCCCCAATTTTGCCGTCTCTGCCGATGAATTTTTGTCTCACGTATGGGGGTGGGACAGCAAGGTGGATCTAAGCGTGGTGTGGGTGCACATCTCTAATATTCGCAAAAAACTTGCCGCAATGGGAGCGCCCGCCGAAATACGCTTCATCAAGGGCGCCGGATATATTTTGGAGGAAGGCGAATGATTTACCGGTTGAGAAAAAAATTCATCAAAATATGCACGTTGTCCTTTATCGGGGTGTTTCTGGTATTGTTTTTTTCCATTTACCTTAGCACCTCTTGGCAGACCGCTTCTTCGTTAGATACTCTTGCGGATATAGTTTCGGACAACGACGGCAGCTTCCCCGACTATCATGAGCTGGAAGCGGGAGGCAACCCGAACGCTATGCCCAGCGGCGTTAACCTAGAGTCCCCGTTTACCACGCGGTTTTTTACCGTGCGGTTTCTTGCTTCCGGCCAGCTTTCATCGGTGGATATTCGCTCTGTAGCCAGCGTAACCCGGGAAGAAGCCGTTCAATATGCAACGGCGGTGTTGCAAGGGGAACAAGAGCGGGGCTGGATGGGCGACTTTCGCTACAAGCGCTATAATACAGAAAAAGGAACCGCTGTGGTTTTTGTAAACGGCGCAAATATGAAAGAAGCCAACCAAAATTTTTTATTTGCGGCTTCTGCTGTGTTCATCGGCGGCAGCCTGGTGGTGCTTTTGCTGGTTGTGCTGGTTTCTAAGCGGGCGGTAAAACCGGCGGCGGAAAGCTATGAAAAACAAAGGCAGTTCATCACCGACGCCAACCACGAGCTCAAAACGCCGCTCACCCTCATTCGCACCAATTTGGATATTATGGAGTCGGAAATCGGCGCCAACGAATGGTTAAGCGACATTCGGGAGGAAACCGGAATGATGGCCGAGCTTGTAAACCGCCTGGTTACGCTGGCGCGGATGGACGAGAAACAAACAAAGCCGGATGTGCGCCCCTTTAACCTGAGCGAGGCTTTAAACGAGATGGTATCCGCCTTTTCTTCCGCGATTGAAAGCCAGCGCAAAGAGCTGCAGGTACACATCCCACCGTCGGTGATATACACTGGGGACGAAGCGGCGGTTCGGCAAATGGTTTCTATCTTGATGGATAACGCTGTAAAGTACTGTGACGCCAAGGGGGTTATTTGCGTTACGCTGCATGAGGGAAAGCACCCGGTTCTTACCTTTGACAACACCTATGCGGCGGTTGGCAAAATAGAGCTTAACCGGTTGTTCGACCGTTTTTACCGCGCGGATAAAGCCAGGCTTTACGGAGACGGTTTCGGCATAGGGCTCTCTATCGCCAAAGCGATAGCGGAAAAACAGCATGGAACCATTACGGCCTGGAAGATAGGGGAAGACGCCATTCGTTTTCAGGTGAAATTATAGCTTTATCAAGGGGCAAGCCGGCGGCTAAAATACGGCGGCAAACCTTTTGCGCAAAAGTAGCCTCCCGGCAATTGCTTTCTTCATATGGGTGTAGTATAATGATCCAAAATTTGCAGAGGGAAAGAACAAACGATGAAGAGTAACAATTTTAAAAAAACCAAGTATACCTGCTATTTTACCTACCTGGCCATGTCTTCAGCCTTTAGCCTGCCGCCGCTGCTATTTGTAACCTTTCGAGAGATGTACGGCATCTCTTACACCCTGCTGGGCACGCTGGTGCTGGTGAACTTTTGCACGCAGCTTACCATTGATTTGATCTTTTCGTTTTTCACCAAGTATTTTAACATCCATAAAACCCTCAAGGTGATGCCGCTGCTCACCTCCGCCGGGTTGCTGATTTATGCGCTTGTTCCGCTGTTGTTCCCCCAATACGCCTATGTGGGGCTGGTGGCGGGCACCATTACCTTTTCGGTGGCCGCCGGCCTGTGCGAGGTGCTGCTTAGCCCAACGGTGGCGGCGCTGCCCTCGGATACCCCCAGATCGGGATATGAGCACCCTGCATTCGCTGTATGCCTACGGTGTTTTTGGGGTGGTGACCGTCAGCACCTTGTTCCTTAGGCTGTTTGGAACAAGCAACTGGATGTATCTCACCATATTTTGGGCGCTGCTGCCCATTGTGTCGTCGGTGCTGTTTTGCACCTCCCCGCTGCCTGAAATCAATATGACCCAAAGCGATAATTCCCCCAAAGCGCGCAATCGGGCGGCCGGGCTGGCAGCCTGCATGGTTTGCATCTTTTTGGGCAGCGCAGCGGAAAACGCCATGACCAACTGGATTTCGGTTTATATGGAAAGCGCCTTGCAGGTGCCCAAGGTGATGGGCGATATTCTGGGCATGGCGCTGTTTGCCGTGCTTTTGGGCCTGGGCAGAACGATGTATGCCAAGTATGGCAAAAATATCTCGTCGGTGCTGCTGTGCGGCATGGCGGGCGCGGTGGTTTGCTACCTGGCGGCCGGCGTGTCGCCTAACCCGGTGGTATCCATGCTGGCCTGCATTTTAACCGGCCTGTGTACCTCTATGCTGTGGCCCGGCACCTTGATTTTGATGGAGGAGCGCTTCCCCAATCCCGGCGTGGCCGCCTATGCGTTAATGGCGGCGGGCGGCGATCTGGGCGGATCGGTGGCGCCTCAGCTGCTGGGGGTTGTGGTGGATACGGTTTCCGCCAGCGGTTGGGCAAATCAGATGAGCGCGTCGCTTTCGCTTTCACCCGAGCAAATCGGCATGAAGGTGGGAATGCTGGTGGCCGCGCTGTTCCCCCTAATCGGCGTTGTTGTGCTGCTTTTCATTAAAAAGCGTTTTGTCAAACGTGCGCAGTAAATATGGCCATTTAACCAGTAAACAGTGCGGGGCGTAAAGAAAGACGGTGTGCGCCCTGGATGCCCCCGTTTTGCTGACTGGATTTTCAGCGGGCGGGGGTTTTGGCTGTTGGAACGGGAAAATAAAAAAGGAAAAAGAGGAGGAAAGCGGATGCGCCCCTTTGTTTGCGGCTGCATTGCTTTTATAAAAAAAGAAGTGGTATTATGCGCGGCGGCCTTTTTGGCGCTGCTTTCTTTGTTTTTTGTTCCGCCCAGCGGCGCAACCCTTTCTTATATTGATTGGGACACGCTGGCGCAGCTGTTTAGCTTAATGGCGGTGATGAAGGGGTTCCAGCGGGCGGGGCTTTTTTTGTATTTAGGCAACCGCCTTTTGCACAGCACCGCAACCACAAGAAAGATGCTGTTGGTGCTGGTGCTTTTGCCGTTTGCCTTTAGCATGGTGATTACAAACGATGTTGCGTTGCTTACCTTTGTGCCGCTGGGCATTACCGTGCTGCGCATGGCAAAGCAGGAGCGGCTGCTGGTGCCCATGGTGGTGCTGCAAACCGTGGCCGCCAACCTGGGCAGCATGTTAACCCCCATGGGGAACCCGCAGAACCTTTATTTATACGCCCAATCGGGGCTGGGCTTTGGCGATTTCTGCCTGTTGACGCTGCCGTATGTGCTTATCTCCGGCGGGTGCCTGGCGGTGTTGGCGGCGGCGAGAAAATCCGCGCCGGTCGCCAGGCTGAAAGTTCCGGTGCGCCTAGAAAGCCCGCGTTCGCTGCTCTGCTGCGCGCTGGGCTTTTTGCTGTGCCTGCTGGGGTTATTTCAGGTGGTGCCGCCGCTGGTGGTGGCGGCGGTAACGGCGGCGTTCCTATTGATAAAAGACAGGCGACTATTGGCCGCCGTGGATTATTCGCTTTTGGGTACCTTTGCCGCCTTTTTTATTTTTGTGGGCAACCTGGGCTGCGTGGGGGCGTTTCGGGATTTTTTGGCCTCTGTGCTGACGGGGCGCGTGGAGCTGGTGGCGGTGCTAACCAGCCAGGTTATCAGCAACGTACCTGCGGCCTTGCTGCTGTCGGGCTTTACGGATCAGTGGCGGGAGCTGGTGGTAGGCTGCAATTTGGGCGGATTGGGCACGCTAATCGCCTCTATGGCGAGCTTGATTTCTTACAAAATGGTGGCCAAGGAATATCCAAGCCGGTGCAGACAATATATCGCCTGGTTTACCCTGTGCAACCTGGGGCTATTGGGCTTGCTTTTGCTGGTAAGCGCTGTGATATAAGTAAACGCCTTTTAAAATTCCCCCGGCGGCGGGCGCGTTTTTAGGCCCCAAAGGCCCGGCTTTGAAAAGGTTTTGCCATTTGGGAACGCCCGGCCCCGGGGTGGCAAAAAATTTTTTATGAAAATAAGAAAAAACCTTGCTTTTTTGCCGCCCGCATGCTATTATAATCTAGCGTGACTGCGACAGATATGCGATGAAGCGGGAGGTTGCGGCATTTATGCCGGTTTTTCCGTGGAGTATGTCCGATTTTAAACCGGGCGACAGAAATATTTGGGGATGTGCAAGAGGACAGGCTCTTGCTATGCCCAGACGCTTTTTGACCTAACCCGGATTAACCCTGCGCCGGCAGTGTGTTTTTCCGGTTTTTCAATGTGTTAAGACGAAACACCCGGAAGGGTGGAAGGTTTTGAAAAGCGCCGCCCGCCAACTACAACAAGGAGGCGATTTTTCGTGGCAGTCAAAGAACAAATCAGGATAAGACTCAAGGGGTATGATCATCAGTTGGTGGATCAATCGGCTGAAAAAATCGTGCAAACGGCCAAGCGCACGGGCGCTAGAGTGTCCGGCCCGGTGCCGCTGCCCACCGAGAAGCAGATTATCACCATCTTGCGCGCGGTGCACAAGTATAAGGATAGCCGCGAGCAGTTTGAGAGAAGAACCCACAAGAGACTTATCGATATTCTAAGACCCTCTAACAAAACCGTTGAGGCTTTGATGGGCTTAGAGCTCCCTGCCGGCGTTGAGATTGAGATTAAGCTCTAATCAACAAACGCGGCGGAAGCGGTCAAGTTGGCGCAGCCAACCAATAACCTGCTAGGAGGTAAAACATGGAAAAGGCAATTATCGGCAAGAAAATCGGCATGACCCAGGTTTTCGACGATAAGGGCAGAGTGGTTCCCGTTACTGTAGTGGAAGCCGGCCCTTGCGTGGTAGCCCAAAAGAAGACGGTGGAAAACGACGGTTATGCCGCTGTTCAGATTGGCTTTGGCGACTTAAAGCCCAAGCGTGTGAACAAACCGCTGGCGGGCCATTTCGCCAAAAGCGACGTGGCGCCCAAGCGCACCCTGCGCGAGTTTCGCTTTGACAACTGCGACGCCTATAACGTGGGCGACATCATCAAGGCAGACGCCTTCGCCCAGGGCGACAGAGTAGACGTTATCGGCACCAGCAAAGGTAAGGGCTACGCTGGCGGCATTAAGCGCTGGCATTTGCACCGGCTGAAAGAGACCCACGGTACCGGCCCCGTTGCGCGTCACGCCGGTTCCAACGGCTCCACCAGTACGCCCTCCCGTGTGTTCAAGGGCAAAAAGCTCCCGGGCCACAAGGGCGCCGTTCGGGTTACCGTTCAGAATCTTCAGGTTGTTAAAGTAGACGCTGAGAACAACCTCATCGCCGTAAAAGGCGCCATTCCCGGCCCCAACGGCGGCACCGTGATGATTCGCGACAGCGTCAAGGCGTAAGGGAAGGAGGAATTAACATGCCGAAAGTAGCAGTGCTTGATATGGCGGGCAAAGAGCTGGAAACCATCGAGCTTTCCGACGCCATTTTTGGGATTGAACCCAACACCGCCGTTATGCATGAGGTGGTTGTCAACTACCTGGCCAACCAACGCCAGGGCACCCAGTCCACACTCACCCGCGGCGAGGTATCCGGCGGAGGCAAAAAACCCTGGCGCCAAAAGGGTACGGGCCATGCAAGGCAGGGTTCCACCCGCGCGCCCCAATGGACCCACGGCGGCATCGCGCTGGGCCCCAAGCCCCGCAGCTATCGTTACGAGGTTAACAAAAAGGCCAAGAAGCTGGCTATGAAATCCGCGCTTTCCAGCAAGGTGCAATCCAGCGAGCTGGTTGTGTTAGACAGCATTACTCTTGAGGAATACAAGACCAAGACTATTGTGAATATGTTGAGCGCGCTGGGCGCGGACAAAAAGGCCCTTATCGTGATGCCTTGCGTAGACGAAAAGGTCATCAAGTCCGCCGCCAACATCCCGGGCGTAAAAACCACCTTTGTGGGTAGCCTGAATGTTTACGACATGCTCAACGCCGATAAGCTCATCGTGCTCAAAGAGGCCGTGAGCAAAATCGAGGAGGTATATGCGTAATGGCTGCACAGGATATTATTATTCGCCCTGTAATTACAGAGAAAAGCATGTCCGGCATGGCCACGAAGAAATATGCCTTCGAGGTTGCCAAGGACGCCAATAAAATTGAAATCGCCAAGGCCGTTGAAGAGCTGTTCGGCGTAAAAGTGGCCAAGGTGAATACGCTGCATGTGCGCGGCCAGCTGCGCCGCCAGGGCCGCAGCGAGGGCTACCGTCCCTCTTGGAAAAAGGCCTATGTGACGCTTACCGAAGACAGCAAGACCATTGAGTTCTTCGAAGGCATGATGTAAGTCTGCCTGCAATAACCATACAGGCAGCGGCAAAGTATGGGGAGCTGGCATATCCCCGCAAAGCCATCATGAGGAGTGTGAAACCCAAAATGCCTATTAAAGCTTATAAGCCGACCACCCCTGGCAGACGTAATATGACGGTTACCGATTATTCCGGTCTTTCCAAGGTGGCTCCGGAAAGAAGCCTGCTGGCCCCGATGAACAAGAAATCCGGGCGCAACAGCTACGGCCGCATCACCGTCCGCCACAGAGGCGGCGGCAACCGCAGAAAGTACCGCATTATCGATTTTAAGCGCCAAAAGACCGATATGCCGGCCAAGGTGCTTACCATCGAGTACGATCCCAACCGCTCCGCCCACATTGCCCTGGTGCAGTATGAGGACGGCGAAAAGAGATATATCATTGCCCCCAACGGTTTGACCGTTGGCGCTACCGTGGTGGCGGGTGCTGGCGCCGATATTAAGCCCGGCAACGCGCTGCCGCTGGAGAACATCCCCACCGGTACCTTTGTGCACAACGTGGAGCTGTATCCCGGCAAGGGCGCCCAGCTGGCCCGCGCGGCCGGCAACATGGCCCAGCTGATGGCCAAAGAGAACAACATGGCTCTGCTGCGCTTGCCCTCTGGTGAGCTGCGCAACGTGCCGGTGAAGTGCATGGCCACCATTGGTCAAGTGGGCAACATCGACCACGAGAACGTTAAGATCGGTAAAGCCGGCCGCAAGCGCAACATGGGCTGGAGGCCCACCGTGCGCGGCTCGGTTATGAACCCCAACGATCACCCCCACGGCGGTGGTGAAGGTAAATCCCCTGTCGGCCGTCCCGGCCCTGTTACCCCTTGGGGCAAGCCTGCTCTGGGTTATAAGACCCGCAAGCATCACAACCGTTCCGATAAGTTTATCGTCAAGCGCAGAAACGGCAAATAAGGCGCACAGAAAGGAGCTTTAGATCATGGGTAGAAGCGTAAAAAAGGGCCCTTATGTACAGCCTGTGCTGCTGAAGAGAGTCCAGGCGATGAATGAGGCCGGCGAAAAGAAAATCCTGAAAACCTGGAGCAGAGCCTCCACCATTTTCCCGGATTTCGTTGGCCATACTTTTGCGGTTCACGACGGCCGCAAACATGTGCCGGTATATGTTACGGAGGATATGGTCGGCCACAAGCTCGGCGAGTTTGCCCCCACCAGAACCTTTAAAGGGCATCCCGGCGGCAAAACTTCGAAATAAGGCCGAAAGGAGTGTACACAATGGAAGCAAGGGCACATTTGAAATACGCCCGTATTTCTCCCCGCAAGGTATCGATTGTGCTGGATCAAATCCGCAATAAGCCGGCTGATTACGCCATGGCCGTGCTGAAGCACACCCCCAAGGCCGCTTGCGAGGATTTGGAAAAATTGCTCAAATCGGCGATGGCCAACGCAGAAAATAACCACAACATGGATGTTTCCAGGCTTTACGTAGCAGAGTGCTTCGTATGCCCCGGCCCCATCCTCAAGCGCATTCGTGCACGTTCAAAGGGTAGTGCGGATAGAATCGACAAAAGAACCTCGCACGTCACCCTGGTGCTCAAAGAGCAAGAATAAGCAGAGGAGGAGGTAAAAGAATGGGCCAAAAAGTAAATCCCCACGGGCTCCGTGTGGGCGTTATAAAAGATTGGGATTCCCGTTGGTTCGCGAAGGAAAAGGATGTTGGCGACCTGCTGGTGGAAGACTACAACCTTCGCAAACTGCTCAAAAAGCAGCTGTATGCCGCGGGCGTGCCCAAGATTGAAATTGAGCGGGATGCCTCCAAGGTGCGCATCCACATCCACTGCGCAAAGCCCGGCATGGTTATCGGCCGCGGCGGCGCCGAGATTGAAAAGCTGCGCCAGCAGTGCGAAAGCATTTTGAAAAAACCCGTGGCGGTGAATATTGTAGAGATTAAATCTCCGGATCTCAACGCGCAGCTGGTTGCCGAGAACATCGCCCAGCAGCTGGAGAAGAGAACCTCTTTCCGCCGCGCTATGAAGCAGTGCATCGGCCGCGCCATGAAGTTTGGCGCCAAGGGTATTAAAACCCAGGTATCCGGCCGTTTGGGCGGCGCTGAAATCGCCCGCACCGAGCAGTATCACGAGGGCACCATCCCGCTGCAAACCCTGCGCGCCGATATCGATTACGGCTTTGCAGAGGCGGCCACCACCGCTGGACGCGTTGGCGTTAAGGTTTGGCTGTATCGCGGCGAAGTGCTGCAAGACAACCGCAGATCCCGTGAGCGCAACGAGCGCAGCGACCGCAATGATCGCAACGACCGCCGGGAGCGTAGGGAAGGAGGCAGACAATAATGCTGTTACCTAAGCGTGTAAAATACCGCAGGGTGCAAAGAGGCCGCATGACCGGTAAAGCAACCCGCGGCAACAAGGTGAATTACGGCGATTATGGCCTGCAGGCCCTGGAGCCGGCGTGGATCACCTCCAACCAGATTGAGGCGGCCCGTGTGGCTATGACCCGTTACACCCGCCGTTTCGGCCAGGTTTGGATTAAGATCTTCCCCGATAAGCCGGTTACGGCAAAGCCCGCTGAAACCCGCATGGGTTCCGGTAAAGGTTCCCCCGAGTACTGGGTGGCTGTGGTTAAGCCCGGCCGTATTATGTTCGAAATCGGCGGCATCCCCGAGGAGACTGCCAGAGAGGCAATGAGACTGGCCTCCAACAAGCTGCCGATTAAATGCAAGTTTGTTAAGAAGGAAGAAACGGGTGGTGAGCAGTAATGAAGGCCTCAGAGATCAGAGAATTAACGGCGCAGGAACGTCAGGCCAAGCTCAAGGACCTCAAGGCCGAGCTTTTCAACCTGCGTTTCCAGCTTGCAATTAATCAGCTCGACAACCCGATGCGTATTCGCGCTGTGAAAAAGGATATCGCCCGGTTGCAGACAATCCTGCGCCAGGACGAACTCAGCGACAGCGCTAAGGCGTAAGGGAAGGGAGGATTAAGCCGTGAGCGATAGAAATACGAGAAAGACGCTGGTGGGCAACGTTGTAAGCAACAAAATGGATAAAACCATCGTTGTGGCCGTAGCCGATAGCGTACAGCATCCCATGTACCACAAGATTATGAAGCACACCCTGAAGGTTAAGGCGCACGACGAAGAGAACGCCTGCTCCATCGGTGACCGTGTGCGCGTGATGGAGACCCGTCCCTTGAGCAAAGATAAGAGATGGCGTCTTGTCGAGATTATTGAGAAGGCGAAATAAGCGTTGTTTCGCTTGGTGAAAAGGAGGAAAGCACTGTGATACAGCAGCAGACCTACCTCAAAGTTGCCGACAACACCGGCGCGAAAGAGCTTATGTGCATCCGCGTTCTCGGCGGTACCGGCAGGAGGTATGCCAATATTGGCGATGTCGTGGTGGCCAGCGTTAAAAAAGCAGCACCCGGCGGCGTTGTAAAAAAAGGCGATGTGGTAAAGGCAGTGATCGTGCGCTCCGCAAAGGGCGTGCGTCGTGAAGACGGCACTTATATCCGTTTTGATGAAAATGCGGCCGTCATCATCCGGGAGGATAAGAACCCGAGGGGCACCCGTATCTTTGGGCCGGTGGCGAGAGAGCTGCGCGATAAGGATTACCTGAAAATCTTAAGCCTTGCCCCCGAAGTGCTGTAATAGGAGGTGCTCACTGATAATGAATAAAGTTCATGTTAAAACGGGTGACACCGTGGTCGTGTTAAACGGCAAAGATCGTGGCAAAAAAGGCAAGATTATGGCCGTTAGCCCCAAAGAGGGCAAGGTTATTGTAGAAGGCGTCAACATGGTCAGCAAGCACGTCAAGCCCCGCAGGATGGGCGAGACCGGCGGCATTGTAAAGGCCGAGGGCGCTATGTATGCCTGCAAGGTTCAAATCGTTTGCCCCCGCTGCGGCAAGCCCACACGTGTCGCACATAAAATTTATGAGGACGGCACCAAGGAACGCATTTGCAAAAAATGCGGCGAGTCGCT
>DVJE01000010.1 GCA_018716975.1 Candidatus Gallacutalibacter stercoravium | reverse complement strand
CGTCGATGCTTTCCCGGTTGATAAGGGATAAGCCTTTCAGCGTATAGTCCCAATTTTCCGGCAGGGAGAGCATTTGCGATAACAGGCCCTTGGCTTTCAGGGACAAGTCCTTGTTCCGCAGATGGTGGTTGGACATCACCGTGTAGCCCTTGTTGCGCTCCACACGAAATACTGCCATGTTCTCAACTCCTTTCACTCGAAATCTCACCGCGTCGTAGGCGGTCAGCTTGCCCGGCTGGTAGGGACATTCCGCATAGACGCAGAATTGATATTTCCAGTGCGGGCGATAAAAGCGGCAGGTACCGCAGTCCTCCGGCGTGACCGCCTCGCCGCTGTCGTAGTGGTCGAAACCGGGCTTGCTCTGCATGAGCTGTTCAAAGGCCCGGTCGCTGCCGGAAGTGAAATACATAGGCCGTCGCCTCCTTTCTGCGTTTGGGCAAAAAGAAAAGCCGCAGACTTTTTCAAAATCTGCGGCTTGGCCGGGGAACAGAAAAGGGCGCTGTCAGCTTGACAACACCCTGTTTCTGTCTGATTATTCAGTTGTTTTGACCTGCCCCGTTTTCCGCTGCCCTAAAAAACATTGATTTTACTGGGTTTTTTCATGTTTTCTTATGGCAACGCTCTTAATGCGTGGGGGTTTTGCAGAACGTATTGTAACAACCGGCGGTGAGAACTTAGCTCTATGCCTTAGTTCTCCTCTTTTTCCGGCTCATACATTTTAGCCAGCTTCACAAGGTGGTTGTATTTCTCAACAGCACCCTTTTCAGCCTTGCTGAACAGCTCTTCGGCGCGCTCCGGGAAGGAACGAGTCAAGGAGTTGTAACGAACCTCGTTCATGATAAAGTCACGATAGCTGGCGGTAGGCGCCTTGCTGTCGAGCGTGAAGGGGTTCTTGCCTTCGTCGGCCAGACGGGGATCGAAGCGGAAGGTGTTCCAGTAACCGGCTGCAACCGCCTTCTTTTCCTCTGCCTGAGACACACCCATGCCGCCCTTGATACCGTGGTTGATGCAGGGCGCGTAAGCGATAACGATAGAGGGGCCGTTGTAGCTCTCAGCCTCGGTAAAGGCCTTGATGCACTGATTGTAATCAGCACCCATAGCCACCTGCGCCACGTACACATAGCCGTAGCTCATGGCCATCTGGGCCAGATCCTTCTTCTTCATTGCCTTACCGGCAGCTGCAAACTGAGCAACAGAACCAACAGGCGTAGCCTTAGAAGCCTGGCCGCCGGTGTTGGAGTACACTTCGGTATCGAACACCAGGATGTTCACGTTCTCGCCAGAAGCCAGCACGTGATCCACGCCGCCGTAACCGATATCATAGGCCCAACCGTCGCCGCCGAAGATCCACATGGACTTCTTAGCCAGGTAATCCTTATCCTTCAAGGTCTTGGCAGAAAGCTCGCAACCTGCGGCAGCTGCTTTCTCCAGCTCAGGAATCAAAGCGTCGGTAGCTGCACGGTTGGCGCCGCTGTCGGTAAAGGTATCCAGATAATCGGCGCAAGCCTTTTTCAGCTCGTCAGAAGCCTTGTCGGAAGCTGCAATCTCACGGATATAGTCGGCCAGTCTGCCGCGCACGGCGTTCTGAGCCAGAGCCATACCGTAACCAAACTCGGCGTTGTCTTCAAACAGGGAGTTCTGCCACGCCGGGCCGTAACCCTTTTGGTTCACGGTGTAAGGCGTTGCAGGTGCGGAACCGCCCCAAATGGAGGAGCAGCCGGTAGCGTTGGCGATGAACATTCTGTCGCCAAACAGCTGGGTTACCAACTTGGCATACGGGGTTTCACCGCAGCCCGCGCAGGCGCCCGAGAACTCAAGCAGCGGCTGCTTGAACTGGCTGCCCTTAACGGTGCTCTCTTTAAACTTAGCGGCAACTTCTTCCTTCTTAGGCAGCTTGTGGGCATAATCGAACACTTCTTGCTGAGCGCGCTGGCTGTCGAGAGGCTTCATGACCAAAGCCTTGTTGCCCTTCATGCCGGGGCATACAGAGGCGCAAGAGCCGCAGCCGGTGCAGTCCAAAGCAGAAATGGTCATCGCAAACTTCATGCCGGGCAGGCCGGTCATATCCTTGGCCTTGGTGCCCTCGGGAGCAGCAGCCAACTCATCAGCCGTCATAGCGATGGGACGGATAACCGCATGGGGACACACATAAGAGCAGAAGTTGCACTGAATGCAGTTTTCGGGCTGCCATTCGGGCACGTCCACAGCAATACCGCGCTTCTCATAAGCGGCGGAACCCTGCGGGGCGGTGCCGTCTACATACTTCTCAAATGCAGAAACAGGCAGATCTTTGCCATGGAAGGCGTTAACCGGGTTGAGGATGTTGTTCACATAATCCGTCAAGTCGGGGCGATCGCCGGTAACCTTCTCCACTACAGTGTCGTCGGTGCAATCTTTCCAAGAAGCAGGCACGTCCACCTTCACAAAGTCGGTGGCGCCGCGATCGATGGCTGCATGGTTCATGGCAACCACTTTCTCGCCCTTGCGGCCGTAAGACTTGGTAGCAGCGTCCTTCATATACTGAATGGCCTGCTCAGAGGGGATGATGTCGGCAATCTTAAAGAACGCGGATTGCAAAATGGTATTGATACGGCCACCCAAGCCGATCTCTTTACCAATCTTGATACCGTCGATGGTGTAGAAGTTGATGTCGTTGTCGGCAATATACTTCTTCATCTTGCCGGGCAGTCTCTTATCCAGCTCTTCTAGATCCCAAGAGCAGTTGAGCAAGAAGCTGCCGCCCTTCTTCAGATCCTCTACCATATCGTACTTGCCCACATATGCGGGGTTGTGGCAGGCTACGAAGTCTGCTTGGCTGATATAATAGGTGGACTTGATGGGCTTTTTACCAAAGCGCAAGTGAGAAATGGTCAAACCGCCGGACTTTTTGGAGTCATAGTCAAAATAGCCCTGGGCGTACATATCGGTATGGTCGCCGATAATCTTGATGGAGTTCTTGTTGGCGCCTACGGTACCGTCTGCGCCCAAGCCCCAGAATTTGCAGGAGTGGGTCCCCTCCGGCACAGTGTCGGGGTTCTCTTTGATCTCCAGCGACAAGCCGGTCACATCGTCTACAATGCCGATGGTGAAGCGCTTCTTGGGGGTATCGGTTTCCATATTGCGGTACACGGCCACAATCTGGCCC
The DNA here is from genome assembly GCA_018716975.1 of Candidatus Gallacutalibacter stercoravium. Taxonomy (GTDB): domain Bacteria; phylum Bacillota; class Clostridia; order Oscillospirales; family Acutalibacteraceae; genus Gallacutalibacter_A; species Gallacutalibacter_A stercoravium. Next base: position 22,349 of record DVJE01000010.1, on the reverse strand, counting down.
GGGTTGGTGTCCTTAGAGCCCAAACCATAACGCCCGGTGTAAACCGGCACATTGGCAAACTTGCTGCCGGCCAGAGCGGCCACAACATCAAGATACAGAGGCTCGCCGATGGAGCCGGGCTCCTTGGTGCGATCCAATACAGAGATCTTCTTCACGGTGTCGGGCAGTGCGTCAATCAAATACTCGGCCACGAACGGACGGTACAGACGCACCTTCACCAGGCCCACTTTGTCGCCGGCAGCGTTGAGGTAATCCACAACTTCTTCGGCGGTATCACATACCGAACCCATGGCGATAATCACGCGCTCGGCATCAGCGGGGCCATAGTAGTTAAAGGGCTTGTAATCGGTGCCGATCTTTTCGTTGACCTGGTTCATATAGTCGATAACCACGCTGGGGATGGCATCGTAATACTTGTTGCATGCCTCACGGGCTTGGAAGAAGATATCGCCGTTTTGGGCAGAACCGCGCAGCACGGGATGCTCGGGGTTCAGAGCACGGCGGCGGAACTCGTCCACAGCCTCCCAATCCAGCATATCGCCCAGATCCTTATAGTCCCAGGTTTCGATCTTCTGCACTTCGTGAGAGGTGCGGAAGCCATCGAAGAAATGCAGGAAGGGAACACGGCCCTTAATAGCGGCCAGATGCGCCACAGCGCCCAAATCCATAACCTCTTGCGGGCTGCTGGAGCACAGCATAGCATAGCCGGTTTGGCGGCAAGCGTAAATATCGGAATGATCGCCGAAAATCGAAAGGGCATGGGTAGCCAGCGCACGAGCAGAAACGTGGATAACGCTGGGCAAAAGCTCACCCGCCATCTTGTACATATTGGGGATCATCAGCAGCAAGCCCTGAGAAGCGGTATAAGTGGTGGTTAAAGCACCGGCCGCCAAAGAGCCGTGCACCGCACCAGCCGCACCAGCCTCAGACTGCATCTCGGTCACTTTGACCTCTCTGCCGAACAGGTTTTTCCTGCCGGCCGCGGCGTACTTATCGGTTTCATCCGCCATAACGGACGAAGGGGTGATGGGATAGATCGCAGCAACGTCGGTAAACGCATAAGAAACGTGCGCAGCTGCGTTGTTGCCATCCATGGTCTTCATCTTTCTGGTAATTTTCGCCATGAACGATTTCCTCCTTTTAGGATGATTAAAGCATAAACAGCCATTACGGCGGCATCCGCCGCCGCACTATTGTAAATTTTATCATCTTTGCCGCATTCTGTAAAGGATAATCTGCAAGGAAAATGCGATTTTGACGGGCAAAAAATACCTTTAACCGCCGTTATCCTCCTGCGGGAATGATTTTTTTGCTTCCCGGTTCAGTCAGCTGGGCGCAACGCCCTTTTTCTTCGTTTTCTTCCGCCCGGCGCGGCCGCGCCCAAGTTGACACCGGCGCGGTTTTTCCGTAAAATTTATGGTGTGGTAGCGTAACTTGCGGCCGGCAGGCAACGTATTTCAAGGGTATCTACAGGTCTTGCATAGTTGTGAAGCCACAAAATAATAAAATTTTTAAGTAAAAGAAAGGGGTTTATGATTCATGCCTCCCGAACCTGAGGGCGACACAATTGCCTCACTGTTATCCACCGCTCCCGATGCCGCGACGGCAGCCGCAGCAACAGGAGGTGGCGGCGACTTGGTATTTCAGCTGCTGTTACTGGTGGTGCTTATCTTTTTCAACGCCTTTTTTGCTATGTCCGAAATTGCCATTATCACGCTAAATGACAGCAAACTGCGTAAAATGGCGGAAGATGGGCACAAGGGCGCTAAAAAGGTCTTGCGCTTAACCAAAAATTCCAGCAATTTCCTTGCCACCATACAGGTAGGCGTCACCCTGTCTGGCTTTTTAACCTCCGCGTCCGCCGCCCAGAGCTTCTCGGGCCAGCTGGCGCAGCTGCTTTCTTTCATACCGTTATCTCGTTCGGTATTGGAAGGAATCTCCACCGTGCTTATCACACTGGTACTCTCGTATTTCTCTTTGGTATTGGGCGAACTAGTGCCCAAACGCATCGCTATGCAGCGGGCCGAGTCCATCTCTTTTAAGGTGGCGGGTGTGCTGCTGGGTATCGCAAAAGTATGCAGCCCGTTTATCCGCCTGCTTTCCGCATCCACCAACGGGGTTCTTCGTTTGTTGGGCTTTGATCCCAACGCCTCCCAAGAAGAGGTAACCGAAGAAGAGATCCTGATGATGGTGGACGCCGGCGAAGAAAAGGGTGTTATTGAGGGCTCTGCCAAAAACATGATAGCCAACGTGTTTGAGTTTGACGACACGGTGGTCAGCGAGCTAATGACCCACCGCACAGAGATGGAAGCTGTAGAAGACACCGCCCCCATTCAAGACGCCGTGGATCTCGCCATCCAATACGGCTATTCCCGCATCCCTGTCTATCATGAAGACATAGACGACATTGTGGGCATTGTATATGTTAAGGATTTGCTCAAATATGTCTGTGCGGAAATGCCGGCGGAGGTCAAGTTGACCGACGTTATGCGCACCGCTAATTTTGTGCCTGAAACCAAGCGCTGCAGCGAGTTGTTTGCCGAAATGACGGCAAGCAAAGTGCAAATTGCCATTGTGGTAGACGAATACGGCGGCACCGAGGGCCTTATCACCATGGAAGATTTGGTAGAGGCCATTGTGGGCAACATCCAAGATGAATACGACAACGAAGAAGAGGAAATCAAACAGGTGGGCGATAACATCTTTACGGTGGAAGGCTCCACCCCCATCGATGAAATTTCCGATTTGACCGGCGTGGATATGCCCGAAGGGGATTACGATACATTGGCCGGCTTTATTGTTGAAACCTTGGGCCGTATCCCCAAATCCGGAGAACATCCTTCCGTCACAGTGGGCAACGTGCAGTTTACTGTGGCTCAAGTAGAGGATCGCCGGGTCGCTAAGGTCACTGTTGTGCGGCCGCCGAAAGAGGAAAAATCTGAGGAATCCAGCGAAGAAAAAGGCAAACAGGGCGCGGATGCAACGGATGCATCTGAAAAGAAAGAAAAGCCCTCAAAAGCTTCTAAACAGCATGATTCTGAAGACGGCGAATAAATCCCAATCAAAATATATGGAATAGAATTTCTATATTGTTACATTGCCGCATGCCGGATATTTTGCGATAGCAAAAGCCGGTGTGCGGTTTTTTGATTCATGCCGGTATCCATATGCTATTTATGGCATATGGATACCGGCATTTGCGTAAAAATGGAATCACGCACCCTTACACGTATTGAAAAAAAGAGCAACGCAACCATCGGTTCCTATATCGGCTATCGGCGCTTTTTGTATGAGGCCGGTCAAAAATAGACGGAATAAAGCACGCCCCGCGCCTCTGTGCGCGGCCTAGAAAAGGCAAATAAAAAACGAAAAAAGCCGGTTTTGATTCCTTTTCATACGGTAACGCCTTCTAATGTAACGCCCAAATGCCAGCTTTTAAAATAACCCGGGACGCTCTTTATTTTTTATTAACAACGGCTTTCACCGCGAGAATGTGCCCGCCTTGGCACAATAACGAGAAAAAATAAATACGGCAACAGCCACATAGGAGGCGTTTCGCCGCTCCTATCCGGCTGTTGCCGTATTACTGTTCAGATAGTCTCAAAATATTATGTATCAACGATAGTGCCGCCAGCCCTCAGTGGGGCGGTGAACCGGTTATTTTGACGGCGGCTTTAAAATCAAAATCGTCTGCCCGCTGTTAAGCGACAGCATTTTAGACTGAATGCGGGCGTGCTTGAGATCCTTGCGCACCATATCCTGCAGCACCTTGCCTCCATGGTAACCGTGTATGACCACAATCTCTTTAATATTGGGCGCCGCGCGGGAGAGCAATAACTCTAGCTGACGCTTGGCTTCAGCGGCTTTCATTCCATGGATATCTACCTCCAAGGTAAACCCAATTCTCCGCTCTAGCATCAGCTTTCCGCCCCCTTACGATTCTTGTCAACATAAACGCCCAACCGGCGCCGACTGTTCTTGCCAATTGCGGCCAAACGCTTGCGCATACCGCCGTTTTCAGGCGCAGGCTCTTGGCCCACCGGGCAACCGCAGCGGTGGCAATAGATTAACCCCTCATATAACGGAATGCCGCAAGCAGGGCAGTTGCGGCCGCTGGGTGTAAAGCGCGTAGCCGGCAATTGGGCGTTGTGCGCCCCTTTATCCGACAAATAGCGGCACAAGCGATAAACAGCGTATGCGCCTACCGACAGCAACAAAAGAAGTAAAAAGCAAAGCGGAGCTGCAAACCACCAGTTTACCCAGCGGCTCACCGCCTGAACGCCTATCTGCCCAGATGCTGGCAACACCAGCGTCACGGTGCCGTCGGCTGAAACAGCCGCCTCTTCTTGGTTTCCATCCTGCACCAAGGCTGCACTGTTCAGCTTATTGAAAGGAACATATTGATAGGTGATATCGCCGTTATAACCCGCTTGCTCCAAAAAACCACCCAGCGACAGATTATCTGTAAGAGTAGAGGAGTCAAACAAGGTAAAGCCGTGCCGGTTTTGCACCGTTAGGTTGTTGCCGGAACCAAATACCGCTTCAAACGCCCGGCTAAGTTGCTCTGCGCTGCCCTGAGCGGACAACATGCAACTGTTGCCCTCCATCGAAACCTGCAAGCCGGGCGCCGCTTTGTCAAAATAAGCTTTGCCCGCCTGCGCACCGGCAGCATCAGCAAAGGCTAAGGCAATGGTGCGCCGGTATTCTCCTCCCTGCAACTGTTGCAGGTTTACCGAAACCCCCGCCACAGGCCGGGAGTGCTCTTGCTGCAATTGCACTTGCAGCGCGTCGGCGTCGCCGGTAAAAACAAAGTCCCCCTGTTGGAGCTGCCCTCCGGCATCCTGCCAGGCCCCGTCGCGCCATATTTTCGCGCCGGTAAGGCCGCCTTCCTGCTGAGAGGTAAAGCGGTAATCAATAAAGGTTCTACCGCTGCGGGAAGAGGCAAAGGAAGAAAAATTTAAGTCTTCCCAAAAAGACAGCCTGGTGTCGAACAACGTGCGCTCATCTACATCCAGCCCGGCGTCGTTACCCGGGCTATCTAATACGCAGGCAGTTTTTTCTGACAGCTGCTCTACTGTTTCGGCCGTAAACTGCACGGTAAAAATACGGCCGGTGGAACAATCGCTCCAACCACCCTCGCCGCCTTGCGGTACCCTCTTGTCAAAATAGGCCTCCAATTCGCTTTCTAGCTCGTCCACAGTGGACTGAGGAAGCTGAAACGCAACGGTGCGCGAAAATGCCCCCTCTTCTGTCAGCTGGGTTTGAATGGTAATTTTATCAATGGGGTGATAGGTAAACTCCCCAACATCAACGCTGTCGCCTGTTTGATATTCCACGCCGTTGTAACGCACCGTTGTGCCCCGGCAGGCAAACAGCTGCTCTCCCTCCTGCAACAACCCTTGCTGCACGGCGGCTTCACTAAGCCAAGAAAGCAAATCTGTGTTAGAAAAATCTTCTCTTAGGCGGAATCCGCTGGTTAAAACCGTATCCGGCGCGGCAAACAGCACCCCGGGCTTGCGGCCCAGCAGCGCTTGCAGCTTTTCTATATACTCCTCCTGGCTGTCAAAATCCAGGCGAAAGCGATAGGTAAGCCACCCCTCCCCCGCTTCTTTTTCCCAGGTTAGTTCCTGTGGGCAAGCCTGCTCCAATAAAGCGTCAAGCGCCTCTTCCCCACCTGTAAACCGGCGGGAAAGCTGATCTTGCTCTACCGAACAACTAATGGTGCGGCTGCCCATTAGGCCGCCCGCTCCGTCTTGACTCAGCTCCAGCTCTGCACTGGACTCTACGCCGCAACCACTCAGCAACCAAACACACAAAACAAGCATCATTGCCAACAGCAAGCGCGCACCTAGGTTTTGCCTAAACGCTCTCAACGCGCACACCGCCTTTCTTCCAACAGCGCAAGCAAAAACACCCTACCAATAGCCGGCTATTGCTTAGCACCGTTGCCATCATCAAACCAAATAATCTGTAGGCATTATAACACAAAGTTTTTTTCCTGTCATCTGTCATCCGGCGGCACCCGCTATGAACGAATTGCAGAAAACTGTGTGAAACTTTTATCTGAACCCTCTGCGGAAACCTTGCGGAAAATGATGCAAGGGCAGTTAAATTATGCTATACTGTGCTAAGACAACTGGCGCCCGGCCCCGCGTGTGGGAACCCGGCCGGAAAGGAGAGAAAACCGTCATGGTAGTGGTGGATATCCGCAATGTATTTGCCGTTCGCAATGTAGAGCTGATAGAAGTGAACCAACGTTACATATATTACGCCGAAGAAAAAAACGAAGAGGGGCACAACAACCTGTTTTTGCTGGAGTATAACCGTGCCAGCCGGCGGGAGCGTATTGTAGCCACCTACTCATTGGATGATCCAACCTTTGTGCAACATATCTTTTCTTTTGAAAACAGTATTCTATTGCTGCTGGAAAACGGCGGTTCCACCGTGTGGCTATTTCGGGTAGACAAATTAACCGGCGACGAAACAGCCCGTCTGCAGCTCAACTGCATTGGTGCTTTTGGCGGATGCTGCGCCCTGGATGAAAACCATGTGCTGATTGAAACAGCTCCCTCCGACGTATACGCTTCGCTGTTTGCCGATTATAAGAAGGTTACCGGTTGCTCTCATATGCAATCGTTATACGACATCGGTGAAAACGCCAACTATTTGGTAAAAAATGAGCTGCTGCGCCAGCTTCGGCCGGAGGACATCCGCCTGGCTAGATTAAACGGGGCATCCTATGCTCTGCTGCTAAACCCCTACGGGGATGAGGCGCTGAAACAAAAATGCTACCGGGACGCCCGCTGGATCAATGGAGAAATCCGAGATAATATTTGGCTTTGCCCTGTAGAGGATTTGATTCAAGGCATTCAGTCCGGTGCGGAACAGGTGGGCGATTTGGCCTTAAAGCTGTTGGTATCGGCGGGCACCGAGGGTATGGCCCGCTATGTAGATAAGGACGATACTTCTGTGTATTTTCGCGTTAAGCATTTTCCAACAGGGCGTGAAACCCTCTGTTCCTGCCCCATTGAAGGGGGCAGCGTGCAGGTGCTGTGCGACTTGCCTGCGCGCGACGGTGTGCGTTATTTGATGCAAAGTGGCCGGGTGTATGCTATAGAGGAACAAGAAAACAGCTATGTGGTGCAGGGCATATCGGGCAGCACCATTCATGCGGAATACGAACGGCGCTTAGGGGAACTCATCGGCTGCGTCGAAAACCGGTTCCTGATTACCCGGCACGAGGAATATGATCCAGAGGAGCGCAGCCGGTTTACGTTGCACACCATTTACGACAGCAAACGCAACACAGAGGAAAGCTTTGAATGCAAATGTGAAATTGACGGCAATACGTTGATTCTCTACTAGCAACATCCAGCTGTTGGGCTGTCATTTTGCAAAGCATCTCTATAACGCCGGGCCAAATAACCTTCCTTTTAAGCAAAGGAGGCGCCTTATTGTTGCTTCGCCACAAAAAAACGCTCTTGCCACCAAGCAGGCGCACCAGGTATGACGCACGTGGTGCATGCAAGGAAGCGGCCTTTATTGGCGCGGTTTATCTGGCTTGCGTTACCTTATGGGCATGGTACCGCATGGCCGCTGCGCCGGCTCTAGCTCCCCTGTTACCCACTGGGGCGATCGGCTCTTTTCTTTTGGCCGTCATAGAGGCTTGCGTCAAATGCTGCGTTTTTGCACTGCCGGCCATGGTAATAGTTTACCGCGGCAAAAGCTGGGTGCATTTGTCCTTTGGGCGCATGTTTGGCTGGAACTCCCGCGCCTTGCTTTGGGGCGGTGCGCTTTCGCTGGCTTTTGCCTGTTGGGTCTAGTGACAAAAAAATCCAATTGCGTGTGGGGAGCGGTTCTTGCCCACTCTTTGCACAACCTAATCGTCATCTTTTTATAAAGCGATTTGCTGAACGGAGGTTTGCGTTTTATTATGAAATCGTTACAGGCCGGGGAATGGACCCTGGGTATTGTCACAACGCTGCTGGGGTTGGCTGGGCTGGTTTTTCCCGATGCTATCCTGGGCTTTCTCTCCTTTGCCGTTGGCGCTGTGCTGCTGATATGCGGGGCCATGTTGGCGCTGAAAACCCTTGCCCATCAAACATCGCTTTTTCGGCTTCGCTTAGCGTTAGGCATAGTGTTGGCCGCAGCTGGGCTAATCTTTATCATAAAACGCGATACCCCTATTCGCTTATTCGCCACCCTGCTTGGCCTATGGGCATTGGCCTCTGGCGCTTTAAAGCTTAACGATGCCATCGGGTTGCGGCAAGCAGGGGAAAAATGCACCGGCTTATTCCTCCAAAGTTTTATTAACCTTGGTTTCGGCTTATATTTTTTGGCCAATCCCGTCAGCGGCACCGCACTTTGGGTTCGTTTGCTCGGGCTCTATTTGGCATATTTGGGCGGCTCGTTTCTATTTTCTTTGGCGATAGAAAACCGCAATCGGTAACCCCTGCCTTTTTACCAAAAGGCTTTGCTTTTTCGCATAAAACCGGCAATTATTTATAGCAAAATGCAAAAACCTCCCGCAGCGGCCGCCGTATTCGGCGTTTGCCCTTTGGGAGGTTCTTTTCATCTATCATCTATATATGCCCGCCGCAGCGCTTGCTTTCTACGCAGACCTGTTTACTGTGTGTCCCACACCCTATCGGAATGGCTTTCTGTTGCATTGGAGCCGCTGGGCAGCTCGTCGTTAAAGATAAAATTTGCCAGCTCGTCGCGAGCCTTGTCCATATCATCGATAACCAGCACCTGACCCAACCCGTCTATGGTGTCGTCATACACATTATCGTCGGTAGGGATGCGGAATTGTTCGATAGGATAATTCATGTATTGGATGCCATTCACCAACAAAGAACGCAGTTCGTCGGCATTCATGTCGGTTTTGATATAAGGGGCTAAATCATTGGCAACTTGCAAAATCTGCATCGGATTTCCCAATTCTTTTACCCCATTGATAGCCGACATAATCACGTCGCGCTGGCGCTCGGTTCGCCCAAAATCCCATCGGCCAACCGTGCGGTTGCGGGCATGCACCAGTGCCTGCTCGTCGTTGAGCACATACTCCCCGGCCCCCGGCAACGGCGGGGAATGCGTGGCATACTGGTTGATATATTCCGCTTCCTCCTGTGAAACCGTGATTACCACACCGCCCAGAGTGGCGATAATTTTGCGAAAGGCTTCTAAATCCACCACCACAAATTTATCGATATCCACGCCGAAATTCTGCTCGATGGTATCTACTGCTAGCGTGGGACCGCCTGCGCTGTAGGCGGCGTTGAGTTTAGCGGTATAGCCCACCTGGGGGATGTTGACCAAGATATCGCGCATAAAAGAGATCATCTTCAGTTTTTGATGCTTATTATCAATGGAAAGAAGAATCATGGTGTCGCTATTGCTGTAGGCGTCTTCTCCAAATACCAAAATATTGATAACCTGAGAGTCATGCTGCAAGGAAGCAGCCAAAGGCACATCCGGCAACGAAACATCCTCCGTCCCGCTAGGGCGCAACGCCTCTAAATCAATCTCACTGTTGCTGTCTTGCCAGAGCATGCCTTTTAGTAAATTATCCGTATAGAGATATACGCCCCCTATTACGCCTGCAATAACCAACACCACAATGCCCAAAGCCAGCGCGACCTTGCGCCCGGCAGACATCCTTTTCTTTTTCTTTCTGGGCGGGTACCGGCGCCCTCTTGCAGCACCGGTATGCGAATAGATGTCTCTGGAGGCAGAAGAGGAATGAGAGTAAATATCGCGAGAGCCGCTGTAGGAACCGTCTCTGGATACACGCTCGCGAGACGAAGCCTGTGGACGTGCACGGCTGGGCGCCTGGCGCGTGTTTCTTCCCGTGGCCTGGCTTCTTTTAGACGGAGGCGGGGAACCAGCTGGCCGGCGGTTTGGATGATTGTTGGGATCAGATGGCATAAGTTACATCCTTTCTCGGGTCTTTCCGTCATCGCGCGGCGACGAAAAGGCCGGCGGCAGGTAAAGTCTGCACGCCGGCCTGGGGGCGCCACATTGTGTTGCGCGGTTAACCAAACCGGCTATTCGCGGAAACTGCTAGAGGTACTATCCAGCCCACCCGTATCGCCATAGATAAATTCTTTCAAGTCTTCGCGGGTTTGTTCCATATCGTCTAGCACCAGCACGTTCATGGTATAGCCGCCGCGGTAAATATCCTGGGGGGTATAGCTGCCCGTTGCAGGAACCGTATACTGCTCTACTTCATAGTTCAAGTATTTGTCGGCATTTTGCAGCAAAAAGCTCATCTGGTTTAAAGGAATATCGGTTTCCACATGCTGCAAGCACTCCACCAACACGCTGCCCATTTGTGCAATATTCGCGCCCTTAAAGCGTTCGATAAGACTGGTTAAAAAGTTGCGCTGGCGTTCGGTGCGCCCAAAGTCGTACCAACTGCCTGAGGTGCGGTTGCGCACATGCTCCAAAGCCTGCTCCGGCGTTAAAATATAGGTGCCGGCACCGGGCAGGGTTGGCGAATGGCGCGCAAACTCATTGAGGTATTCCGCCTCTTCATCGGTAATTGTAATCTCAACGCCGCCCAAAATTTCTACAATGCTTTTAAACATATCGAAATCCACACGGGCGTATTTGTCGATATTCACGCCAAAATTGCGCTCGATGGTTTCAATCGCCAATTCTGTGCCGCCGTAGCTGTAGGCCGCGTTTAAGCGGTTATCTTGCAAGCCGGGAATAGCCACCCAAGTATCACGCAAAAAAGAGGTCATTTTAAGCTTTTGATGCACCTCATCCAGCGAGAGTAAAATCATGGTATCGCTGTTGCCGTAAGCTTCAGAACCCACCAGCAGCACGTTAAACACGCCGTCATCACTGGCCAGCTCATCCTCGCCAACGGTGCTCTGCGCGGCCAAAGACTCAACCGCACCTGAAACATAACCCTCTACGTCAGACTCACCTAAGGGAGCACTGGCATTGCTGTTAATGGTGGCGTCGCCACTTAAAGGCCGATACATATTGTTTAGCAGCCCATAGGCGTATACCATTACGCCGCCTGTCAGCCCAAAGATAAGGGAAAACACAACGATAATAACATTGGCCACCTTCCGCTTTGTTGAAAGCTTGCCGCGCTCGCGCACGCGGTTTGCGGATCTTTGTGAATGCTTATCTGCCAACTTTACTTCCACTCCTTTGTTTTCACGGCTTAAAAGGTAGCACCCTGCTCGTCCAGGGTCAGGCCGTAGGCCGGCAAGAACTGCCGCACAAAACAATCGGCCTCGGGCAGTTCCATCTCGGCAATGGCCCGGCGCAGCGAAACCTGCGCCTGTTCAAATTCCAAATTACCCATATTTTTTTCTTCCATGCACTTGATAAGCGCCGAAATCTTATCCGCTGCCTTTACCAGCCGCCACAACGGCGCTTCGGCTTCGTCGGGGCATAGCAACGGCTCATATGCCGGACGCAAATCTTCAGGCAGCATGGCCAGCAACCTATCTTGCGCGGCTGCTTCCACCTCGCGGTAGGCCTCCCGCAAAGCGGGGCTGTGGTATTTTACCGGCGTCGGCATATCGCCGGTTATAATTTCCGCCGCATCGTGGAACAGGGCAAGCAGCGCTACCCGGCTGGGATCCACATGCCCGCCGAAACGCTGGTTGCGCAGCAACGCCAGAGCGTGGGCTATCACAGCCGTGTCTAAGCTGTGTTCGCTAATATTCTCCGGCCGGGTGCTGCGCATCAACCCCCAACGGTTGATGTATTTCATACGCGAAAGCATGGCATAAAACGCCCCGCCCGTGGTAAGCCCCTCTTTGTTATTCTCCGCCAAGCGGCCGCCTCCCATCGTTTTTAGATAAACGCATGCGGCGATAACGACAAGCGCGCTTTTTATTATACAGCATCTTTTGTAAAAATCCATCCTTTTTACAAGACTTTTACACCTGCCCCTTCACAAACCTTCACGAAACCACAGGATTTAGGCGGGAACTTCGCTTTTTCCCTTGTGTTAACCTACCGGAAATTGCTATAATAACAAAGAGCTGTGCCCGCCCGGCCCCGGCCGGGCGGAAGTTGGTGCGCCCTCCGCCGGTGGGCCCGCCTGCATGAGCCAGCCTGTACTGGCCAGCCTATACTGGCCAGCGTCGCCCATAATATTCCACACTTGTATTTTACCGGCGGAGAAACGAGGTTGCCCTTGAACACCCATATTTTGCAACAGCCCGGGCAAAAAAACCGGTATTGCCTTAAAGCTTTTTTGCTGGGCCTTGGCGTTTCCTTTCTCTTTTTTATACCGTTTATTGTGTACGACAAAGGGTACTTTTTGTATTACGGAGATTTCAACGTGCAGCAGGTGCCCTTTTACCAAATGATCCATGACGCCATTCGAGAAGGCAACTTCTTTTGGAGCTGGACAACCGACTTAGGCGCCAATACCATTGGATCCTATACCTTCTATCTATTGGGCAGCCCTTTCTTTTGGCTAACCTTGCCCTTCCCCAGCCAAGCAGTGCCCTATCTGATGGGCCCGCTGCTGATTCTCAAGTTTGGCTGCGCCTCTTTAACGGGTTATATTTACTTGCGCCGGTACGTGCGGGATCAAAATTTCGGCATTATCGGCGGCATGCTGTATGCCTTTTCGGGCTATTCGGTGTACAACATCTTCTTCAACCACTTTCATGAGGCAATTATCATCTTCCCGCTACTGCTGGCCGCGCTGGATGAATACATGTACACCCGCCGCCGCGGCGTGCTGGGCCTAGCGGTGTTCGCCAGTTGCTTTATTAATTATTATTTCTTTGTGGGGCAAGTGGTATTCTGCGTCATCTATTGGTTTGTGCGCATGTTCGCCGGCAGCTGGAAGATTAATGTGCGCGATTTCTTTTTACTGCTGCTGGAAGCTGTGCTGGGTGTGCTGATGAGCTGCGTGCTGCTGGTGCCCACCATACTGGCTGTTATTCAAAACCCGCGGGTGGATAACCCTCCCAACGGCTGGGGGGCGCTGCTATACGGCTGGGAGCAGCGCTATTTGCACATTCTTTCTTGCCTGTTCTTCCCGCCGGATATCCCCGCCAGGCCCAACTTTACCCCCGATTCCGAAGCCAAGTGGGCGTCATTGGGGGCATGGCTGCCGCTGTTTAGCATGACGGGTGTTATCGCTTGGTTTCAAACCAAACGCCGCCACTGGCTTAAAACCCTGCTGTGCGTGCTGTTTGTAATGGCCTTTGTGCCCCTGCTCAACAGTGCATTTCAGCTGTTTAATTCCTCCTATTACGCCCGGTGGTTCTATATGCTTACCCTCATGATGAGCCTAGCCACCATGTTTTCACTGGAAAATGCCCAAGTAGATTGGAAGCGCGCCATTAAATGGACGCTGGGCATCACCCTAGCCATCGCCCTGCCCATCGGCCTTATGCCCATCTCCACTACCACGGCCGACACCACCACCACCCAATACGGATTGATGGATTACCCCGATCGTTTTTGGATTTACGTGGCCATCGCGCTGGTAAGCCTGTTGCTGCTTACGGTGCTCATTGGGGTGTTGCGCCGTAACCGCCGCCTCTTTGCCCGCCTGGCGGCCGGCGGCACCGCTTTAATCACCTTTATATACGCCGGTTATATCATCGGCCTGGGCAAATCGCAATCTTACGACACGCAGAATTTTATCATTCCCTATTGCCTCAACGGCGGGGCGGATATCGATCTGCCCGATACGGAAAATAGCCGCATCGATGTATATGAGGGGATGGACAATCAAGCCATGTTCTTCCAAATCCCCACCATCCAAGCTTTCCACAGCATCGTGCCGGGCTCTATTATGGAATTTTACCCCACGGTTGGCGTAACGCGGGACGTGGGATCCCGCCCCGACACCACCACTTATGGGCTGCGCTCGCTGCTTTCCTGCCGCTGGTTGTTCGACTATACCGGTGACAACAATTATTTCGCCGGCCAAGACGGCAGCAGTCCCGCTATGCCCGGTTGGAAGTTTTACGCCACCCAAAACGGTTTTGATATTTGGGAAAATGAATATTATCTGCCCTTTGGGTTCACCTATGATTCTTATATCACCAGAGAGCAATACGATGATATCCCGGAATCCAGCCGTCACTTGGCGCTGCTAAAAGCCATTGTGCTGGATGAGGAAGCCGCCGCGCGCAACGCCGATATTTTGCAGCAGGCCGACACGGCTGATTTTCAATACACCAATTCGGCCTATTTTGAAGATTGTGAGAACCGCAGGCAGGTCGTGTGCTCCTCTTTTTCACACGATAATTACGGCTTCTCTGCTCAAATCACCGCCCCCGAGGGCAAGGATCAGCTGGTATTTTTCAGCGTGCCTTACGAGGACGGCTGGAGCGCCACGGTAAACGGGCAAGAGGCCGTCATTGAAAAGGTAAATGTGGGCTTTATGGCGGTGCGGGTGCCTGCCGGGCAAACCAGTGAAATCCGCTTTCAATATGAAACCCCCGGATTAAAAATAGGCATTGTCATCTCAATTGCCGCGCTGCTGCTGTTTATTGGATATTTGCTGTTGTGCCGCCGTTTGGGCAAGCACAGCCCCACTCCGCCCGTTTCTAAAAGGCGCACCTACCGCATCGCCTCCCGTTCTGGCGGCAGTTATGCGCAAGCGCTGCCGTCTCTCGGTGAAAACTCCGCCTACCAGCCGGGTAGCCTGCCTGCCCCAGGAGACAAGCAAAGCGAAACGCCGGTTTCCTCCCAAGGCGGGGGCGGCGCTTCGCCCGATGATGAAGCTAACGCTGCCGCGCCTAACGGCGGGGAGGCGGCGCAATTCCCTGATAAAGGCCAGCCGCCGCAGGGCGGCGCCTTTCCCCCTTCCAAACAGTAACGCACCAGCGGCGCATTTTATTGCTAAAATGCGCCGCTAAAAATAACGAGGTCTCAGTCCTCTGTCAAAAATGCAGAAAGGAGGCCCCCCATGAGCCCGCAAAAAAACGCCGCCCGCCGAGGGCCGAAAAACACCGGCATGCGGCGAAAAACCGCCCCAAATCCCACTGTGCCAAATTCATCAAAATCCCCGGCGACTACTGCGCAGCCTCAAGGGCGCAAGCCTTGCCCTTTGGCGGGCCGTTGCGGCGGCTGCCAGCTACAAAATATGGAATACACCCGCCAGCTGCGGTGGAAGCAGGGGCTTGTACAGCGCTTGCTGGGCCGTTATGGGCCGGTTTCTCCTATCATCGGCATGGAAAATCCCTTTCATTACCGCTGCAAGGTGCAAGCCGCCTTTGGCGTTACCCGAAAAGGGGAAGTAATTTCAGGCGTCTATCAAGCCAGCACCCATCGGATTGTGCCGGTAGAAAACTGCCTGATTGAAGATGAAACCGCCGACGCCATTATCGGCACTATCCGCTCCCTATGCGCAGATTTTCGCATCATCCCCTATCAAGAGGATAGCGGCGCGGGATTTTTGCGCCATGTGCTGGTGCGCCGGGGTTTTCACAGCGGTCAAGTGATGGTGGTGCTGGTTGCCGCCTCCCCCATTTTGCCCTCTAAAAATAATTTTGTGCGGGCGCTGCGCCAACGGCACCCGGAGATCACCACGATTGTGCTTAATATCAACCGCCGCAATACCAGCATGGTGCTGGGTGAACAGGATAAGGTGCTGTTCGGCCCCGGTTATATTGAAGATAGCCTGTGCGGCTGCGTCTTTCGCATTTCGCCCCAATCCTTTTACCAAGTAAATCCTGTGCAGACTGAAGTGCTTTACCGCAAGGCGGTGGAACTGGCAGGCTTAACCGGCAAAGAAACGGTTATCGACGCCTACTGCGGCACCGGCACCATTGGTCTGGTGGCCGCTAAAAGCGCTGAGCTGGTGGTGGGGGTAGAATCCAACCCCGACGCAGTGCGCGACGCTGTGGCCAATGCGCGGCGCAATAACGCCGGCAATGCCCGTTTTTTCTGCGCCGACGCAGGTGAATTTATGCGCGATATGGCGCAGGACGGCGAGCAGGCCGACGTGGTGTTTTTGGATCCGCCCCGGGCGGGCAGCGACGAACGCTTTCTTTCTTCTCTGGTTACGCTGGGACCCCGGCGCGTGGTGTACATTTCTTGCAACCCAGCCACCCAGGCGCGGGATTTGGCTTACCTCACCCGTCACGGTTACCAGGTTACCGCTTTGCAGCCGGTGGATATGTTCCCCTTTACCAACCATGTGGAAAATATCGCCCTGTTGTCTAATGCCGCAATAAAATCAAGCGCTGTGTAACTGCTGGAATAAACTTTACTGTATAAAGGGTTAAATTTTCACCATCTCCTGCCTTTGGCTATTCTGAATACAGTCACACATCCCTTTTCGTTGCGTTGTGTTATAAAAGGAAGCTGTGTTTTCTGGAGGACAGAATATGTTTTTATACCATTATTACGACAAAGAAATCGGGCCGTTTCTGAATTTATCGGATCTTTCTGCGGATGAGGCAAGCGCGGTATTGTCCAAATTGAAACGGGAAAAGCCCCATACGCAAAGCGCGCAAAGAGATCCGGAATACATGTTCAGACGGCGCATGTACGAGGATATCATCAAAAAGGAATTCATCAAGAAGGGCGGAATTGTAAAAAGAGACGCTCCCCATTATATGGTGGTTGAGCACAGCCCTTGGTTAAGCTCGTGGTTTGAGAACAGCGCGTATATCCGGATACCGATTGAAGAATTTGATTTAAAAACTGTTTCTTTTACATACGGCGATTCGCATCCAACCTTTAGCCCCTGGCCCAGGGACGACGATTGGAAAGAGTACCGCAGAAAGCTGTATACGTATGATGAAATCCTGGAGATAATCAAAAAATACGGCATGCCGCAAGACTGGAACGGCGATGGTAAATTCGGCCCCGAACGATATGTTGAAGCGCATATTTGGAGCGACGACACGATAAACAAATATCGCAATGCAGGTAGGGTTTAACCCCCGAATAGAGGTTATAAAAATGAAATATTTACAGAAAATGGTTGGCAGGCGTTTATATCTTTCGCCCATTCATGCAGATGACGCCGAAACTTACCTCAAGTGGATGAACGATGAGGCTGTTGCCAGTCATTACGGCCAGTATGCCTGGCTTGTTT
The DNA here is from genome assembly GCA_018716975.1 of Candidatus Gallacutalibacter stercoravium. Classification (GTDB taxonomy): domain Bacteria; phylum Bacillota; class Clostridia; order Oscillospirales; family Acutalibacteraceae; genus Gallacutalibacter_A; species Gallacutalibacter_A stercoravium. The sequence continues at coordinate 5,296 of DVJE01000010.1, read as the reverse complement.
CCTCAAAAAACGATTTAAAATGGCTGCTGGAACCAGACAGTGACATACACCGCTACGCCATTGTGCTTCTTGAGGGCGATACCTTGATTGGCAGCATTAGCCTGCAAAATATCAACCACCTGCATCGGAATGCCTTTATCGGTTTGTTTATCGGCGAGGCGGAATATAGAGGCAAGGGCTATGGCGCTGAAGCCATCCGGCTCATTCTTGAATACGGCTTTAAAACGATGAACCTGCACAATATTATGCTCTCTGTTCATGCAGACAATATTGCCGGCATCTCCTGCTACAAAAAGGTGGGCTTTCAAGAGGCCGGGCGGCGGCGCGAGTGGGTTTTTAAAAACGGAAAATATATCGACGTTATCTACATGGATCTGTTGGCGCGCGAGTTTTTTGCAACAGAAGCCCGCAAGAGCGCCGAGCAAGACTAAATACTTGCCCACAGCTCGTAAATGTGCCATTCCGTACGAAGAAGCCTTTTACGATATCGTAAGATGATAAAAGAGTTATATTGCTATTCCTTTCTCGTTTCGCTTTATGCTGAAACCTAAAGTTTTTTCTTTCCCCGGCTTTGCCGGATGTCCTTTCACGTAAGAACAAAAAGCAACCATACCTATATGTGCCCACACAAAGGAGGCGGCCTGTGAAGCAGCAAAATCAGCATTCCCCAAGCGATCCCAGCGGCGGCCAGGCTATCTTGCCCAGCCGGCGGTATGCGGGCTGCGCCTCTTTTCTTTTGGCCGCTCTTTCTAAAATAAAAGAGCGGCTTGGCGCCAGGGCGCCCCTTTGGGGGTATCTGGGCGCTTTTTTGCTGCCCGCATGTATCTTACTTTTGGTTTATATAGGGCTGGGGGTTTACCCCTTTGGCGAGCGCTCGCTGCTCACCACCGATATGAGCCAAATCTATGTAGATTTGCATTCTTGGCTGTACGACGTGCTCACCGGCGCGCAAATCCCCTTTTTTACCTGGCGCGGCGGCTTGGGTATGAATATGGCCGGCGTGTGGGCTTTTTATTTAGCCAGCCCCTTTTCTTTGTTGGTTCTTCCCTTTGGCAAGGGCGGCGTGTGCGAAGCGCTGCTGCTTATCACACTGCTCAAATGCGGCTGCTGCGGCCTATCCTTTTACTCCTATGGCCGCCGTATCCTACGGCTAAATAGTCTTGCAGGGGTCACCTTTTCTTCTTTGTATGCCCTGATGGGCTATGTTGTGGTGTACGCTCTAAACATCATGTGGCTAGATGGCGTCATATTACTGCCCTTGGCTGTGCTGGCACTGCACCGCCTGTGGGACGAGGGGCGTATTTTGCCCTTGTTGCTTGGCCTGTTTGCGTTATTTGTAACACAGTTTTATATCGCCTATATGGTGGGGCTTTTTTTGGCGCTTTACTTTTTCGCCTTGGCGTTTGCACGCCACGCCCGGGGCCGCCGTTTTTGGGGCCGGTTGGGCCGTTTTACGTTGTGCGCGGCGCTTGCCGCCGCCTGCGCCGCCTTTGTGCTGCTGCCCGCCTACTGCTCGCTGCGCTATTCCACGCCCCAGCTGCTGGCTGGCGATTGGGAAAGAGACACCCTATCGCTATTTGGCTTGTTCAGCAAGTTGCTTTACGGCAGCTACGATTCTCTTACCTTCGGCCTGCCTAACCTCTACGGCGGTGTGCTGGCCGTGTTGCTGTGCCCCCTTTATTTTTTAAACACAAAAATTACCCGCCGGGAAAAGCTGGCCGCAGGCGCTTTGTGCATCATACTGGTGCTGAGCATGGCGGTTTGGCCCTTAAACCTTCTTTGGCATGCCGGTGACGAGCCCACCTGGTTCCCCTGCCGCTTTAGCTTTTTATTCACCTTTTGCCTTATCGCTATGGCGGCGCGCGCTTTTCGGCGGCTAAACGGTTGCCCGCGCCGGTATGCTGCCGTTTCGCTGGGCGTTGTAATGGTGCTCACCGCTTTGCTGGATGCCTTCGGCTACTCCTATTTCGGCACAGATTTACAGCTTATCAACCTATTGCTTTTGGGCCTTTACGCTGGCATTTTAGGCGCCATGCGCCGCTATTCCCCCAAAAGCCCCCGGATGGGCGCGCGTCTGGCTTGCCTGCTGCTGTGCTGCGTGGTTTTGGAGCTATACGGCAACACTGCGGCTCTTACGGCGGGTATCGATCGGCAATTCGGCTATCAAAGCCGCAGCTCCTATACGGATTTTTACCAAGGGGCCGGACAATCCTTCTCGGCGCTGCCCAGCCAGGAGGAGATCTGGTACCGGGCCGAAAACCAGCAGATGCGTTATTCCAACGACGCTCTTTCTCTTGGTTATAACGGCCTTGCCCACTACAGTTCCTTTACCAACCAGCATCTCACGCGGTTTTTAGACGAGCTGGGCCTTTCCACCCGTGTGCAAAACCGCTTTTTGCGCTATTTCGGCTCTACACCGGTTACCGATTCTCTGTTGGGCATCCGCTATGTGGCGGCTGGGGAAGCGCCGCATCACGGCTATGAAGCCCTCCAATCCCAGGGCAGCCTTACTTTTTACGAAAATTCCAATGCTTTGCCCATCGCCTTTCTTACCAATCCCATGCTGCTGCAACTTTCTAACAGCGCAGATGGGGATCCCTTTTTGCTGCAAAATTCCATGCTGGAGCTGGCTGTTGGCCAACGGGTGGACTGTTTCTCCCCTGTGGAAGGCCTAGCGGTAACCGTATCGGAGAACCTATCGTATGAAACAGAGCCGGACGGCGCTATCACCCTTACCAAAAATACTACCTCGCCGGGGTTAATCAGTTTTACGGTGTGCCCTGAAAAAAGCGGTAGTTTGTATCTCTCTTTATCTTACCGCGGCCTTTCCGATCGGGCTCAGGTGTGGGTAAACGGCCAACCTGTCGCTTCCGGCGGCTATACCGTTACCGGCGTAATTGCCGCAGGCTATTACAATGCGGGGGAAGAAGCCACTGTTTTGGTGGAGGTTACGGCTTCCTCTTGTTTTATTGAGCGGCCGCTGGTATACCTTTTGGATGAAGAAGCCTTGGCCGGCGCATGCACGCAGCTTCGGCAAGGCGGCATGACCAATATTGTGCAAACAGCAAACGGCATCAGCGGAACGGTTTCGGTTCCCACAGCAGGGGTGGATGGCTCCGCTACACAAAACAATTTGTTGTTTACCTCTATCCCCGCCGATCCCGGTTGGGAGGTTTGGGTAGACGATCAACCAGCATCCACCGCCACAGTGGCCGGCGCCTTCTTAGCGGTCTCTTTGCCACCCGGAGAGCACACGGTCTCCTTCCGTTTTACGCCGCAGGGGCTTTTGCCGGGGGTAATTCTATCGCTTTGCGGTTTATTCGCGGCCATCATTTTATGCTTATGGTTCGATCGTTTTTATTTATACAAAAAGTCAAACTACCGGCGTTAAGTTCTTAGGCGGAACCACTATTTTTATTTTTTCTATTGATGAATCAATATCTTGTGCTATAATGGGCGCGATACAATGTATCCGCTAAGAGAAAGCCCCGGTATGCTCCTATTGCTTTAGCCAATTGCCCTGCCTTGGGTTTTCTTTCGGCGATAGTCTGCCATGTAACTCCAACCGCCGCGCTGAAAGGCGCCGGCCCACACCTATGATGAAGGCGCGGTGCTTTTGGGCCAGCGGCAAATCTACAGCATGGTTGGGCAACTGACGAGGTGATCACGCGGTAGGGTAAGTGATATTGAATAAAAACGAATGCCTGTACGCCACCAGCGCAGGCCGAAAAATAAACCGACGAATAAATGGAGGCGCCTAATGAACGTTTTGGTAATTGGCTGCGGACGCTTGGGCTCGCAGCTGGCGAACATGTTGCACCGCTATGGGCACGATGTGGCGGTAGTGGACAAGGATGAGGATAACTTCCGCTTGCTCAGCGAAGATTTTGACGGGTTGACGGTGAGCGGCATGCCTATGGATATGGACGTGTTGCGCAGCGCCGGTGTAGAAAGCTGCGATGCGGTAGCCGTAGTAACCCCCGATGATAACCTGAATATCACCATTTCTCAAATTGTGAAGCACTTCTTCGGTATGGAGAATGTTGTGGCGCGTATTAGCGACCCTGCCCGAGAGGAAGTATTCCATCAGTTCGGGCTGCGCACCGTGTGCCCCACCAACTTGGGCGGCAGCGCTATGTTTACCGCCTTAACGCAGCCTTGGGAGGAAAAGCAGGTTTCCTTTAATACCTGCACCGTGTCTTTTCACCTGCACTTAGCGGATTCTTCCATAATTGGGCGGCCGCTTAGCGATATTCCCACAGAGCCCGGAGAGAGCATTACCGGCGTGTTGCATGCCGACGATTCCGCCTCTCTTTACGACGGGCGGCAAAACATTATCATCCAAAAGGGCGATCGCATTATTTTGTCTTATGTTTGCGATTAACCTCATAAAGACGGATAACAGGGCTCCTGCCGGGATAGAAAGGACGAATAACCATGCACATAGTAATTGTTGGCGGAGGTAAGTTGGGCTATTATTTGGCCCGCAACTTATTAGATAGGGATTATACGGTTAATCTCATTGAAAAGAACCGGATACATTGCAAAAAAATTGCAACCGATTTAGACGCCGAGGTATTTTACGGCGACGGAACCACCTTGGAAACTTTGGCAAGAGCAGGCATTGAACGGGCCGATTGCTTTATTGCCGTTACCGGCCAGGATCAAGACAACCTGGTGGCTTGCCAGTTGGCAAAAAAGCGTTTTTCTGTGCCCAAGGTGATTGCGCGGGCCAATAATCCTCGCAATATGGAAGCACTGCGCCAGCTGGGCGCCGATATTGTGATGAGCAGTACTGAGATCATCACCCGCATGATCGAGCAAGAGGTAGAAAATGCCGGTATGCGGCTATTGGCCAACCTAAACCGGGGCAAGGCGGGTATCGGCTCTTTTACCCTGCCCGCTCATTCTCATCTAGACGGTATGGCACTGAAAAATGTTCCCATGCCCCCCTCTTCCCTAATTGTTTCGTTGGTGCGGGGTGAAAAACTGATTATTCCCCAGGGTGATACCGTTATCCACGCCGGGGATGAGATCATTGCGGTATGCGAAAACAGTCAACAAACCGCACTAAACAAATTATTTGGCGAACATTAACACTTACCATTTTTTGCATTGTGTAACAGAACTCGAATGGCAAACAAGCAAAAGAGCACCCACCGGTATATGAACCGAACCAGATTGTGCAGACAGCATAAAAAAGCCCCTAGTGTAGGAATATTGAGTTTTAGGAGGAGTGGCGCAATGTGAGCGGCGCCACTCCTGTTTTGTACTGGATGCGCTCGTGGTTGTAAAA
>DVJE01000009.1 GCA_018716975.1 Candidatus Gallacutalibacter stercoravium | reverse complement strand
AAAGAGGTGGATTTTTTCAGCATTGGCACCAATGATCTCACCCAGTATACCCTGGCTATCGATAGGCAAAACGATAAGCTTGCCAATCTGTACAATCCGCGCCATAAATCTGTGCTTCGTCTGATTCAGCTGGTGGCTGCCAACGCGCAGCGGCGCGGCGTGCGGGTGGGCATTTGCGGAGAAATGGCGGCGGATCTATCGCTAACCGAGCTGTTTTTAGCGATGGGGATCGATGAACTCTCGGTAGCGCCGCCCTATGTGTTGCCGCTGCGGCAAAAGGTGATTACCAGCGTTCCGGCGGCGCAACGGCAAAAACAGCTGATCCAACTATTGACCGACGATGATTAACGGGGCTCAAGAAAGGTTGGTCGACGAGCTCAAAAGTCATATGAATGTGGCGCTTTATCAATCGATGAGGGGATTTGACAACCTGTATATAAAATTGCGGTTGTCAGATCCCCTAAATTTTGGCTTACAAATTCGTGAATCTTAACAAATAAATAAGTATAAAAATGGAAAATCCCACAATTGCTTTTTGTGCAAAAGCCGCTATAATAGGGGTTGTAAGGGGAATGTAATCGATTACACTCCTTTGTTACATCGAGATGAGGGGGCGGCTTGTGAAAACAATTAAAGATGTAGCCAAAGCCGCCGGCGTTTCGGTTGCCACTGTTTCGCGTGTGCTGAACCATGAAAAGCAAGTTTCTTCTAAAACGCGGGAGCAGGTGCTGCGGGTAATTGATGAGATAGGTTATACGCCTAACGTGCTGGGGCGTAATCTGCGTGTGCGGGCTACAGATCGCATTTTGGTGCTGTTGCCGTCGCTTTCCAACCAATTTTATTCCAGTGTGCTAAAAGGGGTGGAGGCGGTGGCCAGTGCACAGGGCTACCAGACGATGATTTCTGTTACGCACAATGATGCCGAAGTGGAGCGTGGGTATATTAACCTGCTTTACAACCGCAGTGTAGACGGCATTTTACTTATGAGTTCCTCTTTACCCGCCCAAGAGATCACTGCCATCGCCGCGGAACGCCCGTTGGTGATGTGCAGCGAATATAACGAAGGGGCCCGGCTGTCAACGGTAGGGGTAAATAATTTTCAAGCCGCTTTTGATGCTGTGTCTTATTTGATCAACGCTGGGCACCGGAGAATCGCTATGATAAGCAGCGAGCAAACCTATTCGGGCAGGCTGCGCACCCAGGGATATCAAGCGGCGCTTAAACAGGCGGGCTTGACCTTTCGGCCGGAGTACTTAATTAATACGCAATATAGTTTTCGCTCTGGGTTGGAGGCGTGCGAAATCTTGCTTCACTTGCCAGAGGCGCCCACCGCGGTTTTTGCCATTTCTGACGTGTTGGCGGCAGGGGTGATGAAAAGGCTGCAGCAGGCTGGGCAAATACCGGGCCGCGATGTGGATGTATTTGGGTTTGATAATATCAGCTTGGCGGACATGTTAACGCCGGCTGTCAGCACGGTTTCACAACCTCGGTTAGAGATTGGTAAAAAAGCCACCGAGCTTTTATTGGGCAAGATCGCTGATATCCATAGCCCGGATCAAGCAGTGGTGCTGCCCCATCAATTGGTGTTGCGGCAAACGACCCGCCGGGTGGTTTCGCCGGCAGTGTTTCCAGCAGAAAAAATTGGTTAATTCGGGCATTCGCCCTGAAATAAAGGAGAATATGGAATGGAAGACAGAATTGTAAAAATTGGCATTATCGGATGCGGCGGTATCGCCAACGGCAAGCATATGCCTGCCCTCTCTCGCTTAAAGGATGTTCAAATGGTGGCGTTTTGCGATATTATCGAGGAGCGCGCGCAGAAGGCTGCTAAGGAATACGGCGTGGAAGGCGCTAAGGTTTATACCGATTACAAAGAGCTTCTTAAGGATCCGGAAATTGAGGTTGTGCATGTGCTGACCCCCAACCGTGAGCATAGCTTTATCACGGTGGATGCTTTGGATGCCGGCAAGCATGTTATGTGCGAAAAGCCCATGGCTATCAACACGGAAGAGGCCCAAAAGATGATTGACGCTGCCAAGAGAAGCGGCAAGAAGCTGACCATCGGCTATCAGAACCGTTATCGTCCCGACTCTTGGTACTTAAAGCGCGCTTGCGACAACGGCGACCTGGGCGAAATCTATTATGCCAAGGCGCACGCTATCCGCAGAAGAGCGGTGCCCACCTGGGGCGTGTTCCTCAATGAGTACGAGCAGGGCGGCGGCCCCCTCATCGATATCGGTACCCATGCGCTGGATTTGACCCTGTGGACCATGAATAATTACGAGCCCAAAATGGTGGTAGGTTCGGTTTATAAGAAACTGGGCAACCAAACCGAAACCGGCAACGCTTGGGGCGATTGGGATCCCGAAAAGTTCACCGTTGAGGATTCCGCCTTTGGTTATATTGTGATGAAGAACGGCGCCACCGTTATGTTGGAAGCCAGCTGGGCTTTGAACAGCCTGGATGTGGACGAGGCAAAAACCTCTTTGTGCGGCACCAAGGCCGGCGCCGACATGAAGGGCGGCCTGCGCATCAACCGCGTGCAGTATGGCAAACAGTGTGTTGAAATCCCCGATCTCAGCGCCGGCGGCGTGGCCTTCTATGATGGCGACGACGTGAAGGAGCAGGATGTGGAAGCCAGAATGTGGATCGACGCCATTAAGAACGATACTGACGTTGTTGTAAAGCCCGAGCAGGCCATTGTGGTCACCAAGATTTTGGAGGCCATTTATAAGTCTGCCAAAGAGGGCAAGCCCGTTATGTTTGACTAAAAAGTAAGAAAGGCGGCGCGGCCCGCCGCTGCAAGCGGGCCGCGCCGTACCCTTGCCAAACTGTTAGAAAAGAGGGAAACGTCTATGAAAATCGGCCTGCAAATGTATTCCCTGCGGGAGGAAATCCACGACGCTGAAAGCCTGTTGGCGGCCTTGAAAAAGGTAAAAGAGTTGGGCTACGAAGGTGTGGAGTTTGCCGGGTATTTTGGTGCAGACGCTGCTGTGGTGAAAAAAACGCTGGATGAGCTGGGCCTGACTGTTGTTGCCTGCCATGAAGGCGTAGACTCCCTAGAAGCTAATATGGATAGTATCATTGAATATAATCATGCCATCGGTAACCCGTGGATTATCTGTGCATATTCTCCCACCGAGAATATGGAGCAGATGGAGCGGCTGCAGCGTGTGCTGGAGCAAACTGCCGAAAAGGCCGCTGCCTATGGTATGAAGGTGATGTACCACAACCATGCCCATGAGTTTAAGCCTATTGACGGAAAACGCCCGTTGGATATGATTAAGGAGTACTGCCTGTTGGAGTTGGATACCTACTGGGCCTTTATGGGCGGTGTGGATCCTGCGGCGTATATCAAAGAAAACGCCGCCAGAATCGGCACTGTGCACCTAAAGGATGGCAACCGTCAGGGTGACGCCTGCGCCATCGGCAACGGCGAGGTGGATGTGCAAAGTATTATCGATGCCGGCAACGCCATCGGTTTGGAATGGGGCATTGTAGAAGTGGAAAGCGAAACGGTGGATGTAGACATCAGCATTCGCAATCTGCGCGCCAACTACAAGCTGTAAGCAAAAGATTTTACAAAAAAGGAGAATGCCAAATGAAGCTTGGTGTATTTACCACTTTGCTGAGCAATTTGCCGCTGGAGCAGGCGTTGGAATATTTTAAATCTTTGGGCATCGAAATGCTGGAAATCGGCTGCGGCGGATTCCCGGGCAATGCCCACGCCAACCCCGATGTTTTGCTGAATGACGAGGGCGAGCTGAAGAAATTCTGCGATACCATCGATAAATACGGTTTTGAAATCAGCGCTCTGAGCTGCCACGGCAACCCGGTGCATCCTCAAAAGGATAAGGCCGCGCAGTATGACAAAACCATTAAGGATACTATCCTGCTGGCTGAAAAGCTGGGCCTGCATCAAATTAACACCTTCTCCGGATGCCCGGGCGACAGCCCGCAATCCCTGCGGCCCAACTGGGTAACCTGCCCCTGGCCCGAGGATTATCTGGAAACGCTGGATTATCAGTGGAACCAGGTGCTGATTCCTTATTGGAAGGATACCGTCGCTTTTGCTAAGGCGCACGGGGTAAACAAAATAGCGTTGGAGCTGCATCCCGGTTTCTGCGTGTACAACACCCATAGCCTGTTTAAGTTGCGCGATGCAGTGGGCGAGGAGATCGGCGCCAACTTTGACCCCAGCCATTTAATTTGGCAAGGCATGGATCCGGTGGCCTGCATTCGTGAAATGGGCGACGCCATCTTCCACTTCCATGCAAAAGATACCCGTATCGATAAATATAACACCGCGATTAACGGTGTGCTGGATACCCAGCCCTATGCCGATGAGATCCATCGTTCTTGGATTTTCCGTAGCGTGGGTTACGGCAACGACTACCTGTACTGGAAGGATATCATCAGCGCTTTGCGCATGATCGGCTATGACTATGCCATCAGCATTGAACATGAAGATAGCCTGATGAGCCAGAACGAGGGTCTTTCTAAGGCAGTTACTTTCTTAAAGGAAGTATTGGTAACCGAAAAGCCCGGCGAGATGTGGTGGGCCTGATAACAACCAAGTAAACAATGCAGCATTACCCGCCGGCCGGCGTGCCGGCGGGTGACATAAAAATAATTTCTGCAAATGCAGGAGGGATTACCAATGAAAAAGAGCGGTTTTGCGGTAGTTGGGTACGGCGGTATGGGCAGCCACCACTGCCGGCAGCTGAAAACCATGCCGGATGAAGTGGAGCTGCTGGGCACCTACGACATTCTGCCCCAGCGTTGTGCAGCGGCCGAAGAAGAGGGCGTGCATGCCTATGCTTCTTATGAAGAGCTGCTGGCGGATCCTAAGGTGGAAGTGGTGATTATTGCCATCCCCAACGATCAGCACAAGGATGTGGCCATCCAGGCCATGAAAGCGGGCAAGAACGTTCTGTGCGAAAAGCCGGTGGCGTTGGGCAGCGCTGAATTGGCCGAGATGATTGCGGCTTCCAAAGAGTATGGCGTTCTGTTCACGGTGGATCAGAACCGCCGCTGGGATGAGGACTACCTTGTGGTTAAGCGCATTTACGATGAGGGGACGCTTGGCAAGGTGTTTAACGTTGAGTCCCGCGTGCACGGCTCCCGCGGCATTCCCGGCGACTGGCGCAACAAGAAAGAGCACGGCGGCGGTATGGTGTTGGATTGGGGCGTGCATTTGCTGGATCAAATCAGCATGCTGACAGCGGGCAAAAAAGTAGCTTCTGTTTACGCCACCCTTTCTAATGTAACCAACGAAGAGGTAGACGACGGTTTTAAAACCATCATCACCTTTGACGACGGTTTAACTTGCCAGGTAGAGGTAGGTACCAGCAACTTTATCAATCTGCCCCGGTGGTACATTCAGGGCGAGAATGGCTCTGCTGTGGTATACGACTGGGATCTCAGCGGTAAAATCACAATGGTTTCCGATTGGGAAAACCGCGACGCGGTGCCGGTGGTTACGGCGGCGGGCTTGACCAAGACCATGGCGCCCCGCACCGAAGAAACCATTCAGGAGTATCCGTTGCCGAAGGTTACCTCGGATGTTCGCGATTTGTACCGCAATGTAATCGCTGCCAGCCGCGGCGAATGCGAGCAAATCGTCAAACACGACGAACTGATGAAGGTCATGAAGCTGATGGAAGCTATTTTCCAATCCGCTGAAACCAATCAGGTGGTTTACAACGTTTATTAATCGTTAACGTGGTTTCTTATTAAACAGCTGTATGTATATAAACGAAGCGCCAGGCAGGATACCTCCTGCCTGGCGCTTTTCGTTGCTTTTTTACTGTATGGTTTTACACGATATAGGCGGCACGTGCTGTAGGCACGGCGGCAGCCAAACCAGTTTTAAATATCTACAGTTTCCATTGCCCCCAGTCTCCTAAGGCTTTGCTATTAAGGCCGAAATATTTAGAGCACACGCTAACCACGGGCGCCGCCAATTGCAGGCGTTCTTCAAAAGAACCGGCGCCTTCTGCCAAGCTTTCATCGGCTAAAACATTTTTTATGTTGCAAATATAAATTTCACTTGTATTGTTATCATCAAGATGAAGCGTTTTGTCAACTTCGAGCTCAAAACTCCAGGGGCTGTTTTTGGGCACCGGCACATTTAACACAGCGCCGCGCACCGATTCAATCCGGGAGGATTTATCAACGGAATATCCCTCGTTATTCCCGCAAAAATCTGCGGCCGGCAGCAAACTTTCGCTTACAATGGATGCGGAAAAAACGCCCGTGCTGCGAATTCTATCTCGGGTGAGCTTATCTTGCCCGATACAGGCAACAAACTTAAAACCGTCGTCCGAGCAATAAGTCGCCCAGCAAAACAGACCGTAATTAGGGTCGCCGTTTTCTTTATAGGTACCGTACAAAAATAAACATTGCGGGCAAAAGTCATTGGATGCCGGTAAAGATATTTTTGACATTTTAGTAACCCCTTTCCGTATAATTGCGCAGAATTCTTCTCAGCATGTTTTCAAACGCGATAATCTCTTCTTCCTGAAAACCAGCGTAAAAGATTTCGCTGGTAATACGAGAAACGTCATCACAATCGTTTTTCAGGCTTTCAGCCAATGGGGTTAAAGACACAATAACCTGTCTGCGGTTTGCTGGATTAATCGCGCGCGTAACAAGCCCAGACTTTTCTAGATGATCTAGCATCCCTGTTAAAGTAGTGTTGGCCAAAGAAGTAAATTTTTTGATTTGAGAGATAGGCATGCTGCCCTTTTCCCACAATACATATAAAATTTTTCCCTGTGCGCCGTTAAACGCGTCAATCCCTTTTTCTTTCAGAATTTTATTAAAGGCCCTACCTGACACATGGCGTATCTGGGCCATTAAGAATCCGCCGCTGGTTTTCAAATTTTCACCTCCTTTTCCTAATAATAGTACTATATAGAAATGTTGTCAATATCTAATTGCTGCTATGTAAGTTGAGAAAAAATATATCAAATATGTTTTGTGCCTTTGAGAGGACGGTTGACATAAAGCCGGTTATCGCCTGTCAGTCCAAAGCTTGTGGATATATTTTCTTACGAAACTGTAAGGAATGAAAGGAGAAATGTAAGCCAAATCGATGGCAGGGCATTTCTCCTGTTTGTTACAATAGGGTTGTAAGCTGAACAGATTAGGAGGAAACGATATGAGCATTTTGGAAGTAAACGGGCTAAAAAAGGTTTACACCACCCTGATGGGCGGCAATCGGGTGGAGGCCTTAAGAAATGTTTCTTTCAGTGTGGAGCAAGGGGAATATGTGGCCATCATGGGGGAATCGGGTTCCGGAAAGACCACGCTGCTGAATATATTAGCTGCATTGGATAAACCGACGGGGGGAACCGTATTGCTGGATGGTAAGGATTTATCAAAAATAAAAGAAGCAAGCATTGCGCAGTTCCGGCGGGATAATTTGGGCTTTGTATTTCAAGAGTTTAATCTGCTTGACACCTTCTCGATTGAAGACAATATCTTTCTCCCTTTGGTATTGGCGGGCAAGCAGTATTCCGAAATGAGGCGCCGGATCGCTCCGATAGCGACCCAGCTGGGGATTACCGATATTCTAAAAAAATATCCTTATGAAGTTTCCGGCGGACAAAAGCAGCGCGCCGCCGTTGCCAGGGCGTTGATAACCGATCCGCGCCTGGTGCTGGCCGACGAACCTACCGGCGCGTTGGATTCCAAGGCAACCGATGAATTGCTGCGGCTGTTTCGAGAGATTAACCAGGGCGGGCAGACTATTTTGATGGTAACGCATTCTGTTAAAGCTGCCAGCCATGCCGGACGGGTGCTTTTTATCAAAGACGGAGAAGTGTTCCACCAAATTTATCGGGGCAACAGCACCAACGAGCAATTATATCAAAAGGTGTCGGACACTTTGACCATGCTGGCGACGGGTGGTGAAAGGAGATGAAAAAGGGCTTTTATTATAAGCTGGCGTACAACGGCATCAAAAAGAATAAAAAGCTGTATACACCTTATATTCTCACTTGTATCGGTATGGTTACGATGTTTTACATCGTCTCCTTTTTAAGCGGCAGCGCCGTATTAAAAGGGATGCCGGGCGGCGACACCATGGCGGGCATTTTATCGCTGGGCTGCGGTGTTATGGGCGTTTTCTCTTTCATCTTTTTGTTTTACACCAATTCTTTTTTGATCCGCCGAAGAAAAAAGGAGTTTGGTTTGTATAACATTTTAGGCATGGGTAAGCGCAATCTGGCCCGTGTATTGATTTGGGAAGGGCTGATTATCGCCGTGGTTTCACTGGCGGCCGGGCTGTTTGTCGGCATAGTGCTTTCTAAATTTGCCGAGCTGGGCATGGTGAACATCCTGCAAGGCAGCGTAACCTTTTCTATCAGCATTGAGCCAGGGGCAATATGGCAAACAATAGCGCTCTTTTCTATTATTTTTGTTTTCATTTTGTGCAATACTCTGCGCCAGATTCATCTAAGCAACCCCATCGAGCTGCTGCACAGCGAAAATACGGGTGAAAAGCCGCCCAAGGCCAATTGGGTTTTGGCTTTGGCCGGAGCGATTATTCTGGCGGGCGCTTATTATTTGGCAGTGACCATTGAGGAACCGATGACGGCTTTGCTGTTGTTTTTTGTGGCTGTTATTATGGTAATTGTTGCCACCTATTTGCTGTTTATCGCCGGTTCGGTGGCTGTGTGCCGCCTGCTGCAAAAAAAGAAGCGCTATTACTATAAAACCAATCATTTTGTTTCGGTTTCTTCCATGATGTACCGCATGAAACGAAACGGCGCGGGGCTGGCCTCTATTTGTATTCTGTGTACTATGGTTTTGGTGATGGTTTCTTCCACGGTGTGCCTTTACCTTGGGGCAGAAGACAGCCTCCACAGCCGCTACCCCCGCAGCATTAATCTGGATTCCACCGTCAGCTCGCTGTCGCTGCTGAGCGGGGAACAAACCGCTCAAGTGCGCGCTATGGCCGAACAAGCGAGCCTGGAATACGGCCAAACAGTGCAAAATGTTGTCGATTACCACGCGGCTGCTTTTGCTGGCTATGTGCAAAACGGAGTGGTCGCCTTGGATAACGCCCATTTATATTCATTTCGGTTGGAGAATTACGACAATGTTTGGCAGGTATTCATTGTGCCCTTAGAAGATTATAACCGTTTGATGGGGCAAAGCGAAACCCTTGCCCCCGGCCAAGCGTTGCTTTATACGACCAAGAATCAGACATATGAACAGAATACCGTTTCGTTTGGCGGTAAAGAAAGCCTGCAAATTGTAAAAACAGTGCCCGATTTTGTAGACAATGGCGTAGACGCTATGCAAATAGTGCCGTCTATGTATCTTTTTGTGCCGGATTTCGATAAGGTTGTAACGCCCCTGATGCAATATACCGATAGTAGGGAGCAAGAGGTTGTAAACCTACATTGGATTTACGGGTTTGATCTCAACTGCGATAACAACACGCAGATCCAAATCCAAGAGCGCCTGGAGCAACAGTTGCAAGAGGCAAAACTAGGCGAAGAGGATGAATATTTTTCCATCCTCTGTGAAGGTTTGGCAAAGGAATGGACGGGCTTTTATGGCTTATATGGCGGATTGTTCTTTTTGGGAATTTTGTTGGGTATTGTTTTTATCTTTGCCGCCGTGCTGATTATGTATTATAAACAGGTTTCTGAAGGCTACGAGGATCAGTCCCGATTTGAAATTATGCAAA
This sequence comes from Candidatus Gallacutalibacter stercoravium, assembly GCA_018716975.1. Classification (GTDB taxonomy): domain Bacteria; phylum Bacillota; class Clostridia; order Oscillospirales; family Acutalibacteraceae; genus Gallacutalibacter_A; species Gallacutalibacter_A stercoravium. Next base: position 26,945 of record DVJE01000009.1, on the reverse strand, counting down.
AAGTTGGTATGACAAAAAGAGAAATTAAGAAAAGCATAAACTCGCAAATCCTTACAGTCTTTTTCTTGCCATTGGTGATGGCCGGCCTACATCTGGCGTTTGCCTTTCCGCTGATTTACAAATTGTTGGCGCTTTTTGGGCTGAGCAACATTGATTTTCTCATTATAGTTACGATTTGCTGTTATCTTGTGTTCGCGGTGATGTATATATTGGTTTACCGCATTACCTCAAGAGCCTATTATTCCATTGTCAGCGGGGCCAGAAAAGAGGCAGCCTAAAGGGGAACGACAAATTGAAGAAAATATGGAAGATAGTATGCAAAAGCCTTGTTTCGCTGATATCCGCTTTGCTGGGCGCCGCTCTGATCGCCGCAGTGGTGTTCGGCGTAATGGGGTATCAAATGTATCGCTCCGCTGTGGCGCAGCAACCACTAGAGGATAAAGTGGAGGAAATCCGCAGCACCGAAAGTTTTACTTCTTATCAGGAACTGCCACAGATCTATATTGATGCAGTTATCTCTACAGAAGATCGCCGTTTTTGGTCCCACAGTGGCGTTGACGTTGTTGCGCTGGGCCGGGCGCTATACAATGATTTGCGCACGTGGTCTTTTGTGGAAGGCGGCAGCACCATCACCCAGCAGTTGGCTAAAAACCTGTATTTTACGCAAGAAAAAAAGCTGGAGCGTAAGTTTGCCGAAGCTTTTGTGAGCTTTCAACTAGAGGCGAATTATAGCAAAGAAGAAATTTTTGAGTTGTATGTTAACACTATTTATTTTGGCAGTGGCTATTACGGTATCCGCCAGGCGGCGCAGGGATATTTTGGCAAAGAACCCGCTCAGCTTAGCGACAGTGAAGCTGTACTTTTAGCAGGATTGCCCAATGCGCCGTCTGCTTATACGCCAGATACCAATCCAGAGCTAGCACAGCAACGTATGCAGCAGGTGCTAAACAGTATGGTGGCCAACGGCGCTTTAACGCGCCGGGAAGCCGACGCGCTGTTGCAGCCCTCCGCCTGAATACCACCCAGCAGGGGCGCCTCACATAGGGCGCCCTTTTGATATGGGATGGAAAGTTTGCTTGACATTTCTTTTCTTGTGTATATAATAAGGTTATGGAAAGCTGACTTTCCGTTTTGGAAAGGAGGGCGAGCTGTGAAAAACCGCTTAGAAGAAATCCGGAAAAGCCGCGGCATCAAGCAGGAAGAATTGGCAAAGGCGCTGGAGGTCTCCCGGCAGACTATTGGTTCCTTAGAAAACGGGCGGTACAATCCGTCGATTCTTTTGGCCTTTAAAATTGCCCACTATTTTCATATGGCGATTGAAGATATTTTTATCTATGAGGAGGAACAGCCGTAAACATAAAAACAAAACAGAAGCTGTATCTGGCCTTGGGGATACTGGGGCTGCTGTGCCTTGGCTCGGCGGCTGGCGCAAGGATTTTTATGCCGGGTTTTCTGAATAATGTGCAAGCTGCTGCCGCTATCGGCATCGGCGCCGGGCTATTTGGATTTGGCCTGGCGAAATGGTGGGTTGAGCGGTGGAACGAAAAAAACCCGGAGCTGATGAAGCAAAACGAAATCGAAATCCAAGATGAACGCAACCAGATGATCCGTAACAAGGCGCAGGCGGTTTCTGGCGAAGTGTTGCGCTGGCTGGTGATGGCAGGGGCGTGGGTTTCTATCTTTTTTGGTGCGCCGCTTTGGGTAACCCTTGCTTTTGTGGGCGTGTTTCTGCTTAAAACTTTTCTAGATCTGGCCCTTGTGGCCTACTACCAACGTAAAATGTAACGGAGGAAAAATGATGAATTTTGTTGTGGAGCATCTGTCTAAGCGTTATGAAAAGAAAGAAGTGTTGCGCGATATCAGCTTTACCTTTGAAAGCGGAAAAATTTACGGCCTGCTGGGGCGCAACGGCGCGGGCAAAACCACGTTGTTTAACTGCATTAACCGAGATATCAAAGCAGACGGCGGCGCTTTTTATTTCATAGAAGAGGGGCAGCGCCGTGAATTGAAAGCAGACGACGTGGGATATGTGCTTTCTACCCCAACGGTGCCTGAGTTTTTAACGGGTCGGGAATTTTTAAAGTTCTTTTTAGAGATAAATGAAAACACAATCGAAAATCCTCAGCCTTTAGATAATTACTTTGAATATATGAGTATTGATCCAGAAGACAGGGATAAGTTGATGAAGGATTACTCCCACGGGATGAAAAATAAAATGCAGATGCTCATCAACATAATGGCCCGCCCCAACGTTCTACTGCTGGATGAACCGTTGACTTCGCTGGATGTTGTGGTGGCGGAGGAGATGAAGCAGCTGCTCCGCTCTATAAAAGAGGGGCGCGTCACCATTTTTTCCACCCATATTATGGATTTGGCGCTGGATTTGTGCGATGAAATTGTTTTGCTGAACCACGGCGAGCTAGAGGTGGTAAGCCAAGCAAATTTGGATAACCGCGAATTTAAAAATAAAATCATCGCCGCGCTGCGGGAGGAAGAAAATGAATAATACGCTTCGAATCTCTTTTGCTTTGAAAAATACTTATCGGGTCAACAGTATTTTGTATTCACTCAAACAGATTCCTCTTTTAAAAAAGATCTTGCCAGAAAAATTGTACCGGGTGCGGGGATTAAAGGTTTTTGCCAATATCCTGTCGGCAATATGGGAGGTTATCGCAACCTTTTTGGGTAAATTTCTTTATCTTGCCGTCATGGTGGAGGGGTTGGGCGCCCTATATGCCCGCACATTGGTACCGGCGGACGGGTTATTTTTGCATCTTTTGCTGTTTTTAACGGTGATAGGGGCGTTCATGAACACCTATTTGTTTAACCCCACCCGGGATAAATATTACGCAATCGTCCTTTTACGAATGGAGGCCCGCGCCTATACGTTGCTTCATTATGGTTACTCTATGGTGAAGCTGGTTGTGGGATTTTTGCCGTTTGTCCTATTCTTTGGGTTACAAAATGGGGTGCCGCTGTGGGGATGCCTGTTGGTTCCCTTTTTTGCCGCCGGCTTAAAAATGGTGGTGGCGGTGATCTCATTGTGGGATTACGAGCGCCGGGGGAACGCAACCAATGAGAATAAGCTTGGCAAATTTTGGTGGTTGGCGGCGCTCTTGCTGCTTGCTGCGGCTTATGGCTTGCCCGCTGTGAATATTACGGTTCCCCCGACCTTTGTGATGGGGATTATGGCGGCGTGTGTTGTGGCGGGGCTGCTCTCGCTCAAAAAGATTTGCGCATTCCGTTATTACCCTGAAATGTGCCGCCAGCTTTTAAGCCAGTTTATTCATCAAATGGATACGGCCGGCCAGGCAACGCAAAAGCAAAGCCAAAAGTCAATTTCTACCGATACGCATATTACCAGCACACGCAAAGGCTTTGAATATCTTAACGAACTCTTTATCAAACGGCATCAAAAAATCCTTTGGAAATCCTCCAAACGGATTGCCGCTGTCTGTGCGGTGATGATATTGGGCCTTTTGCTGGCCTTTTACCTGGTGCCCGAAATAAAAGGGCGGGTAAACGAGCTGCTGCTTACTTTTTTGCCCTATTTTGTGTTTATTATGTACGCTATCAACCGGGGCACCGGCTTTACCCGGGCGCTGTTTATGAACTGTGATCATAGTTTATTAACCTATTCCTTTTATAAGCAGCCTCAAATGGTGCTCAAGTTGTACCGCATTCGTCTACGAGAGATTGTCAAGGTAAATTTGCTGCCGGCAGCGGTTATCGGCGCAGGCCTGAGCGTGTTGTTGTTTGCCTCCGGCGGCACGGATAATCCGTTAAACTACGCGGTGCTGCTTGTTTCTATTGTTTGCCTCAGCATCTTCTTTTCGGTACACTATCTTACCATTTATTATCTGTTGCAACCTTATAACGCGGGTACAGAGATGAAAAGCGGCACTTATCAGCTGATGCTTTCCGCCACCTATTTGGTTTGCTTTTTCATGATGCGCCTGCAAATGCCAACACCCTTGTTCGGAGGGCTGTGCATTGCTTTTTGCCTTCTGTACAGCTTGGCGGCATGCGGGCTGATTTATCGGTTTGCTCCGCGTACCTTCCGCCTGCGGCCGTAGAGAAAGGCTTCGGAGGTTGACAGTAACAAGAATTGCTGCTATTCTGGATAGAAAAACAAGCCGAGGGCTTTTGTGCACACGCGCTTTTGACCGCTAAGCGCTGCAGAGAGACGGTTCGGTCTTTTTCAATGGGGGATATGAAATGATATGGCGCCTTAAAAGGATGGTTTGTGTTGCGTTCTGTGCATTGTGTCTGGCGGTTTTACCCTGCGGGTGCGCCCAACAGGCGGAACCCGTGGCATCGCCGGCTTGCCAGAGCATCAGCGCTTGGCCGCGCAATGCCTATACCAACGGCCTGCCCCAGCCCCAAGCCGGGCAGCCGGATTACACGATTACCGCAGGACTTTCTGATTCCTCGGCTGGCTATTACGCGGTGTTTTACAAGGATGTTTCCCGTGAAGAAGGGGAGCAATATATAGCCCAGCTGAAGGAAGCGGGTTTTTCTACGATAGCGCAGGCGGATGAACCGGCGGCCGGTGGGATTGTGCTGGTTAACGGAGAAAAGCAGCTGAGCGTCAGCGTTTCTGATGGCGCGTTGGGGGTTTATATTGCCCAAAGCCCGGCAGATTAAGCGAGTACGGCCTTAGGTGCTGTTGTAATGTAAATAAAAATTCACTCCTTCGTTATCGGTGCACGGTATCAATCATTATGTGAGCCAATTTGATTTAAAACGGAAGGAATGACGCATATGCAACACCGCGGAACGCAAAGATTAGAAACCGAAAGACTGGTTTTAAGACAATTTGTCAGCGAAGATGCCGGCGCAATGTTTAAGAACTGGGCGTCGGATGATGAGGTGACGAAATATTTAACATGGCCCACACACCCGAATATTGACGTTAGTAAATCTGTAATAGAAGATTGGGTCAAGTCCTATTCCGATGAAAAGTATTATCAGTGGGCAATTGTTGTAAAAGAGAACGGCGACGAACCTATCGGTAGTATTAGCGCGGTTCATATAAATGAGGATATTTCGATGGTTGAGATCGGGTATTGTATCGGACGAGCCTGGTGGCATCAGGGGATTACGTCTGAGGCAATGAAAGCGGTTATGGATTTTTTCTTTGAAGAGGTAGGAGCCAATCGTATTGAAGCAAGGCATGACCCCAGAAATCCCAATTCCGGTAAAGTTATGAAAAAATGCGGAATGAAGTATGAGGGAACGATGCGAAGTGCGGATCGAAATAATCAGGGAATATGCGATACTTGTCGTTATGCGTTGTTAAGCTCCGAGCGGTAAATCTTTATGACAAGCGGTATTTTTACAAACATCACAGCGAACACCCTGTTAAGCAAAACGGTGTACGCAGGAAAGCTTTGAAAAATCAATGCGGGATAACGATACCCTCCTTGCCGGATTCGCAGCACCGTCTTGTTATGAGCCGCGGCCGTAGTCTTACTGGTAAGTTCTCATAAGGGGATAACGGATGGAACAGCGAAGGAGCCACAGAGCGGTTTTAAACAGCTCTGTGGCTCCTTCGCTATAGAAAGGTATTCTTTTCTGTTGCTCGTAGGATCGATTATTTTAGCTGCGCGCCGTCGTGAAAGGCGGTGCCCACCTTTTGGCCTAGTTGCAGATATGCGTTGTTCACCGGATCAAAGGTAATGGGGCACAGCTTGGCAGGATCAATTTTTCCATCGCTGAGCACCGTTTCGTCTGCGCTGACATTCACAATCTCGCCGATCAGCAGGCCGGATTCCTCATCGTAGCTTTCCAGACGGCAGTCCAGGTTCATGGGCAGCTCGCTGATAACCGGCGCGTCTACATGCTCGCTTTTCACAGTGTGCCAGCCCGCCCGAGCGATTTTGTCCGGCACGTTATTGCCGGATACCAGGCCCACATAATCGGCAGCCGTTACCTGTGCCGCAGTGGCCATGCTAACCGTAAAGGCTTTGCGCGCCAGGATATTTTTTACGGTTTTGTGCTCAGCGCTCAGGCAAATAGAAATTTTGTTGGTGTCGGCAATGCCGCCCCAAGCGGCATTCATGGCGTTGGGCGTGCCATCTTCGCCGTAAGTGGCGATGATTAAAACCGGCATGGGGTACAAAAAGGTTTGTGCACCGAAATCTTTTCTCATAGTAGCAGCCTCCTAACATTTGAACCTATAACTGGAAATGATATCTTATGGTAACCCATAAATGTGAATAATTTGTTATGCTGCTGTCGTTTATGGGCCAGCGGCAGAGGGGAGAGGCAGCACAACACCTGTTGCCTGGGCATGTGGTTTAAGGCGCCCTTTTTCAAACCGATAGCGCCGAAGTCATTTGCTTTTTAAGTCAGCTCAAACATCCCGGTATACAACTGGTAATATTTCCCTTTTTGCGCCAGTAACGAAGCGTGATCGCCCCGCTCCACAATGCGGCCGTGTTCCAGCACCATAATAGCGTCGGCATTGCGCACGGTGCTCAGACGGTGAGCGATAACGAAAACCGTGCGTCCCTCCATCAACTGATCCATGCCCTTTTCAATCAGGGCCTCGGTGCGGGTGTCAATGGAAGAGGTGGCTTCGTCCAGAATCAACACCGGAGGATCGGCCACAGCCGCCCGGGCAATGGCCAACAGCTGCCTTTGGCCCTGCGAGAGGTTGGCCCCGTCGGAGGTCACCATGGTGTCGTATCCATGGGGCAAACGGCGGATAAAGGAATCCGCATTGGCGATGCGTGCGGCTTTGCGAATTTCTTCGTCGGTGGCGTCTAACTTGCCGAAACGGATGTTATCCGCAATCGTGCCGGTAAATAAGTGGGTGTCTTGCAGCACCATGCCCAAAGAGCGCCGCAGCGCCGCTTTTTGAATCTCGCGCACATCAGTGCCGTCGTAAATGACCCGGCCGGCCTGCACATCGTAAAAACGGTTTATGAGGTTCGTGATGGTAGTTTTTCCCGCCCCGGTGGAGCCCACAAAGGCGATCTTTTGCCCCGGTTTGGCGTAAAGGCTGATATTTTTCAGCACCGGATGGCCGTCCTCATAGCCAAAATCCACGTTTTCAAAGCGGACGTCTCCCTGCAGCGGAATAAGCGTTTCGCCAGCCTTGCGCCAAGCCCAGCGCCCGGTTTTGTGTTCGCAGGCAACCAGTTTGCCGTTTTCCTCACGGGCGTTTACCAAATCCACCTTGCCTTCGTCAACCTCCGGCTTTAAATTCATCACATTGAATATGCGCTCGGCGCCGGCTAACGCCGCCAGAAGGAAGTTGCTCTGCTGGGTAAATTGGTTAATGGGCATGGCGGCTTGGCGCACAAACACCAGGTAACTGGCCAAGCTGCCCACATCTGTGGCGCCCTGCATTGCCATAATGCCCCCCAGCACCGCCACAATGGCGTAATTGATGTAAGAAATGCTTACCACAGCCGGCACCATGGTGGCTGCGTAGCTTTGCGCACCAGTGCCCGCCTGGCGCAGCGCTTCGTTCTTTTTGCAAAATTCGTCCAGGTTGGCTTCCTCGTGGTTAAACACCTTTACCACTTTTTGCCCGTTGACCATCTCTTCAATATAGCCGTCCAAATCCCCTAAACTGCTCTGCTGGCGGGTATAAAACTTTTTGCTGCGCTTGCCGCTGAACCGGATATAGAAAAACATAGCCACATAGCAGATCAATACGATAAGCGATAGCTGCCAATTGAGTATAAATAGAATAATCAGGGTGCCCACCATTTGGATAAAGCTTTGAATCACCATGGCAAAGCTGTTGTTCAATGCGTCGGATATCGTGTCTACATCGTTGGTAAAATAGCTCATCACATCGCCGTGGCGTTGGGTATCGAAAAACGACAGAGGCAAGGTTTGCAGATGGGCGAACAAATCCCGCCGGATGTCAAACAGTACCTTTTGAGCGGCCTTCACCATGGTTTGGGTGTAACCATAGGCGGCAAGCGCTCCCAATCCGTAGATAACAGCGGTTATGATAACGCCGCTTATCAGCGCGCCGATGCCGCCGCTTACCAGGTTGTTGACCACCGGCCGGATCATATAGGTGCCCAAAAGGTTAGCCAAGGCGCTGACGGTCACCAGCACTGCCACCGCCAGCAGCATGAACTTATGCCTGCCCATATAAGAGAGCAGAACCCGCAGGGTGTAGCCGATGTTTTCAGGCTTCTTGGCACTGAGCTGCCGTGCTGCCATCGTCCTCGCCTCCTTTCATCTGAGAGCGGTAAATATCCTGGTAAATGGGGTCGCTTTCCAGCAGCTGGCTGTGGGTGCCTACGGCGTGCACCTTGCCGTCGTCCAAAATGATAATTTGATCGGTGTGCATCACAGAGGTCACCCGCTGAGCGATGATGATTTTGGTAACGTCAGTAAGCTTTGCTAAAGCAGCGCGGATTTTGCCCTCGGTGGCGGTATCCACGGCGCTGGTGGAATCGTCAAATATCAAGATTTTTGGGTGCTTAAGCAGGGCGCGGGCAATGCACAGCCGTTGTTTCTGCCCACCGGAAACATTGGCGCCTCCCTGGCCCAGGTCGCTGTTTAGCCCCTTAGGCATATTTTGCAAAAATTCGTCGGCACAGGCGGCGCGGCAGGCATCCCATAAGGCTTCGTCACTGGCATTGGGATCGCCCCACAGTAGGTTTTCCCGTATGGTGCCCGAGAACAACACGTTCTTTTGCAGTATCATGCCCACCGCGTCCCGCAGCGCCTGCAGGTCGTATTCCCGCACATCCACGCCCCCTACCTTTACGGCGCCTTTGGTCACGTCGTAAAGCCGGGGGATTAGCTGCACCAGCGTTGTTTTGGAAGACCCGGTGCCTCCCAGGATACCGATGGTCTGGCCCGCCTTGATGTGCAGATTCACATCCGACAGGGCGTATTCCCGTGCATCCGCGCGGTATTTGAAGGATACGTTTTCAAAATCTATGCTGCCGTTTGCAATTTCTTTTTTGGCCTGGGGCCGGTTGGTAAGGGTGACGTCTTCCTCCAGTACCTCGCTGATGCGCCGGGCGCTGGCCAGGGAACGGGTCAGCAACAAGAACACGTTGGCTATCATCATCAGCGAGTTCATTACTTGCATCACGTAGCTTAAAAAGCCGGTTAGATCCCCCACGTGCAGCGTGCTATTTAATATCATATTGCCGCCGTACCACATGATTAACACAATGGCCGTATACATCACCAATTGAAAAGCGGGTAGGTTGAGCACCGCGTAGTGAAAGGTGGTGCGGCTGGTGGTCATCAGATCTGTGTTAACCTTATCAAACTTTTCCTCTTCATATTCCCCGCGCACAAATGCCTTTACGGCGCGTATGGCGGTCAGCCCTTCCTGCACCACGTTGTTGAGCTTATCCACCACCCGCTGCAGTTGACCGTACATAGGGGCAACCTTGCGCACAATCAAAAACAGAATAATCCCCAGCACCGGCGCACACACAACAAAAACCAGGGCCAATTGGGGATTCATCCAGAACGAAAGGGCAACACCCATTACCAGCATCACCGGCCCGCGTATCAGCGGCCGCAAACCGCCGTTGATGGCGTTTTGCAGCACGGTTACGTCGGTGGTCATGCGGGTGATTAAGGAAGAGGTTTCAAAATGATCCAGGTTGGCAAAGGCGAATTTTTGCACCTTTTCATACTGGGCTAAGCGGATCTGCGCTCCCCAACCATAGGCGGAACGCGCGGCAAAACGCGCATACAGCAGCCCGGTAACAAGCGCCAGCACTGCGCATATCCCCATCTGAATCCCCTTAGAAATAATGTAGGGGATATCGCGGTTGGTAACGCCAACATCGATCAAATCGGCAATCAGCACCGGGATGAATAGTTCAAAGCAGGTTTCCACCATCACCAGTACCGCGCCCAGAATCATATCTTTGCGGTAAGGGCCTATATAGCCCAACAAGCGCTTTATATCCCGCATTGTTGCCCCTCCTTCCAAACGCGGTAATTTTGATAGGCCCGCAAGAGGTATTGCGAAAATTGTTCCCGCTCTTGGGGGGTAAAACCGTGTAGCATAATCTCCTCAATTTCCCGATAATGCTCCAGCCAAAGTTTCGCGAATTGGCGCCCCTTTTCGGTTAAGCTGATTAAGTCGCTCCGCCGGCTGGCCTGGTTGGTTTGCCTTGCGACGAAGCCGCCTTTTTCCATGGCGCACAGCATGCGCGATACGGCGGCCGGGTCTATTTCAAAATAGTCCGCTAGCTCCCGCTGGCTGCAAGGGCCGTGATCGTTTAAATAAACCAGCAGCTTGGGCTGGCCCGCCCCCAGGCCCGATTCCCCCAGGCAGGAGTGCAGATAACTGCGCTGGGCGTGGAAGGCGCGGAATAACAGCGTGTGGAAAGGACTTTGTTCACTTTGCATACCGTCACCTCAGTAAATAATAATTGACTAATCAACAGTTGATAAGTCAATTATAATACCGCCGCTGTGTTTGTCAACCGAGAAATCCTGCCGAAAAACGGCGTTAGATATTCATACATCTTTGCACAACATCATACCGTCAAGTCGAAGGTTCGGCATAAAATGTTCCGCTGCCTGCATCATAATACGCAGTTGTCGCTTGAACAAAAACACGCCGCGAGAACGCGATTGTTGTTCGCCTCTCGCGCAAGTTTGTGTTGTAAGGGCTGCTCTTGCCCACTTATCGGAAGAGCGGCGTTTTTGTTTGCTCAAACGATATACGATATAAAAGAAAACCTGCAACACGCACGTTTGCGTATTGCAGGTATTTGGATATGTAACACAGTTTTGTAGCCGCGCCATTGCCGGTAGGGCAGGCGCGACAAAGAACTTCTTATTCCACACCGTAAATCTTGCGGTATTCCAGCATCTTGTCCAGATACTGGGCACCGTCGATGATGCCGTCTTGGATGGCCTTAATAATATCCACCATGGTAACGATGGGATAAACCCGGAAGCCGAAATCGCGGTATACCTCTTGCACAGCGGAGAGCTCGCCCTGGCCCCGTTCCATACGGTCCACCGAGATCACCATGCCGATGATATCCACATTAGCAGCGGATTTTATGATGGGCATCACCTCGCGCAAAGCGGCGCCAGAGGTAATTACATCTTCAATTACCACCACTTTTTCGCCGTCGCAAAGCTTTTTACCCACCAGCAAGCCGCCCTCGCCGTGATCTTTGGTTTCTTTGCGGTTAAAGCAGTAATTTACTTCTTTGCCGTATTGGTTATACAGCGCCACCGAGCAGGCCACAGAAAGGGGAATGCCCTTGTACGCGGGACCAAACAAGGTTTCGGGCGCAAGGTTATGCTCTTGAATGCAAGCAGCGTAAAACTCGCCCAGCTTTGCCAGCTGCGCGCCGGTTTTGTAATTGCCGGTGTTGACAAAATAAGGGGTTTTGCGCCCGCTTTTGGCGGTAAAGTCGCCAAAGGTCAGCACACCGCACTGGGCCATAAACTGAATGAATTTCTCTTTGTAGGTCATGGGAACCCTCCTGTCTTTTTGTGTCATTTATTTTTTATTGTCGGGTTGGCTTTTGGTATTTTCTAGCCCCATTTGTTGGGCAAAAGGCATTTTAGCGCACCTCATTCGGGTGCAGGCTTTTCAACTTATCTACAATCAGGTGGGCGCATTTGTAAACGTCGCCGCCGCCCAGGGTAAGCAGCAAATCCCCTGGCTGGGCCTTGGATACCACATAATCCGCTATTTCGTCAAAGGTGGAAAACCAAACGCAGCCGGGAATCTTGTCGGCCAGATCCTTGGCGTAGATGTTGTAGGTGTTGGTTTCGCGCACCGGCAGAATTTCAGAAAGCACCGCGTGATCGGGGATGGAGAGGGCTTTTGCGAAATCGTTTAGCAATAAATAGGTGCGCGAAAAGGTGTGGGGCTGAAAAACAGCCCATACCTGGTGAAAGCCCATGGCCATGGCGGCCTGCAAGGTGGCTGTAAGCTCGGTGGGATGGTGGGCGAAATCATCCGCCACCGTAATGCCGCCGTATTCGCCCAGCACCTCAAAACGCCGGTGCACGCCGGTGAACTGGTGCAGGCTTTGCGCAATGCCGCCGGGCTCCATGCCCAAATAGTGGGCCGTGGCGGCGGCGGCTAGGGCGTTATAAATGTTGTGCCGCCCGGGCACGCTCAGGGCAATATCGCAAAGGGCGTGGCCGCGGTGCATCAAGGTAAAGTGTTCGCGCACACCGGCGGCGGGGGCGATGTTGGCCGCATAATAGTCGTTGCTTTCATCCAGACCAAAGGTGATAACCGGCAGCGAAATACCCTGCACAGCCTTGCGGGTGTTGGCGTCGTCTCCGTTAATTATCAAGGCCTTGGTGGTTTGGCTGGCAAACTGGTGAAAAGAGGCGACAATATGCTCCAGATCGCCGAAATAATCCAAGTGATCGGCGTCCACGTTTAGAATAATCGAAACCGCCGGTGTTAGGTGCAAAAAGGTATCCACATATTCGCAAGCCTCGCACACCATGGTTTCTGTGTGCCCCACACGGCCGTTGCCCCCGATGTAGGGCAGTTTGCCGCCGATGATGGCGGTGGGATCCGCCCCGCAGCCCACCAAGATTTGGGTGAGCATGGCCGTGGTGGTGGTTTTACCATGTGTGCCTGATACGGCCACCGTGTTTTTGTACCGGCGCGACAGCACCCCCAGCATTTCTGAGCGTTCCATTAGGGGGATGCTCTGCTGCCGGGCAGCAACCAGCTCGGGGTTATCCTGTTTAACGGCGGCGGTGTACACTACTAGCTGGGCGCCTGCAATGTTTTCCGCCCGGTGCCCCATAAATACGGGAATACCCAGGGCGCGGATCCGCTCTAAGGTATCCGATTCGGCGGTGTCGGATCCCGAGAGGGCAAATCCTTCATGGTGCAGTATTTCAGCCATGGGGCACATACCGGAGCCGCCTATGCCCACAAAATGTACCCGGCTAATTTTATCTAAAATATCATCGTGCTGCAAAATCAGACATCCTTTCTCAATCGGTTGCATTACTACCATCCATTATATTGCGCGCGCGCGGTAAAAGAAACACTTTTTTCCTATTTTGCCCATTTTTTCTGCAATATGCCCGCCGCGGGCCCTTAGCTCTTACGAAAGACAAGAACCGCCCAGGCATGCACTGTTTGGGCTCCTTTTCCATACTATGGGGCAGAAAGCTATTTTTCTGGGGGTAACGATATGGTTAAGATAAAGAGCTTTGCGGTCATCGGGGGTGACAAACGACAGGCTGAAATGGCAAAATCCATTGCGGCAGACGGCTACACTGTTTATGCAGCCGGTTTGGAAGGGCTTGCGCTCAGCCCCGCCGTGCAGCGCGCCCAGGCGGAAAAAGCCGCCCTTCAGGCAGAAACGGTTATTTTTCCTCTGCCCGCCAGTAAAGACGGCAAAACGGTAAACGCGCCCTATTCTGCGGCGGAAATCCCGCTAAGCGACGCTTTGGCCGAGGCACTGCGGGGCAAAATGGTTTTTTGCGGCATGAAAGAGCGTCTGCGCCAAGCGGGCGGAGCGTGGCGCGCCATGCCTTTGCACGACTATTTTGCCCGAGAGGAGTTCGCTGTGCACAACGCGGTGCCCACCGGAGAGGGGGCGCTGGAAATTGCAATGCGGGAGTACCCGGGCACTATCAGCGGCGCCCGTTGCTTGGTAACCGGTTACGGGCGCATCGGCAAGGCGCTAAGCGCCATGCTGGGGGCGTTGCATGCTAACGTAACGGTGAGCGCCCGCAAACCGGGAGACTTGGCTTGGATCCAGGCGGCGGGCTTTCGTGCCGTGGAAACCGGCAGTCTGGCCCAACAAGGGGAAACATACGACATCATCTTCAACACCATCCCTGCCATGATTTTCGACGCCCACACCCTTGCCAAAACTGCCGAAGGGGCCCTGGTTATCGACCTGGCCTCTGCACCGGGCGGCGTGGATTTTGAGGCGGCGCGACGGTTGGGCATCCCTGCTGTGCAAGCGCTTTCTCTGCCCGGCAAGGTGGCGCCCAGAACCGCCGGGGAGATCATCAAAAATATTGTATATCATGTAACAGAGGAGGGGTTGGCGTGAGCGAGCAGCCGGTTACCATTGGCTATGCGATGTGCGGATCATTCTGCACCTTTGCCAAATCGATGGAACAAATGCGGGAGCTGGTAAAAGAGGGCTACCAGCTGCTGCCCATATTTTCACAAAATGCCAGTTCGATGGACACCCGCTTTGGCCGTGCCCAGGATATTATTGCAGACGTAGAGGCGATTTGCGGCAAAAAGATGATAAATACCATTGTGGGCGCCGAACCCATCGGCCCGAAAAAAATGCTGGATTTATTGCTCATCGCGCCGTGTACGGGCAATACCCTGGCCAAGCTGGCCCAGGGGATTACCGATACTTCGGTGACGATGGCGGCAAAGTCCCATCTGCGCATCGGCCGCCCTGTGCTTATCGCTCTGGCAACCAACGACGGCCTGGGCGCCAGCGCGCAGAATATCGGCAGGCTGGCCAACACCAAAAATATTTACTTTGTGCCCTTCTCGCAGGACGATGTGCTAAAAAAACCCACTTCGCTGGTGGCGCATTTTGATTTGATTCCGCAGGCGGTGCAGGCGACTTTGGCCGGTAAGCAGCTACAGCCGATGTTGAGGCAGAAACCACTTTAAATTTAGAAAAACAATATGGTAAAAGGAGGGCGGGCCCAGGCGGCTGCCCTCCTTTTCTGGTAAGCCGGCTCATTAGGAAACTTTTTAAGGACAATCCAGGGTGTGATAGAAAAATATCGAAAAAATGTTTGGAAAACTTTGAGCAAACAGGTGAAATGTGGTATACTGGCAAGGGATTGGCGCTATCTTTCGCGTTTTTTGAAAGGAAAAGAAAAATGGATGTTATTGTATGCCTGGATGACCGAAACGGCATGCTCTTTAACCACAGACGGCAGAGTCGGGATCGCAAAATAACCGAGGATATTTTGTGCCATTTGCAGGGAAGGCGGCTGCTTATCAACAGCTTTTCAGCCCCGCTGTTTGCGGGAAAAGAGGGCGTTGTTGAGAACAACTCTTTTTTGCAAAAAGCGGGGGAGGGGGATATCTGCTTTGTAGAGGATCAGCCCTTGCGGCCTTATGAAGAAAAGATAGGAGAGCTGATCGTTTATCGTTGGAACCGCCGGTATCCTGCGGACATATCTCTGGATATTAGCCTTTCTGACAGCTGGCAGCTATGCTCCCGCACCGAATTTGCCGGCAATTCACACGAAAAAATAACAAAGGAGATTTACAAACGATGCAGAAAAGAATAGGCTCCCTCCTATCAATTTTATTCGTCTTTTGCCTGCTGCTTGGCGGCTGTGGGTTGGAAACGCAGCCCGCCGCAACCAGCAGCGCCCCGGGTTTGGTCTCTTTGCAAAACCTGCCCGAGTTTGCCGGAACGCCCTATGTAGAGCTTAACCAAAACCAGCCGGAGTTTGCCGAAGAAGAAAAGAACGCTCAGTCCTTTGAAAACTACAGCGAGTTGGATGCCCTTGGCCGGTGCGGCGTTGCCTACGCCTGCATTGGGCAGGATTTGATGCCCACAGAGGATAGGGAAAGCATCAGTCAGGTAAAGCCATCCGGCTGGCAGACGGCGGAATACGATTTTGTTGACGGCAAATATCTGTATAACCGTTGCCACTTAATCGGCTTTCAGCTTACTGCGGAGAACGCCAATGAAAAGAATCTCATCACCGGCACCCGCTATATGAATGTAGAGGGGATGCTCGCTTTTGAAAACATGACGGCTGACTACATAAAAGAAACCGGCAACCATGTGCTTTACCGGGTAACCCCTGTGTTTGAGAGCAGTAACCTGGTGGCCAGCGGCGTACAGATGGAAGCCTGGTCTGTAGAGGATAACGGCGCAGGCATCTGCTTTAACGTATTTGTATATAACAACCAGCCGGGGGTTACGATAGATTATCAAACAGGGAACAGCTGGGCCAGCGGATCAGAGCCGGCCTCGTCCGCTTCCTCGAAGGAGGTTTCAGCTGGCGAGGAATATGTGCTCAATACCAATTCCCATAAGTTTCACCGGCCGGATTGCTCATCGGTGGAAACGATGAACGAAAAAAACAAAGAAATCTTTCACGGCGACAGGACCGACCTGATTGCTCAGGGGTACGAGCCCTGCCAAAGCTGCAAACCGTAAAAGAATAGCTTTATTGCTGGTAGCATGCAGCTCAACCGGAGGCTGCGCAGTTTTACCGGCGGATTGGTTAAAGCGTTTCTTCCTTGCCGCCGGGTTGTGCGGCGTTTTCGGCTGCGGCGCGCCGCTTTCTTCTGCGCCAAAAGCCCTGTGGGGCAGCCGTGGTATCAACCGGCGCTTCTTTGATGCTGCGCGTGTCAATGCGCAAGGGTTGGGCTTGGTAGCTTTTGCGGTGCATAAAAAATTCCTCCTCTATCATCTGGTGTGTAAAAACAGCGGCATGTGCGTTTTTTTTAGAGAACGGCCGCTGTTTTTTGTGCAAGGGGCAGCATTTGTGGTAGGTTCTGTATGGATTTATCCCAGATCTGTTTTGTAATTTTAGTCTTCGCGCTAAAACGTAAAAAATTCTAGATTTGATTTGCCAATTCCCTGCGTGAATGCTAAAATAATGAGGTAATTTTCTATATTATAGAAAGGGGCTGCTGCCATGCTGGCTGTAATCGACTACGGTGCGGGGAATTTGCAAAGCGTTACCAAGGCGCTAAGCCATATTGGGTGCGAGAGCTTGGTGACCGGTGAACGAGGGCAATTGTTGCAAGCCGACGGGGCGATTTTGCCGGGGGTGGGCTCCTTTGCCGACGCCATGGCTTGCCTAGAGCAAAGCGGCATGAAAGAAGCGGTGCTGGATTATGTAAAAACAGGTAAGCCGCTTTTGGGCATTTGCCTGGGGTTGCAGCTGCTGTTTGAAGAAAGCGAAGAAAGTCCGGGAGTAAAGGGCCTGGGTTTATTGCGGGGTAAAATTGTTAAAATACCGTCTGATGGCGGGCTTAAGGTGCCGCATATCGGCTGGAATTCTTTAGATATTTGTAAAAGGGAAGGGTTGTTTGCCGGTATCAACGGCAGCCCATATGTATATTTTGTGCATTCCTATTATTTGCAGGCGCAGGATAGAGAAGTGGTTTCTTCCCAGACGGAATATGGCGTAAAAATAGACGCTTCGGTGCAGGCGGGCAACCTGTTTGCCACCCAGTTTCACCCTGAAAAAAGCGGAGCGGTTGGCTTGAAGATGCTACAGAATTTTGCGGCGGTTGTGCAAAAGGATGCTGCACGCCGTGCCGGGGAGGAATAAGATATGTTTGCAAAACGGATTATTCCCTGCCTGGATGTAAAAGACGGCAGGGTGGTAAAGGGCACCAGCTTTGTCAATCTGCGGGACGCTGGGGATCCGGTGGAGGCGGCCGCGGCTTACGATGCGCAGGGCGCTGACGAGCTGGTGCTGTTGGATATCACTGCATCGTCTGATGCCCGTGGTATTATGATAGACATCGTCAACCAGGTGGCGCAGCGGATTTTTATTCCCTTCACAGTAGGCGGAGGGATCCGCACTGTGGAAGATTTTACTGCGCTGCTGCGCGCCGGCGCCGATAAGGTTTCGGTAAATTCGGCGGCGGTTAAGCGCCCGGAGATCATCAATGAGGCGGCATACAAGTTCGGCAGCCAGTGCGTGGTGGCGGCAATAGACGCCAAGCGCCGCGCCGACGGTAGCGGCTGGGAGGTATACATAAACGGCGGACGCATCCCGGTAGGTAAAGACGCGGTGGCCTGGGCGGTGGAAGCCCAGCGCCGGGGCGCCGGTGAAATTTTGCTTACCAGCATGGATTGCGACGGCGTAAAACAGGGCTACGATTTAGAGCTTACCCGGGCGGTTTCTGAAAATGTGGGCATTCCGGTTATCGCATCAGGCGGAGCAGGCACCATGAAGCACTTTTACGACGCGCTGACGCTGGGCAAGGCCGACGCTGTATTGGCGGCATCTTTGTTCCATTTTGGCGAAATTACCATTCCAGAACTGAAACAGTATTTATCCGGGCTTGGGGTACCGGTTCGGCAAGAAGCAGATTGGAAAGGGGAACAGTTATGAGGCATACGAGCAAATACACCAAAGAGGACATTATCCGCATTGTAAATGAGGAGAATATACGCTTTATCCGTTTGCAGTTTACCGATATTTTTGGCGCCTGCAAAAACGTGGCTATCACACGCAGCCAGCTGGAAAAGGCGCTGAATAATAAATGTATGTTTGACGGTTCTTCTATCGAGGGTTTTGTGCGCATTGAGGAATCCGATATGTACCTGTATCCGGATCTGGATACCTTTATGATCTATCCCTGGAAGCCCTCTCCCGGCAAGGTGGCGCGCATTATCTGCGATGTTTACCGTCCGGACGGCACGCCTTTCGAGGGCGATCCCCGCGGCATTTTGCGCAAAACCCTGAAGCAGGCGGCGGATATGGGCTTTGAGTTTAATGTGGGCCCCGAATGCGAATTCTTTTTGTTCCAAACCGACGATGCGGGCCATCCCATTCCCAAAACCATCGACAGCGGCAGCTATTTTGAGCTGGGCCCGGTAGACAGAGGTGAAGACGCCCGCCGCGATATCTGCGTTACCCTGGAGGATATGGGCTTTGAAATAGAAGCCTCTCACCATGAGTGCGCCCCTGGCCAGCATGAGATTGATTTTAAATACAGCGAAGCGCTCACTGCGGCGGATAATATTATGACCTTCAAGCTGGCGGTAAAGTCTATCGCCGATAGGCACGGATTGCATGCCACCTTTATGCCCAAACCGTTGTTCAGCGAGGCCGGCTCGGGTATGCACATCAATATGTCGCTCAACCGCGAAGGCAAAAACGTTTTTTACGACGCGAACGACAAGTTGGGCTTGAGCAAAATTGCCTATAGCTTTATTGCAGGCATTATTGAGCATGCCAAAGGGATGACGGCCATCACCAATCCTTTGGTGAACTCTTATAAGCGCCTGGTGCCTGGGTACGAGGCGCCGGTTTACATCGCCTGGTCGGCTCGCAACCGCAGCCCGTTGGTGCGCATCCCTTCCGCCAGAGGAGAAGGCACTCGCATTGAGCTGCGCAACCCGGATCCCTCTGCAAACCCCTACTTGGTGCTGGCCGTGTGTTTGGCCGCCGGGCTGGACGGGATTAGAAGAGAGCTGACGCCGCCGGATTCCATTGACAGCAACGTGTTCAAGCTAACAGAAGATGAGCGCGAGGCCATGGGTATTGAGAATATCCCAGATAATTTAGACAGAGCCGTGCGCGCCATGAAAAAAGACAGCCTCATTCATTTAACATTGGGCAGCCACGCATTTCGCAAATATGTGGATTATAAGCAGGCGGAATGGAACGAATACCGCAATGTGGTAACCCAGTGGGAGCTGGATCGCTATTTAAGCCGTTATTAATTTTTTAGTGTTTTCTGGTATCGAAAAAGGGGCGGGCGTTGCGCCCCTTTTTTATTAGCGATATGTTTGGGTGAAAACGGATGGGAAAGGAAGAGTTTATGCAACAAACCATTTTTCCAAAAGGCTACCAAGCGGGCATGAGCGTAAAAGAAACCGAGGTAGCCATTAAGCGAATCAAAGATTTTTTTGAACGGGAATTGGCGCACACCCTGCATCTTACCAGGGTGTCTGCTCCGCTGTTTGTTCTGCCCCAAAGCGGGCTCAACGATAATTTAAACGGTCATGAGCGGCCGGTAAGCTTTGGTATTCGGGAGCAAGGCGACGCTCCTTGCGAAATCGTTCACTCCTTGGCGAAATGGAAGCGCATGGCCCTGAAAAAATACGGCTTTGCGCCCGGCGAGGGGCTTTATACCGATATGAACGCTATCCGGCGCGACGAAGATACCGACAACCTGCATTCCCTTTATGTGGATCAATGGGACTGGGAGAAAATTATTTTGCCGCAGCAGCGCAATCAGGAAACATTGCGCGGCGTGGTGGAGCAAATTTACAGCGTGATGAAGGCTACCGAGGCTTATATTCATATGAAATACCCGGTATTGCCTATGTTTTTGCCGGAACAAATCACCTTTGTCACCACTAGCGAGTTAGAGCGGGAATACCCGACGCTAACCCCCAAGCAGCGGGAGAGGGAAGCGGTGCGGCGGTATGGTGCCGTGTTTTTAATGCAAATCGGTTGGCCGCTGGCTTCCGGCCAGCCCCACGACGGCCGGGCGCCGGACTATGACGATTGGAATCTAAACGGTGATATCCTAGTGGATTACCCGCTGCTGGATACGTCTTTTGAAATTTCCAGCATGGGGATCCGGGTGGATGCCGAAACCCTTAATAAGCAGTTGAAGGCCAGCGGCTGCGAAGAGCGAGCCGCGCTGCCCTTTCAAAAGGCGTTGCTCAACGGGGAGCTGCCCGCCACGGTGGGCGGCGGCATTGGCCAATCACGGTTGTGCATGTTGTTTTTGCACAGGGCCCACATTGGTGAAGTGCAGGCTTCCGTCTGGCCGGAAGAAACCCTTCGCCAATGCGAGGAGCACGGGATTGTGTTGCTCTAACGAGCAACAAGCTACACACCGGCACAAGACTGTATCATAATGAAGAAGCGCTCTTTTCTAAAACGGGAAAGGGCGCTTTTTTGCGCTCTTTTTCGGCAGACTTTGCAGAAAATAGCAAAGAAGAGGCCCTGTAAACGGGGATAGTCCTGCAAAAGCCGGCATATGAATAGGATAAAGCCAGGCGTAAATGAGGGCGGCGGTAAGGCGGTAAAAGGCGGGAAGCAGCCCCATGGAAAAGTGGAGGTGTTCCATTTGCAAACGTTAAAAAAGGCAATCTGTATTTTATTGGCAGCGGTATTTTTCGCTCTATGGCCGGCGCAGGCGGCGGCTCCCAACGCCAAGGCGCTAAGCGATGAAGAAATCAGCGCCCCCGCCGCCGTGTTAATGGAGGCGGAAACGGGCAAGGTGCTGTATGAAAAGAACGCAAACGAGGTGCGCGCCTGCGCTTCCATCACCAAGGTGATGACCCTGTTGCTGGTAATGGAGGCGCTGGATTCGGGCAAAATCGCGTTAACCGATATGGTAACCGCCAGTGAACACGCTTCCTCCATGGGAGGATCGGATATCTGGCTGGAACCGGGAGAAACCATGTCGGTGGATGATATGATAAAAGCCACAGCGGTGGCTTCTGCCAATGACGCAGCTGTTGCCCTGGCAGAACATATTTCCGGCACCGAAGAGGCTTTTGTGGCGCAGATGAATGAAAAAGCGGCGCAATTGGGTATGGTCAATACGGTGTTTAAAAATTGTAACGGTTTAGACGAAGAGGGGCACGTAACCACTGCCTATGATATTGCGCTCATGTCTCGGGAGCTCATCCGTCATCCCGCTATTTTTAACTATACCTCTATTTGGATGGATACGCTGCGGGGCGGTAAAACACAAATTGTCAACACCAATAAGTTGCTGAAAAGCTACAAAGGGATTACCGGGTTGAAAACAGGCACCACAGGCCAAGCGGGCAGCTGCATTACGGCAACGGCCCAGCGAGACGGCCTAACGCTTATCGCCGTTACCCTGGGCAGCGCCACGGGAACAGAGCGCTTTTCTGCCGCCAGCACCCTGCTGGATTACGGTTTTGCAAATTTTGTCTATTACACGCCTGAGCTGCCGGAAGGTGCCCTAGATCCGATAGGGGTGGAAGGCGGCATGCAACAACAGCTACAGTTACAAGCGACTGAGGGAGTGGGCGTATTGCTTCCCAAAGGTCAAGAGAAGGATCTAGCCGTATCTTTAGAGCGGCCGGAGAACGTAACGGCCCCGGTAGAGCAAGGGCAAATTATCGGTAAGGTGGTTTACCGGTTGGGCGACGAGGTGCTTGCGCAATATGATATTACGGCGGCTCACCGCGTGGAACAGGTAACCTTTGCATCGGCCCTGGGCGTGTTGCTGCGCCAGCTGCTGCAAATGTGACATAAAGCATATACCGCCTTTTTAAAAATGGTTTGCCATGTTTTAGATATCTTTCTATTTCATAAAAAAGCAGCGTAGATTATGAAAAAAACAGAAAAATTAAGGCTAAATCATGAAGAATATGCAAATTGTAAAGAAAAGAAGAGCGGTTACCTTGCAAATTGGGTGAATCTATTGTAAAATAAAAGTAAGTATAAAAGAGGAGGCAATTTTATGGCGATCAAACTGAGCAAACAGCATCTGGCCGGGTTTGTGAGCCCACAGGAATATCAGGCGATTGCCCCGCAGGTGCAGCTGGCGCATGAAATGTTGCACAACGGTACCGGCATGGGCAACGATTTTATCGGCTGGCTGGATCTGCCGGTTGATTATGATAAGGAAGAATTTGCCCGTATAAAAGCGGCCGCTGAAAAAATCAGGAAGGATACCCAGGTGTTCATTGTTATCGGCATCGGCGGATCCTATCTGGGGGCTCGCGCCGCTATTGAGTTCTTGCAGTCGCCCAATCATAACCGGCTGCGCAAGCAGGGGCCCGAGATTTATTTTGCCGGTAACAGCATCAGCTCCACCGCTTTGAGCGAGCTGTTGGAAATTTGCGAAGGCAAAGATGTTTCCATCAACATGATCTCTAAGTCAGGCACCACAACCGAGCCGGCCATAGCGTTCCGTGTGCTGCGCAATTTGTTAGAAGAAAAGTATGGCAAAGAGGGCGCGAAAAGCCGCATTTACTGCACCACCGATAAGGCCCGGGGCACATTGAAAAAGCTGGCCACCGAAGAAGGCTATGAAACCTTTGTTGTGCCCGATGATGTGGGCGGCCGTTATTCTGTGCTGACAGCGGTGGGCTTGTTGCCCATTGCGGTAGCCGGTGCAGATATCGACGCGCTGATGGCAGGCGCCGCCGCCGCCCGCCAAGATCTGGCTAATCCGGATCTAGAGCAAAACGATTGCTATCAGTATGCCGCAATTCGCAATATCCTGTACCGTAAGGGGAAGGAAACCGAGATCTTGGTTAGTTACGAGCCCTGCTTCCAGATGATGGCGGAGTGGTGGAAGCAGCTTTATGGCGAAAGTGAAGGCAAAGATCAAAAAGGTTTGTTCCCGGCTTCTGTTATTTTCTCTACGGATTTACATTCTATGGGCCAGTTTATTCAAGATGGCAAGCGCATGATGTTGGAAACGGTTGTGCTGATTGATAAGGCCCAAAAAGAGATTTATTTGCAGCAAGATGCTGAGAATGTGGATGGGCTTAACTTCTTGGCCGGTAAGTCTATGGCCTATGTAAACCAAAAGGCTTTTGAAGGCACCGTGCTGGCCCATACCGACGGCGGTGTGCCCAATGTGGTGCTGCATGTGCCCGAGGTGAATGAGCACGAGCTAGGCTATCTGATTTATTTCTTTGAAAAAGCCTGTGCCATTTCCGGTTATCTGTTAGGGGTTAATCCCTTTGATCAGCCGGGTGTGGAAAGCTACAAGAAAAACATGTTTGCTTTGTTGGGCAAACCTGGATACGAGGCGGAAAAAGCAGCGTTGGAGGCCCGCTTACAACAATAAGGGGATTTTTGCGTTGTGTTCGCCCAAAGGATGTTGTAACACCGCCGGTGGCGGAATAAAATATTAGGAGGATTTTTCATGATTACTTTGATTGTAGGCAATAAAGGATCTGGAAAAACGAAAAAGCTGATTCAACTCGCTAACGAGGCAGTCGAAAAATCCGACGGTAACGTGGTGGTGATTGAAAAGGGCTCTAAGCTGACTTATGACGTCAGCCATAAGGCCAGGCTCATCGACACCGATCAATATGGCATAAAAGGCTTTGATGCGTTTTATGGGTTCATCAGCGGCATTTGCGCTGGTAACTATGATGTAACCGATATTTTAATTGATTCCACGTTGAAAGTAGGCGGCAGAGATTTTGCCGAATTAGCGGATTTTCTGAAAAAAGTAAATGATCTGAAGGAGCGTGCAGAGATCAAAGTTGTGTTCTCCATCTCCTGCGATGACAGCGAACTTCCGGCAGAAGTTAACGAAATTGCCGAAAAACTGTAAAGGTTTTGGTGGACGAGCCTGAGCATATGTGTGCTTGGGTATGAAGTTATCCTAAGCAGAACGCAGCAGATGTTTAACGGTTTATGACCTTGGGTGCCTGTTGATGGTTTTACTTTGGTATAACAATGGTTCATCCTAGTGATTTCAAAGCGGCGTGATCCGATAAGGGTTGCGCCGCTTTTTTGTTGTAGTTTTAGCGAAAGAAACTCACCAGCTGTGCTGGTGAGAATAAAAATCTTAAGATACAAGAAACCTCCTTTTGCTAAAATGGAAGCAGGTTCGCCAACTGCTCCAAAAGCAAAAGGAGGTTTTGTCGATGAACGACATACAAAGTTTAACACATTCCAAGTGGAGATGCCAGTACCATATCGTATTCGCCCCCAAATATCGAAGGAAAGAGATATATGGAAAAATCAAGGCAGGCACAGACCCCAGAGGGGTCAGAGCTTGCCGACCCCTGGAAGGGGTACTGAGGGTTTGTCATCGCATCACTATTACAGGCAGCCGCTAAAAGCGGCTGTTTTAGCGAGGTAATAACCTACAGGAAACACTTGATTAAGAAAATTAAGGCCGATCTGAATACGAAAGAAAACATGGCGATTCAACCCTTTTCTTCCGAAAGTGTAACAAGCGAAAGATTTGAAGCATTTATAAAAATCGCAAGAAATACTGGGTATACTATTTACAAAGATGAAAAGCTTTAAAACATAATAATTCAAAGTAAAATCCGATGAACAGAAAAGGATTACTGCTCAGCGGATTTTTGTATTCTATTCAATTGTTTTGATATTATCCATTAAAAAATATCGTAAGTTTTCAGTTTCTCTCAGTATTGGTTATACATAAATTAGGTCGGTATATACAATTTCAGCAACTCTGCTACGGATACTATTCATCCGGCGAATTCACTCCATTTGATCTTTAGCCTTGAGGAGTTCTGTTACGCCCTCACGCTCAGCCATTTGTTTTACTAACCGAAAATACATTTCCTCTGCCTGCCGGTCGATTTCGGCAAGATGAGCGTTCAGTTTCCCGCTTGTCAGCAGGTTATAATACAGGATTTTATGGTGCTGTTTCAAATACCGTCCGTGTCGTTGTCCCCATATGCCGATGTATTGCTGTTCTTCTTCGGCAAGCAATATGAGATTAGGCAGAATATAATCTCCAACCCGGGCATATGTACCGTCTATTTGCTCAAATAATTTTCTCCATTGTGCTATCCTCCTGTTTTTTATTGTATTTTCATTTTACAAGAGGACAAAGAATAATACGAATGTATCGATTGCAGACATTGCAAAACGCCGCCTTAGAAATCAATCCAAGACGGCATTTTCTGTTTGGTATCAGAGCGAACATTTCACGGCAAAGCCGCCGCTGAAAAAATAAGTGTTCGTCCAATACCCGTTTGTCTAAGCCACATAAAAAAGATATTTTTGCGATTTCGGCGGTGGGAGTTGAACTCTCGTGCTAGACAAGACATTGGAAAACGACAAACCCGCAAACGTGTGTGAATACTGAATTTGATATAAAAAACACCATTGGTGTCTAAATCATAGGGGTTCAGATTTCAATGGTGCTTTAATTTATCTATCCGCTATATCAACAAATTCTGCATTTTTAATGTAATTACCGCTTTCGTCTTTTAAAAATGGAAGCACATCTACGACAGCATTATTATTAATCAAACCATATACATGCGGATAAAATCGGCCGCAATTATCCCCATCTTCATAACGGACTTCTGATTTTAATGCATTTTCATCAATACAAATCAGTACCAATTCTTCCTGAACGTTTTTAAAATTCGGAGCCACACGCCAAAAATACTCGATTGTTGAGCAATGAATAAAGCCTTCCGCTTCTATATTTCGCTCACCCCATTGTTCCTTATTTTTTCTTTCTTCCCAAGTCGATTTTTTCATACAGTGTAAAATCATTTTATCACCCTCGTAAAATTAAATTTATCAGTTGATTATATTTTATCACATTTTCTTGCTATATTCTACTGTCATTTTATGAGCGAAAGGAAAAACGGCAACCACTTTGGCTGTCAGAGGTTGAAAACGCAAGAAGAAACCACTCTTGTCTGGTAGACAAAAAAAGTTTCTTTCGTGGAGCGCCCGGAGGGATTGCAGTGTTGCGACTTTGCCTTGCGTTGTCTTTCCTTACAGCATAGCAGCTTCGGACTTCGCAACTAAAACGTGCCGCAAGTACGTTTTCTTAACTCTGCTCCCACTCTCAGAGTTCGAATCACTACCAAATAGAAAACACAGCACCCACAAAAGTGGATGCTGTGTTTTTGTCTAAAGGGACAACATTTCATACAGTACGGCGGAAATAAAAAGCGGGAAAACACAACATGAGGTGTTTATTCCCGCTATTTTTCTGCCTGCATATCTATATCTTGTATTTCTTCGCCTTTGAAATGCACACCCTAATCTATGAGGTAGTGCCGCAGTAAATCCTCTCGGCCATCTTCTCTCAGCCGTTCCACAGAATAGCGCAGCCATTCCTCCGGGGTAGGCACATCCCCGGCGCATGGTATCCGTTCCCATTGCGCCCGGCGCTCCGGATCAGGGTCATGCAGACCCTTCCATATCCGCTTTGAGATTTTCTCTTTGACCTTTTCCACGGTCGTATGATCCCGCTCCGCCAGCATGGCGAAGAAATCTTTTTTATTCTCTTGCAATGTAAAGCCTCCTGTCTGTATGAGTAGTATCTCCATGTTCGGCCCATGATATAAACTACTCTATGCCCCACTTGGGAAATATGGTAGCCACTGATTGTGACTATTATACCACCCATTTGGGAATTAGAATAGATACAGATGGGCAGGTGATGGAATGGACGCACAGAAGCGAATCAAGCAGCTCATGGAGGAGCGCGGCTGGACGGATTACAGGCTGGCAAAAGAGGCAAACCTATCTCACTCCACAATAACCAATGTTTTCAAAAGGAATAATGCGCCGACGCTTCCCACGCTGGAAGTGAT
>DVJE01000008.1 GCA_018716975.1 Candidatus Gallacutalibacter stercoravium | reverse complement strand
GTTGGCGTGTTCTCCCTGCAATACGGCGCTATTGTGAACGCTACTAAGGCCACCGGCTTGCATCAGAACAACCCCGAAATGCGTTATATCCCCATCGGGCCCCTCAACTACTCCACCGGCGAGCCGCTGGTGCAGCTGGAGCAAAAGGGCGCAGGCGGCTGCGGTGTGTATTGCTTCCCCACCACCTGCGAAAACCTAGAAGCTGCCCTGACTTGGTTTAACTACCTCAACAGCGAGGAAGGCCAGTTGCTGGCTTACTACGGCTTTGAGGGCGATACCTACGAGATGGTAGACGGCCAACCCCGTTTGATGCCTGAGATCCTGGAGCGCAAGCAGGCCGGCGATGGCACCGTTGACGACGAGCTGCGTGAGAGAGGAATTAATGTATACGGCGGCGCCGCCACCGTGCTGGTGAACCGCGTAACCTGGTTCGGCGAGTTGAATCCCGGTGAAGCCGACGCAGCGGATCCTGATGTGGAAGCTTACAAGAAGCAGCGCCCCATCGAGCAGGTGGAAGGCTATCCCATCGACAAGCTGGCTATGCAGTATCCTGAGTACGACACGGTGAAATCCTTCTTAACCGAAGGCACCAAGGAATCCGACACCAAACAGCAGGCTTACTTTGCTGAAACCGAAGAGGAAGCCCGTGCCATGCTGGAAGGTTATCAGGAGTATTTAAGAACGCAGGAAAATGGCATTATGGAAGATTTCTTGCAGTTCGTTACCGAACAGGCTCAGTCGAGAGATGACGTTGTAGACTAATATTGTTTTCACCACATCACTCTTCCCAAGAAGCGGAAAGCCCCCAGCGGCTTTTCCGCTTCTTGCATTTTTCTGCATCTATAAGCAACATCCATCATTTTCTAAAAGAATAAAAGTAGTTGGCCACTGTGCTGGCTGCCAAGCTACAAATTTGCATAATTTAGGCAACAAAAAGCATTGCCTCTTTGTTTTCATGTTTTATAATAAGGGAGAACGGTTTTCTTACGCTGCTGTGTAAGCCATTTTATAAGCCGTAATTAAAACATAAAGGAGTAAGGTGAAATGACGGAATTGCATAATATTCCCAGAAGCGAATATCCCCGCCCGCAATTTGTGCGCGGCAACTGGGTCAATTTGAATGGAACTTGGGATTTTGCCTTTGATTTTGGCAACTCCGGCGAGGCCAGAGGGATGAATCAACCCGACTGCGTTTACGATCAGAAAATTGTGGTGCCCTTCTGCCCCGAATCAAAACTTTCGGGCATCGAATATAAAGATTTTATGCCCTCTGTTTGGTATAAACGTACAATCGACGTTACCTCTGAGCAACTGAGCGGCCATGTGTTGTTGCACTTTGGCGCCGTGGATTATGAATGCACTGTTTATATGAACGGCGAAGCTTGCGGCAAACACGAGGGCGGTTACAGCTCCTTCTGCTTTGATATTACCAAACTCTTAAAGGAAGGGGAAAATGTTCTTACCGTGCACGCGGTGGATGAGCAGCGTTCCGGTAAGCAACCCCATGGCAAGCAGTGCAACAACTATTACTCCGCCGGCTGCGATTACACCCGCACCACCGGCATCTGGCAAACGGTTTGGCTAGAATTTGTGCCGGAGCTTTATTTGCAGTCGGTGCAGGTGGTTACCGATTACCGCAACGGTTGCGTTACCTTTACCGCAAATGTGGCGGAGTCCGAGCTGCCCCTTACTTTAAAAACCGCCATTTCTTATCAAGGCAAAGCGGTTGCCTGCGGTGAAACCCTATTGAGCCAGGGCAATACCACCTATTCCCTGCATGTGGAAGATGCACAGCTGTGGGATGTAGGTCAACCCAATCTGTACGATGTGACCTACGAACTGGTTTGCGGCGGCGAGACGGTGGATACGGTAACCTCTTATTTCGGCTTCCGCACGGTAGAGCTGAAGGATCACTCCATTTACCTTAACGGCCGCCCGGTTTATCAGCGCTTGGTGCTGGATCAGGGCTTTTATCCCGATGGGATCTACACGGCGCCCACCGATGCCGATTTGAAAAAAGACATTGAGCTTTCTATGGCATTGGGCTTTAACGGCGCGCGGCTGCACCAAAAGGTGTTTGAAGAGCGCTTTTTGTTCTGGGCGGATCAGCTGGGCTATTTGGTTTGGGGCGAACAGGCCAGCTGGGGGCTGGATATTACCGATTACGAAGGCGTCTGGCACTTTTTGCCCGAATGGATGGAAGTGGTAAAGCGCGACTTTAACCATCCGGCCATCGTTGGTTGGTGCCCCTTTAACGAAACCTGGGATATGGAGCACCGGCGCATTGATCCCCGTGTGTTGGAAACGGTGTATCACGTAACCAAGGCGATGGATCCCACTCGCCCGGTAATTGACACCAGCGGCAACTTCCATGCCGTTACCGATATTTACGATATTCACGATTACGAGCAGGATGTGGCTGTGTTCCGTGAGCGGTATGGCGCGGTAACCCGCGAAACCATTTTTGAAACCTTCCCGGATCGTCAAAAATATGAGGGCCAGCCCTATTTCGTAAGCGAATACGGCGGAACCTGGTGGGCTCCCGGCCGCAGCGACGGCTGGGGCTACGGCAATGCGCCCCACACAGAAGAAGAGCTGGCGGCCCGTTACGAGGGCTTGACCCGCGCGTTAATGGATAACCCCGATATCTGCGCGCTGTGCTACACCCAGCTTTACGATGTGGAACAGGAACAAAACGGCCTTTACACTTATGACAGGCAACCCAAATTTTCAGAGCAGACCTATGAGCGCATCCGCAAGGCCAACAGCGCCCCTGCGGCCAATGAAAAATAATGCCCTATGCAGCTGGGTAGCTCTATAAGCCCATCGGCTCGCCTTCCGGCAGGCAAGTAGCACTGCAACAGCCGAGGATGTTTGACCTATATTGATCGCAAATTCCCCCAACGTAAACTAAGTGTTTACGTTGGGGGAATTGTTTATGATACACTGTTGCCTTATCAACCGCCGCATAACACCGGATGAATCTTTCGTTGAATTTCTGCGAGCAAATTCATTATGGCAAAACACACCATTTTATCATAATGCAATAAAAATTCAGTAATATTATATAGCAATTTATAGCGGAATATGCTACACTATGCAAATATTAAAGCAATCTGCAGCTAAAGGTGGGAGGAATATCGGTATGGTTGAACTTCGAGAAATTAACAAAGATAATCTTGAAGAGGTTTTACAATTAAGTGTTTCTGAAGATCAAAAGTCTTTTGTTTCTTCTACCGCTCACTCCTTGGCCCAAGCATGGGTTTACCAAAAAACAGCGTTTCCATTTGCGATATATGCAAATCAAGAGCTTGTGGGCTTTGTGATGCTTGGTTATTACGAATCCAGAAAGCAATATACACTGTGGAAGTTCTTGATAGATAGGCATTATCAAAACAAAGGATACGGAAAAGAATCTTTGCGCCTTGCGATAGAATATTTAATGAAAACTTTTAACGTTAGCGAAATATATACCGGCGTTGCTTTAGATAATAAAATAGCAAAGCACCTATACGAGTCTGTTGGTTTTATTGAAACCGGAGTCGTGGAAGATGGCATGAAAGAGATGAAATATGTTTGTTAACCGGCTATGGCGTACGCAATAGCAATCACCTGCATAAAAGGCAAGAACGATAATCGAAAGTAGATAACCGCTTCTTATGCCTGCTTATGATTTTTTCCTTTGCTGTTTGTGTTTGCAAAATCTTTTATTTTCTGGGGTTCTTCTTCCGCTACTGTAACAACAGGCAAGCGTTCTGCATTATTTTTAACCGCGCAGAGCTTCTTTTTCAAAAAATTGGAGGAATAAAGGAGTAAATATGATTTTTTATCATGGCAGCCCCATCGGCGGGCTCACCGAGCTAACGCCGTTTTTATCAGAGCATGATAACCCTTATGTTTACTTCGCCACCAATCCTATTGTGGCCCTTTTGTATGCTGCAAAGCCTGTGCCTAAGCCGTTTAGCTTTTATCCTTTTGGATTTGATACTAACGGCAATGTGATTTACTCAGAGTATTTTGAAAACGCTTTTTATCACTTATACAAAGGCAAAACCGGCTATTTATACGAGTGCTTTGATGTTAAAGATCTAACCCAGCCTACCCATATAAATTGTGCTTATACTTGTGCGAATGCGGTAACGGTGGATAGCGTAACCAAAATCCCCGATTTATATTTGTATTATAAACAGCAGGAAGCAAAAGGCCTTTTTCGCGTGAAACCCATAAAGGAAATCTCCTCACAGGAACTGCACCTTGCATATGCTGCGCTAAGCGAATACATCAAAAAGTATCGCTTAAAATCAACGCCCCAGCACCCTATGAGCGTTTTTATCAAAACGCATTTTCCAAACGTGTGGCAACAAGAAGAATCGTGAAACTTATTAATAAACGATCGGGCTCTTGCAAAACTTATTTTTAGGTTCAGCCAGGCAATATTTTACAAATAGTAAAATATTGTTGGGTTATTTAATTTTGTAAAACGCTTAGAGAACGAAAAACGCCTGCATTGATAAAGCCGCGTAAATTACAAGCTGGCGATAAGGTGGCTATTGTAAGCCTATCAAGAGGCTTGCTGGGGGGATCCGTGCGCCGCGCATGAGCTAGCACTTGGCATAAATCGGCTGCGGGCAATGGGCCTTGTGCCGTCTTTTGCCTACCCTCAACATGAAAAACACCCGGCTGATAACCGGGTGTTTTCGTTTATCCCACTGCAACATTCCTTTTACAGATACTTTTTCATCTCCTCAATATTTTGCTGCTCGGTACGCAGCAGCTTTTGCGAAATGTCGTTTACCCGCTCGTCGCTGCCGTCATAATCCTTCATGTGGCGGGTTACCTCCACAACGCCCATGGTGCTGCCCTGGATGAGCATTTGCGCCATTTTAGAAGGGGAGCTATCCATCATGGTTTTTGTATTGACCATCAGCCGGGAAGAAATTTTGGCCATAGGGCCCACCCCTTTGGCCTGTTCATTGCGTTCCTGAATCATCTTTTCAGCTGAGTCGAATACATTTTGATATTCGTTTAGCTGCGCCTCCATGGTTTTACGAAATTTGGTGTCGTTTGTGATTTGGATCAATTGCGTCAGTGCATCCCGGCCCATTTCGGCGTTTTGGTATACATAATTTAGCATTTCTACATCTTGCAACATAAAAGCGTTTCCTCCTAAACAATGCAACTTGCCTTTAGTGTTAACCAATCGGAGCCGGATATCCTTTTCTGATAGAGATATATCCGCTATTCTCGTGTTTGAAAAAATTTTTGACAGGTTGACCAGTTGACCGGTTGACAGAGGCTCAAAAAGCTTTTATACTGGCCTTATATAGCTAACATTAACGTTAATGTTGTGAAAGAAAGAAGGATCACTGCATGGTGCAAGAAGTTACCGGGGTGATTTTTGACATCAAAGAATTCGCCGTATACGACGGACCGGGCATCCGCCAAACCGTATTTATGAAAGGCTGCCCCCTGCGCTGCAATTGGTGCCACAATCCAGAAGGGCTCAGTGCCCAGCCCCAGCTGATGGTGAGCGCCGCTTCTTGTACCCACTGCGGCGCCTGTGCGGCTGTTTGCCAGCATCCTGACGGTTGTGTAGCCTGTGGGCAATGTATTTCGGTTTGCCCGCTGCGCCTGCGCCGGATAGCCGGTGAGCGGCTATCCCCCCAGCAGCTGGCGGATCGTATTTTGGAAAACGACGACTACTATGCCGCCCAAGGCGGCGGGGTTACCTTTTCCGGCGGGGAGCCACTGATGCAGGCTGCCTTTTTGCAGCAGACATTGGATTTGCTGCCCCATACCCACAAGGCCATAGAAACCTCCGGTTATGCCGACGCCGATGTGTTCGACGCGGTAGTAAAACGGCTGGATTACGTCATGATGGATGTTAAACTGGTAGACGACGCGCTGCACCAACGCTACACCGGGGTCAGCAACCAAAAAATCCTGCGCAACTTAAAAAGCCTATGCCAAGGCACGCTCCCCTTTGTGGTGCGCATTCCGGTAATTCCCGGCGTCAACGACAGCGTCCAAAATTTTGAAGCCACGGCCCGCCTTATCGCCGACGCCCCGGCGCTGCAAAAAGTGGAGCTGTTGCCTTACCACAAAACAGCCGGCGCCAAATATGAAATGGTGGGCAAAGCCTATCAGCCCTTATTTCATACAGAACAGCCGGTAGCCATTCATCAAGAAATTTTTTCCCGCTATCAGATAAGGAGTGAAGTGTTATGAACCCACGGATTGAGGAAATGCGCGATTTCTTTATTGTAAAAAAAGGGCACCATGCCCGCCGCCAACCGCCTGTGGATCCCTATTGCCTGGCGGTTGATTTTCAAAAAAATAACACATCAGATATCCAGCGGGCTGTGCAGCGCTTGCTGTTTGTTTTACAGCAGGAGCAACCGGTTATTTTTGCCGGTGAGCGCATTGCCTTAACGCGTACCGTGCCTGTGATTCCCGAACTGTTCACAGAAGATGAAATGGACGCGCTCAAAGCCAAATACTGGATCCATGAAAAGGGCGATGTATGCAACATCAACGTGGATTATGCCCGGCTCATTAACTGCGGCTTTACCAAAAAAAAGGAAGAAATACGGCAACGCATTGCGGCATTTTCTGCCCAAGGCGATAACAGTTCGGTGGAATATTTACAGGTTTTGTTGCAAGTAATGGCTGGCATTGAGGATTCAGCCGAACGCTACCGCAGGGAAGCGGAGGCGCAGGGCAACCAAACGGTGGCGCAAAGCTTTTCCAACATTCCTGCCAACCCGCCCCGCAATTTAACAGAAGCCATGCAATTTTTCCGTCTGCTGCATTTTTGCATGTGGTGCGGGCGCAATTACCACAACACAGTGGGCCGGTTAGATCAATATCTGTTCCCTTATCTTAAACAAGATCTGGATAACGGCGTTTTGGATGAAACCAGCGCGCTGGAACTGGTGGAGGAGTTCTTTCTCACCTTTAACCGCGACAGCGATTTATACTGCGGTATGCAGCAAGGCGACAACGGGCAAAGCCTTGTACTGGGCGGGCGCGATCAAAACGGCCGCGATTGCTACAACCTGCTTTCTGAGCTGTGCTTAAAGGCCAGCCTAGAGCTGCGGCTCATCGATCCCAAAATCAACCTGCGGGTGCACAGCAAAACTCCTCTTTCCACCTATATTCTGGGCACTGAGCTCACCAAACAGGGGTTGGGCTTTCCGCAGTATTCCAACGACGATGTGGTCATTCCCGGCCTCATCCGGTTGGGCTACCGGGAAGAGGATGCCTATAACTATGTTGTAGCCGCCTGCTGGGAGTTTATCATCCCGGGATGCGCCATGGATGTGCCCAACATCGGCGCCCTTTCCTTTGCCGAAGTGGTGGACGACGCGGTGCTGAACACCCTGCCCCAATGCGAAAATTTCGATCAGCTCCTTCAGGCGGTGAAACAAGAGATCTACCGCCAGGCGGATGCGCTTTGCAGCCAAACCAAAAATTTATACATTTTCCCTGCGCCGTTGCTGTCGCTGATGATGGAGGGCTGTGTGGAGCAGGCCCGCGATGTTTCTTTGGGCCAGCGTTACAACAACTACGGCCTGCACGGAACCGGCTTGGCCACCGCTGCGGATTCTTTGGCTGCTGTGAAAAAATATGTGTTTGATGAAAAAGAGGTAGACGCCGCCACTTTGGTGCAAGCGCTGCGCAACGATTTTGAGGGCCAGCAGGAGCTGTGCAATAAGTTGCGCTTTGAGGCGCCCAAAATGGGGAACAACGACGACGCGGTAGACAACCTGGCCTGTTGGCTGCTGGAGCAATTTGCTCAATCCTTGCAGGGCCGCCACAACGACCGGGGCGGCATCTACCGCCCGGGCACAGGATCGGCTATGTATTACCTATGGCACGCCAAAGATATCCCCGCCACCCCCGACGGACGGCGCAAGGGCGAGGCATTGCCCGCCAACTACTCCCCCAGCCTGTTCAGCCGCTGCAAAGGGCCGGTATCAATTTTGCGCTCTTTCGCCAAGCCCGATCTGTCAAAAACCATCAACGGCGGCCCCCTTACTTTGGAGCTGCACGACACGGTGTTCCGCACGCCAGACAGCATCCGAAAGGTGGCCATGCTGGTAAAATCTTTTATGGATATGGGCGGTCATCAGTTGCAGCTTAACGCTGTAAACAAAGAAACCATGCTGGACGCCCAGCGGCATCCGGAAAATTACCGCAATCTCATTGTGCGGGTTTGGGGCTGGAGCGGTTACTTTGTTGAGCTGGATAAGGAGTATCAGGATCATATCATCCAGCGCATGGAGCTGAGCGTGTAACACCGGTTTTTTGGCTCTGCTTATTTCACTCGTTTCATATTTATCTCCGGCACGCAAAAAAGCACAAAGGGCCCGGGAACCAATTGCGGTTCCCAGGCCCTTTCTCTTAGCAAACAGAACCACCAGCTCTGCTGGTGAGGAAAAAAAGCTTTAGCTTCAAGCATCGAGCGAAGCGAGCTACGAACAAGATGTCCCCAGTAACGGAAAGTTTCTATTAGACCGGAAATCGCCCGTTTACGGGCGGTAGGGCAAGTAATGCAAGCGCAATAAATTTCAGTGCGTCTTGAGACGCTTGCCTGTAATATGCCCTTTTAGGGCTTGTGCATACCACTAGTTTACTAGTGGTTTTGATTGGGTACAAAAGGCACCTAACCCTAAAATAAAAGCGGTGTGTAAATGCTTATAAAACAAACAAAAACCAAATACCAAACAAAGCCGGTTGCACGCTACTCTGATATCTTGCTCGCCGCTATTTTGGTAAGCACGTCTTCTCATCCTTTTCTACAGCAGGGTTTTCCACCGTATTGCGCCGCTGCCGGTATAAAAATCACATAAACAAACGCGCCGGATCACGGTACCGCTCCAACCGGTGTTTGATTTCCTCCGGCCGATGCACACAGCCCGTTTTCATAAAGGCAAGGGTCTCTTCCAAGGTAGGAATCCCTGCCCGGCCGCCAATACAGGTGCATTTTAGCGACGCCACCGCATTGGCAAAACGGGCGCTGCGGGCAGTTTCCCATCCTTGCAACACACCGTACAAAAAGGCGCCGTGGTAAACATCCCCAGCCCCCACGGTATCCACCACAGGAACCGGAAAGGTCGGTTCGTTAAAAAAGCCCTCCGGCCCAACACCCAAGCATCCCTGCGGCCCAAAGGTAAAAATGCACACCCTGGGCCCGCGCGCTATAATCTGGCGGCAGTTCCCTTCAAAGTCCTGCGAATCCCCGTAGCAATGGCGGTAATAGAACTCAGAAGCAATAAAATAATCTATGTTGGGAATAAACGCCTCTATGTCAGAGGAATAGCCGTCGGCATCAAAGGCCACCAAGCCGCCATTTTGATGCACAATAGCCGCAGCCTCGCGGCAAGCCTCCTGCGCAGAGGCCAGGTGCAGCAGCTTTGCCTGGCACAAGTATTCTTTATCCTCCGGAGTCAAACCAGCCGGCGCCGCTTTATGATTCCAATGCAGGATATTCCGGCCGTGGGTTTCATCCTCAGAAAGCACATAGCTCAACCCGGTTTGGTAATCCTGGTGCAGGCGCACATGGGTCGTTTCCACCCCGTGAAAGTCAAAATCCCGTTTGCTGAAACGGCCGTACCCATCGTCGCCGATATCGCTTATCATGCCGCAAGAAGCGCCCAGCCTGGCCAAAGCCACCATGGCGGTGGATACTTTGCCGCCGCCCTGCCAGCTGCTGTCTTCCACCGCTAGGCCTTCATTGGGCCGCGGCAGCCTGGGCAGGTGCAGCAAACAATCCACGCAGGGGGCCTCTACGCCGATCACATCCGGCACGCCATCCCCTCCTCGCTTATTATTCTTTGCCCGTTACAGTGTTACGTGGTTTGGATTGAGAATCTGCATCTTGGAACGAACAAAGGCTATCATTTCTTCTTCCATCGCCTCTAGGTTGGGGGAATGGGCGTTTTTGCCGTCTTCCTTCATATGCTTGCTTAACACCTGGTAAAAGGCGCGGTCGTACTCGGTGGCGATGTTATACTTGCTAAAGCCCAGCTCTACGGTTTTTTGCAGCTGATCGGTGGGGATATCGGAACAACCGTGCATAACCAGCGGGATATCCAAAGCGGCGCGCAGTTGCTTAATGCGCTCAAAATCCAGTTGCGGAGTAGCCACATAAGCGCCATGGCCGTTGCCCACTGAAACCGCCAATGAATCCACGTGGGTTCGCTCTACAAAGGCCACCGCTTCTTCTACCGAGGTAAAGTTATTGGGGTTTTTAAAATCGTCTATGTTGTCGGCCGAGCCCACATGGCCCAGCTCGCCCTCTACCTCAACGCCCATGGCGTGGGCGCACTTAACCACCTCTGCGGTTACGCTGGCGTTCTCTTCAAAGTCGAACAACGATTTGTCAATCATAATGGACGGAAAACCATACCGAATGCCGGAAATAGCCAGTTCAAAGGTGTTGCTGTGATCCTGGTGCAAACCGATGGGCACCGTGGTATCCTTTATCAGCAGCTTGGCGACGGCAGAGGCCACCTCCATGGGGAAGAAATTATGATACCCGGGGTAAAACTGCACGATTAAAGGCATTTTTTCTTCTTCGGCCGCCTTCACCGCCCAGCGGATCGTTTCATAATTATAGACGTTAATGGCCGCTACGCCGTAGCCGTTTTTCCAAGCGTCTGTTAAAATCTTTTTTACGCTAACCAGTGGCATACGAAACACTCCTTTATTTCATCCAATTTTTCCGGCCTCATTGTGGGGAACGATGCCTACGCAACCAAGTATAGCAATCCGCACCCACTAAGCACAATCCAAATTCTTGCTATTTGTAAAATCTTTTTATTATTTGCTATAAAAAACGTCTTGATCGTTCGGCCGCCCGTGTTGTCTACAGTGCGTGCTATGAAGGCAGCCAGACCCTTTGCATGCCTCACGCGCGGCTTTTTCGTGCAGGGTTGGTTAACCTTCTTGTTGCGGGTAGTCCACACCGGGCGGGCTGCAAAGCACCAGCTCGGTTTCTTGTTGCGGCACCAGAGTAATTTCTTTCACCTGATAGGGGAAGAACAGTTCATCTGCCTGCTGGATCTTTTTGCTGCCGCCCTCCCAGCGCAGTTCTGCCTCGCCGGATAGAACAATGCCGATTTGAATATCCCCCGTTTGGCGTAACGTAACCGGAGCATTGGCTTTTAGGCTGGTAAAGGAGAAATAACTGGTCTGCTGGGGCCCTATCATCAGCCGTTCTTGCCCCCAGGCACCCTCTCGCAATACGCGGGGCGTTACCTGATAGCAACGCAGGTTTTCTTCATAGTTATGCCCGTTGTAATGATAGCAGTGCAGCTGGCGCCACTTATATTCCTCTTCTTCCTGCTCTGTTAACTGTAGATGATGGGGTTTGCCGGCCCCCACCGTGATGTCGCAGGGCTCCTGCACCTCCACCACAAAGCAGCCGCCCCCAATTGCATGGGGCAATCCCGCTTCAATAAAGAACAGATCTCCTACCTGCACCGGTATCTTATGGCAGCAAGCCTCCATGCTGGCAATATCATCGGCATCGTACCCTTTTTCAAAGTCTTTTAGGGTAATTCCCTCTTTAAAGCCCATCAGCACATAGGGCGGTTCCTCGGCATCCTGGCGCACGCCGATAACATACCAGCTTTCTTCTTTGCCAAAGGCGCTGCCGAAATGCTCCTTGGCGTAGGCGCGTGTAGGATGGGTTTGCAGCCCCAGCTGCTTTTGGGCATCCAACAGTTTCACCAACACGCCCAACTTTTCACCGCTAACGGCCATATGCTTTTCCCCCAAAATTTCACGGGGCGCTTGGGCCACCACTTCAAACAAATAGCGGCGGCTGCCGTCGGGCAGAATACACTCCGCGCAGCCCTCGTTGGGGTTTTGCGGCGTTACGTTGCGCACACGCGTATCTGATCCCACCCATGCCTCCGGCCTGCCGTCGTCTTTGGGCGGTTCTATTCCGCGAAAGCGGTCAATTTCCCGCCCGCCGGGATATCTGACGATTTTGTTGGGCACCAAGCTCCAGGGTTCGCGATACCAGTCCATATTGATACCTCGCTTTTTCCTATTCAAAATTTTTTCTTTACTTTCACCGCATCCGGGCGGCCGCAAATTCCAGCCAGGCACATCATGACGATAAACGGCCTATCGCCTGCACTCTCCTCCCAGATACGGCAACGCTACAATTTACTTTCATCCTAGCACGGCGGCAGAGCGCTTTCCATGGGCAATCATGCGTTTTTTCACAGCAAGCATTTAAAGGTGCCGCATGGGGCGACCTGTGATTTATCAAGTTCCATCTATTTTGATTGCTCCGCCTTACCGCCCGCATCGTCTGAAAGTAAGCGAAAGGCGGTGGGTGAAACCCCATAACGTTTTTTAAACATTTTAGAAAAATGAAATACATCCTCATAGCCCACGCTGCGCGCCGCTTCGCCCACCGTGCAGTCGCCCTGGCGCAGCAGCTGGGCCGCCCGCTCCAAACGGACGCCGATTAAAAATTCCTGCGGTGTGTGCGAGGTTCTTTTTAAAAAAAGACGGCTGAGGTAATGCCTATCAATCCCCAGCAGGCGGGCCAGCTCCTCAATGCGGATGGGGTGGGCGTAATTGGCCCGCATATAGTCGGCGGCGCGGGTTACATAATCCTCTTTGCCGCGGCGCGGCCCCTTTTGTGCGTCGTCATTTTGCAGCAGGCCCAACAAACGGTAAATTTCGCCGCACAGCAGCAGCTCTAAGCCTTCTCTGCCCTCCCGCAGGGAGATCATAGACTGAAACACAGTTTCTACAAACGGCGCGTGCACCACCGCGTTGCCCCCGCGAAATGCCGTTTGCTCCAGCAACGCAGCGCAGCGGGAGCCTGAAAATCCCACCCAGCCGTAGCGCCAGGGCTGAGTTTTGTCGGCGCAGTAAAAAGTAAGCTCGCCGGGCCTAATTAAGAACATATCCCCCTTTTCCAAAGGAAAAGCACTCTCACCCCGCTGAAAAACGCCTTTGCCCTCCAACACATAATGAATGAGATAATATTCCCGCACGGCCGGGCCGTAAGCATGCCCCGGCACGCATTGCTGCCAGCCGCAGGAAACCGGGTTGAGATCCTGCAACCCCAGGTTCAATATAGAAAGATCCCCTTGTGCGTTTAGCCGGGCCGTATGCCCCGCCCCCTTTCATCAGAATTGGTTCCATAATAACATGGCAATCCCCCTTTAGGCAATTCCCTTTCTATGTTGCCCGCGCTATGATTAACCCGTTGTTAACCCCTTTTGCCGCAAAAAGAAAGAACAAAAGCAAAATAAAGGAGGAATCAAAAAGTGGTTAAGATTACTTTTATGGGAGCCGGCAGCACGGTTTTTGCCAAAAACGTGCTAGGAGATTGCATGAACTCTGAGGCCCTGCGCGATTGTGAAATAGCCCTTTATGACATTGACGCCGAACGTTTGCAGGAATCCAAGCTGATGCTGGACGCCATTAACGCCAATGTGAACCAAAACCGGGCCGATATCAAATGCTATTTAGGGGTGGAAAACCGCAAAGACGCCCTGCGCGGGGCTCGCTTTGTAGTGAACGCCATTCAAGTGGGCGGTTATGATCCCTGCACCATCATCGACTTTGAAATCCCCAAAAAATACGGCCTGCGGCAAACCATTGCCGATACTCTGGGCATTGGCGGTATTATGCGGGCGCTGCGCACCATTCCGGTTTTGGAGGATTTTGCCCGGGATATGGAAGAGGTTTGCCCCGACGCCTGGTTCTTAAACTACACCAACCCCATGTCTATGCTAACCGGCTACATGCTGCGCTATACCGGCATTAAAACCGTGGGGCTGTGCCACAGCGTGCAGGTGTGCTCTCAAACCCTGCTCAACGACCTGGGGATGCAAGATAAGCTTGAGGGCCGCCGCGAACTCATCGCCGGCATCAACCATATGGGTTGGCTGCTGAATATAACCGATAAAGACGGCAACGATCTCTATCCTGAAATCCGCCGCCGCGCCGCTCAAAAGAATGCCAGCGAAAAACACCACGACATGGTGCGCTACGAATATATTAAGCGCTTGGGGTATTACTGCACCGAATCCAGCGAGCACAACGCGGAGTACAACCCCTTCTTTATCAAATCCAAATATCCCGAGCTCATTGAAAAGTTCAACATCCCCCTGGATGAGTACCCCCGCCGGTGCGTCAACCAGATTGCCGATTGGAAGCACCAAAAAGAAGAACTCACCGCCAACCCCCATTTGACCCACGAGCGCAGCAAGGAATATGCCTCTTATATTATGGAAGCCATGGTAACCAACCAGCCCTATAAGATTGGCGGCAACGTGCTCAACAACGGCCTAATTTCCAACCTGCCTGATGAAGCCTGCGTGGAGGTGCCCTGCATGGTAGACAACTCTGGTGTTCGTCCCACCTATGTAGGCCGCCTGCCTTTACAGCTGGCCGCCATGAACATGACCCATATCAACGTACATTTGCTCACCATTGAAGCTGCCGTAACCAAAAAGCGCGAAGCTATTTATCAGGCAGCTATGCTAGAGCCCCACACCGCCGCCGAGCTCTCTTTGGATGATATCACCTCTATGGTTGACGAGCTCATCGAGGCCCACGGGGATTACCTGCCGGCTTATCATTAAGCCGGCTTACCGTTAAGCCAGCTTACCATTAAGGCAAGTAACCAAAACCAAACCGATAAAAAACGAGCAGCAGCATGGCCCAAACCATACCGCTGCTCGTTTTTGTATCTTCATTTTCTTAACCGCTTTCATCCAGCAAAGGAATCCATCTGCCTAACCGAAGTTACCACTGGATCCATTCAATTAAAAAACCGGTGTTGCCGCTGCTTTGATTGGCCCAAACCTGCCATGAACACTGCTTGCCCTGGCTTTGCGCAACGTTCAAAATCGCGTTGCTCAAATCCTCCCAGGTGTAGCTGCCGTTGCTCACCATGCCGTAAAGCACCTGCTGCCCCTTATCCCGCCGGGCGGTAAAAGCGTAAGAAGCCAGGCTTTCTAAGTCATTAAACGCCACGCCGAAACCCGATTGGCCGGCGGTGTAATAAAAATAAGAAGCATTGGTGCTGGCTGCTATGGGCACCCCCT
Source organism: Candidatus Gallacutalibacter stercoravium (assembly GCA_018716975.1). Taxonomy (GTDB): domain Bacteria; phylum Bacillota; class Clostridia; order Oscillospirales; family Acutalibacteraceae; genus Gallacutalibacter_A; species Gallacutalibacter_A stercoravium. The sequence continues at coordinate 107,143 of DVJE01000008.1, read as the reverse complement.
CTTGGTCTGCCTTCCAGCTGTGAGAAGCCAGCATATCTAGCCCCACATTAAACCACAGATAGCTGGCGGGGCGATCTCCAGCACCCTCGCCGCCATTGTCAAAGGTCACATCCACCACATACCACTGACCCCCTAACTGAATGGTATTCCAGGTATGCCCTTCGCCGTTAGCCTGGCCATGCTGGCGGCCCACCTCCAGGCCGGCCAAGCCCGCCAGCAGATAAAAGGCGTCGCTAAAACCCTGGCAGTTGGCTTGGCCGTACAGCAGCGCGTTCGTCCCTTTGTATACAGGAACAAACTCCCCCGATTCCTGAGCCTGGGCCCGCTCCTCAGGCGTCGCGTCCAAGTACACCACGTTGTTACACAACCAGTCGTGCAGGGCTTTCTCCAACTGCAAATCAGTGGAGGAGGTTGCTTTAGCGCTTTCTACAATCTGCATGGCCTTTTGATATGCCGAAAGCTCCTCGTCGTTTAATCCAGAAACATCTCCCGTTTGAGCGGCATGCAAAATTTTTGTGCCGGGGTAATAATGCAAACGAACCGTCAACAAATCGCCTTTGCGGTTGTAAGTCACCCCATGTTCCATAGCCAGCGAGTAAAGCTGTTCCATGAGCGTATCGGAATCGATAGCTTCTGCATCGTCCACGTACAAATAGATAACCTCTTCGCACCGTCGCGCGTTTTCTTGCAAATACTCTCTTGCATCCTCCAATTTTGCAAAGCGCGGCGCCTGAATTGATTCTTCTTTTGATTCCGGCCGGCTTTGCGCCTTTGAACTGCTTTCGCTCTGCTTCGATTGCACCCGAGAGGACTCGGCGGACTCGTCAGATTCTTCAGGCTCATCAGATTCTTCGGGTTCTTCCGTTTCCGATTCTTCCTTTGGCGCTTGATGCGATTCCGGCAGCTCATAAACGCCGGAGGGAAAAATCTGCGGCACAGAACTGCTGTCGTAAGACAGCGGGCGCGCCCCGCAAGAGCACAAAGCGCCACAAATTCCTATCACCAAAATCAAAGAAACCCATTTTTTTACCCGCGCTGCCATTGTCCCCATTGCCGTTCCCTCCACCAGCACGCCGCTATAACAAAACGGCGGATCTATCAACCTATTTACAAAAATTATAGCACAGGGCAACACAACTGTCTACGCCCCGCAAACGCCAGGGCTCGTCTTTGTTGGTGAGCCAAATAATAGCAAAAAGTGGGAATATCTCTTCATCTGCTCCATGCAACTATCAGAAAATACAATTTTGTTGTGTTAATTTTTATCGATTGTCGCCGAATCCAAAAAATCCGCGCAAACAGCTTTATACTCGCCGAAAAATGTTGTATAATACAGGGTAGGACTTCGGAGGTGCAGGCCATGAACGATACAGCCAGCGAGGTGCTGCATTTTGTTGAGGAAAACGACGTTAAGTTTGTACGGCTCGCGTTTACCGACATTTTCGGCACAATGAAAAATATTTCCATTATGGCGGATGAACTGCCTCGTGCGTTGGAAGACGGCATTACCTTCGACGCTTCGGCTGTTCCGGGCTTTATGAATGTGGAGGAATCTGATCTCTTTTTATGCCCGGATCCCGGTACGCTGGCGGTGCTGCCATGGCGCCCGCAGCAGGGCCGTGTGGTGCGGCTGCTGTGCGACATCCGCCACCCCGACGGCAGCGTGTTCGAAGGGGACGGGCGAAGCGTATTAAAAAAAGCCCAAGAAAAGGCTGCAGGGCTGGGTTTATGTTGCCAAATCGGCGCCGAATGCGAATTTTATTTATTTGAAGCCGATGAAGACGGCCGGCCTACCACCAAGCCGATGGACAGAGGCGGGTATTTGGACGTGGCTCCCGCCGACAAGGGGGAAAATGTTCGCCGCGAGATCTGTTTTACCCTAGAAGACATGGGCATTAAGCCCGAAAGCTCTCGCCACGAGCAGGGGCCGGGGCAAAACGTTATTGATTTTCGCTACAGCGACGCTTTAACCGCCGCCGACAACGTGGTTACCTTTAAAACCGTGGTGCGCACGGTAGCCGCCGCCAATGGATTGTTTGCCTCTTTTATGCCCAAACCAATTTGGAACATGTCGGGTAATGGGCTGCATGTAAATATGTCGCTTTTCCGCAATGGGCAGAATATTTTCAAAAGCAGCGCTCAAGAGCATTGCCAAGAGGCAGAAAGCTTTATCGCCGGTGTTCTGCGCCGGATACGGGAGATAACCGCCTTTTTAAATCCCATTACCAATTCCTACGCGCGTTTGGGTAAATTTGAGGCGCCTAAGTATGTTACTTGGTCGCATCAAAACCGCTCTCAGCTCATTCGGATCCCGGCGGCGAAAGGCGATAAGGTGCGCATGGAGCTGCGCTCCCCTGATCCGGTATGTAACCCTTATTTTGCCTTTGCTTTGTTGATTCACGCAGGCTTGGAGGGGATTGAGCAGCAGTTGCCCCTGTGTCCCCCCGCCAATGTTAACCTTTACAGCGCCCCGGCGCAGGTGCTGCAAGGGGTAGAAAGTTTGCCCGCCACCTTGGAGGAAGCGGTGGGCCTTGCGCAAAGCAGTGAATTTGTAAAGAGCACCCTTCCCAATAAAACCATTCAGAAGTATTGGGAACGTCAACTGGCCTTGTGCGACAAATATGCGCGCGCTGTAGACAAGGATGCTTTTGAACACGCGCAATATTTTAACGATGTTTAATACTTTAGCCCGATAATTGCGGCGCGCTTTTATAGAAAGACGTATTCTATCAGCGGGGGGTAGGCAGCTTGAATAGCATTCTTTTGGTATCCGGTGCCTCAAAGGGCCGCGACTCCCTGGCCGCCTTGCTGAAAACAGGCGGATATTTACAGATTGCCTCCGCTTTTTCCGGTAGTGAAGCCCGCCGCCTTTTAGGCCAAAACGATCATAGCCTTATTCTGATTAATACACCCCTTCCCGACGAGTTGGGGCATGATCTGGCGGTATTCGCAGCACGCACCACTGCGGCCGGCGTGGTGCTACTGGTAAAGGCAGACGCCGCCGACAGCATAGCGGCTCGTGTGGAAAACGACGGCGTGTTTGTTATTGCCAAACCGCTAAACCGGCAATTTTTCTTTCAATCCCTCAAGCTGGCAGAGGCTTCTCGCAGGCGGCTGCTCACCTTACAGGGTGAAAACCTAAAATTGCAAAAAAAAGTGGAAGAGATCCGCATGATCGATCGGGCCAAATGTGTGCTGATTCAATATCAACACATGACCGAGCCCCAGGCCCACCGGTACATAGAAAAGCAGGCCATGGACCGGCGGCTTACCCGGCGTGAAATTTCGCAAGAAATTTTGAGTATATATGAATCCTAAACGCATGGAGGTATTTATGGAACAGCAGGTAAAACAAGCGTATTTGGTGCTGGAAAACGGCATGGTTTTTCAGGGCAAGAGCTTTGGTGCCGCTTGCGGTACTGTTGGGGAAATTGTTTTTACCACCGCCATGACGGGCTATTTGGAAACACTTACCGATCCCAGCTATTTTGGGCAGATCGTGGTACAAACTTTCCCGTTAATCGGCAACTACGGTATGATTCCTTCTGATTTTGAAAGCAAAAAGCCGCAGCTTAAGGCCTACATTGTGCGTGACTGGTGTCAAGAACCCTCTAATTTTCGCAGCGAGGGCGATCTTGACACTTTTTTAAAGCAGCAGGGCATCCCCGGCATTTACGGTATTGATACCCGCCGCCTGACGCGTGTGGTGCGGGAATCCGGTGTAATGAACGCGAAAATTATACTGGACAAGTTCTCGCAAGATATGCTGCCCGCTGTTTTAGAAGAAATTCGTTCCTACCAGGTGCGCGACGCCGTAGTAAGCGTCAGCCCCAAACAAGAGGAATGTTTTCATCCCCAAGGCGCTGCGCAACACCATGTGGTGCTGTGGGACTTCGGCGCCAAAGACAACATTCGCCGGGAGCTTGTAAAGCGCGGTTGCCAGGTTACCGTTGTGCCCAGCTCCACCTCGTGCCAGCGGATTTTGGAGCTGGCGCCGGATGGCGTTATGCTCTCTAACGGACCTGGGGATCCCAGTGAGAATCTAGAGGTGGTAGCCCAGCTCAAACAACTGTGCGAGCACAAGCTGCCCATCTTTGGCATTTGCTTAGGCCACCAGTTGCTGGCTCTTGCGCGGGGCGGGCGCACCGAAAAGCTAAAATACGGCCACCGCGGCGCCAACCAACCGGCTGTGCATCTGCCCACCGGCCGGGTATTTATCACCAGCCAAAACCACGGCTATGCTGTGGTGAACGACAGCTTGCCGCAAACCGCCCAGGTGAGTTATGTGAACGCCAACGACGGCACCTGTGAGGGCGTAGATTATTTGGATATGCCCGCTTTCACTGTTCAGTTCCACCCCGAGGCCTGCGCCGGCCCGCTGGACACCGCCTTCTTGTTTGATCGCTTTATTTCGCTGATGGAAGGAGACAAGAGCAATGCCGCTGAATAAAAACATCCACCGTGTAATGGTAATTGGCTCCGGCCCCATCGTTATCGGCCAAGCCGCCGAATTTGACTATGCGGGCACCCAGGCTTGCCGCGCCTTGAAGGAAGAGGGGCTAGAGGTTATCTTGGTTAACTCCAACCCCGCCACCATCATGACCGACAACGCCATGGCCGATAAAATTTATATCGAGCCGCTGACGCTGGAAACCGTAAAACGGATTATTAAAAAAGAACGCCCCGACAGCCTGCTTTCTACCCTAGGCGGCCAAACCGGGCTTACCCTTTCAATGCAGCTGGCCAAGGAGGGCTTTTTGCAGGAGTATGGCGTGCAGCTGTTGGGCGCCAACCCCGAGACCATCGATAAGGCGGAAGACCGGCAAATGTTTAAAGACACGATGACCGCCATCGGCCAGCCGGTTATCCCCTCTCGCGTGGTCAACGATGTGGAAAGCGCCGTTAACTTTGCCAACGAAATCGGTTACCCGCTGATTATACGTCCCGCATTCACCCTGGGCGGCAGCGGCGGCGGTATTGTAGCCAATGAAGAAGAGCTGCGTGAGATTACCGCCAACGGGCTGCGTCTTTCCCCCATCACCCAGGTTTTGGTGGAAAAGTGTATCTCCGGCTGGAAGGAAATCGAATTTGAGGTTATGCGCGACGGCGCCGGCAATGTTATTACCGTGTGCAGCATGGAAAACTTTGATCCCGTAGGCGTGCACACCGGCGACAGTATTGTTATCGCCCCGGCGGTTACCTTGGCTGATAAAGAATATCAAATGCTGCGCTCCGCCGCTTTGAACATTATCTCTGCCTTAAAGGTAGAAGGCGGGTGCAACTGCCAGTTCGCCCTAAACCCCGATAGTTTTGAGTACGCTGTTATCGAGGTAAACCCCCGTGTGTCCCGTTCGTCGGCGTTGGCTTCGAAGGCAACCGGTTATCCCATCGCCAAGGTGGCGGCCAAAATCGCCATCGGCTACCGGCTAAACGAAATCAAAAACGCCGTTACCGGCACCACCTCGGCTTGCTTTGAGCCCGCCTTGGATTACGTTGTGGTGAAAATGCCAAAATGGCCGTTTGACAAGTTTGTATACGCCAAACGGCAACTGGGTACCCAGATGAAGGCCACCGGCGAGGTTATGGCCATCGGTCAAACCTTTGAAGAGGCCATGATGAAGGCGGTGCGCGGGGCTGAAATTTCTCACGACAGCCTAAACACCCCCAAATTCCAAAAGCTTTCAGATAAAGATTTGCACAGCAAGCTTTATGTGTGCGACGATGAGCGCTTGTTTGTGGTGTTTGAAGCCTTAAAACGCGGCGTATCTGTGGATGAAATACACAACATTACCAAAATAGACCGTTGGTTCCTGCACAAGCTTTGCAAACTGGTGGATATGGAGCGACGCTTGGCGCAGGGGAGCTTAACCCAAGAGCTGTATGCTGAAGCCAAACGTTTGGGGTACCCCGATAAGGTGGTCACCCGTCTATCGGGCTGTCAAATCCCCCATCCGCTGCTGCCCGCTTACAAAATGGTTGACACCTGCGCGGCGGAATTTGCTGCGGAAACGCCTTATTTCTACGCCTCTTACGACGAGGAAAACGAGGCCAAGGAATTTATCGACGCCCATCCCACCGGCAAAAAGACGGTAATTGTTTTCGGTTCCGGCCCCATTCGCATCGGCCAGGGCATAGAGTTTGACTACGCCTCTGTTCACTGCGTGTGGGCTCTTAAGCAGGCGGGCTACGAAGTGGTAATTGTTAACAACAACCCCGAAACGGTTTCCACCGACTTTGACACCGCCGACCGGCTGTATTTTGAACCTCTTACCGACGAAGACGTAATGGGGATTATTCAAACAGAGCAGCCCTACGGCGTAGTGGTGGCCTTTGGCGGGCAAACCGCTATTAAGCTCACCAAGTTCTTAAGCCAAAGCGGCGTGCGCATTTTGGGCACCTCTGCCGATAGTATCGACCGGGCGGAAGACCGGGAACGCTTCGACGAGCTGCTGGAAGAGCACCACATTAAGCGCCCCCAAGGCTTTACCGTGATGACCACAGATGAAGCTTTGGAGGTGGCCAACCGGATTGGGTACCCCGTGCTAATGCGCCCCTCTTATGTTTTGGGCGGCCAAAACATGATCATCGCCTTTAACGACGACGATATTAAGGAATATATGGCCATCATTCTGGCGCAGAACATTGAAAACCCCGTGCTGATTGATAAATATTTGATGGGCATTGAGCTGGAAGTAGACGCCATCTGCGACGGGGAAGATATTTTGATTCCCGGCATTATGGAGCATGTGGAGCGCACCGGCATTCATTCCGGCGACTCCATCGCCGTCTACCCCGCCTGGAACATCAACGACGAGATGATTGCCAAGATCATCCAAAGCTCGAAAAACCTGGCGATTTCCCTGCAAACCCAGGGGCTTATCAACATCCAGTATCTGATCTATGAAAACGAGCTGTATGTCATTGAGGTGAACCCCCGCTCTTCCCGCACCATCCCCTATATCAGCAAGGTAACCGGCGTGCCGATGGTGGATTTGGCCACCCGCTGCATGCTGGGCGAAAAGCTAAGGGATATGGGCTACGGCACGGGATTGTATCGCAAATCGCCCTATGTGGCTGTTAAAGTGCCGGTGTTCTCTTTTGAAAAGCTTATTAATGTGGATAACCACCTGGGCCCCGAAATGAAATCCACCGGCGAGGTATTGGGCATTGCGGGCACAAAGGAAGAGGCTCTTTACAAAGGCCTTGTGGCGGCCGGCTATAACATGAAGAAGCACGGCGGCGTGTTTATCACCGTGCGCGACGTCGATAAGAGCGAAATTGCCGACACGGCTAAAAAGTACGCCGAATTGGGGTTTGTGCTGTACGCTACCACCGGCACCGCCAAGGTGCTGCGCGAGGCGGGCATTGATGCCATCGTCGTAAATAAAATTCATGAAAATTCCACTCACAACACTTTATCGCTCATTGAAAGCGGTAAAATTAACTATGTAATTTCCACTTCTTCCAAAGGCCGCATTCCCACCCGCGACAGTGTAAAAATCCGGCGTAAGGCGGTGGAACGCAATATTCCCTGCCTAACCTCTATTGATACCGCCAACGCTTTGGCCAATTGCTTAACCAGCCGGTATTCTCAGCAGAGCACCGAACTGGTGGACATTAACCATATGCGTACCTCTAAAGTGCGCTATGCCTTTACCAAAATGCAGGCCTGCGGCAACGACTATATCTACTTTAACTGCTTTAATCAAGAAATCAATAATCCCGAAGGGCTAAGTGTGCGCTTTGCCGATAGACATTACGGCATCGGCGGCGACGGCGTTATTTTAATTTGCCCCTCTAAGGTAGCCGACGCTAAGATGCGCATGTTTAACCGTGACGGCAGCGAAGGCAAAATGTGCGGCAACGGCATTCGTTGCGTGGGCAAATTCCTTTACGACCACGGTATGGTGGATAAAGAAGAAATCACGGTAGAAACTCTCAGCGGCATCCGTTCGCTCAAGCCATACCGCCGTTATGGTGAAATCAAAAACATCCGTGTGGATATGGGCGCGGCGCAGCTTTCCGCCCAGGATATCCCGGTGGCTCTGCCTCAAAACCATGTGGTCAACGAACCGGTAACCATCGGCGGCAAAGAATACCGCATCACCTGCGTTTCTATGGGCAATCCTCATTGCGTGGTGTTCATGGATAACGTGGATCAGTTGGATATTGAAACAATAGGGCCGGAATTTGAAAACTCTGAGCTGTTCCCCGAGCGGGTAAACACCGAATTTATTAAAGTAATTGATAAAAACACCTTGAAAATGCGTGTTTGGGAGCGGGGCAGCGGCGAAACTTGGGCCTGCGGCACCGGCGCCTGCGCAGCTGCGGTGGCTGCGGTAGAAAACGGCTACTGCAACAAAGACGAGGATATTACTGTTAAGCTGGTGGGCGGCGATTTGGTAATCCGCTACACTGACGATACGGTCTATATGACCGGCAATGCCGAAACCGTTTACGATGGTTTTGTAGAGATTTAAATGTAAAGTAAAAAAGAGAAAGTAGCGCGGTATTTCCTTTCGCAAAGGCGCGAAAGGTTGCCCTTCTTACATGCGCAGAAACAAAGCATATGGTTGCTTTGCCGTTTCCGGCGTGTGGGGCAATTGCGTGGCTGCCAATTGAAATGCGACACAAAGCGGAATGGGCCGCCCTTATATTTCGTGAAAACGAGATATGGGGGCGGCCGGCTTTTTTGTAAAGGAAAAGGCAATCCTATAACGAGGAATCGCAGATGTTCGTTTTGTATGTAACGCCCCGCAAAAACTTGGGGGTATCATAAATATAAACAGGAAAGGGCGAAAAGAAATGACCAAATACATTTTTGTAACCGGCGGCGTTGTTTCCGGTTTGGGCAAGGGAATTACCGCCGCTTCGCTGGGCCGGCTGTTAAAATCGCGGGGGCTAAAGATTGCCGCCCAAAAATTGGATCCCTATATTAACGTGGATCCGGGAACCATGAGCCCTTATCAGCACGGCGAGGTTTTTGTTACCGAGGATGGGGCCGAAACCGACTTGGATCTGGGGCATTACGAGCGCTTTATCGACGAGGATTTGAACCAATTTTCCAATCTGACCACCGGTAAAGTGTACTGGAACGTGTTAACCAAAGAGCGCAACGGCGAATATCTGGGCGAAACGGTGCAGGTCATCCCCCATGTTACCGATGAAATAAAACGCTTCATCTTTTCGGTAGGGCAAAAAACGGGCGCGGATGTGGTTATCACGGAAATTGGCGGCACTATTGGCGATATTGAAAGCCAGCCCTTTTTAGAGGCCATCCGTCAGGTGTCGCTGGATATCGGCCGTGAAAATTGCCTATTTATGCATGTTACTTTGGTGCCCTATATCAAAAGCTCCGGCGAACACAAATCCAAACCTACCCAGCATTCGGTAAAGGAGCTGCGCGCCATCGGTATTAACCCCGATATCATCGTCGCCCGTTGTGACGAACCATTAGAAGAGGATATTCGCCAGAAGATTTCTCTTTTTTGCAATGTAAAGCCCGATTGTGTTATTGAAAATCTTACCCTCCCCGTGCTCTATCAAGCGCCCATTATGCTAGAACAACAACATTTTTCCGACATTGTGTGTCGTGAATTGCACCTGGATTGTCCACCCTGCGACCTGAGCAGCTGGCAGGATATGTTAAACAGCATCGCAAGGCGCGATAAGGACGTAACCATTGCTCTGGTGGGGAAATATATCCGCCTGCACGACGCCTATCTCTCCGTGGCCGAGGCGCTGCAGCACGCCGGCTATCGCAACGGCGCCCGGGTGGCAATCAAATGGGTGGACGCCGAAGAAGTAAACGAACAAACCGCCCCCGATTTGCTGGGGGATTGCGACGGCATCCTGGTGCCCGGCGGTTTTGGCGATCGCGGCATTGAAGGCAAAATAGCCGCAGCACAATACGCACGGGAGCGCAACGTGCCCTATTTGGGCATCTGCTTGGGCATGCAGACGGCGGTTATTGAGTTCGCCCGTCATGTTCTAGGCATGCCGGACGCCAATTCCAGCGAATTTTGCCCCCATGGGGCGCACAGCGTTATCGACCTGATGCCCGATCAACAGGGCAATTTGCCCAAAGGGGGCACCATGCGCCTGGGGGCTTATCCTTGCGCTGTGGCCCCCGATTCACTGCTGGAGCGCGCCTATCAGCAGCCGGTGGTACAGGAACGGCACCGCCACCGCTATGAGTTCAACAACGCCTATCGCGGCCTGGCGGAAAGCCGCGGCCTGCACATTACCGGAACTTCACCCGATAACCGCTTGGTAGAGGCTGTTGAAATACCCACGCATTGCTTTTATGTGGGCGTGCAATTCCATCCCGAGTTTAAGAGCCGCCCCAACCGCCCCCATCCCCTCTTCCGAGACTTTGTGGCAGCTGCGCTGCGCAGGCGCGCCCATTGCTCAGATTAAAGAAAAAAACGCAACCGGCGTTACTATTTTTAAAAACAAGGAGAGATTTGTTCATGGCAAAGATCAACGAAAACTACGGCAAATTAACCGAAAGCTATTTGTTTTCGAATATCGCACACCGGGTTTCCACCTATCAAAAAGAGAATCCTGCGGCCGACATTATCCGCTTAGGGATTGGCGACGTAACCCTTCCCCTTTGCCCCGCTGTAATTGAGGCCATGCACCAGGCGGTTGACGAAATGGGAAAACAAGATACCTTTCACGGTTACGGCCCCGAGCAAGGTTACTCGTTTTTAAAGCAGGCGCTGCTGGGTTACTACGCCGGCCGGGGGATTGTGTTGGAGGAAGATGAAGTTTTTATCAGTGACGGCGCAAAAAGCGACTTGGGCAATATCTTAGATCTATTCAGCCCCGATAACACAGTGCTTATTCCCGATCCCGTTTACCCCGTTTATGTTGATACCAACTTAATGGCCGGGCGCGCCATCCGCTATATCAACGCCACCGAAAGCAACGGCTTTTTGCCCCTGCCGGATCCCTCCGTGCGCGCCGATATCATCTACATTTGCTCCCCTAACAATCCCACCGGCGCAGCCTACACCAAGGAACAGCTGGCGCAATGGGTGCAATACGCCCAAGATTGCCAAGCGGTCATTTTGTATGACGCCGCCTATGAAGCCTTTATCTGCGACGAAAATCATCCACGCAGCATTTACGAAATTGATGGGGCTAAAAATTGCGCTATTGAGTTTTGTTCCTTTTCCAAAACCGCCGGTTTTACTGGAACCCGGTGCGGCTACACCATTGTTCCCCTATCCCTTAGCATACAGGGAGCTAAGCTAAACCATATGTGGCTGCGCAGGCAAACCACCAAATTCAACGGTGTGCCCTACATCGTGCAGCGCGGGGCGGCCGCTGTCTTTACGCCGGAGGGACAAACCCAAATTCAAGAAAACCTGGCCTATTACCGCAAAAATGCATCGGTAATCGCCGAAGCCCTGCGCTCCTGCGGCGTTTGGTTTACCGGCGGCACCTATTCCCCCTACTTATGGATGAAGTGCCCCAACGGGCTATCCTCTTGGGAGTTTTTCGATCTATTGCTGCAAAAGGCCAACGTGGTGGGAACGCCCGGCGAAGGCTTTGGCAAAAACGGCGAGGGTTTCTTCCGCCTAACGGCCTTTGGCGACCAGCAACGTACGATAGAAGCGGCGCAGCGCTTAAAACAGCTTATCGCCTCTTTATAAAACAAATCGTTTTTGTTTTCTCCGCCTGATGGCAAATGAAACGTATAACCCGCGTAGATTCCGGTAAACAAGCGTGTTTTTTCCCTTTGTTGGGCAAATACTAATACCGTATGCAGCACACCGTTGCATACGGTATTTTTAACTACAAATAAAGGAGAAGAAGCATGAAAAGCAAAAAAATGCTCAGCTGCCTGACGGCGGCGCTGTTGGTTGGCTCTTTGCTGGCCGGCTGTGGCGGCGACGATAACGCCAGCAGCACCACCAGCTCCAAAGACAGCAGCAACCCCGGCGTTATTTCGGGCGAAAGCTCCGGCGGCGTTATTTCTGAAATTGTTTCTGATATCACCTCCGACGCCGAAGATCTCATGTCCCGGGTAGAATCCGGCATCGACGACCTAATGTCGGGTGATAGTTCGACAGCCTCTTCTGAGCACAACGGCAGCTCTGCCCAATAGGCCGGCCTGTTTTTTGTACAAAGCCCGCCGGCGGCAAAGCGGCAAAAACGACATGCAAGCAACTGCCTGCATGCCGTTTTTTATTGTGAAACCTATAAAATTCCTATCTTTTTGCTGCTACCGCAACACAAATAGCTTTTTACCGTCTTGTTATGACACCCACCTAGGTAGTGACCTATCGCTGCGTTCGCGCGCGATATTCCCCCCATACCGATTCAAACCACCGATCCGGCTGGGGCATCGGCCGCACAGGTTCATACGCTGAGCAAAACCGGATAGGGCCGCCATCCAGCCCGCCGGGCTTTTTCAACTGGGTAGACAGCACTTGGCCGTCCAACCATTCCTCCCGCAACGCGGGCAGATAGGCCAGGCCGGGCAAAATTTGCCGTCCCTTAGCATTGGCAACCAAAGCCGAACCCCGGCTGCCATAGGGAGCTGCTGCCTGCATGGCATCCAGCACCGCCAGCTGGGTTATCATAATATCCCACGCGCGCAGCAACTGCGCCGGGGCGCCCGTGCTCTGTGCGCCGGGCTGGTAAAAATCGCTAAGAGTCTGCTGAATATCACTTTGCAGCCGCGCCATCTCTTCCGGTATCCGCACCAAAGCGGCGCACTCGCTCATCCGCTCACGAAAACTTGCACAAGCAGCCTGCACGTCCAGCGCGCCGCCATCCATCCTTTGCTGCACCTGATAAAATAGAGGCAAAACCTCCGCCTGTATCAGCTCCTGCACCCTGTTCCAGCTCTTGGGCGGAACTTCCGCGCTATGATAGGCGATATGCTGGGCGGCCCGCATAGCGCCCACCTGGCAAGCGTTCAGGGCGGAACCGCCCGGCCGGCGCGCGCCGAAAGTGCCGGCCGCTTCACCGGCTACATAAAGCCCGCGTATCGAGCTTTGCCAATCGGCGTCCACTGCGATTCCCCCGTTGTGGTGCTGGGCGCAAACACCAATTTCCAACATTTGGCTGTGCAAATCAATTTGATGGCAGCGGTAAAGCTCCACCGCCGCCGGATTCATATGCTCCAACCTATTGATGGGCAGGGGCATATCCGCCCCTGAATTGCGCAGATAAGAAGCCGCCTCTTCCCCCAAACCGGCAAAATCCGGTGAGAATCCCACCGGATCCTTTTGATAATCCAAAAACACCCGGTTGCCTTTGCGGCAGGTTTCTTGATACACCAGCAAATCCAAAAAGGAAGAGCCCTCTATTTTTGCGGCGTCAAAGGGCCATTGGTAACCCTTTAAAAAGGTTAGGTTCATCGCCTTTTGCGGGGAAGGAAGGGCTTGCGGCAGCCATTCCGTTTGCGCCCCGTTTGGCGCTTGGGTTATATAACGAGGCAACACCTGCTGATAGGTGCCCGAAACATTCCATCGAAACTGCAAAGAAGCCAGCCCATACTGCCATTGATCCAAATTACAAGCCCCGGCCCCTGCTTGCAGCGCCATACCAGTGCCGCCCACCTGGCTTTGGGGATAAACCACGGTTTTGTAAACGCCCGCAGGGCCCCCGGTGGCCAATATCACATGGTTGGCGCAAAATACCGTAAAGCCGCAGTCTTTTTCTTGGCGCGCTAAGTCAACGCACAGTACCCCGCAAATCCGGTTCTCTTCCACCAGTAAGCGCACCGCCTGCATCCCGTCGAAAATGGGGATCCCTTTGCTCTCCACCGCGGCTTCCAGCCTTTGCGTCATCTCTTGTGAGGTAAGCGGCCCCGCTGAAGTAGCCCGCTGCCGGGGATCGTGATCGGTTTTATAACCGACATATTCCCCATACCGGTTGGTGGGGAAGGGCACACCCAACTGGCACAACTTCATAAAACAGGGAACACAGCCCGCTGCCTGCGCTAAAGCAGAGTCGCCGTGCATGCCGCCACCGGCAAACAAATCGTCCGCCATCGCCTGCACCGAATCCGCATCCGCCCCAGACAAAGAAAGCTTGTAATAGGTTTGCTTGTCGCTGCCGGTGTTGCGTGAGGTACCGCGATTTTTTCCCTCGGTTAAAACCGCGATATCCCGCCTTCCCAAATCATACAGCCAATCGGCGGCGTTGTACCCCGCGCAGCCGGAACCAATCACAAGGCAATCCAACGCATAAACCGGGATGCGCACAGCCCCCTGTGCATATTCCATGGTTTGCACAAAAGAACACCTCCCAAAGCCACAGCCTTACAGCCGCCGCAGATGGAAGCCGCCGTCTGCATGGATCACCTGCCCGGTGGCAAAATCCAGCAAACCGCTGCAAGCAGCCAACACGCAGTCCGCTACGTCTTTTGGCTGCCCAAAACGCCGGATGGGGGTAACGCCTTGCGCAATCATCTGCTCATATTTTTCTTTCACACCGGCGGTCATATCGGTAAGGATAATACCCGGCGACACCTCAAACACCGGGATTTCTTCCTGGGCCAAACGATCGGCAAATAATCGGGTTACCATAGACACCCCCGCCTTAGAGATGCAATATTCCCCCCGATTGACCGAGGAAGTATAAGAGGAAATGGAAGAAATATTGATGAGCCGCGGGGTATAGTCCTCTAACCCGCGTTGTTTCATATCCAGCATCAAATTGGCCGCAAGCTGGCACATAAAAAAGGTGCCCCGTAAATTGGTGCCCACTACCCGTTCAAAGCTTTCTTGCGTCATTTCAAGCACATCGTTTCTTTGCAGCGGCGCAACCCCGGCGTTGTTAACATGCACATCCAGCCGCCCATACCGCCGGTCTATCCATGAAAAAAAGCGGCTTCTATCTTCTTGCTTTGAAATATCGCACGGAACATAATCCACAGCCAGACCTTGCCGGCGCAACGGCTCTAAAATGGGGAGGGTATCCGCCAAGCTGGCTGTTCCCGACATCACGGTTTGATAGCCCTGACGCGCCAACGCTTGCAGGATGCCCAAACCGATCCCCCGCCGGGATCCGGTAACCGCCGCTACTTTGTTCATTTTGCTTCCTCCTTTTTTGCAGAGGCTTTTCTAAACAAATCCAAATAAAATGCATCCCGCACAGCGCAACCGGCCACCTGGTTCATACGCATCAGCTGCGAGCATTTGCCGCAAGACACGCAGCATTTTTTCGCATCCAAGCCGCCTGTGTGTAAAATATCATTGGCAAAATCGGGGTAAGCCAGCGCTTCACGTCCAAAACCGGCCACCGACGCAATTTTACTTTCTACCACGCCGGCGGCAGCCAAGGGCGACAAATGCCGCAGGTAAGAGTGCCCGGAGCTCACTACCGTTAGATCGGGGTAGGGGGCGCTCACCCGGCCAATGCAAGAAAACATGCGCGCCACCCCCTCTAAGGGGTGCTCCTGCGGCTCATAGGGGCCGCGATCGTAAGGCCGGTTGACGTGGGGATTGACATATGGGTTGCCCAGCGTCATATTAATAAGGTTCATACCCATTTGTTTATGTAAAATCCCCACTAAATCGATGGGTTCTTCCAGTTGAGGCTGCACACTACCATCGGTTCCCACGCCATAGCCGTAAGGGTAGGGGAACCCATCGTAAATATTGAGCCTACAGGTGACAAAACAACGGCTGGATACCTCCGCCTGGGCGCTGGCCACCGAATTGCGCAACAGGCGGGTGCGGTTTTCAAAGCTGCCGCCGTAAAGCCCGGGCCGGCGGTAGGCCGACAAAAATTCGTTCAGCAGATAACGGTGGCAGCATTTGATATCTATTCCATCAAAGCCTGCCTGCTCGGCCAAGCGCGCCATCTGCCCAAATTGTTCTTCCAAGCGCATCAATGCGTCATCGGGCAAAATGCAGGAGGGATCCAGCGGCTTATCCCCCTCAAAAATGGGATTTTGGTAGGCGATAAGCGGCCGGGGCGTTCCTTCCGGTTTGGAATAACGCCCGGAATGAGTGGCCTGAACAATCACCATGGGCTCAAACCCGTTGGCCTGCCGGCCTGTTTTTTTGATATCCTCTACCAAACGGGCAAAATCATCTACATTATCGTTATGTAAAAACAGCTGGCGGGGATTGGCACGGCTTTCTTGTGAAACTGCCACGGCTTCCATCCAAATCATACCGGCCCCGCCTTGGGCAAACCGGCGGTAACGCCGGTAGGTTAGCTCCCCGGGGGCTCCGTCCGGCGTGGCGTCGCAACCTTCCATCGGCTGCACGGCAAGTCGGTTGGCAAGCGTTCGGCCTTCTATCTGCAAGGGCTCGCGCAGCACCTGCAAATTATCAGAAAGCGGTAAAGAAACGCCCAGCGCCTCTAGCTCCCGCTGTAAATCATCGCGGGTTTTATAGTGAAAGGTATGATGCTGCATATCAAAATCCTCCCTCTCTTTTCTGTTTTGCAAGACAAACAGAAAATATAAAAGCCAAAATCAGTTTGCTATGTACATCTGCACAGCTGTGCGCCGTATCTTTCAGCAGCAATCGGGCTTGGGTAAAAACAGCGGCAAAGGCAGCCAGCCCGCCGGAACCGGCTCTTGCAAACGTCTGGCATCGATAGGGGAAAAGAAGAAAGGAACCGCTTCCATAGCCGTAAGCTTTACTTGGGGCGCCTCCTTTGTGGGGCAAACCGATGTTGCCCCGCCCGCTACCGAAATTTTTAGGGGTTGTTCCCCTTCAATCGCCACCACCAGGCTGCCGTCATACAAAGGAGCCACCTGATTTTTTAGGGCAAGGTACGCCGACAGCACCCGCTGGTAATGGAAGATACGAAAATTATCGCTGGTTTCTATCGTGTACCGCTCACAAAAACGCAACAAACGGCTGATCTTCCTGGTGTCGTAGGCGGCAGCCAACACATGAAACTCTTGCAAATTTTTTTCTCTCATCAGCGCTTGCAGCACCCATATGTAATCGTCGGGGTTTATCAGCTCGCATTCGGCAAGCGCTCCTCCTTGGCCCAACGTCAAATAGCCGGCAAAGTCCCCATCTTTGAGCACCGCCAACGGTTCGCTTTGCCAAGAACGCAAAATGGTGCAAAACTCTGCTTTCGGCCGGGCGCCGCAAACCAGCAGGCTTTGATATAGTTCATATGCCTGCTCCAAAAAAGGCGAAGCCTCTTCTAACGGCGCAAAGCGAAAGGTTTTTTCGCTTTCCTCCCGGCAACAATGGCGCAGGTTGGTGGCGGTAACCAAAAAGCTGACTTCTACGCCCGCCTTTTCGTAGCCGAAATAGCCGTACCGCTGGCGCTGCCCACTGAGCACGCCCATATCGCACCCCTGGGCCTTCATTTCCTCCTCGGCCATTGCCATCAGCTTTTTCATATACCCCTTGCCTCTGGCATAGGGATGCACCGAAACGGTGCCGATGCCGGAAGTTTTCAGTTCCTGCCCCGCCACCACCAAACGCCCGGGCAAGGCGCAGATCATGGCTTTGATTTTGCCATCCTCTTTGGCTAAATAATGATATTGTTCTGTGTGACTATCTTCACCGTATAATTTGGGCACCAATTTTTTAAAGTCGTGGGGCTGGTGAGCCTGGCTAAACACATAATTGCCAAAATCTAAAATATCCTCTCGGTCGCTAACCTGACCTTTTCCATATTGAACCATAACCGTCACCGCGCGGCCAGAGCCGCTTTCCTTTCTTTATTGATGGCTTCTTACAGAGAAACCTGTTTTCCTTGATTTGCGTAAAATTTGCTTTTCAGCAGAAGCTTACAATGACCGGCTTTCCTCAATTATCATATCGGCTATCGGCCCTTGTGAAACCGTTTGAGAAGCGGCCGTTACCTGCTGCTGTAGCCGCCGGCCTGTTGGCGTAGCTGCCAGCCCGCCTTGAGCTGTTTCTTTTAAAGAATCACTCATGGCCTCGCCCACCTCGCGCATAGCGTCTACCACCTCTCCAAAGGGAATACGGCTTTGCACGCCGGCTAAGGCCAAATCGGCGCTTAAAATCGCCAGAGCGGCTCCTGCCGCATTGCGCTTAATACAGGGGATCTCCACCAAGCCGGCCACCGGATCGCACACCAACCCCATTTCGTTCTTTAACGCCATGGCGGCGGCATGAAACGCCTGATCGGCGCTGCCGCCCAAGAGTTCTGTTACCCCGGCGGCGGCCATTGCCGCTGCTGCACCGCATTCCGCCTGGCAGCCGCCCTCGGCCCCCGCCACTGTGGCTCGTGATCCGATAACAATGCCAATCCCCGCAGCGGTAAACAGCGACAAAAGCAGTTCTTCTTGGGTTTTATGCCGTTCCTGCGCCACAGCCAGCAATGCGGCGGGCACAATGCCGCAGGATCCCGCTGTGGGGCAAGCCACAATGCGGCTCATAGAGGCATTCATCTCTGAGCCGGACAGCGCCATCGCCACCGCCGCAGACATCACCGGCCCGCAAATGGATTTGCCCCCTTGCCGGTACATGTTGTAACGGTAAGCATCGCCACCCGTTAGACCGCTGACCGAATGCACCGGCCGTTCAGTTGCTTCGGCGGCCGCTTGGCGCATTACGCCCAGCATCCCCTCCATACGCGCCATCACTTGGGCGCGGGATTTGCCGCTTTGTTCCATCTCACAGCGCAGGGTATATTCCCCCAACGAAAGATTTTCCCGTTGCAAAAGCGCCGTTAATTTTTCCATATGCAATTCAAACATGGGCAACCTCTCTTCCAAGCGCCGCTTCGCCGGGGTCTAAAAGGCGGTTATCCAGCAGCAGGGCGCGTGTTATTCCCGGAATTGCCCGGATTTGCCCCAGCAAACCGTCGTCAACAGGCCCGTCCAACTCCAAATACATCGAGGCCTCCCCGCTCTCTTCATCCCGATTCACCCGCATATTGCCGATGTTTAGCCGCGATTGATACAGCAGGGCGGTAATGTGCGAAATAACGCCGGGCGTATCGGTATGCTTAGTAACCAAAATCGGCTTTTCCCCCGAAAAGTAAACCTCAACCCCGTCAATATCGGTGATCACAACGCTACCGCCGCCGATAGAGCTGCCGGTAACGCTCATGTTTCTGCCGCTCTTCATGGTCAGCAAAAAACGCACCGTATTGGGATGCACATCGCCCAAATCCGCCGTGAGGAATTGAAAGCGCAACCCCTTTTCCCGCGCGATATCCAAGGAATCCCGCAGCCGGTAATCGGCGGAATCAATATCTAAAATACCGGCCAACAGCGCCTTATCGGTGCCGTGGCCCTTATAGGTTTGCGCAAAGGATCCATGCAGTTGGAACGTAACCTGAGCAATTTCATCGTTGCACAAATAGCGCACCATGCGCCCCAAACGCGCGGCTCCCGCCGTATGGGAACTGGAGGGCCCCACCATTACCGGGCCCACAATGTCAAAAACACCATAGCGCTTCATTGGCTTCCCCCTCTTGCCGTTTCACCGGCAGCCAGCAGCTTTTCATTATCCTGCCCGGCCCATGCCGTTATTATAACATAGCCTAGGCCCGCTGCCTACCGAACGACCGTTTTTTGTGCGCCGGCAGAAATATTTCTTGGTTGCTGATTTCTCTTTCGTCATGCCGCCGCTTTACAAAAACGAGAGGCAAACGGCCGATGAAGCCGATTAAATTTTGATGCTCGTCCATTTTCCTTTGCGAAAACGAACCCAAGTCATCAAAAAGCGCACCATCTGATCCACCGCAAGCCCCAGCCACGCGCCGAATAACCCCAATTGTAGCGGATAGCAAAACAGCCACCCCAGCCCTGGGCGCACAACCGCCACGCTGATGAGCGACACCAGCGCCGTATAGCGCGTATCTCCTGCGCCGCGCAGGCAGCCGGAAAATACCACTTGCGAAATTTGCAAAAATACCACCACGGCCAGCAACGACATGATCATTTCGCCATAGCTTAGTATAGCTTCCTCATTAGAGAACAAAGAAAAGATAGGCCTGCCCAAGCTGACGAAAATAATAGACAAAACAACGGCGAACACAATGCCCAGCCGCTGGCACACGCCGCCGTACACCTTGGCCATATCGGGGCGTTTTGCACCCAGGCTTTGGCCCACCAAAGTAACCGACGCCACTGACAGCCCATCTCCAAAAGAGAACGAGATGCTCATCAGGTTCATGCCGATTTGATGGGCAGCAAAGGCCACGGTGCCCAAATTAGCCACAATAATGGAATAAATCAAGAAGCCGATGCGCAAAAACACCTGCTCTGCCAGGGTGCTGGAACCGATATTTGCAATCGTGCCCAATGTTTTTTTATCAAAGCGAATGTGCTTTGCCAAGCGTATATCCAAAAAGCTATCTTTGCGCAAGATGGAGGCGATGCTCATACCGCAGGCAAATACGGTGCCGATTACCGTGGCCACCGCCGCACCCGTTACCCCCAAGCGTGGAAAGCCAAAGTGCCCTTCGATGAGCAAATAGTTAAACAGCATATTCACCAGATTAGACACAATGTTGGTGCGCATGGCTATCTTGGTGTTGCCCGCCCCCCGCTGGGCGGCGTTAATCACCAAGCTTAAAACATTAAACACCATGCCGCCCATAATCACCCGAAAGTAAGACACTGCATCGGCATGGGTATCTTCTGCCGAACCCGCCATGCGTATGATGGGATCGGCGAATACGACGCACAGCACGCTGATAACAAGGGTGAGCAGCAACACAATTACAATTGCCTGGGCCAGCACCTTATTGGCGCTTTCCCGGTCGTTTTCTCCCCGCCGCCGGGCCACCAACGCTGAAACCGCCACGTTGAGCGATAAAAAAATAGCCAGCCCAATAAACTTTGGCTGGGTGGTAAGGCCCACCGCAGCTATGGCATAAGTGCCCAAGCCGCTGACCATTACCGTATCGATCATGCCCACCAGGCTGACCAAAAAGGATTCCAAAATAGAAGGCCAGGCGATATGTATCGTTCTAGCCAGCACATCCCGTTCGCTGGGCAGCGCACCCACCGGCTGCGAACCCCTAAGCAATTTTTGAACCTGAAACAACCGCATTCTGCAAACCTCCATATTTTCCCCGCCATGGGCGAAGCGATCCCGCGCCCGGCAAAACGTGTGTGCTCTGCCCGACGATTCCCCATTATACACGAAGGTTTTGCAAAATAAAATGCGAAAAATCAGCTTTTTGCATAAAGAAAATGCTATTTATAGCAAAAAATTAAAGAATAGCGGCTTTTATTCTTCTTGAGAATTTATTGTCCATCTTTTTTCTTGCGCAAGTAACGCTTGGTTTCTGCAACCACTTGGCCAGAAAGAAGCAAAAGCGCCACAAGGTTTGGGATGGCCATCAATCCATTAAAACAATCTGCAATGCTCCAAACCAGCCGCAAGTTCATCGCACAGCCAAAGGCGGCCGCTATGGCATATAAAGCTTTATACACTGCCACTGGTTTTTCACCAGCCAAATAGGCCAGCCCCCTCTCTCCATAATAAGACCAGCTGATTAACGTGGCAAAGGCAAACAATGTGATCGAGACCGCTACAAAGACCGCCCCCATTCTGCCGAACACCGTGGCAAAAGCCGCCGTACTCATGGCGGCTCCATCTTTGCCAGGTTCCCACACACCAGCGGTCAATAAGCATAGCGCAGTTACGGTGCACATCACGATGGTATCTAAAAAAACTTGAAAAATGCCCCACATTCCCTGTTCCGCCGGTTCCTGCGCATCTGCTGCGGCGTGAACGATGGGCGAGCTGCCCAACCCCGCCTCATTGGTAAATACCCCGCGCGCAATGCCATACTTCACAGCCTGCTGCATAACGGTTCCTCCCACGCCGCCGGCGGCTGCCTGCAAGCTAAATGCCTGTTGAAAAATAGATTGCACCGCCGAAGGAATGCGATCCACATGGGCAAAGATGACCACCAGCCCCCCAACCAGATAAAACAACGCCATAAACGGCACGATTTTTTCGGTCACTTTTGCAATACGTCCAATACCTCCGAAAATGATGCAGCCCACCAATACCGCCAGCACGATGCCGGTAACAGCGGGCGGTAGGGCGAAGGTTTCTTGCAATGCGGCGGCAATCGAATTGGCCTGGGTCATATTGCCAATGCCAAAGGTCGCCAGTGTGCAGGCCACAGCAAAGACAACTGCCAGCCACTTGCAGTGCAAACCGTTTTCAATATAGTACATGGGGCCGCCCACCCATTGCCCCTTGGCATTGCGCACTCGGTATTTAACACCCAATAAATTTTCCGCATACACCGTCATCATACCCAGCACCGCCGCCACCCACATCCAAAAAATTGCTCCCGGCCCTCCTAAGGTAATAGCGGTGGCCACCCCCACGATGTTGCCTGTGCCGATGGCGCCTGCCAGAGCGGTACTCATGGCTTGAAAGGGCGAAATCGCCTTCTTCTCTTCGCGGCCTGCATCCTTGCCAACAAGGCGCGCCTTTTTTACTTTTTTTCTTGTGCCCAGCAGCTTGCCTAAAGTCATTTTTAGCCACAACCGCGCGCAGCGGAACTGAAAAAAGCCGGTGCGCAAACTAAACTGCAGCCCCACCAGCAATAGAAAGGCCAGCATGGCCGGCCCCCACACCACTTGATTGATAGCTTCGCTGATATGCTCCGCCCAGCGCAATACGGCTTCCATCAAAAAGCTCCCCCCGTTCCCTTACTCTGTAAGGTATGCGGGGGGAGCTGGGTTCATGCCCGGTGCGCTATGCCTCTGCGGCAAATTGGCTGTTATAAAGTTTGGCGTAAAAGCCGCCCTTGGCCAGCAACTCTTCGTGCCTGCCTTGCTCTACAATATGGCCGCTATCCATAACCAGTATCTTATCCGCCTCGCGGATGGTAGACAGCCGGTGCGCTACAATAAAGCTGGTGCGTCCCTGCATCATATGATCAAAGGCCTTTTGTATGCGGATCTCGGTTCGCGTATCAATGCTGCTGGTAGCCTCGTCCAAAATCAGCATGGGCGGATCCACCAGCATAACCCTAGCGATACATAACAGCTGGCGTTGCCCCTGAGATAAATTGCCGCCGTCTTCGGTTAACACAGTGTCGTACCCTTGCGGCAGGCGCATAATAAAGCTGTGGGCGTGCGCCTTTTTCGCCGCTTCCATAATCTCCTCCATGCTTGCGTCCGGCCGCCCGTAGGCGATATTATCCCGCACGGTGCCGGAATACAGCCAGGTATCTTGCAGCACCATGCCGAACATTCTGCGCAGGCTATTTCGTGTGATATCTTGCACCGGTGTGCCTTCCACCAAGATCTGCCCGGCATCCACGTCATAAAAGCGCATCAGCAAATTGATTAGAGTGGTTTTGCCGCAACCCGTGGGACCCACGATGGCGATGCGCTGCCCCGGTTCCACCGTTAAATTAAAATTCTCAATCAACGGGCGCTGGGGCTGATAAGAGAAAAACACCTGCTGCACCGCCACACGGCCTTGGCAATCCTTTAGCACCCGGGCGTTGGGCTTATCGGGTGTTTCCATCGGCTCATCTAAAATACCGAACACCCGCTGCGCGGAAGCGAAGGCAGTTTGCAGCTGGGTGATAACCGCCGTCACCTCGTTAAAGGGCTTGGTATATTGGTTTGCATAGGTCAAAAAGCTAGAGAGCTGCCCCACTGTAATCCAGCCGCTGATGGCGCTTAGCGCCCCTACCACGCCTACCGCCGCATACACAATGCCGTTAACAAACCGTGTGCAGGGGTTGGAAAGGGAGGAAAAAAACTGCGCCTTTTGGCCGCACTGATACAGCCGGGCGTTGATTTCGCGGAATTTCTGCGCAGAGCGCTGCTCATATGAAAAGGCTTTCACCACCTTCTGATTGCCCAGCATTTCTTCCACATAGCCGCCCAGCTCCCCTTGGGTGCGGGATTGCTCTTTAAACATATTGTTGGTCTTTTTTGCAATAAAGGACGCCACAAACAAAGAAAGCGGCGTCACCAGCACCACCACCAGGGTGATCAGCGCGTTGACCGACAGCATAAATAACAAAGTGCCCACAATGGTAATAATGCCGGTAAAAAGCTGTGTAAGGCCTTGCAACAGTCCGTCGGCGACAAAGTCAATATCGTTTATCAGCCGGTTCATCAAATCTCCGTGGGCGTTAGAATCAATATAACGCAGCGCAACGCCGTTTAGCTTATTAAAAGCCTCGCAGCGCAGATCCCGCACGGTGCGGTGCACCACAATATTGGTGCATAAACTCATCACCCACTGAAAAAGCGCGCTTGCGGCAATAGAAGCGCCAAACCAAAAAAGGATTTGCACAATGGAGGCAAAATCCACCCGGCCGGCGCCCAACATTTGATCAATGGCGCGCCCCACCAAAATGGGCCCTAACAAGCTGGCGGATACGCTGAGCACCGCGCACACAAAGGCGCCTATCAAATAAACGCGGTATGCACGGGTGTAACCCAATAGGCGCATGAGTAATTTTCGGTTCATCAACGCCTCGCCTCCTGTTCGCTTAACTGAGAAAGGCAGATTTCATGGTAAACTTGGCAGCTATCCAGCAGCTGTTCATGTTTACCAATGCCCACCGGAACCCCGTCGTCCAACACAATAATTTGATCCGCACGGCGGATAGAGCTGGCCCGTTGCGACACAATCAACACCGTCATACCTTTGGTCTCTTCCTTAATGCTGCGCCGCAGGGCCGCATCGGTGGCAAAATCCAAGGCGCTGGCGCTGTCGTCAAGAATCAAGATTTCCGGCTCGCCCACCAATGCGCGGGCGATAGTAAGGCGCTGGCGCTGCCCGCCGGAAAAGTTGCGCCCACCCTGGGTTACCGGCGCCAGCAATCCATCCGGCAGCTTTTGCACAAATTCCCAAGCTTGGGCAATTTTCAGCGCCCGCTCCATCTCTTCTTCTGTGGCGTCGGGTTTGCGCCAACGCAGATTATCTGCTATGGTGCCCGCAAACAAGGTAGCCCTTTGGGGAACCATGCCGATTTTGCTGCGCAATAGCTCTAACGGGTAAGTTCTCACATCCTGCCCGTCTACCCGCACAGCGCCGTGGGTAACGTCATAAAATCGGGGAATCAAATTTACCAAGGTGGATTTACCCGAGCCGGTTCCGCCGATAATACCGATGGTCTCGCCCGGCGCGGCGGTAAACGATAGGCCGCGTAGGGCGTATTTTTCCTCTTTATCCTCTTCTTCCGGCTTCTCAGCGCCCACATAAGCAAAGCTTACATTGTCAAAGCAAATCGCATCCCGCTTTGTACCGGGCGCAGGTTCCTCCCTGTGAGCGCCGGGTTGATCGGTAACGCTGGGCGACGTATCAAACACTTCGTTAACACGGGTGGCGCAGGCCGACGCCTTGGTAAAGGTAACCACCAAGTTGGCCACCACAATCAGCGCCAAAAGGATTTGCATCATGTAATTAACCAGGGCGATAATTTGCCCCTGCAGTAAATCGCCCTCGTTTACCCGGCCGGCGCCGAACCACACAACCGCCAGAATCCCCACATTGATGATAACCGTTGTGGCTGGGTTAAGCAGGGCAGATATTTTGCCCACCCGGATGGCGGTTGCGGCGCAATCTTCGCTGGCGGCGGCAAAGCGGGTCTTCTCTGCGTCTTGCTTTGCAAAAGCGCGGATTACCCGGTTGCCCTCTAAGTTTTCTCTTGCTATCAATGAAATTTTATCCAGCTTTTTTTGCAGCTGCCGGTAAAAGGGCACCGCCTTGCCCATAACCAAATACAACACGATTACAATTAAAATAACGGCGGCCAAAAATACCAACGAGAGCTTCCAATCGATGGAAATCGCCATCACCAAAGCGCCTATTGCCAAAAAGGGCGCGCGCACCACCAGGCGTATCAGCATAGCTACCGCATATTGCAGTTGGTTGATATCATTCGTCATACGGGTTATTAAAGAAGGCGTGCCGAACTTATCAATTTCTGCGTGAGAAAAGCTGTTAATATGATCAAACAAGGCGTTGCGCAGCTTGGTGCCAAAGCCTTGTGAGGCCACAGAGGCAAAATACTGGCAAACCAGCGCACAGCACAGCCCTACAACCCCCAACAGCAAAAGCACGCCGCCCATGCGCAAAACATAGCCCCTATCGCCGTTTTCGATGCCTACATCTATAATTTGCGCCATAACCAACGGAACAATTAATTCAAATATCGCTTCCGTCAGCTTAAATAGCGGGCCTAGGATAACCTGCTTTTTAAAATCCCGCAAAAACCGTGCCAGGCGAAACATACCGCCCCTCCATCCTTTTGTCTATTTTCGCCTCAAAAGGCAGGGCCGCCGCACTTGCATTCAGCGCGCGGCGGCCCTGCTTGATACGCTGTTACCGTTTGGTTCCCAAGAAAAATAGAGCCACTGTACCCGGGCCCGAATGCGCACCAATCACCGGGCCAATGGGGTTGATATACACCCGCTTTACATGAAATCTCTCTTTTACCATTTCCTCCAAGGTGCGGGCATCCTCTAAACAGTCGCCGTGGCTGATAAAGATGGTTTGATCTTGGGGATTAACGCAGGTTTTTTCCATATTGTCCGCCAAGGCGGCAATGGATTGGCGCCTGCCTCTCACCTTGCCCACATTGATTAAGTGCCCCTCGTCATCCACATGCAGCACCGGCTTAATCCCCAGCATCGTGCCCAACAACGCTGTGGCCGAAGATATGCGCCCGCCTCGCTTTAAGTGGTTTAGATCATCCACCGTAAACCAATGGCAAAGATGCAGGCGGTTTTCCATCAGCCAGTCGCGCAGCTGTTCTATGGTCATTCCTTCCCGCTGGCGCATCACGGCATGATATACCAACAGCCCTTCTCCCATAGAAGCGGAAAGGGAGTCTACTGAAAACATCTTTCTATCTGGATATTTCTCTTGCAACGCCCGAAGCGCCATCACCGACGATTCATAGGTGCCGCTCAAGCCGGAGGAAAAGGCGATGTATAGAACATCCTCTCCCGCTTGCAAAAACGGCTCAAAAATTTCTTCAAAGCGCGCCGCCGTCACTTGAGCCGTAGTCGCCGATTTTTCATTGCGCAACATATCATAAAAATCTTTGGAGCTTAGTTCCCTCTCATCGGGATAGTTAAAATAATTTTTCCCTTCCAGGGAGAATTCCATAGGAATAACCTCTACCCCCAGATCTGCAACCAGTTCCGGCGATAAGTCTGCGGTAGAGTCTGTGATAATGCGATAGCCCATATCCAATCCTACTCCCTTCCAATAATCTCCATTTCAATCACACTTTACGGCAAAAAGAAAAAATGCCTCTATTTCCATTGCCCACTTATTCACCATTATACTATACCCATTTCGGAAAGCAAAGCCAAAAAAAGAAAATGAAAACCTTCTTTTCTGCGCAAATCCCTATTTCTATAGTTATGCCTGCTCTACGCCGTACACCGTGTGGTACAGCTGCTGCTTTACTGCACAAAATTCACTGTTAGAAAGCGGTTTCGGGTAACTCATAATGAACAAAGGAAGCCATGCGTTACCGTTGCGCATGGGCGGCTGCCGATAAGAAAAACTGTTTAAATGAAAGCCCAGGCGCTCATAAAAGCGGATGCGGCGGGCTGCTATGTCATTGTCCGGCGGCTCCACCTCCAGCACCACAGGCTGGCTTTGTTGCAAGAATTCCTTCATCAACGCGCCGCCGGTGCCGCCTCCCCGCATTTCTTTGCTAACGGCCAAATGCTCCACAAAGCAATAGCCGTCCAATTGCCAATAAGCCAAAAAAGCCATAATTTTTCCGCTTTGGCTTTTTACCGTTTTAATACGATAGGCGTTCTGTTCTAACAGCGCCGCTTGATCCTCCCGCGTGCGCTTTTCGTTATCGGGGAACGCTTCATCCATGATGGCAAAAACTTCGTTAAATTCCTGTGCTGTAATCGGCCTCTCTAAATTCTGCATCGTATCCTCCTTTTTCAGAAAGGGCCCAACCACCCTGTTCCATCTTATCAGCCATTCTACCACAAACCCCCAGCGCATATCCAGAGGGTGCGCAGAAAAAGCGCCGGTATGTTTTTGAGACTTTTTGCCCCCGGACACGCATATATTTTCAAAGAGACATCTCGAAATTAAGATGCCGCGGTTGGGCCGGTTGGGGGAGCTCACGCCGTTTTGCTGCTCTCTTTACGGCCTCAGGAAAGGATGAAACAGCACTGTGCAAAAACGCACCTTTATGTTTAACACCCTGTTGCTCACCTGCGCCACCCTACTTTCGCGCACCATCGGTATTTCCTTTCGTGTTTTTATGTCTAACCAAATTGGTGCCGAAGGCGTTGGGCTGTATCAGTTGGTAACAACGGTCTATTTTTTCGCCACTACTTTCGCCACGGCGGGCATCAGCCTGACGGTAACCCGTTTAGTTACTGATGCCTTAGCCGAAAAGCAACCCGGCCGTGCGCGCACTGTTATTTTTTATTGCCTTCTGCTGAGCCTTTTGTTAAGCATTGCGGCTGGGCTCGCCCTGTTTTTTGGCGCCGGCTATATCGGCGGCGTTCTGGTGGGCGATGCGCGCACTGTGCTGCCTTTGCAGATTCTTGCCCCCAGCCTGCCCTTTATGGCGGTTTCAGCCTGTTTACGCGGTTATTTTTACGGTGTGCGCAAGGTGTTGAAAACCGCCAGCGAGCAACTGCTTGAACAAGGAATTGAAATTGCTGTTTTTGCCTGTTTGATAGGCAGTCTTGCACCCAAAGGGCTGGAGTATGCCTGCTGCGCCATTGTGCTGGGCACCACACTGGCCGAAATCGTTTCTTGCGCCTATTCCTTTCTCTTATACTGGCAAGATAGCCGCGCCCTGCGCCGCAGCGCCCAGCACAGCCGTGAAAAAGGCGTTATCAAAAAGATTCTGTCGGTTTCTCTGCCCGTTACCGCCAGTTCCTGCCTGCGTTCCGGCCTTTCCACCGTAGAGAATATGATGATTCCCCGCGGGCTGAAAAAAAGCGGCGCCTCGGCAGAGGCCTCCTTAGCCGGTTACGGTATGCTTACCGGCATGGTAATGCCGGTTATTACCTTCCCCTCGGCCTTTCTTTCTTCTTTTTCCATGCTGCTCATCCCCGAACTGTCGGAGGCCAACGCCGTACACCACAAACGTAATATTCGCTATATTGCCGGGCGCTCCTTTCAAATTACCCTATTATTTTCCATTTTGGTGATGGGCGTGCTCTTGCTGTTTGCCGACCAAATCGGCCAGCTCATTTACCACGACAGTCAGCCCGGCGGCTACATCCGCCTGCTGGCGCCCGTTATCCCCCTCATGTATTTAGACAGCGTCGCCGATGGTATGCTCAAAGGGCTCAATGAACAGCTGCGTTATCTTTCTTATAATCTTATTGATTCCTTCACACGGGTGATCCTGATCTTATGCCTTTTGCCCCTTTTGGGCATTTACGGGCTCATTGTGGTTATCTTTACCAGCGAGCTGCTCAATTCTACACTAAGTATCGCCCGGCTGTTAAAGGTAACGGGGCTGCGCCTTAAAGTGGGGGATTGGATATTAAAGCCACTGCTGGCTGTAAGCGCCCCCGGGTTACTGGCGATGTGGATTGTTCGCACAGAACCCGCCTGGTTTTCTTCGCCGCTGCCGCTTATCGCTTTGGTTGCCTGCATTTGCCTTTGCTATTTCACTTCTTTATTCTTGATGGGAAGCATTTCACGTGAGGACATCCGCTGGGCAAAAAATATTTTAATAAAAACCAAATAGTGTTTATATGCCGCCAAGCCCCGCACCGCCTATATCAACGGGTTTTTGCCCGCGTCTTAAAAATAACACGTTGTAATTACATTCCTTGTTTTTACAAATCCCGCTATTGACACCCCCCTACATATGGTCTATAATTTTTGACGTTGTAAAATGAGACACAAGATGTAGTGTACCAATAGAGGGAGGCTCCTGCATGATCCAAACCATTACCAAGCGCGACGGGCGCACCGTTACTTTTCACCAAGAAAAAATTGCCGACGCTATTTACAAGGCTGCACAAGCCATAGGGGGGCACGATTACCAAGAGGCGCAGTCTCTGGCGGAACAGGTGGTTTACCAGCTGGAAGCTGAAGCTAGCACCAATCCCCCTACTGTAGAGCATATACAAGATGTTGTGGAGCGCACCCTGATTGAAAGCGGCCACTCCCGCACGGCGAAAGAATATATCCTATACCGGGCCGAGCGTACCCGCATTCGCGAAATGAATACCCGCCTGATGAAAACCTTGGAGGATTTAACCTTTAAAGCCGCCAAAGATAGCGATGTTAAGCGTGAAAACGCCAATATAGACGGCGATTCCCCTATGGGCACCATGCTCAAGTATGGTTCAGAAAGCGCCAAGCAGTTTTACGAGATGTATATCCTCAAGCCGGAGCATTCTAAGGCCCACCGGGAGGGGGATATTCATATTCACGATTTGGATTTTCTCACCTTAACCACCACTTGCTGCCAAATTGATCTAGACAAGTTGTTTACCGGTGGTTTTTGCACTGGCCACGGCTTTTTGCGCGAACCCAACGACATTACCAGCTACGCCGCTTTGGCCTGCATTGCCATCCAGGCCAACCAAAACGATCAGCACGGCGGGCAAAGTATTCCCAACTTTGACTATGCTTTGGCCAAAGGCGTGGCTAAAACCTATCGCCGGCTTTACCGGCAAAACCTGGCCCGGGCGCTGGAACTGCTGGCTGACGAAGAAGACGCCGACAGCGCCTCTCGGCAACTAACACAACAGGCTGAGGCGCAAAGCGGCAGCTGTGCCAAGCTGGAAGACGGCGAAGACTATATGCGCGCTGAACTTGCCCTGTTAACGGATCGGTACGGGGCCGATGTGGCTACTCACGCGCAGAAATTTGCCTTTGACCATGCCGCAAAGGATACCGACCGCGCCACCTATCAGGCGATGGAAGCGTTGGTTCACAATCTGAACACCATGCATTCCCGCGCTGGGGCTCAGGTGCCCTTTAGTTCCTTGAATTATGGGCTAGACACCTCCCCGGAAGGCCGTATGGTCATCAAAAATGTGCTGCTGGCCAATGAGGCTGGTTTAGGCAATGGAGAAACGCCTATCTTCCCCATTCACATTTTCCGTGTAAAAGAGGGCATCAATTATAATCCCGGCGAACCCAATTACGATTTGTTTAAACTTGCCTGCCGGGTTAGCGCCAAGCGCCTGTTCCCCAACTTTTCTTTTATCGATGCTCCTTTTAACCTGCAATATTACAAGCCCGGCCACCCTGAAACCGAAATTGCCTACATGGGTTGCCGCACCCGCGTTGCCGCCAATCATTACGATCCCAGCCGCGAGATTATGAACGGCCGCGGCAACCTGAGCTTTACTTCGGTTAACTTAGTTCGTCTGGCTATTCTTAGCAACGGCAATATCGACTTTTTCTTTGAGCAGTTGGATCATAAAATTGATCTGATTATCGATCAGCTATTGGAACGCTACGAAATCCAGGCGAAGAAAAAGGCGCGTAACTACTCCTTCTTGATGGGGCAGGGCGTTTGGCTGGATTCTGATAAATTGAAGCCCGACGACGAGGTGCGCGAGGTGCTCAAGCACGGCACCCTCACAATGGGCTTTATCGGCCTGGCCGAATGCTTAAAAGCG
Organism: Candidatus Gallacutalibacter stercoravium; assembly: GCA_018716975.1. Taxonomy (GTDB): domain Bacteria; phylum Bacillota; class Clostridia; order Oscillospirales; family Acutalibacteraceae; genus Gallacutalibacter_A; species Gallacutalibacter_A stercoravium. The sequence goes on along the minus strand of DVJE01000008.1, from coordinate 75,624 downwards.
TTAACCGGCTACCACCACGGCGAAAGCAAAGAGGCCCAAAACCTGGGGCTGGAAATTGTAGGCTACATGCGCCGCCGTATGGACGAGGCCACCGAAAAATATAATATGAACTTTTCTTTGATTGCCACGCCGGCCGAGGGGCTTTCTGGCACCTTTACCCGCAAAGATGTGGCCCGCTTTGGCCGCATCCCCGGCGTAACCGATCGGGATTACTACACCAATTCCTTCCATATTCCTGTTTACTACGATATTTCCGCCTGGGACAAAATAAAATTGGAGGCGCCGTACCACGCCTTAACCAACGGCGGCCATATCACCTATGTAGAGCTGGACGGCGATCCCACACAGAATTTAGAAGCCTTTGAGCAGGTCATCCGTTGTATGAAGGAAGCAGGCATCGGTTACGGTTCCATCAATCATCCGGTGGATCGGGATCCCGTGTGCGGCTATACGGGCATTATCAACGACGTTTGCCCCCAATGCGGCCGCACCGAGGCCGACGGCCAGCCGTCGTTTGAACGTATTCGCCGTATTACCGGCTACCTGGTGGGTACTTTGGATCACTTTAACGATGCCAAGCTTGCCGAGGTAAACGATCGTGTGAAGCATTCTTTAGGCACCGGTATGGGCGATATGGAGCGCATTTAAACAATTCCTTTGCACCGGGGATTTGCACAAAGCAGCGGCGAATCCCCGGTATTTTTATTTTGATAGGACAGGAAGGCGATGGTATGACGCATCTCCGATTGGCAGGCGTTATTCGCGAATCAATTGTAGACGGGCCCGGTATCCGGCTTGTGGTTTTTGCCCAGGGGTGCCCCCACCACTGCCCCGGTTGCCATAATCCCAATACCCACGATCCCAGCGGCGGCTATGACAGCAGCGTAGAGAATATTATAGAGGCCGTTAAAAAGAACCCCCTTCTCAGCGGCGTTACCTTGTCCGGTGGGGATCCCTTTGCCCAAGCTCCCGGCCTAGCGGAACTGGCCACAGAAGTGCACGCCCTGGGGCTCAATGTGGTCACTTACACCGGCTATACTTTTGAGCAGCTGTTGGCCGGGGCGGGCCAACAGCCCGGCTGGCAAAATCTGCTGGAGCAAACCGACATCCTCATTGACGGGCCTTTTTTGCTCAAAGAAAAGACCTTAACGCTGCCTTTTCGCGGTTCCCGCAATCAGCGGGTGCTGGATGTGCCCGCCAGCCTGGCCCAAGGCCGAGCCGTAGAATATCCACTGTAACGCAATCTGATTCTCTTGCTTAAAACTACCAATATCACCAGAATCAAAAAGGCTAAAAGGAAGCACTTTGTTTTCGTGTTCCTTTTAGCCTTTTTCTTTCATCCATTGATCATGTCACCGGCCGCCGCACATTCTACCCTCGCCCTTTGCATGGCAACCGCTGCGGCAATTGCCGCAGCTATGGCAGCCGCCGCAGGAACTTCCCTGCCGCGCACGCCTTACCTGCCTAACAACAACAAAGGCCACAAAGAAAACGGCAAGAATGCCAACACAATAATCCAACCACATATGATTTCCTCTCAATTAACCGATCAAATGGCCTATCAGGGTTCCTATTTGATAGATCAGCGCCGAAGCAAACCACGCCACAACCAACTGATAGCCAATGGTAATCAAGGTCCATTTGATACTGCCCATCTCGCGATGGATAGCCGACAGAGCGGCAATACAAGGCGTATACAGCAGCACAAATACCATAAACGCATAAGCGCTCAGCGGGGTAAACACCTGGGTAAGAGCAATGCCCGCTCCGCCGTAAAGCACAGCCATGGTGCTTACTACCGACTCTTTCGCCACAAGGCCGGTTACCAAAGATACCGAAGCCCGCCAATCGCCAAAACCGCATAGGGTAAACACCGGCGCCAGCCAGGTTCCCACAGCTGCCAGAATACTGGATTGGCTATCGGTTACCGGTTGCAGGCTGGGGCTAAAGGACTGTAAAAACCAAATAACAATAGTAGCGGCCAGGATAATGGTGCCCGCCCGGGTTAAAAAGTCTTTTAACCGTTCCCAAACATGCAGCCACAAGCTCTTGGGCGTTGGCATACGGTAAGGAGGCAGTTCCATTACAAAGGGGGCTGGCTCCCCTTTGAGCAAAGTATTTTTAAACAACAAAGCCGAAAGAACCGCCACAACAATGCCCAACAGATAAATCGAAAAGATAACCAGCGGGCTATAGCTAGCAAAAAATGTAGAGATAAACAAGGCATACACCGGCATTTTGGCGCTGCACGACATAAAAGGGGTAATAAGCACCGTCAGGCGTTTATCCTTTTCGTTTTCTAGGGTGCGCGTTCCCATAACAGCGGGCACTGTGCAGCCAAAACCCATCAGCATAGGCACAAATGCCCGGCCTGAAAGACCGATTTTTCGCAGCAGCTGATCCATAATGAAGGCAGCCCGGGCCATATAGCCCGTATCTTCCAAAATAGACAACAAGGTAAACAGCAACACAATTTGCGGCGCAAAGGAGATAACCGAACCCACGCCCCCAATAATGCCGTCTACCAATAGACTGCGCACCCATTCCGAGGCGCCGGCTGCTGTTATCCATTGGGTCACCAGCTGAGCAAGCTGCTCACCAATGAGCCACTCCATTCCTTCCTTCAAGGCGTTGCCCAACGGCCCGAAAGTAATAAAGAAGATGAACAGCATCATCAGCAAAAACACCGGCAAAGCCCACACGCGGTTGGTCGCTACCCGGTCGATCTTGTCCGAAAGGGTCACAAATCCCTGGGCGTGCCCTTTTTGCACCACCTTGGCGCATACGGCGCAAATATAACGGTAACGCTGATCGGCAATAATCATTTCTCTATCCACATAACGGGTGGTCTTAATTTGTTGTTTCAGGCGCTCTATTTTTTGCTCTTGCTCCGGCTTTAGCGCCAAGCTCTTTTGCGTTAAACTGTCCCCTTCAAACACTTTTACTGCAGTCCATCGGCCGTTAACATCCTGCTTGCCCTGCACCTGCTCTAGTTGCGTTTCAATTTGCTGCAACACCATGTCCACATCTGGGCTATAGATATTGCGCACCTCGGCCTTTTTGGTGCGTTCGGCATAGGCAACGGCTCGCTGCATCAGCTCATCCAGGCCAATACCGCGGCTGGCGGAGATGGGCACCACCGGTATGCCAAGCTCCTTTTCTAATTGCTGGCAGTCGATTTTGTCTCCTCGTTTTTCCAGCAAATCTATCATATTGAGCGCAATAATCATCGGGCACCCCAGTTCGGCAAGCTGGGTGGTTAAGTAAAGGTTGCGCTCTATGTTGGTGGCGTCTACAATATCAATAATGAGTTCCAAATGCTCTTCAATCAAGCAGTTGCGGGTAACAATTTCTTCTGGAGAATAAGGCGAAAGGGAATAAATACCCGGTAGATCCAGCACGCTCACCGGCCTCGTGCTGTTTTTTACCCGTCCTTCCTTTTTTTCTACCGTTACACCGGGCCAGTTGCCCACATATTGGCTGCTGCCAGTCAGCTGATTAAACAGCGTTGTTTTTCCGCAATTGGGATTTCCCGCCAGCGCAAAATGCAAGGTGCGCTGTTCCACCCGCTTTTTTTGCCAGCTTTGCCCAGCGTTGCCTGCTGCTTCGTTTTCTTTATCCTTTACTACGGCCATGCCTGCCCTCCCGTTGCTTGTGCTTTTGTTCTTCAATTGCAATTTCTTTTGCTTCCGATTTGCGGATACTCAACTCATACCCGCGCACATTAATCTCAATTGGATCGCCAAACGGCGCCATTTTACGCATGATAATCACTGCCCCGGGGGTAATTCCCATATCAATAATCCGGCGGCGCAGTGCTCCCGTGCATCCTATACTTACCACCGTTCCGGCCTCTCCCGGCTTTAAATCGCATACTGTTCGCATTTTATCCCTCCAACTACCGAAAAGCACGACTATGCCGGCAACTGTAATTAGGTTCTACTAATTAGATCCGGCTAATTGCTATTTTTATTATACTCAGCGGGTTGGGTCTGTCAATGGGCCATATCAAGCGGGAGCTGGGTTTTCCAGAAATTCTTAATTATGTTCTTCTCGCCATATAGCAAGCCTATCAAACAAGAAGAAACGCTCGTTATTACAGATATTTTTTGAATCAACCAACAATATTTGACAGACGGCAATTTACCGGTAAAATAAAAAACGCACCACCAAGGCGGATAGTAAAAAGCTGGATACATCTGCTGCCAAAGCAGAAGGGATGGTATGCCGCATTTTTTTAACCCCAACCGCTCCGTAATAAACGGCGACGGCGTAAAAAGTGGTTTCGGTGGAACCCATCATCACTGCCGCTACACGGCCCGCAAAGCTATCCGGCCCCACTTGGCCTAAAATTTGATCCACCAATGCAATGGATCCGCTGCCGGAAATGGGGCGCAGCAGCGTTAGGGGCATCACCTCGGCCGGTAAGCCTAAAAAACGGGCCACCGGCTGCAAAGCGGCGGTAAACAAATCCAATGCCCCCGACGCCTTCAGCATGGTTACTGAGGTAATGAGCCCCACCAATGCCGGCAGTATGGAAGCTGTGGCGTGCATACCCTCTTTGGCCCCCGATAAAAAGGTGTCAAACAACGGTACCTTTTTCAAAAAGCCAAACAATAGAATGAGCCCAATGATGGCCGGAACCAAAAAACCCCCTATCTTATCCATGCGCGCGGCGCCCCTTTCTGCGCGCCCGGGCGGCGTACAACGCGCTTTTGCTTTCTAGAGCCTTGGCTGTCAGTACGCCTACCAGCAACGCCAGCACCGATACAATCCAGACGGCGGGTAAAATATCAAAAGGAGAAGCTGCCCCATGCCGCGCGCGTTGTACTATCATCATCGTGGGGAACAATTGCAGCGACGCAGTATTGATTACGACAAACATTACCATGCTGTTGTTAGCCGTTCCCTTCTGCGGGTTGGATTTTTCCATTTCTTTCATAGCGGCAATGCCCATAGGGGTGGCTGCGTTCCCCAGCCCCAAAAGATTTGCTGTAATATTCATACAGATGGCCCGTATAGCGGGGCTTTCCGCCGGATAGTCTGGAAACAACCGCCGCATAACCGGAGAAAGTGCTTTGGCCAATAAAGCGGTTAGCCCGCCGGCATCGGCTATTTTCATCAGCCCGCTCCACAAACACATCATCCCCAGCAAAGATACGACCAGTTCCACTGCATCCCCTGCACCGGTCAGCACCGCATCTGACAGTTGCTGCATATGACCGGTGCAGGCGGCACAAACAATGCTGATTAAAATGAGAGCCCCCCATATATAGTTCATCATAAGTGATGCCTCCACAAGATTTCCTAATTTTTACAATTTTGGTAATTGTAAAAGCAAGTTACTTTTAAAAGAACCGCTGAATTTGGAAATAAATTTTTATAATTTCTGTGGTCTTTATACCAATTTATATGGTTGATAATCACCATATTATACAGAAAATTTCGAATAAAAACATAACAGCAATTGACATAATTGGAAATAAATAGTATAATTTTCCTGTAATGCTGCAAAGTCCGACACAATCGCGTATTCTCCAAGATAAAAATACAACAGAGGCCGTCGAATCTGGAGGTAATGAACTATGAAATCAACTGGTATTGTTAGACGTTTAGACGAGCTGGGTAGAATTGTTCTTCCCATCGAGCTAAGAAGAACACTGGATATCAACGATCGTGATCCCCTAGAAATTTTTGTAGAGGATTCCACCATTATTTTAAAAAAATATGAGCCTGCGTGCATTTTCTGCAATGACGTAAAAGATGTTACTGTATTCAAAGGGCGCAATGTTTGCCAAAAGTGCCTAAAAGAACTCAAAGGGGAATAACCCCCCTTATTTGCCAATTTTACCTTTGTTGCTATTCATTCTGCTTGCGTAAAGGGATTAGGCCGCAGGCTTGTTTCGTTTGCGTTTATATTAAGCCCATATATCGTTGGAGAACCTCTTGTGAGGTACAAACTTGATAACCGCATTACCGCACAGGCCGTTTTTATACGGCCTGTTTTTTATACTCTACAGTTTTGTACAGAAACAAGATAAAAAGCCATTATGCCGCTACCAGGCTATTAAAAATTGTAAAATGTACGTATTGGGCAGCCGCTCCCTGTTTTTTACTTCTCTTTGTGTCTCTTTCAGAATGCTTCCCTTTATTGTGCTAAAGCTTAGACAAAAGCGAGTAACCCGGTGCGAACCATTTCGTCCACACCGGGTTACTCTTTTGAGTGTTGCCAGCAGAGGTTATAGTTTTAATGGGGTTACTGGGTGTACAGTCACAGGATCATGATCGCCAGCCGCCACATAAGCAAAGTTTTCATGGTTAGCGGCAGCACCAAACCGGCCCTGCTTATCCATACAAACCACGGCTATATTCTCTGGCTTTTTCCCTTTTGAAGCAATCAAGCGATGTGTGCGAGCCACCGCTTTCTCTGCCGCCTCTTGGGCGCTGTAACCTTCGCGCATATATTCCACTGCGGCATAGCTGGTGCAACCCCGCATAATATCTTCGCCCCAGCCGGTAGCCGTAGCGCCGCCCACCAAATTATCCACATAAAAACCGCTGCCGATTAACGGGGAATCGCCCACCCTGCCGGGGATTTTCATAGCGGTTCCGCTGGTAGAGGTACCCGCCGCCATGTGCCCGTCCCGCAGTGTTACCATCCCCACTGTATCGTGGCCAAAGCAACCAGTCTCTTCTTTTTTGCGCTTTTCCCACTTTTCTCTTATCTCTTGCGTCAGCATATCCACCTGCTCAAAGCCCTGGGCTTGGGCAAAGGCCTGGGCCCCGGCCCCCACCAGCATCGTATGCTGGGTTTTTTCCATAACCGCACGAGCCACACGGATGGGATTTTTCGTTCCCTGTAGCGCAGCCACCGCGCCCAGACGCATCGTATCGCCATCCATCATAGCCGCATCCAGCTCCAATTGTCCGTCCTGGTTAGGAAACGAGCCAAACCCAACCGAATCCACCGTTGGATCATCCTCTACAGCGCATATACCGTGCTCCAAAGCATCCAACACACAAGAGCCATCTTTTAGAAAACGCGCCGCTTCCTGCACGCCGGGCTGAGAAAAAGGCCAAGTTGCAATAACACGCCACATATTCTTCCCCTCCATTGCAAATCAGTTTGTTTTGTTGCTTCAAAAACAGCCGTTTTTACCAACTGCTTTACATAATTAGAAACGCCTTCATTTTATCGTGCTGCGGTGGGGCCGTCAATGAACTATTTTTTTCTTTTTCTGTCTTTTCTTTCCTTTTCATCCACTACGCGAACCAAAGAGATATTGTCTCTTAAACAGACAAGAAAGGGAGATTCCCCCTTTGCCATAGACGACAAAAGCACAAAAATAGAGTAAATCCAATGCTTTTCTGCCGCTATTCTAGTATTATACTAACAATTGAATAACAAAAAGCATTACCCCAATTTTACTGGTTTACCGGCACTGCTCTTTATTATTGAGCTACTCTGAGCTACGAACAGAAATTACAACATAAAAAGCGGCAACACCGACACAAACCCGTGTTGCCGCTTACTGTTTTTACGCCAATTCTTTGGTTGCTTAATCCAATTTAGTCTTTTAACAGGCTGCGGTAAAGCTTGATATATTCGTTGGCCGAACGGCCCCAGCTGTTGTCGCACTCCATTGCTCTGCGCACCAGTACCTGCCAACCATCCCGCTCCCAATAACCTTTTATGGCGCGGCGGATACAGTTGAGCATATCCATCGCGTTATATTGGCTAAAGGTAAAGCCGTTGCCTTTGCCGTCTTCGCTGTCAGAAATCGTATCTTTGAGCCCGCCTGTCTCTCTAACCACCGGGATAGTACCATAACGCAGGGCAATCATCTGCGCCAAGCCGCAGGGTTCGCTCTTGGACGGCATCAGGAAGATATCCGCACCGGCATAAATTTTGCGTGATAGCTCCGGCACAAATCCAAAGCAAGCCGTCAGCCTGCCGGGATATTTATCCTGCATCGTTCTGAAAAAGCTTTCATACTCCCATTCGCCGGAACCTAAAATGACAAACTGCACATTTTCTTCGTTCATCATTTGCTCCAACGCCGCCTTTACCAAATCCAAACCTTTATGAGACACCATGCGGGTAACCATGCCTACCAACGGCACATCGGGATCTTGCGTCAAGTTAAGGCGTTCTTGCAGTTTCTGTTTGTTTACAGCCTTGCCGGCCAGATCCTTGCTGCTGTAGTTGGCATAAATATTTTTATCCTGCTCCGGATCATAGTTGACGGTATCAATCCCGTTTAGAATGCCCGAAAGTTTCCAGGAACGCGCCCGTAAAATCGGATCCAACTTATGAGAAAACCAGGGATCTAGAATCTCTTGGGCATAGGTTGGGCTTACAGTGGTAACACGGTTGGCGGTTTCGATGGCGCCTTTCATCAGGTTGACGCAATTTTCAAACTCAATAACCGGAATATCCTTTTGCGGCAAGCCCAACACATCTTCCACCAGTTCCAAACCATATTTGCCCTGGTATTGTATGTTATGAATGGTAAAGATTGTTTTAATGCCGGAATACCAATCGTTGTTGGCATAAAACAGGCTGTAATAAATGGGAACCAGCGCCGTCTGCCAATCATTGCAATGGATGATATCCGGTTTGAAGTCGATATAGGGCAACATCTCTAAGGCCGCGCGCGAAAGAAAAGCAAATCGCTCCGCGTCGTCGTAATGCCCATATAATCCTTTTCGTTTAAAATAATATTGATTATCCAAAAGGTAATAAATCACACCGCCATAACGGGCTTCAAACACGCCGCAATATTGCCGGCGCCAAGAAACCGGCACCGATAGGCTGGTGATAAAATGCATTTCGTCTTTGAGTTCTTGCGGAATTTCGTCATACAAAGGCATTACCACCCGGCAGCCGATCAACCGCTGCCTCAAGGCCTGCGGCAGTGAACCCGCCACATCCCCCAGCCCGCCGGAAGCGGCAAAAGGCAGTGCCTCACTGGTACAAAACAAACACTTCAAGCCAAAAACCTCCTTTTTGCAGGCGCGGTTTTCCGCCGGCCTGTTGTATGCTTCGCACTTCTATCGCGCGTTCGATTTTCTATTTACACAATGCTTCCCTTACTGATATACACCGGATAAGACTGGAAGCCCATCATCGTGCGGGAATCTTTAATGGTAACGTCCTTATCCGCAATTACATATTTCAGCTCGCAATCGTTGCCGATAATGGTATCTTGAATAATAACGCAGTTAGAAACCTTGGCCCCTTTGCCCACATGAACGCCGCGGAACAGCACGCTGTTTTCTACCTGCCCTTCAATTACGCAACCGTTGGCCACCAAGGAATTGGTTACGGTGGAACCCAGACCGTATTTAGCGGGCATATCGTCCCTTACCTTGGTATAGATGGGGCGATCGCTGTTAAACAGTTCCTCTCGGATAGACGGGTTCATTAAAGACATATTGGCTTCAAAGTAACTGTTCATAGAGCAGATCACTTTGGCGTAACCCTCAAATTCATAGCCGCATATCTTCAGCGTATCCACATTCTTTTGCAGGATATCCCGCTTAAAGCTGCCCTTATTGCGGCTGGAGCACTCGCTCACCAGTTGAATCAACAGCTCGCGTTTAATCAGCAACATATTAAGCGCATAGCTGTATTCCCCTTTGGCCTCCGGCCCGATAATGATATCGCGCACACGGGAATCCGGCGCCAAAGACAACACAACGGGTTCATCGGTGGCCGGCAGCACGCCCCGGCGGTAAATCATCGTAATATCCGCCCCGGTTTCCAGATGCCTATCGATTACCTTTTGATAGTTGATATTGCACACAACGTCGCAGTCCGAAATCAGCACATACTCCTCTTTGGAATGCACCAAGAAGCTGCTGATAGCCGACAAGGTTTGAATCCGATTGCCAAATTCTGCTGCGCCATTACCAAAGGGCGGCAAAATGAACAAACCGTCTCTCCGGCGGGAAAGATCCCACGCCTTGCCGGAGCCCAGATGATCCATCAGCGACTGGTAATTGCCTTTGGTAATTACGCCTACACGGTTGATGCCGGAATTCACCATGTTAGAAAGCACAAAGTCAATCAGGCGGTATCTACCCCCAAAGGGCACAGATCCCATGGTGCGCTTATTGGTCAGCTCTCGTATCAGCTCTTCATGCATGTTAGAAAAGATGATACCCATTACATTATTGCCGAGCATCGTTGGTCACCTCCGGAATATCTTTGTCAATCATCATTTTGGGCGCTACCACCGCGCCGGCACCAACCGTAATGTTGTCGCCCACCACGGCGATGCCCCATTGTTCCTTATCTTGCACATCCTCGGGACGCATGCCTACCACGGCGTTTTTGCCGATAACGGCATTTTCCGACACAATGGCATACTGCACCACTGCTCCTTCTTCTATACGAGCGCCGGGCATAATAATGGAGTCACGCACCACCGCGCCGGGAGCGATATACACACCGGCGAACAGCACGGCAAAATCAATTTCGCCGTATACGTTGCAGCCGTCGGCTACCAAGGAATTTTGCGCTTTGGCGCCGGGAGCCATATAATGGGGCGGCATAACCGGCGTGCGGGAGTAGATCTTCCAATTTTCATCGCTGAGATCCAACGGCACGTTGGGGTTTAGCAGATCCATATTAGATTCCCATAGGCTGTCAATGGTGCCCACGTCTTTCCAATATCCCTGGAACTCATAGGCAAACATGCGCTCACCGGCGTTAAGCATAGCGGGCAGCACATCCTTACCAAAATCGTTAGAAGAGTTGGGGTTTTCCTGATCCTCGGTTAAGTATTTGCGCAGCTTATCCCAACTGAAAACATAAATGCCCATAGAGGCCTTGGTGCTCTTGGGCACCTTGGGTTTTTCATCAAACTCGTAAATGGAGCCGTCGGGATTGGTGTTCAGAATGCCAAAGCGAGAAGCCTCCGCCAGCGGCACATCGATAACCGCTATGGTGCAGTCCGCTTTATTCTGCTTGTGGAACGCCACCATTTTGGAATAATCCATCTTATAAATGTGATCCCCCGAAAGGATGACCACATAATCGGGATTATACCGCTCGATATAATTCATGTTTTGATAAATGGCGTTGGCCGTGCCTGTGTACCAATCTGCGCCGCGGCTGCGCTGATAAGGAGAAAGCACTTGAACGCCGCTGGTCATACTGTCTAAATCCCACGGTTGACCGCTGCCGATATATTCGTTGAGCACCAGGGGTTGATATTGGGTCAGCACGCCTACCGCTTCTATGCCGGAGTTGGCACAGTTAGACAGCGGAAAATCAATGATCCGATATTTACCTCCATATGGAACCGCCGGCTTGGCCAGCTTCGCCGTCAAAACGCCCAAGCGGCTGCCTTGGCCGCCGGCGAGAAGCATCGCCACAACCTCTTGCTTAGGAAACATTTCAATTCCTCCTTTTACAAGGCTTTTATTTTGTATCCGAAGAATCGGATAGGTCTGCTTTGATTTTTTTGCCTCGCTTCGTGGCCGTACTCTTCCTTCTTACTGCCTCTTGCGAAGCACTAACGGCTTCCACCGCCTGCCGGGCCGCCGATTCTGCCTTGCGCAAGCCGTCTTTTAAGGTGCGCTGGCTTTTTTTGCGCACGCAGCGCAAATAAATTACCGACATGGGGGGCAGTGTAAGGCTTATGGATTGATCGCACCCGTGCATAGCCGTGCTTACAGAGCGGATGCGGTTGCCGTTGGTAATACCGCTGCCGCCGAACCGTTCTTCATCTGTGCTGAATATCTCGGCATATGTGCCTGGGGTTGGAATACCAATGCAATAATTCTCCCGCAGAACCGGCTGAAAATTGCAAACCACCACAATTTCTTTGCCCGCTTTGTCGATCCGCCGAAAACTGATAACGCTTTGCGTGTAGTCATCGTTGGCAATCCACGAAAATCCTTCCCACGAGAAGTCCACTTCCCAAAGGGGAGAATTTTCTAGATAAAAGTGATTCAGCGCTTTGAAGAATCCGTGCAGCTGTTGATGGGCCGGATATTGCAGCAGCAGCCAATCCAACTCCTTTTGATAATCCCACTCTTTAAACTGCCCGAACTCGGTGCCCATAAATATCAGCTTTTTGCCTGGGTGGGCCATCATATAAGCCATAAAGGCCCGCACACCGGCAAACTTTTCTTCATAGGACCCGGGCATCTTGTTGATAAGCGAGCCTTTGCCGTAAACCACTTCGTCGTGCGAAATAGGCAGCACATAGTTTTCAGAAAAGGCATAAAAGAAAGAGAACGTCAAATTATCATGGTTAAACGGACGGTAGAGCGGATCCAGCGACATATAATGCAGCATGTCGTTCATCCAGCCCATATTCCATTTATAGTTAAATCCCAGTCCGCCTGCATAAGTGGGCCGTGATACCATAGGCCAAGAGGTGGATTCCTCCGCTATCATCATGGCGTTGGGGAATTGGGCGAACACCGCCTCGTTCAGCCGTTGCAAAAAGGCCACGGCCTCTAGGTTTTCTTTGCCGCCATATTGGTTGGGCACCCATTCCCCATCCCGGCGGCTATAATCCAAATACAGCATAGAGGCCACCGCATCCGCGCGGATACCGTCTATGTGATATTGATCCATCCAAAAAACTGCGCTAGAGATTAAAAAGCTGATTACTTCCCCCCTGCCGTAATCAAACACCAGGGTTCCCCAATCTTTATGTTCCCCCTTGCGCGGATCGGCATATTCATAGCAAGGTGTGCCGTCAAATTGGGCCAGGGCATACGCGTCGCGCGGAAAATGGGCCGGCACCCAATCCATAATAACGCCTATCCCTTCCTGATGGCACCGATCGATAAAGCGCATAAATTCATGCGGTTCGCCATACCGGGAGGTAGGGGCAAAATAACCCGTTACCTGATATCCCCAAGAGCCGTCAAAGGGATATTCGGTCATCGGCATCAACTCAATATGTGTATAGCCCATGTCTTTTACATAGGGGATTAACTCATCAGCCAATTTATCGTAAGAGAAGGTGTTTCCGTCTTGAAACTGACGCCAGGAGCCCGCATGCATCTCATAAATATTGGCAGGGCGGCTGTACTGATCCTCTTTGGCCTTCTTCTTTTGCCAAGCGGCATCGTGCCATTCAAAGCCCTCTAAAGCGTAAAAACGGGAGCCATTGGCCGGGCGTGTTTCGCAGTGAAAAGCATAAGGATCGGTTTTTACCAAATCCTTGCCCTCCATGGTTTCTACATGAAACCGGTACAGCGCAAATTGCTCTAGAGCAGGAGTGATAAAACACTCCCAAATGCCCCCCGCCGTAATCTTTTCCATAGGGGTGGCGTGATTATCCCAGCCGTTAAAATCGCCAATAACCGAAACGGATTTGGCATGCGGCGCCCAGGTGCGGAATACCGTTCCCTCTTCCTCACCCCGCACTTCGCGGTGGGCGCCCATGTAATTATAAGCATTATGCAAAGAACCCTCGTGAAACAGCTTGGCATAATCCTGATTTTCTCTACCGGTTAGCTGCATAAAAACCACTCCTTACCATACGCAATTTCAACATCCGGAGGCCGCGCCCCCTGCACCCGCTTTATGCGAAATTCTTCCTTTTCCATCATAACAATATGTTGTAAAAAATTCAAGAGGTATTTGGTTGTTTTCTTAAAAAAGGTCAAAACGCCTATTCTCTTATTTGTGTACATTAAATAATTAGCTATGGGATTCTCTGGTTAATACGAACAGTAGACGCGATATAATATCGCAAAAGAAAAAAGAACCGCCAAATGCAACTTTGTTATTCGGTCTTTTATCATAACACGTCCCCTTTGTCGAAAGGAATGATATTTGGCGGCTACAGCATCCTCCCATAAAGGAGGGCAAATAAGAAGCTGGTCTTTCTCTAAACGCAAAAATTTTTATCACCGGTAGAGTCTATAAAGACACCTTTGCAAAGTCATAATTAAAACCACCAGTAAACCGGCGGCACGCTAACCCTTTTTAGGGGCCGTTACCGGGCTTAGCCGCTAAAATTATCAGGGCAAGCAGTAGCTCTTATCGCTGCAATATGAATAGGCTCCTTCGGCTTGCTTTTTTGTAGCCCTGCTCGTTTTCGCCGATAATAATCGGGGATTTTCCACGCCTTTATAGGGCCGCACACAAAAAATGCCTTCCTGCAAAAGCAGGAAGGCATTTTCATAAACAACAATCCAATTATTGGTTGTCAACTTCCACCATGTGCTTGATGAGATCCAGCACCTTGTTGGAATAACCCCACTCATTGTCATACCAAGAAACCAGCTTGAAGAAGTTGGGGTTCAGGCCGATACCAGCGGTGGCATCGTAAATAGAAGTTCTGGAATCGGTGAGGAAGTCAGAAGAAACCACAGCATCCTCAGTGTAGCCCAGAATACCCTTCATATAGGTCTCAGAAGCCTCTTTGATGGCGGCGTTGATCTCTTCCATAGAGGTAGCCTTTTCGGTGCGGACGGTCAGGTCAACCACAGACACATCCAGAGTAGGCACGCGGAAAGACATACCGGTCAACTTGCCCTTTACCTCGGGGATAACCAGGGCGCAAGCCTTGGCAGCACCGGTGGAGGAGGGGATGATGTTACCGGAAGCAGCGCGGCCGCCTCTCCAGTCCTTCTTAGAAGGACCATCCACAGTCTTCTGGGTAGCGGTGGTGGAGTGAACAGTGGTCATCAAGCCTTCTACAATACCAAACTTATCGTTGATAACCTTGGCCAAAGGAGCCAAGCAGTTGGTGGTGCAGGAAGCGTTGGACACAACCGTCATATCCTTGGTGTACTTATCCAGGTTAACGCCGCACACAAAGGTGGGGGTTTCCTTATCCTTAGCGGGGGCAGAAATAACAACTTTCTTTGCACCAGCGGCAATATGCGCGGAAGCTTTTTCAGTGGTGCAGAACACGCCGGTGGACTCTACGATATACTCGGCGCCGCAGGCAGACCACGGAATCTGAGAAGGATCCTTCTCTTCGTACACTTCGATGGCATGGCCGTTAACGACAAACTTACCGTTTTCCGTCTTAGCGCAACCGTCGAACTTGCCGTGCATGGTGTCATATTTGAGCATATAAACCATGTAGTCGGCGTCGATGAAAGGATCGTTGATACCTACAACTTCAAAAACGTCCGGCTGAGCCACAGCGGCGCGGAAAACCAAGCGACCGATACGGCCAAAGCCATTGATGCCAATTTTAATTGCCATAAATTTTTACCTCCTGATAAATTTCTTCTCTTATTTTATAGCATCTGCCGGTAATTTACAAGACGTTGTGAGAGAATTAACTATCTTTTTTCAAAAATTCACCAGCAATGCTTCTCCACCGGCAGTAAAACCCGCAAAAGCGGCGTTATCGGCTGCGGCAAACTCTTATTGAAGCCCTGTTTTCTTACGGTTTTGCTACTTTTGCCGCTTATTTTCCCCATCGCGGGATTGCTCCAAATCCAACTCTTGAATCAGCTTATCAATCCGTTCCATGTTAAAGGTGCTTTCTTTTCGCTGTTCTGCCGGCTGATTTGTTTGTTTGTTCTCCGGCTGGGGCGCCGGTTTGCTTTGCGTGCGAGACGCCGGCTCGTTTTTGGGGGCCGCTTTTTTCTCTGATGAAATCTCTGGGCGCAAGGGCACCACTGGCGCTTGTTTGGGCGCTTCGCTCTTTTTGCGAGGATAGGAATCCAAACGAATCGGTTCGTCAAACCGGCTGGCCTCAGGATCATCGGTCACCAAGGAGGCAAAATATTGCGCCCGAGGCTTTTCTGCCGTGTGGCCCACCGGGCGAATGGTGGGCAACTCCTCTTGCCCCTCTGCCGGCTCGGGTTGCTGATCTTTTTCTTTATCCGGGGCGGGATTGCGGCCGATATACACCGTAAGCTCCACCAAAAAGCAAAACAGATAGCATACCAGCGACAAATCAATACAATTGGGCAGCAGGCTGATAAAGTCTAACCCCTCTTGCGCTTTCAGGCTGAGCACCACAGCCGGCACATTGAACACGCACACAAACACCAACGCCAGCATGCCAAAAAACAGGGTGCGCTTTACATCCTTTCTTCCCCCAAGGCCCACCAGCAATTTAGCATGCGGAAGCAGAAACAGCAGCAGGGATATGATGCCGATGATATCAAACATATTGGAACTGGCGCTGGCGATATTGGTGTAGTGCACAAAAGCGACCACCAAACGGCAGGCGCACCAAACGGTACCCATCAGGGCAAAAAAGGGAAGGTTCCAAAAAATATTTTTACCGCGCAAACAAGAAACTGCCAGCAGCAAGAACATAATCCCCCCCAACAGCCCCGTAATAGCCATTACCAAACTGCCCATGGGATTGTTGGCCGTTAAATAGTCCGACACCTGATAAGGCGTGCCCGCATTACCCGAAGCGCCGCCTGTGGCCGATTGCAGCAGCCGCAGCGCAGATTGCACAATCATCAGCATGCCCGCCGCCAAGGCAAATACTCCTGCAAAAATATTTCTGCGCATTTCGTAGCCGTCTGATACATGTTTTGACGCCACAGTCATACATATTAATAGGAGGACAAACACCCCCAGCCCGATAAGCAAAAAGTTTAAGGTATCTTCCCGCTGGGTAAAAAAGCCCGTTTCCGGATCAATCCAATATAGGATTTGGTACACCCGAAGCGGCACCGCGGCCAAGAGGAACAAAACCGTCGGTATCCACATATATTTTGCCTTCATCTCATCAGCTCCCGTATATTTCAGCCGCGCCGGCGCATAACGCCGGACGGCCCAAAATTCCTTTATAAGCCCGCTATACCGCAGGATAAAACACCGGTCACAGCAAACCGGCAAATAAAAAAACCGGCTGCGCTAAAATGACTTTATCATTTTAGCACGAACCGGCCGGTAAGTACAATAACTGGCTGCAAACTTTTCATTCTCTTGGAGTGGCCTAAACCTGGAAATTATCCCCTTTGGTCAATAGGGATATACGCGCGGTTGTGCACAACCGGCTTATAAGCCGGGCGGATAATCCTGCCGCCGGTGGTTACCTCCTCAATGCGGTGAGCGCACCAGCCTGCGATGCGGGATACTGCGAACATCGGGGTATACAAATCCCCCGGCAGCCCCAGCATCTCATAAACCAAACCGGAATAAAAATCCACATTGGCCGAAATCACTTTTTTATCGCCCTTCACCTTGGCAAACACCAGGGGAGAAAGCCGCTCTACGCTTTCAAACAGCTCAAACTCATCTTGCATTCCCTTTTCTTGCGCCAAACGGCGGGCATGTTGTTTGAGGATAACGGCGCGTGGATCCGAAAGGGTATAAACCGCGTGGCCTTGGCCATAGATAAGGCCCGATCCGTCTCCTGCCTGCTTATTGACAATCTTTGTCAGATAGGCCTCCAGTTCTTCATCGTCTTTCCAATCGCGCACCTGATGCTTGATTTCATTCATCATCTGCATAACGCGATGGTTGGCTCCGCCGTGGCGGGGACCCTTGAGCGCACCGATTGCTGCGGATATGGCGGCATACGTGTCTGTACCGGAAGAGGACAGTACCCGGGTGGCAAAGGTGGAGTTGTTGCCGCCGCCGTGTTCTGCATGAATAATCATCAACAAATCCAGCATCTTTGCTTCATCATCGGTAAACTGACGATCCGGCCGAATGGCGTTCAAAATAGCCTGGGCAGTGGAATGGGCCGGATCCATCGGGTGAAAATACATGCTTTCTTTGTCATAATGGCGCCGCTTCACCTGATAGGCATAGGTCATAATAGAGGGCATGCGGGCAATCAGCTGGATGGATTGGCGCATGAGGTTTTCTAAAGAGCAATCGTCGGGCAGCGGATCGTAGGAATACAGCGCCAACACAGAGCGGCCGAGTTTATTCATAATATCCCGCGAAGGCGCTTTAATAATCATATCCTCCGCAAAATAATCCGGCAGCTCCCGATATTCGCTGAGCAACGCGGTAAAGCCCTCTAACTGCTTGCGGGTGGGCTGCGTGCCAAACAGCAACAGCCACGCTACCTCTTCGTAGCCAAACCGGTTATCCGCCACGCATCCGTCTATAATATCTTGCACATCAATACCGCGGTAGGTCAGTTTGCCCTTGTCGGGGATCCGTTCCCCATCCTCCATCACATATCCGTGCACATTACAAATGCAGGTTAGGCCTGCCATTACGCCGGTGCCGTCTGGATTGCGCAGGCCGCGTTTTACCCCATAAGCATCAAAGGCCGCAGGATCGATGTGGTTGTGTTTGGTAAATTCCTGGCACAGATGCGAAAATTTACCGTTTATATTCTCTACGCTCTCCATTGAGCTTCCTCCCATCCGGCCGCCGGGCGCCCCAAAGGCCGCCAACAAGGCAGGTAATTTTCTCAATAGTACCGCTCCCATGTTCTAAAGTCAATAGAAAAGGAGGCAATTTATAACATTTATGCAATTTTATTGTTTTCATCATGCATATAAGCAGCTTTATTAGAAGATTTTCGCGGTTGTTTCTTAGCATTATGAATAATTTAGATAGCAATTATTTATGAACGATACAAAATGACATATTTTTTGAAAGGTGACAAGACCCATATGAAAGAAATTACTACAATCAAACGCGGCGCCATTGCATTGCTTATTTTGTTTCTATTGATGCTGTGCATCCCTTTGCTGGCGCTGGGCGCTCACGCAACCGGCGATGAAGCAAACCTTTCTTCCTCTCAAGTTTCTTCGCCCGCCAGTGCGCCGGCCGACTCCACCGCCGGTGAATCCATCCCGACATCCGTTTCTTCTACGGCGCAGCCCGCCCCCGCCGCTACCATGGGTTCCTTCCGCATTTTAGACACCTCCACCGGCAACATTGTTACAGTGCCCGATGAAGATTTCTGGGTGGGCGCCGTAGCCGCCGAAATGCCCCCAACTTTTGAAATTGAGGCACTGCGCGCCCAAGCAATTGCCGCTTATACTTATTACAGCCATGTTCGGCAAGAACAGCGAGAAGCCAACGGAGACGACGCCTCTCAGGCGGATTTCTCCGCCGATTTATCCAACTGGCAAAGCTACGCCAGCAAGGAGCAAATGCAGCAACGCTGGGGTGAACAATTTGACGCCTATTACAGCCGCCTGCTGGAAGCGGTAGATCCGGTGCGGGGCCTTGTGCTCAAAAGCGGTGATTCGCTGGCGCTAACAGCCTTTCACGCGATTTCCAGCGGTGTTACCGAAGCCAGCGCCGATGTATTCGGCGGCCAAAGGGACTATTTGGTGCCTGTAGCCAGCCCGGGGGATTTGTTGGTGCCCGGTTACCAAACCACCGTCGAACTAACAGCGGACGAATTTAAACAACTAGCCCTGGCTCAATGGCCCGATATACAACTGGAGGGCGAACCCCAAACTTGGGTTGGAGAAATGCAGCGTACCAGCTCCGGCATGGTTACCAGCATGCAGCTAGGTTCCCTCAGCGTATCCGGCCTGGATATGCGCACCGCTTTTTCTCTGCGCAGCGCCGACTTTGACTTGGTATTTCATGAAGACAAATTTGTTTTTACCGTACGTGGATACGGCCACGGCGTGGGCATGAGCCAATACGGCGCCAATTATATGGCGCAGCAGGGCGCTGATTATCGTGAAATATTAAGCTGGTATTATCCCGGCACGCAATTAGCATCCGCTCAATAATGCAAAACCTCCCGGTGGTTTTTCTTTCAGCGGCGCGGTTTTCACTGGTTTTTTTAATATTGTGTTATATATCCACATTTGTTGACAAAAAAATACACAAAAACCTTCATTCCGCATTAAAATCACCGCTAAGATGAAGGATATCTTGTTATATATATTTCTTGACCCGGATTTTGCAGAAGTTTATAATATAATGAATATAAGGAATATTAATGAATAAACAAACAAAAAACGTCATATCGTTGCGTTTTGAAATGGAGGATTCTCATGCCCAACGGCGCGCAAATCATGGTGAAATGCTTAGAAAACGAAGGGGTGTCTGTTGTCTTTGGGTACCCTGGCGCTGCCATTTGCCCATTTTACGACGCGCTGCTGGATTCTAACATTCGGCATATTTTGGTGCGGCAAGAACAAAACGCCGGCCACGCAGCCAGCGGTTACGCCCGCGCTTGCGGTAAGCCCGGTGTTTGTGTAGCTACCTCGGGCCCCGGCGCCACCAATTTGGTTACCGGCCTTGCCACAGCTTATATGGATTCCATCCCCATTGTGGCCATTACCGGCCAGGTGCGCAGCGATTTGCTGGGGCGCGATGTTTTTCAAGAGGTGGATATCACCGGCTGCTGCGAACCTTTTACCAAACACAGCTACTTGGTAAAACGCACAGAGGATCTTCCCCGCGTTTTCAAAGAAGCCTTTCATATCGCCACAACCGGCCGTCCCGGTCCGGTGTTGATTGACATCCCCATCGATATTCAACAGAATACGCTGGAGCATTTCGTTTACCCCGAAAAAGCAGATATTATCGGTTACAAGCCCCGCACCCAAGGGCACCCGCTGCAAATTAAACGGGCAGCCGAACTGATTCAAACCGCCAAGCGCCCGCTTCTTTTTGCTGGCGGCGGTGTTTTATCCTCCGGCGCTAAGCGCGATCTGGTAGCCTTTGCCGAAGAAACCGGCATCCCTGTGGTATCTACCATGATGGGGATAGGCGTTATGCCCTCGGAGCATCCGCTCTATTTGGGGATGCTGGGTTCCCATGGCGTGCCGGCCGCCAATCGGGCCATTCATGAAGCGGACGTGCTTATCCTGTGCGGCGCGCGGGTGGGCGATCGGGCGGTGGCCTCTCCTGATCAAATTACTGAGAAAGCGAAGGTTATCCATATCGATATCGATCCTGCCGAGATCGGCAAAAATATGAAGGCACATATTCCCATTGTGGGCAATATCCGCTTGGTGCTTGGGAGCTTGCGCGAAAAGGTGCGCTACCATGTGCCGGAGGACTGGGCCAACACGGTGCAGGATTGGAAAGCCAATCTCAGGCGTTGCCCGCAACCGGTGGATGGATTTGTGGAGCCCCGCACTTTTATCAGGGACTTTTCCGGCATGCTACCTAGCAAGGCCATCCTGGTGGCAGATGTTGGGCAAAACCAAATCTGGTGCGCAAACAATTTTAAAATTCGCGAAGGCCGGTTTTTAACCACCGGAGGAATGGGCACTATGGGATACTCCCTTCCGGCTGCGGTTGGGGCCAAGGTGGCGCGCCCATCCCGGCAGGTGGTAGCCGTTTGCGGAGACGGCGCGTTTCAAATGTGCATGAACGAGTTGGGCACCATCGCGCAAAACCATTTGGGCGTTAAAATTATCATTATGCGCAATGTTCGCTTGGGTATGGTGCGCGAATTGCAAGATAAGCAATATCAGGGCAGGCATGCCGCCACTATCTTAGATGAAACGCTAAACTTCCGCACCATCGCTTCCGCCTACGGCATTCCGTCGGCAGATGCCAATTCAAACGAAGAAGCGCTGCAAGCGGCGCGCAATATGCTGGCCACACACGGCCCCTATCTGCTGGTTTGCAACGTCAGCCCCGACACCCCTTCCATTTAACCGGCGCGCATATCGCGCCGGCACAGGAACAGAAAGGAACCTATGGCATGAAACACACGATATCCGTCCTGGTAGAAAACCATGCGGGCGTACTCTCAAAGGTAGCCGGGTTGTTTTCCCGCCGGGGGTTTAATATAGACAGCTTGGCAGTAGGCGTCACCGAAGATCCCTCTATCTCGCGTATGACGATAGTGGTAAACGGCGACGAATACATTGTAGAACAGGTGGAAAAGCAGCTCAATAAAGTGATCCCTGTTATTAAGGTCAGCGCCCTGCAGCCCGGGGAATTCATCAGCCGGGAGCTTTCGCTGATTAAAGTAAGCTGCAACGCAAAGCAACGCACCGACATTATGAAAATTGCCGAACTGATGCAGGCCCGTATTATTGATGTTTCGGTCAATTCTTTAACGCTGGAGTTTACCGATACCGCCGAGCGCACCGAGGTGTTGCTCTCTCTGCTGCATCCTTATGGAATAAGGGAGATTGTGCGCACCGGTACGGTGGCAATCCAAAAAGGAGCCGATGTGACCCGTTCGCAAAAATCCGACCGGGTAAGTTAGCCTGATACCGGCCAACGGCGTTTGCCGAAAGCCTATCATGATAGAACCGGTTGCGGCTCGGTTTATCCAACGGGGCCGCAGCCCATCAAATTACTGCCGCAGCCGCGGCAAGGAGGAGTTATCAATGCCCAAAATCTATTACCAGTCCGATTGTGATTTATCGCTGCTCAACGGCAAGACGGTAGCCGTTATCGGGTACGGCAGCCAGGGCCATGCCCATGCGCTCAACCTGCACGACAGCGGCGTTAACGTAATTGTGGGCCTATACGAGGGCAGCAAAAGCTGGGCCAAGGCAGAAGCAGCGGGCCTAAAGGTTGCCACGGTGCCCGAAGCGGTTAAAGCCGCAGACATTGTTATGGTTCTGATTCCCGACGAGCGTCAGGCCGATATGTATAAGAAGGATATCGCGCCCAACCTGACCTCCGGCAAGGCGCTGGCGTTTGCCCACGGGTTTAACATCCACTATAAGCAAATTGTGCCCGCCCCGGATATCGATGTTTTCATGATTGCGCCTAAGGCGCCCGGCCACACAGTGCGCAGTGAGTATTTGGAGGGCAAGGGTACCCCCTGCCTCATTGCGGTGGAGCAAGATGCCACCGGCAAAGCCCACGACATTGGCCTGGCTTATGCCGCCGGTATCGGCGGTGCGCGCGCCGGCGTGTTGGAAACCACCTTCCAAATTGAAACCGAAACCGATCTGTTCGGCGAGCAAGCCGTGCTGTGCGGCGGCGTAACCGCTTTGATGAAGGCCGGTTTTGAAACCTTGGTAGAAGCCGGTTATGCGCCGGAAAACGCTTATTTTGAGTGCATCCATGAGATGAAGCTGATTGTGGATCTGATTTACAAGGGCGGCTTCAGCATGATGCGTTACTCCATTTCTGACACCGCTGAGTTTGGCGACTATGAAACCGGCAAGCGTATCATCACCGAGGATACCAAAAAAGAAATGAAGAAGATCCTGGGCGAAATCCAAGACGGCACCTTTGCCTCTAAGTGGATTGCTGAAAACAAAAACGGCCGCTCCCACTTTAACTCCTGCCGCCGCATTGAAGCATCCCATCAATTGGAGGCTGTGGGCAAAGAGCTGCGCAAAATGTATTCTTGGAACAAGGAAGAAAGCAACGATTAAGCTTTTGCCCATTCACTCCCAGCAAAGACTAGAAGGAACATATTGTAATTTTCCCCAAAAGGCGCCGCGGCTGCGGCGCCTTTGCTTTTGCGGCGGCACCGGGCATCTAAGCGCTACCCAATATAAAGAAGGAGTATGAACATTTTGCAAATAACATATAGGCACGGGCGGAATTGGTTGAAAAAAAGGCTATCAGCGCTTATACTATAAAAAGAGTGGCAATGAAAGCTTAATGTATTTGATTCCGGGCATCCTACCAAAAGCGTTGCGCCGCTGCCAGATATCCCAAGCAAAAGAGATACCGCAATTTGTTGTAGGTAAAGAAGCAAAAGTATATTTTTAACCCGGAAGCATCGATCGGCAAATAAGGAGGCGCACCTATGCAAAACGTACAAACAGAAATTACCGTTGCACAGGATTTATTAAACGAAAACGGCACCCTTGCCGTGCAGGGTTGGGCCCGATCCCCTTTGCTGCGCTACGATCGCTCTCAGGTAGCGGCGCCCAGCTACCGCGTTGTGGAGCAAGATAGCTATTTTATTTGCAGCCGCGACATTATTTTAATTTTAACCGTTGGCTGTTTTGGTTTAAAAGCCGCTGCGTGCGTCACCTTAATAAATAAAGCGGGATCCTCACTGCAGGTGCGTCAATCCTCGGCTGCAAAATTCATTGCGCCTTCCGGCACCATGATGCCGGCTTCCCCCCTTTCGGGTGACGTTACTTTTAACAACAAACGCGTTGGTATTAACTTTTCGCAGGCCGCCGGCAAGCGGTTTTTAAAATGCGAGTTTATCAATTTTTTTGAAGGCAAAAATCTATATTTCTCTTTATCGCTGAAACAAACAATGCCGGATTATTTATCTATCGCCCAGCCTTTGGCGGGCCGCAATACTTTTTATTACGCTGCGCACGGCAGCTGCATGGCTGCTTCTGGCACAATAAAATGCGGTGGAGAGGTGTATACCCTGCACGAAAAGGACGCTTGCGCCACCCTCACCTGGTCGCGCGGCACCCGGGGCAAGCGGGATGGTGGGCAGATTTACGCCTGTGGGCTTGGCTCCGACGGCTTTTTGGGGTTTTGGGTGCCTATTTTTCAGCCCGGTACACAGCATGCCGCATCAACCACCCCACAAACCGGCGCCCTCTTTTTACAAGAAGGATTATCCCCTATTTCTGGAATTGCGGCGCAATCTACCGAAAAAGCTTTAAAAAGCCCGGCCCATCTAGCTTCGGAAGACGGCATGTTTTCCGCCCTGTGGCGGCCTCAGTTAGAATATAGCGATCACGCCTTGGCCGGCACGCGGCTGATAGGCTCCTTAGACGGAACGTATCTAGACGCACGTGGTTCTTCGCATTCTTTTGCCGGTTTCACCGGCTGTATGGAGCTCTTCGCTTAACCTCCGCCCAAAAAGAGTGTTAATGAAAAGACGAGGTGTTTTCTTATATGATATGTAGGATTTGCGGGGGAATTATTCCCGACAACATCCCAGTGTGCCCAAAATGCGGCGCTACAGAGCCGGGGTCTTTTGCGGCCCGCCCAACAGATACCGCCCCCGGCGAACCTGCGCCCGCACAGCCTTGGGCGCAACAGCCGCCTGTTGGTTACCCGCCGCCCGGGCCTTATTACGGGGGCGCGCCTCAAGGGGCTGCATTTCAGGCCCCGCCTAAAAAAAATCACGCCGCCGCTGTGGCTCTTTCTATCATCGGCGCTGCTGTTATTATTGCAATCGCTTGTTTCGTGGTATTTTACACATCCTCGCCTTCCAGAAACCCTTATTCTCAAATGGAAATGCAGGAAGAGAACAAAGGGCTTACTGATAATCCTTATACAACTGGGGAGTCTGTTACCCTAACCGGGCAGCAGCCAAATGTGCTGTTTGAATACAGCGAATGCACGGCTAACATCACCTTGACGGAACTTATTCGAGGAGATGCCGCCAACGCCCAGTTGGCGGAAATGGGTGCGGATCTTTCTCAGCTGCAGCCC
The DNA here is from genome assembly GCA_018716975.1 of Candidatus Gallacutalibacter stercoravium. Taxonomy (GTDB): domain Bacteria; phylum Bacillota; class Clostridia; order Oscillospirales; family Acutalibacteraceae; genus Gallacutalibacter_A; species Gallacutalibacter_A stercoravium. The sequence goes on along the minus strand of DVJE01000008.1, from coordinate 50,435 downwards.
GGCTATGAATGCGCCGTGGCCCGGTTTGAAATTTCGTTACAGCGCTCCGACAGTGACTTGGCGATTATTTACAGCGGCAACGATTTTTCGATTGAAGACATCGATGGGCAATATAGCACTTCGCGTTTTAACGACTTGCCGGTGTCCCCGTTGCGGCTGGAAGAAGGAGAAACCGGCGAACTGACAATATACGCCATTGTGAGCACCGACAGCCAAATTCAAGCCGTCTACTATATGAACAACAACGATATGGTGTGTTTTGCCGACTAACCTGTGTACATAAAAAAGCGCACCGCCTATTTACTGCATCTCTTTCACTAGATTTGCAGATAAAACGTGTGGGCGCTTTTTTAATGCGCTCATATTACCACATAAAAGGATAACAAATATGAAAAAGAAAGTTTTATTAGGCATGAGCGGCGGCGTGGATAGCTCTGTTGCCGCTCTTTTGCTTTTAGAGCAAGGGTACGACGTTATTGGCGTTACCATGAAACTGCGGCCGGATAATCTGCCGCAAGGCCCCACTGGTTCTTGCGGCTCCTTAGACGATACCCAAGACGCCCGCCAAGTGGCCGATTGGCTGGGGATTCCGCACCTTGTGTGGGATTTTAGCGATCGTTTTTGCCAAAAGGTGGTAGATTATTTTGTTGCAGAGTATCTTTGCGGGCGCACCCCCAACCCTTGTGTGGCGTGCAACCGGTATTTAAAGTTTGACGCTATGTTGGAACGGGCCTTGGAAGAGGGTTGTGATTATATTGCAACCGGCCACTATGCGCGCATTGAAAAAAGCCCCGATGGGCGCTGGCTGTTAAAGCGCGCGCCCAATCAAAAGGATCAAAGCTATGTGCTCTATCACCTGACGCAGTTTCAGCTGGCGCACACCTTGTTCCCCTTGGGCGGGCTGGATAAATCCCAAGCCCGGGCTCTGGCGCAGCAGCGAGGGCTGCCCGTGGCTTTTAAGCCAGACAGCCAAGAAATCTGCTTTATTCCCGATAAGGATTATGCCGGATTTATCACCCGCTATACCAAAAACGCCTCGCAACCCGGCAACTTTGTGGATCAAGCAGGCCGGGTGCTGGGCCAGCACCGGGGGATTATTCATTACACAATAGGGCAGCGCAAAGGGCTAGGGTGCAGCTTTGGCAAACCGATGTATGTGGTGCGTATTTGCCCGCAAAACAACACCGTAGTTTTAGGGGAAGAAGGCAGCCAATACGCCTCTTCTTTAACAGCGCAACGGCTAAACTGGATACCCTTTTCCACCCTAGAGCAGCCCTTACAGGTTACCGCCAAGGTGCGTTATCAGGCTACCGCTGCCGCTGCAACAATATATCCCCTTTCAAACGATCAAGTGCAGGTGGAATTTGAACAGCCTCAGCGCTCGGTTACTCCCGGGCAAGCGGTGGTATTCTACAACGGCGATACTGTAATCGGCGGCGGCACAATCGTAAGCCCCGGCGCCTCAGCCTAATCAGCTAGACAGATTATATGGATAGAGCCGTAAAACTAAACGGATAGTAACCGATAAAAGCCGGAAGCCCGATGGATTAAATTAGAATCCATCGGGCTTCTCTGTTTTGTTTATTTTTTTCTTATACAGTGTTATGCGTTAAAGCCTTGGGCCTCAAAAAAGGCAGCAAAAGCTCGATAGGCCATATACACATCCAGCTTAGATACCACCTCAAAGGGCGCGTGCATAGAAAGCACTGGCACGCCTACATCGATAACATCTACATTCAGGTTGGCCACAAACATTGCAACCGTGCCGCCGCCGCCCATGTCTACCTTGCCCAGCTCGCCGGTTTGCCAAAGCACCTGGGCATTATCCAGCATGCAGCGCACGCGGCCGGCAAATTCCGCCGAGGCATCGGAGGTGCCGGACTTACCGCCGGAGCCGGTATATTTTGTAACAACCACGCCACCATTCAAATGGCAACTGTTGTTCACCTCATAAGCAGAAGCATAATTGGGGTCAAACGCCGCGTTAACATCTGCCGAAAGGCAGGTGGAGCGGGATAGCACATGCCGCGCCTCCATGCCGTCCTGCATGGCCAAATCGGCGATGAAATAACGCAAGAAAGAGGAATTCATGCCCGTGTTGCCGTCGCTGCCCACCTCTTCTTTATCGGCTAAAATCACCACCGAGGTGCATTCCGGCACCTTGGCGTCGATGGCGGCCATCAGGGCCGGGTAAGCGCACACGCGGTCGTCATGGCCGTAAGCGCCTATCATGCTGCGATCAAAGCCTATATCCACCGCAGGGAATGCAGGAACCAGCTCCAGCTCTGCCGAGAGGAAGTCTTGCTCTACAATGCCATACTTTTCATGCAGCAGGCGCATGATATTGAGCTTCACCAAATCGGAACCGGAATCCGCCCGGAAGGGACGGCTGCCGATTAAAATATTGAGATCTTCGCCGGTAAACGCCTTGCGCACCGTCTTGTTCATTTGCTCTGTAGCCAGATGGGGCAACAGATCGGTGATGCAGAAGCAGGGTTCCCCCGCCTCTTCTCCCAAACGAACCGTAACGCTGCTGCCATCTTTGCGCATCACCTTGCCGTGCAGAGAAAGCGGGATAGCGGCCCACTGGTACTTCTTGATCCCGCCGTAATAATGGGTTTTGAAAAAGGCCAGATCGTTGGCTTCGTACAAAGGATTGGGCTTTAGATCCACCCGAGGGGAATCAATATGGGCCACCGCAATACGCACGCCCTCCCGGCTGCGCTTCTGGCCGATTACGGCAAACACCGCCGCCTTTTCCCGATTGACCAAATACACCTTATCGCCGGGCTGATACTGGCGCTGCAAATCAAAGGGGGTAAAGCCTGCTTGCTCAGCCAGCTGCACGGCGGCCGCCACCGCCTCGCGCTCGGTTTTCGCACGGTTTAAAAATGCCTTGTAATCTTCGCAAAAGTCGTCTGCCTTTTGCAGCGTTTCAGCATCCACCTTGCTCGCGCCGTTTTTGCGCTCGGTTAACAATTCTTCTTTCAGCTTTTCTACTTCTGTTTTTTGCGACATATGCAAATCCTCATTTCTTTCTTTTTTGCAGTATTTGACATTGCGGGTTCGTCCCCATGGGTAAATAAAGAGAAAACAATACCGGCTGTAACAGCCGCAATCGCGCGCTCGCCGTACAACCCCAACTTATTTGTCAAAGTATAGGCTGTTGTATTGATCCCGGCTTGCCAGCACCTGCTGTACATAGTTGCGGGTTTCATCATAGGGAATACTGCTCAGGGTCCTCCCATCCGAGGAATAATCTTCATCCTCCAACCACCGGCCGGTAATCCCCATGCCGGCGTTATAGGCGCTGAGCACTGCCACCTCGTCTGAAAACTCTTGTTGTAAGATAGACAACATATACACGCCGTAATCAATATTGATCTGTGGGTCACACAGCTGCTGCTCTGTATAATGCGGCTGTTGGCCCCGCTTATCTTGCAGCCACTCAAAGGTAGAGGGCATCAGCTGCATCAAACCCATCGCCCCTTGGCTAGAAACCGCGTCGGGTTGAAACTCGCTCTCTGTACGGATAACGGCATAAATCAGCGCAGGATCCACCCCATAATCCCGGGCGGCTTCCTCTACATATTCTTCATACTGCAAGGGATATGCACTGATAATAAAGTAGCGGTAAGCGGTGATCATCCCGCCGCACACCAGCACCAGAATCAGCAACATACCTATCCACCGCACAGGCCCCCACGCTTTTTTCTTGGCGGGTTTTTCTTGCGTTGTTACGATTTCAGCGGTATCCGCTTTCACAGCAAACTCCTTTTCCAGCCCTGTTGGGGGCTTAGCCTTGCCCATAAGCCTCTTCCAGCTGCGCGGCCAACTGCTGCGCTTGTTGATACAATGCTTCGCTATTGCCCGTATTATACAGCACATAACTGGCCCGCGCAAGATAAAATTGATCATCCGGCTGGGCGGACATCCGTTTTTGTGCCGCCGTTTGCGTTATATTATCCCGTTGCATAATCCGGGCCAAACGCTGCTGCGCCGGCGCCAGCACCGCCACTGTGGCGGCGCAGCCCTCTGCCAAACCGCTTTCAAACAGCAGCGGCGCGTCCAGCGCCACCAGCTTTTTTCCGCTGCTGTAAAGCTGCCCTACTTTTTCTTTTATCAGGCGCAAAATATGGGGGTGGGTAATGGCATTCAACCGTTGGGTATCCTGCGGGGAGGAAAAGGCCCGGTCTGCCAACACGGCGCGGCGCAGTGCCCCATCAGGGGTTAGGATGTCTTTTCCAAAAGCCTCGGCCAACTCCACCAGGCACGGCTGGCCGGGTTGCGTTACCAAGCGCGCCGTAGCGTCCGCATCCACCACACCCCAACCACGCTGCATCAACGAGGTGCACACGGTGCTCTTCCCGGCGCCGGTGGGGCCCGTTAGACCAATGAGCTGTCCTTTTTGGTAAAAAGCGGTGCTCACAGCTGCAACACCTCAAATCCCGCGGCTCGTATCAGCCGGTTATATACCGCCATACCCAGGCCGGTGGGTTCTGGGCAGCGGGCATACACCAGCTTAACGCCGGTATCGTCATCAAAGGCCCGCAGCGCACGAAACAGCTCATGGGCCAAGGCCCTGTCGTCGCCCTGCCCGCCATAGCTGATACACGGCACCTGGAGCATGGGCTCTTCTTCTTTGTAACAAAGGGCGGCCACCCCGGGCGCAGCGTGGCTATTTACATAAGCAGCATATTGCCCAGAGGTGCCCTTTATGATAATCACCCGTGCGTTGGGGGCATAATGCTTATATTTCATACCGGGGGACGCCGCCGTTTCCCCCTCGGGCAAACGGTTGAGCACCGCCTCATCCACATCCACCGGGCCCAACACCGCCTGCAGTTGCTCTAGCGTTATACCGCCGGGGCGCAGTAGCCGGGGCCTCTCGCCCGCCAGTGTAACCACGGTGGATTCTACCCCTACCTCGCAGGGCCCGCCGTCCAGCACGGCGTCGATGCGCCCTTGCATATCATGCCACATATGCTGAGCCGTGGTAGGGCTGGGGCGGCCGGATAAATTGCCCGAAGGGGCGGCTAACGGCAAACCGCAAGCTCGTATCACCGCTTGCGCCGCCGGATGGGCGGGAAAGCGAACCGCCACTGTGGGTAACCCCGCGCTGGTTTCCAGAGGAATACAATCCGCCTTTGGCAAAATAATGGTCAGCGGCCCGGGCCAATAGGCCTTTGCCAATGCTTGAGCACCGGCAGGAAAAACTTGCACCAAAGGCGCCACCTGCTCCACCGACGCCACATGAACAATTAAAGGGTTATCCTGTGGGCGGCCCTTCGCCAAAAAGATTTTTTTGACAACGCCGCCGTCTAACGCATTAGCGGCCAGGCCATATACCGTTTCGGTCGGCAACCCCACCAGGCCGCCGTTTTTTAGCAAGTCTGCGGCGCGCTGGATATCCTCCGTCCGCGCCGCAGACAACCATTCTGTTTTCAAATTCATCCCTCTTTTACCGCCCGGCTTATTCGTCCCCTTGCATGCTGTTTTCAATTTGGGCCGCACGATCCGCTGTGATTAAGGCGTCTATTACCTCATCCAAGTTGCCGTTAAGCAGATCTTCCAGCCGGTAAAGGGTAAGCCCAATGCGGTGATCGGTCATTCTGCCCTGGGGGAAGTTATAGGTGCGAATCCGCTCGGAGCGATCACCGGTTCCCACTTGTGCCTTGCGTTCTTGGGCGATGGCGCCGCTCATTTCTTCTCGTTTGGCCTCTAACAAGCGGGATTTCAGCACCCGCATGGCCTTTTCTTTGTTTTTATATTGGCTGCGCTCGTCCTGGCATTCCACCACCACGCCGGTGGGCAAATGGGTAATGCGGATTGCCGATTCGGTCTTGTTTACGTGCTGGCCGCCGGCGCCGCTGGAACGGTAGGTATCAATCTGCAAATCAGCAGGATTGATATCGATTTCCACATCCTCCGCCTCCGGCAGCACCGCCACCGTCACGGTAGACGTGTGGATACGGCCCTGCGATTCGGTTTCGGGCACGCGCTGCACGCGGTGCACGCCGCTTTCGTATTTTAAGCGGGAATAGGCGCCCTCGCCGGTTATCATAAAGCTGATTTCTTTAAAGCCGCCCAGTTCGGTTTCGTTTGCGTTAATTAGTTCCGTACCCCAACCGCGCAGCTCGGCATACATGGTATACATCCGGTAAAGGGTGCCGGAAAACAAGGCCGCCTCTTCGCCGCCTGCGCCGCCGCGTATTTCCATAATCACGTTTCGTTCGTCATTGGGATCCTTGGGCAGCAATAAAATTTTCAGTTCTTCCGCTAAGCGCTGTTGTTCCTCACGCCCCTGCTGCAACTCTGCTTCGGCCAATTGCTCCAGCTCTTTATCCAGCCCTTTTTCCTCTAAAAGCTGGGCTGCCTCCTGCTCTTGCGCACAGGCGTTGCGGTAAGCGCGGTAGGTTTCTACCAAAGGGGTAAGATTTTTATACTCCTTCATCAGGGCGCGGTAGGTTTCTTGATCCGCCACAACCGCAGGATCGCACAGTTGGCGGTTGATATCTTCGTATTTTTCTTCAAAAACCTGTAGCTTTTCAAACATATTATATCTCTCCTGCTTTCTGCTTTATTGTTCGATAGAGCATTGAGCAGGCTATAAAGCGTCGGCCTTTTCTTCTCTGATAATCTTCTTAATATTCTTTTCTGCCTTTACCCGCGGAATCATAATCTCATGGCCGCATTGGGTGCAACGGATTTTAAAATCCATGCCGGATCGCAGCACCAAAAACCGCTTACAACCGCAGGGGTGCTGCTTTTTCATCTCTAAAAAATCACCCGGACGGACGTCCATTTCGGCATCCTCCCTCTCGCTATATTGGCATAAAGCAATGTTGCCGCTTAAAAACGGCAACACCGCTGCATTTCAGGTTTATGTATCACATTCGCAATCTTTGCCGCGCCGGGAACAAAAGCCCTGCATTTTAGCTTTTTTAACAGGGGCACAAGCCAAGCGGCGGCAAGCTCGCGTGCCGGACACCAGGGCCTGCCGCATCAATCCAGAAAATCCTTCAATTTTTTGCTGCGGCTGGGGTGGCGCAGCTTGCGCAGCGCTTTCGCCTCAATTTGGCGGATACGCTCACGGGTAACATTAAACTCCTTGCCCACCTCTTCCAAAGTGCGGGAACGGCCGTCTTCCAGCCCAAAGCGAAGGCGCAACACCTTTTCTTCCCGCGGGGTCAGGGTATCCAACACCTCAGAAAGCTGCTCACGAAGCAAGGTGTGGGACGCGGCGTCCTGCGGGGCGGGTGCGTCGTCATCCGGGATAAAATCTCCTAAGTGGCTGTCTTCCTCCTCGCCGATGGGCGTTTCCAACGACACGGGCTCTTGCGCCACCCGCATGATCTCTCTGACCTTGTCCACCGGCATGTCCAACTCGCCGGAAATTTCATCCGCCGTAGGTTCATGACCGTTTGTGTGCAGCAGTTGGCTGGATACCTTTTTCACCTTATTAATGGTTTCCACCATATGCACAGGAATGCGGATGGTGCGGGCCTGATCGGCAATAGCGCGGGTAATGGCTTGGCGGATCCACCATGTGGCATAGGTGGAAAATTTAAAGCCCTTGGTATAATCAAACTTTTCCACCGCCTTAATAAGGCCCAGGTTTCCCTCTTGAATCAAATCCAAAAACTGCATACCGCGGCCCAAATAACGCTTGGCAATGCTGACCACCAGACGCAAGTTGGCTTCGGAAAGCCTCTTTTTGGCCTTTTCATCCCCTTCGGTAATGCGAATGGCCAGATCAATTTCTTCTTCTGGAGAAAGCAGCGGCACGCGGCCAATCTCTTTTAAATACACCTTTACCGGATCATCTATTGCCACGCCCTCGGGAGCGTCGGGCGTTTCCGCATCCTCTGCCCCCTCATTGATAGCAAACGTGATGTCGTCTAAGGGGATATCCTCTACAAAATCATCCACTATCTCTACGCCTTGGGCCTCCAAGGTATCATAAAGCTTTTCCAGCTGCTCCGGGTCGAAATCCAATTCGCCAATGGCGTCTAAAATCTCTTGGGTGTTTAATTGCCCTTTCGCCTTCCCTTGCTCCAACAATTCCTTCATTACAGTTCTCTTATCCGGTGTACCTGTCATTGAAAGTCCTCCTATTTCTTCTTCTCCCGCAACAACTGCAGCTGCTTTTGCAAATCTGTGTCGTTTAACGAACCGGCGTTTTGTAAAACGCTTTTTTCCTTTTCATACTGTATGACTTTTATATATTCCTGGGCGGCTTCCGGCGTATCGCTGCCGGGCGCCACCGCAGAAAGCATCTTGGCAACCCGGCTCAATTCTTCCATGGTAAGATCCTGCGATAAATCCACCATTCCCACCGGCCGGCCGGCTAAAATGCGCTGGGTTACCAAATCGTAAACCCTGCGGTTAAAATCGGTGCAAAATTGCTCAGGAGGCAAACTGTTTACTATATTTTTAGCCATATCCTGATTATTTATCACATAAGCGATGAGCGCTTCTTCCGCATTGGCGGCCCGCAAAAACTGCGCGCGCTGGGGATTTACCTCATCCCGCTGGCCAGATAGCTCCCGCTGCACCTGCCGTACCTGCTGCACTGAGGCTTCTTTGCGGCGTTTTCGCATTAATTTATCCACCTGCATCATGACCGAAGCCTTTTCTATGCCCACCTCTTCGCTCAACCGGCCAGCGTAGATTTCTTGCTCAATCCGGCTTTCTAGCGAAGCCAGCACTTCTACCGCACCGGTGATATAAGCCACGCGCCCATCCGGACTTTCCATATTGCACTGGGCCCGCACCTTTTGCAGCCGGTATTCCACGTCGTTCCCAGAAGAATCCAGCAATTGCTTAAACCGGGCCGGCCCTTGCTCGCCGTAAGAACGGATGTATTCGTCGGGATCCTTACTGCCCGGCACCGTGAGCACGCGAACCTGCACCCCGGCCTCCCGCAGCATGGGGATGGCCCGCGCGGCCGCCTTTTGCCCAGCGCCGTCGGAATCATAGCAGATAATCACCTGCGAGGCATAACGGGCCATCAGCTGGGCCTGCTCGGTGGTCAGCGAAGTGCCCAGCGTAGCCACCGCCTGCGGAAAGCCCGCCTGATGCAGCGCGATCACATCCATATATCCTTCCGCTAGAATCAGCCGCTTTTCACCGGTGTTCTTGGCAAAGTTCAGTGCAAACAGGTTGGTGCTTTTTTTAAAGACCATTGTGTCGGAGGTATTTAAATATTTGGGTTTGGCGTCGGTCAGGATCCGCCCGCCAAAGGCAACTACATTGCCCCTCAAATCAATGATGGGGAACATCACCCGCCCGGCAAAGCGATCCACCGCGCGGCCGCTTTTTCCCTGAAAGGCTAGATTGGCGGCTATCAATTCTTCCGGCGAAAATCCCTTTTGGGTTAAATAATCCACCAAGGCATACCGGGAATCCGGCGCATAACCCAACCCAAAATGCACAATGGTTTTGGGCAGTAGAGCTCTGCCACGCAAATAGGCGAGCCCCTGTTCCCCCTGAGGGGAATGCAGCACCCGGTGATAAAACCGGGCGGCTTCGCGGTTAGCCTCAAAAATACGGGAACGGATGCGCGACATTCCCTGATCCCGGCCATCCTCCGGCATTTGCAGCCCTGCCCGCTGCGCTAAAAATTTAACCGCCTCGATGTAATCCAGGTTTTCAATCCGGCGGATGAAAGTGATAACATCCCCGCCTACGCCGCAGCCAAAGCAATAAAAGGACCCGTTTTCGGGATAGATGTTAAAGGAGGGGGTTTTTTCGCCGTGAAAGGGGCACAGCCCTACCATATTGCGCCCTCTACGTTTGAGGTTAACATAGCCCGATACCACCTCGGTGATATCGCAGCGCGCTTTTAATTCTTGCAAAAAACTATCGGGAAGCGGCATATCCCCACCCCTCCTTTCATCAGGTTTCAATATAAATAAGCGGATTTTTTATAAATCCCACGCCCGGGGTACAAAAATTGTTTCAAACAAGGAAACAGCAAAGTGATCGGTCATCCCGGCAATATAATCACAAGCAGCGCGCTGCACGCCTTCTTCTTGCGCCACCTGGGCAAGTTCCTCTGGCAAGCGCCCGGGATGGCCTGCAAAGTAATGAAACAGCCGCTCCACCAACCCCGGCACCTTTTTTTCTTCTGCCTTGGCGTAGGGATTGCGATAGACAAAGGTGTACATAAAATCGTGCAGCTTGTCAAACGCCTCTTGCACCTCTGGCGCCATCCGCAGCTCGCCGCCCCGGCTGTTTTCCACTAAAGAACGCACCAAGGTATTAATGCGCGCGCTGCGCCGGTTCCCTAACCGAAAGGCCACCTCTTTCGGTATATCCTCCGGCCGCAACACGCCTGCGCGCTGGGCATCGTCAATATCATGGTTGATGTAGGCGATGCGGTCGGCAATGCGCACCACCCGGCCCTCTAAAGTTTTTGCCTGCACGCCCTTGGTATGACAAATTATGCCGTCGATAACCTCTAAAGTAAGATTAAGGCCTTTGCCCTCGTTCTCTAACCGCTCCACCACCCGGGCGCTTTGTTCATAATGGCGAAACCCGCCGGGCATCAATTCATCCAACGCACGCTCGCCCGCGTGGCCGAAAGGGGTGTGCCCCAAGTCGTGGCCCAAAGAGATGGCTTCGGTCAAATCTTCATTCAAACGCAGGCACCGGGCAATCGTGCGGGCAATCTGCGCCACCTCTAGCGTATGGGTCAGCCTGGTGCGGTAATGATCCCCTTCGGGGGATAAAAATACCTGGGTTTTGTGCTTAAGCCGGCGGAAGGATTTACAATGGATGATCCTGTCGCGATCCCGTTGGTAAGGGGTGCGCAAATCACATAATTCCTCCGGTTTTCGCCTGCCGGCGCTGTTTTGCGACAGCATGGCATAAGGCGCCAAAATTTGGGCTTCGAGCCTTTGCGTTTCTTCCCGGATGGTCATAACCGCTTCCTCCGTTCGTCTTTGGCAGGCAGTTTACTCCTCTCTAATGTTTCTATCGGCCTTTGGCCGCTTTTAACGGTTCAATGGCCTTCTTGCATCATTTCTCAAAAATATATACGACAATAGCCGGAAAAATCCCTGCAAAAAGTAAAAGAAAAAGCTTTTTGTCACAGAAAAATTTTTCCAGTTTTTATCTCAATCTATGCTTTATCCGGTCAATTGCCGTATTTCGCAATAGTGTTCCCCCGAAATAAACCAAAAATTCCCGGCGCGCATCAGACCACCGGGCGAGAAATAAAACACTCACCGGTGGCTTGGGCCTGCACTTCCCCCCGGGTGGCATCGGCCAACTGACGGTTCAGCAAGGGGAGCTGGTGCGGTTCTATGGTAAAGCGCAACTCTACCCCGGCGGTAAACAAAGTGTCGTCCACCGTACCGCCCGCCGCCGGTATCAATGCCGCCACCTTGCCGTATTGAGAATAGCTGCACACCAGGCTGGCCGTAAGGCACGGTATTCTTTCCACCGGCCCTGCGGCCTCCAGCGCTAAACGCGCCGTACCGGAGTAGGCATGCACCAAACCGCCGGTTCCCAGCAACACACCGCCAAAATAACGGGTAACCACCACAACAACATCGGTGGTGTCACTTTTAGAAAGAACCTCCAATACCGGCAACCCAGCCGTACCTTGCGGTTCTCCGTCGTCGGAATATCGTTGGGTTTGACCCTGCCGTAACCGGTAGGCGTAAACGTGGTGAGATGCGTCCCAATATTGCGCCTTCACTTGCTGAATAAAGGCCGCGGCCTCTTCTTCACTGCTGACCGGGCGGATCTGTCCAATAAAGCGGGATCGTTTTTGTATCAGTTCGCGGCTCGCTTCTTGCGATACCGTGCGGTAACCTTGCATGACTGTTCCCCCTTATCCGGGCAAGCCGGCGTAGTAGACGTTATAGAAACAAAAGGCGGCGCATCACTGCGCCGCCCTACGAATGCACGAACCATTCGACACCCAAACTTTATTTTTCCGCCATGCCAAAGCGCTTTCTGAAACGGTCCACACGCCCGCCGGTATCAACCAACTTTTGTTTGCCGGTAAAGAAGGGGTGGCATTTAGAGCAAATTTCAACGTGGATATCCTTCTTGGTGGAACGAGTTTTAATCACATTCCCACAAGCGCAGGTAATCGTGGTTTCTTCGTACTTGGGATGCACATTTTCTTTCATTTTTTTCACCTCTTTTGCCTGGCCGAAACTTAACATATGGATTATATCACAGGCTCGCTTAAAGATCAAGGTTTTTTTCCGCCATAGCGCCATGGCCTTCGACACATACGGCGGCGTTGGCGGCGCTATTTCTTTATCCAAAAGCTAAAAAGCAATACGGCCCACCGCTGTGGCGGCTACCGTTGTGCCAAGGTAAATAACGCAGTCCTTCGCCTGGGCGTTCTGATCCTGCCAGTTCACCGTAACGGTCAGCTCCCCCGCTGCACCGCGCTGGATTGCCTGTTGCCTGGCTTGCTGCTGCGCATATTGGGCAGCAGCCTCCCGCGCCGCCTGCAAATCGTCATAGTGCTCGCCGGATCCATTTTGGATAACATAGCCTGCAAGCCCATCTGTGTCATAATCCGGCAGGATTTCCACCTGGCAGGTGGCGGCCACATTGCCAACAACGGCGCCAACCGCATTGGCCACTCCCGCATGCTCGGGTATGATGGCCTTGGTCCCCAACAAGGCTGCCACCCGGGGCAAAAAGATATGCGTGGGCGCTCCCACCCCGATTAAGGTAGCACGGGTTGTAAATTGCCCGGTAATAAAGGATGGTTCTTGCCGCTTGGCGCTTTCATATGCGTCGTCTAACAGGCAAGTTACGCCTTCATCCAACCCACGGTTTTTAAAATAGGGCAATTTATCCTGCAAAAGAATGCGCGCTAAGTTATGGTAAAGCTTGCGGGTTACCTCGTCATACACCCAATCGCACAGCTGGTTCACGCTCATTCCAACACAGCCGGCTATAAACTTGGCCCCTAATAGAGAGGCCTGCGTGTCATAGTGAACGAAATCTCCTTTTATGTGCATCACATCAGTGGGGGTAAAGCCGCAGCGGATGACCACACCTTCCCGCTCTAAGCGATCCACTTTAAAGTTGTACACATCCCGCTGCATCGAAGCAGCAGCTTGTTCTAGCGAGAGCGGGCCCCGGCACAGCTGGGCGCAAAAGCGTTTTTCTTCGTCGGTATAGCGAGAGCTATTGGAGATATCCCGCACCGGCAAAAAGAACTCATGCAAAAAATGGGTATGGGTTCGTCCGGAATCCACCAAACCGGCTAGGCCCTGCCGCACGGCCGGATACTGCGCAGCCGCCACGCACAGCGGCACCACCCGGCCGGCCTCCAACACCGGGGCGCCGTTGCGAAAACGAACCGCGCTGTCACCCCCTAGTGCGAAGGTATCAATAAACAATCCCTTAACAAAAGTGCGCCACGCTCCCACGCGTATGCCGTCGTTTACCATCACCGGCAGATGCCCCCGCACCATGGCTACATCGGTGGTCGTGCCCCCCATGTCCACCACCAGGCAGTCCTTTTCATCACACAAAGCGGTGGCGCCCATTACGCTGGCAGCCGGGCCGCACAACAGTGTTTCCACCGGATGGTTTTCGGTGAACGATTGCGACATTAAGGTGCCGTCGCTACGCACAATCACCATAGGGGCTTGAATGCCCCTTTGCTCTAACGCCTGCCCCATAGCCTGTAAAAATTCTTGTATCACCGGAATCAGCCTGGCATTTAGCAAAGCGCTAGAGCCGCGCTGCAGCGAATTGATATCAGAAAACAGTTCGTGCCCGCATATCACCGGTACGTTTAGCCGCTGTGTTAAAAGCTCTTTGGCCTTTTTTTCTACCGCCGCGCCGTCTTGGGCGGCGTTTATCTCTACCGTGGCAACCGCATCACAATCACAAAACCATTCGGGTATCTTGCTTAAAAAGAGATCCCAATCCGGCTGCCGATCCGGCGTGCTGGTACCGGCGTAGCTTTTTTGAAAATAAATCTCCTCTTTGGGCGGCAAGCCGTAATTTTTTCCACATTCTTCTACCACCCGCTCGTCAACGCCCCAAAAGGCCAGTCTGGCGCGCCCACCTTTATCCTCCACACAAGCATTGGTGGCCAATGTGGTAGAAAGTCCCACAATACCTGCCTGAGTAGCCAACTCTCGAGGTAAGCCGTCTAAAGCATTACAAATGCCTTGCGCTAAATTTCCTTTTGTGGTAAGCGCCTTGGCGCTGGCCACCACCTGCCGTTTTTCAAAATCGTACAGCACGGCGTCTGTGCAAGTGCCGCCGGTGTCTATTCCAATGCCCAGTTTCACTGACAAACCCTCTCCCTTATTACAAACGACAATTGATAAACTGCAAAACAATAAAGCGCCGTAGCGCCTTGCTTATTATAACAGCACGGGCGCAGCCCTTCTTGCAGAGAACTGCTATTTTTGTAAGGATCCTTTTATTTCGCTTGGCTTTTCGCCATAAAAAAGTAGGACGGGCAGTTGTTGCTGCCCGCCTTCTTTCGTGTTGTATTATCTTGTGTTATCGTTAGGCGTTGTCTTTATGATCGCCGCTAAACACAATGCCGCGCTGCGTATCCAGCGTGATGGTGGTGCCGCTCTTAAGCCGCTTGGTGGCATTTTCCGCCCCAACCAAAACAGGCTTATCCAACGCCAGGCCCACAATTGCCGCGTGGGAATTTACACCGTCCGCCTCGGTAATGATGCCCGCCGCGCCGCGCATCACATTTAAAATATTGTTAGAGGTTTGCGAAATAACCAGAATATCCCCCGGCTTACAGTTTTCTTGGGCGTCGGCCTCATCCTCGCACACACAAACGTTGCCGCACACAACCCCTTCGGTAATTCCTTTGCCGGTAACCAAAACGTCGCCCACCAGGTGCACCTTAAGCATATTGGTGGTGCCCGACATACCCAGCGGAATACCAGCGGTGATAACCACCAAATCGCCATTGCGCACTAAGTTATGCTCTTTAGCCACATCCACAACGTGCTCAAATAGCTCGTCGGTGTTATCCTTTTCATCAATTAGCAGCGGGATAACCCCCCACGATAGATTCATTTGCCGCAGTACCGTCGGATCCGTCGTGCCGCTGATGATGGGGCAGTTGGGACGGTACTTCGAGATCATCCGAGCCGTTTTACCTGACTTGGAAACCGTCATAATCGCTGTGGCGCCCAAGTCGTGGGCCGTTGTGCAAGTGGCGTGCGAAATAGCCGACGTTACGTTGGGCTGTTCGGTCACATCGCGGCGGTTAAACCTGCTGATGTAGTCAATATCTTGCTCTGTGCGCTCCGCTATGCGAGCCATGGTTTTTACCGCTTCTACCGGATAATCGCCCGCCGCCGTTTCGCCGGAAAGCATAATCGCGCTGGTGCCGTCATAAATAGCATTGGCCACGTCTGTAGACTCCGCCCGGGTGGGACGCGGATTCTTCATCATCGAATCCAGCATTTGGGTGGCGGTGATCACCTGTTTGCCGGCGTTATAGGCTTTTTTGATGAGTTTCTTTTGAATAATCGGGATTTCTTCCAGCGGGATTTCCACGCCCAAGTCGCCGCGGGCCACCATAACGCCGTCGGCCACATCGATAATGCTATCAATATTATCTACGCCGTCCGCATTTTCTATCTTGGCAATGATGCGGATTTTGTTACCGCCGTATTTTTGCAGCTCGCGGCGCATTTGAATAATATCCTCCGCTGTGCGGGTAAAAGAAGCAGCGATAAAATCAAAATCCTCTTCTACCGCAAAGCGCAAATCCTCTTTGTCTTTATCGCTTAAAAAGGGCAGTGAAAGGCGCACGCCGGGCACATTGATGCCCTTATTCGCCGAAATGGTGCCCCCGTTTACCACAGTACATACCAAGCTGGTTTCCGTGCAATCGTCTACTCGCAGCTCAATGAGCCCGTCGTCAATCAAAATACGTGCGCCGCGCGTAACATCCTGCGGCAGCTGCCGGAAAGACACGCTGACAATAGAGTCGTTGCCCACCACATCTTCTGTTGTTAATGTAAAGCTCTTGCCCTTTTCCAGCGTTACTTTGGGGGTGGAAAAAGCCCCTGTGCGAATTTCAGGGCCTTTGGTATCCATCAGCAAAGCAACCGGTAAAGAGTACTGTTCCCGCAGCTTGCGCACCGCCTCCACGCGGCCCTTATGCGTCGCATGATCTTGGTGCGACATATTTACGCGCGCAACATCCATACCGTTGAGCATCAGCTGTTTTAACACATTCACATTGTCAGTAGCAGGACCTAGGGTGCAAATAATCTTTGTTTTTCTCATCCCGACACACACTCCATTCTTTCAATACACCGTATTCTTCCTACCAGCGGCACAGTGCCTCTTGCCGGTACCCCTTTCAAAAATTCACCCATTTTATCATACAATAAAACGATGTATTTGAAAATAGGGTAACGATATTTTCAGCGCATTGTTTGGAAAGTTTCTGCTCCTTGCAAAAGGTATAGGGATATTGTAAGATAGATAAGTGAAGCTGTTCTTTCTTCGCTACTTTTATTTGCTGTAAAGCCATATTGAGAAAGGAATACGCAATGCCTGTTTTACATAAAAAGCCCAAACCCATGCGGGTGATGGACGCCGAATTGGATCTATCTGGCAAAAAAAGAAAACGCAGCCGCTCGCTCACCTCCATCCCCTTGCAAAAGGGCCGCAGAGGGGAACGCGCCTTGCGGGGCATGCAGGGCGCATTGGAAAAAAAAGAGCGGGTGAGCCGGCTGCGCGGCATGATGTTTATTTTGCCGATTGTTATGGTGCTGGTATTCGCCGGGGGACTTTGGATCGCCATTCAGGAATTTCAAAAGCTGAACCCACCTGCGCCGCAGCTCGCTTCTTCCAGCGAATTGCCGCTGCCCGAAGCCGGGGCCGCTTCTGAGGTGCTTGCTTTAAACGATCGTCTTCTTACCCTGGTGAGTCAAAGCAATCCTCTTGATGAAAGTTTTGCCTTGGATCTAACCCAGGTGGAGGAGATCACCTGCGATGCTACCGCTGCACCTTATTTGGAACGCTTGCTGCAAGATGCCCGCAATGAGGGCCATAACCTGCAAGTGGTGCGCGGTTATGTAGATAACGCGCAGCAGCAACAGCTTTACGATCAAAAGGTGCAGGAGCTGATGGCCCAGGGCTACACCAAGGTACGCGCCGAGGTGGAGGCGGAAAAAGTTGTTCCCCTCCCTGGAGAAAGCGAAAACCAAACCGGTCTTGCCGTGGATTTTTCTCTGGCGGATCTCGGCGAACAAACCCTGGATCAAACCCCAGCCGGGCAATGGTTGATACGCAACTGTGTAGAATACGGCTTTATTCTGCGTTACCCGAATGGAGAAGAAAAGACCACCGGTATGGCCTATGATCCTGCACATTTTCGTTTTGTGGGCGTGGAAAACGCCAAAAAGATGCGCACGCTGGATATGACCTTAGAGGAGTATGCGCCTTATATGGAGGCCCAGCGTCAAGCGTCCGCCGAATAACGTGCCGGTGGATACTCTTGCTTCTAGTTAGTAAATAGTACAACGCCGCAAGGCGGGCTGCCAACACCTATGGCAGCCCGCCTTTTTTATTCTTATAGCACCATATTTTTCGCCTTTTACGGCGGAGGCCCTTTTTCTTTTCTAGCATAATTTTCTAAAATGCGGGTCGCACGCTCAAGCCCCCGCACCGTTTCAGGGCTTAGCATATGTTCCACCAGTTCCACTTCTTCAAACGCCTGTTCGCTGTTGGGCATAATGGCCCCAAAGAAGCGGGCCACTACATTGTGCCGCCACAGCAGGTATCCGCCCCGCTCAACACCTTTGGGAGTCAAGCGAATTTCTCCGTATTTTTCATAAGCAACATACCCCATCTCCGCCAGTTTTATCAGCATTTTCGATACCGAGGAGGGCTTTACGTTTAGCTCTTCGGCCAACCGGCTCACCCGCACCGCACCGCCTTTTTGCATGCTGCGAAAGATCATCTCTAAATAATCCTCTAAGGAGGGGGTTAGGGCGTGCGATTGCTGATCCTGTAACTGATAGCCGCGCATGGTATAAAATTTGTGGGGCCCTTTTTCCTCCACGGTAATGACACCCTCCTTCCCCTATGCGCATGTGTATGGTTCGCTCGTTTTATATTGCCAATATATGGTCACCCATCTGGATTTATAAGCATATATTAGCGCAGAGAAACATTTTTTCCCGCAGGCAAAATTGAAATTGGCAAGGAGATTGAGATAGATGAACATTCTGCCTTTAAGCCGCCTTCCTATTGGAAAAACGGGCAGGGTTGTGCAGCTAAACGCCCACGGCCCGCAACGCCGCCGTATGTTGGATCTAGGCCTGATACAGGGAACCGAGGTGCAAGCGCTGCAAAAAAGCCCCGCCGGCGACCCCATCGCCTATTTTATCCGCGGCGCGGTTATTGCGTTACGTGGGGAGGACGCCAACAAGATAACTGTTGAGTGTTAAGGCAGCTTTGTAAAGGAGGGGCCTTTTATGGGCTTAACACATCAGTCCACCGGCGCAGGAGCCGCCGGTGGAGAACTGCAAATTATTCGCAACACGCCGGAAGATCGGGTGGTGGCCTTGGCCGGCAACCCCAACGTGGGCAAAAGCACGGTATTTAACGCGTTAACTAAGATGAACCAGCATACGGGGAATTGGCCCGGTAAAACGGTAACCAACGCCCAGGGCAGTTATCAGCATAATGGGCGAAGGGTGGTGCTGGTGGATGTTCCCGGCACCTATTCCCTGATGGCCAGCTCCGTCGAAGAGGAAGTGGCCCGCGATTTCATTTGCTTTGGCGGCGCCGATGCCATAGCCATTGTGGCCGACGCAACCTGCCTAGAACGCAACCTCAACCTGATTTTGCAGATACTAGAGGTAACAAACCGCGCTGTTGTTTGTGTAAACCTTTTGGATGAAGCCAAAAAGAAAAAGCTGCATGTCGATTTATCCGCGCTGTCAACCCAGCTCGGCGTGCCGGTGGTGGGCGCCAGCGCTCGGGAGGGCGAGGGATTGGACGTTTTAAAAGACGAGATCTTTCTCGTGTCCACCGGGGCTTCCCCCACCTCCCCTTTTCATGTGCGGTATGACGGCATGATTGAGCAAGCAGTTTCCCTGTTGCAAACTGCCGTCGTCCCTGTGCTGGAATGCTGTAAAAATCGCCTGCCCGCCCGTTGGCTTTGCTTAAAACTTCTGGATATGGACGACAACCTGCGCAGCACGCTGGCCGCATGCTTAGAGCTGGATCTGGTCAAGATTCCAGCGGTTGCCCAAACGTTGGAAGAGGTAACCCAAATGCTCGCCCAACAGGGGATTAGCCGGGATCAGATTCGAGATAAAATGGTGTCCTCTTTGGTGAAGCACAGCGAAACTATATATCACAAATGTGTGCAAGTGGAAAATCAAGCTTATAACAACCGGGATCGCAAACTGGATAAATTGCTTACCTCAAAACGCACCGGCATACCTATTATGATAGCTCTATTGGCTCTCATTTTTTGGCTAACCATCGTAGGGGCCAACTATCCCTCAGCGCTGCTGGGCAACCTGTTGTTTGGGCTACAAGATAAACTGGCCGAATGGCTTGCCCATATCCACACCCCCTTATGGCTAAACGAAATGCTTACCGGCGGTATATACCGCACCTTGGCATGGGTGGTGTCGGTTATGCTGCCGCCAATGGCAATTTTCTTTCCATTGTTTACCTTATTAGAGGATTCCGGCTATCTGCCCCGCATCGCCTTCAATATGGATAAATTTTTCAAAAAGGCGCATGCCCACGGTAAGCAAGCCCTGACTATGTGCATGGGGTTTGGCTGCAACGCCTGCGGCGTGGTGGGCTGCCGCATTATCGATTCCCCCCGCGAACGGCTCATCGCCATCCTTACCAATAATTTTGTACCGTGCAACGGTAGGTTCCCTACCTTGATTGCAATTATCACCATATTTTTTACCGGCGCATTTGTTATACCCGCCGTGCAATCCGTTTTTTCCGCCCTGTTGCTTTTAGCTGTTGTGCTGTTGGGTGTGGGTATGACATTGCTGATGTCACGCCTGCTGTCGAAAACCGTGCTAAAGGGCATGCCGTCTTCTTTCGCATTGGAGCTGCCCCCCTACCGCCGCCCACAAATCGGCAAGGTAATTGTGCGTTCCATATTCGACCGCACCCTGTTTGTGCTGGGGCGCGCTGTCGCCGTCGCCGCACCGGCAGGGCTCATCATTTGGCTGTTTGCCAACCTGCAAATAGGCGAAAACAGTGTTTTATCCCATTGCACCGGTTTTCTTGATCCCTTTGCACGGCTTTTGGGGCTGGACGGCACGATTCTAATGGCCTTTATTTTAGGATTCCCCGCCAACGAGATTGTGCTGCCGATTATTATTATGAGCTATTTGTGCACCGGTACCATCACTGATTTTGCCAGTTTGGATCAACTGCGGTTGCTGCTGCTGGATAACGGCTGGACGTGGGTAACCGCCTTGTGTTTTATGCTGTTTTCTTTGCTTCATTTTCCCTGCGGCACCACCTGTTGGACCATCCTGAAAGAAACCAAAAGCTGGAAGTGGACTGCGCTGGCCTTTGCGCTGCCCACCGCCACCGGCATGGTATTGTGCGCTCTGGTATCAGGCGCTGCCCGCCTATTTGGCATAGGATAAATGAAAAACAAACTGCTTACGGCCATGCAAAGGGAATGGCAAACAACCAATTCTCCACAGTGCAATCATGCTAAAACAGATGAAAGTTACCGATAAACGGCGCTTTACACATACAACCGGCAAAAGGCAATTAAAGCCAATGGCTTTGCCGCCTATCCCCTTTATCTAATCACCATAGAAACAAAAGAACAACCGGCCCTCCTGTTTGCTGTAAACGGGCAGCCGGTTGTTCTATTCCACTTTGTATATTTTCTTTGATAAATTACCCTTGGGCTATAGCAATCGCCTGCTTCAGCAAATCTTGAGACACATCCATAGACAGCAGCTGGATATTTTCTTGGATACGCGCAGAATTTTTCGTGCCCACCAGCACGGAAGAAATGCCCGGTTTTTCATACAGATAGCGCAACGCCAGCGCGGTAAACAGTTCTAAGTTGCCGCCGCACAAGGCGATTATTTTTTGCACCTTTTCCGCTTCTTCCCCCTTGATATATCCCTGCTCTATTAGCTTGGGGGCGCGGGCGGTTAGCTTGCCCATCCCCAGGCCGCCGCGGATAAATACTCCTAACCCGTGTTCGGCGCACAAATCGATCACGTCGTCATTGCCGGCAAAAAGCAGGCTGCAGCCCAGTTGCATAACATCGAAGTCACCCGAAAGCACACACCGTTTTGCCACCTCTCCGTCGCAAGAGGCGCCCAAATAACGCACCTTACCCTCTTTTTGCGCGTCCTTCATGGCGGCTACTGTTTCACCGTCATCCAGCACTTTCATCTGATCCGGACCAAAATGGATTTGCATAATATCAATTACATCGGTCTTTAGCAGCTTTAAGCTGTTATCGATGGAGTTTTTTATCGCCTGATAAGAAAAATCGTAATAGGTGCGCGGATCATCGCTGTGCTCACCACATTTCGAGGCCAGGATATATTCGTTTCTTCGGGCGGATACCGCTTCGCCGATGCGGCGCTCGCTTTGATGGTAAGCTGAAGCCGTGTCGATGAGATTTATCCCGCTATCCAGCACGCAATTGAGCACTTGCGCCGCTCCTTTATCATCGGGGCGCAAGGTATCTTCTCCCTTGCCGAAGCCCCAGTTGCGGCCAATTTCTAAAGCGCCAAAGCCCAAAAAAGTTACATCCAAATTCGCCCGTTTCATATGGCGTTTTTCTAAAGCGCGGTTCATTCATTTTCCCCTTTCTTTTTGCTGTTAAATAAATGATATTCGCTTATCGCTTCACTGTCAAACCAAGTTCAATGCAGCAAAGCTTAATAGGCGCCAACGGTATAAAAGACTGCAATTACAAATTGTAATATAAGCAATATTAACAACATTTCGTTGTATCGATTATCGTTGAAAACAATCGAAATAATACAATTTGTATAATTTATTTTACGCATCCGGTACGCTTTCTCTTTTCTTGCGTCATAATCTTTGGGTAAAGCCATATCTTTTATAACCAGTACAATATGACTGTACAAAAACAGCCCCCATCCCAGCGTTTGCCGGAATGGGGATTGTTCTTGTTCAAGCCACAAAGCTGTTGCTTACAGCAAGCGGCACTATTGCAAGTATTAGAACCCGTCTACAAAGCGATCCACCACCAGCTGGCGGAACTCGGGGGATAGCGTGGCAAAGTAGGCCGTAAAGCCGGTTACACGCACCACCAACTCCGGATGGGTAGAGGGATCCTTGTGAGCCTCCATCAGCTTATCATGATCCAGAATATTCACATTCACCAGTGTGCCGCCCATATCCACGTGGGTTTTCAGCAACTGGATAAACTTATCAATACCGCCTTCTTGCACGCCCAGTTTGGGATCCATCTCCAGCTGCAGCGGGCAAGTGTTGCCATATCCGGTTTGAATGCGTGCAATACCCGTAGCCATTGCTGTGGCCGCGCCGTCGGCACGGAAGCCGGGATTGGGGTTGGCGCCATGGGTCACCGGCGTGCCAGCTTTGCGCCCATCAGGGGTAGCTCCCACTTCTTTACCAAAGGCAATGGTGTTAGACCAAGAGAACCAACCGGGCACCAGTTCGCGGATGCCGGGCATGGGTTGGGCCTTAACGGTATCGGCAAACATCTTGCTGATATAAGCCGCCCATTTGTCGCCCAGGGAGTTGCCTTGGCAGTAACGCTCCGAGCTCTTAAGCATCAAACGCATACGCTCGCCCTGCACGCCCTCAAAGTCGCTCTTCAGCAACTCATCCAGCTCTTCCCAGGTAAGCTTCTTTTCGTTAATTACACGTTGCTCTATCGCCGCTAAAGAGTCGGCAATCAGGCCTAAGCCTACGCCGTCTACGCACATACCCTGAATTTCAGCGCACGCGGTGATATCCAAACCGGTTTCGATGCTGTTATGCATCATCAGGTTCATAACGATTTCAGGGTTGACATACTGCTGATAGGTCATATGGTGGTTCAAGCCCTTGGCAATGGTTTCCACCGCCTTGGTCAAATGCTTTTGCATGATGGCCAGCAGGCGATCCATGCTGGGCTCTTGGCTCTTGTCGTCCATCATCTCATGGAAAGCGATATCAAACACCTTGGCCACATTGATCTTCACGCAGTCGTTTAAGGAATACTCCTTGCCGGGTACAGCCATCCAGTGGCAGCCCACAGCGATGCGGTCGCGGGCGATCTTTTTGGTGATGTGCTTATTTTTGGTATAGCCCATCAGGCCCTTATCACCCGAGAAACGGGGCCAAGCGTTGCGATCGGTGAACAGATATTCCACCGCTTTACGCAAAAACTTGGGATCAATGTTGTCGTGCAAGCGGATGGTGATATTCGCCGAGGTATTGAGCCAGTGAGCAGCATCCAGCACCAGGTAAGACACCTTGTTGGTCAAATCCCGGTCACAGCTGTCGGGGCCCGAAAGCTGATAATAGTGGGTTTCGATCAGCAGCAAATCCGCCAGGATAAAGGTAGCCTTTTCGTCGTCCAGAATCCCTTTTTTCACATCGTCTACATAGAAGGGATACAGAATAACATCCAAGCTGCAACCGGCGCCGTCGCGGTCATATGTACGCGATACCGTATTAATCCAGGCAATAAACTGGCAAGCCTCTAAGAATGTTTTAGGAGGCTCGGTTTTGATGTTGCGGTTGCATTCCAACATCTCTTGCAGGGTTTCGCGGATTTCGGGGCGCTCCTCGGTTTTGAGCAGCTCTTCAATCTTATCAATATGCCGCTGGATGAACTTTTGAATGCTGAGCACCACCAGCTCTTCTGCATCGTAAAACTCCTTGCGGTTGGGATTGATGTCGCGGTAACGGCGAATTTTCTCCAGCAAGCCGCCAAAGCCCAACTCGATGCCGATGTTGTAATCGCAGGCGCAGTGGTTCTCGGCGCCGATGCCGGGGTTTAAACCATACTTAATTTGATCCTCTACCAAATCGTCATAAGGATACAGAATGCTGATGGTGGACTTGCCGCCGGTCTTTTTGCCGCCGCCAATATAGCGGTATTTGGACATCATATCGGACCAACGGCCGCACATAATCTCCATGGGATCCACATAAACCGGGATTTCATCCAGCATTTTCGCCAAGTTGCGGGCGCAACCCATAGGGCCAAAGAAAAAGTCATACCCTTCGTTGGGGATGATATCAAAATGATAATCCTTCGGCAGCGGGATGCAGCCGTAATCGTCGGCATCCATATAGCCCTGCTGCGCCTTTTTTTCCATGGTATGGCGGAGTTTAACCTCCATCATCTTCTTTGTCCGTTCACGGTAAGTCAGCACAAATAACGCCTCCTAATCAATAAAATAAATACGGTTATACCTGCTCGCCTGCAACGCGGATATCGCAGGGCAAGGTTTTTAGACATTGCGCCAGTTGGAGCATATGCTCTCGGGTGGGCTTTTCAAAGCGTTCACACTGAAAGCCTCCTTCGGTTTTCCCCTTGGAAAGCCCCATCGGATGATAAGGCAGCAGCTCGTAATACACCAAGCCCTTCAGCTTGCTGACAAACCGCCCTATGGCCATAATTTCCTCTTCGGTATCGTTCACCGAGGGAATGACCGGTGTGCGCACCAAAAAAGGAATCCCCAGTTCCGGCAGACGAGATATATTCTCTAAAATCTGCTGATTGCTGCGTTCGGTATATTTGATATGTTTTTCATCATCCATAATTTTCAGATCGCACATGATGAAATCGCACTTTTTCAGTACCGGGAACGCCACATCGTGGGGGATGCTCATATTGGTTTCAATAGCGGTATTGATACCATTTTCTTTACACATATCCAAAAGTGCGCCGGTAAAGTCCGGCTGGCACAAGGGCTCGCCGCCTGAAATAGTTACGCCGCCGTCATCGCCGTAATAAGGCTGATCCAGCTTAATATCCTCAAACACCTCGGCGGGAGTCATGCGTTTACCGCAGAGCACCCGCGCGCCGGAATAACAACCTTCAGCGCACATACCGCAGCCAATACATTTATCGGGATACAGCAGTGTTTCTTGTTGGAAAGATATCGTTTCGGGATTGTGGCACCATTTGCACCGCATATTGCAGCCCTTTAAGAAGACGGTGGTGCGAATCCCCGGTCCATCATGAACAGAGCAGTGCTGCAGGTTAGATATCATCCCTTGCACACTCGTTCCCTTTTGCAGAATCATCGGTCTCCTCCTGCCTTACATAAAAAGTATCGCTGCGTTTACCCGGGAGTTTTAAAACCACCGGGTAAACAACGGCTTCATTCTACTTCAGTATTTCATCAATTTGATTGCTTTAAAGAAAAATAATTGGTATATGATATCAGTTTTTGTGCTATATTTTAAATAAAATTTCGCGAAAATTCACATCGTGACAAAAGAACATTGCTTACGCAGCCGTGCAACGGTGGAAAACGTTCTGCATTTTTTCCCAAGCCACCCGCAAGTCCGGATCCAGCTGAAACAACCCCGAAGCCCCTACAATAAACACCTCGCAGCCCGCCCGGCTTAATTGCCGGTAGGTTTTTTCGTTGCAGGAACCGTCCACTTCTATTAAGTAGGTGTAGCCGTATTTTTCCTTCCATTCCTTGGCCTGTTCTATCTTTTTGAGCATTTCAGGGATGAAGGTTTGCCCCACAAAGCCTGCATCTACAGTCAGGATGGTTATTTTATCCAACAAATGCAAATAGTGCCGCACATATTCCAGCGGCGTAGCGGGATTGAGCACCACACCGGTTTTACACCCCAGCTCCCGAATCCGTTTATAGGTGCGAAAGGCATCCCTGTTGATGGTTTCTGCATGGGGAGAGATGTAATCCGCCCCGGCTCGGGCCAGCATTTCGAGAAAATCCTCGGGATGCTCTACCATGAGATGCACATCCATAGGCAGCTT
Source organism: Candidatus Gallacutalibacter stercoravium (assembly GCA_018716975.1). GTDB lineage: Bacteria > Bacillota > Clostridia > Oscillospirales > Acutalibacteraceae > Gallacutalibacter_A > Gallacutalibacter_A stercoravium. The sequence continues at coordinate 24,466 of DVJE01000008.1, read as the reverse complement.
TGCCACCGGCTTTATCTGCTCTACAAAAGAAGGAGAAAGCGAAAAATTTCGCACAAAATGGCCATCCATAATATCAATATGATATAAGTCGGCCCGATCATTGAGAATTTCTACCTGCTCTTTAATTGAGAGCAGATCCGCACACATTAGCGAGGGAGCAAACAACGGCTTCATCCATGCATCTTCCTTTCTTAATTACACCACTTGGGATCCCCTTTTATTTTGAAAAGAAACAGAGGTCATGATAGACGCATAAAAACATCCATGTACTTTTCGGGATGATTCAAATAGTCAAACCATTCTGGATGCCGCGCCGCAGTTTGATAAAGAGGGATGCTGCGGGCTGTGCCCAGCCGGGGATATTCCTGCACGCAGCAAACACGCGCCTGCGGCGCTTGAGCGTAGTTGGGGTTAGGCGCAAGGGCAAATCCGCCTTCTTCCTTCAGCACATAACAGCACATGCCGTGGTTTTGCGCTATCTGCCCATAGGTATTTTTACATAAATCTGAAACCAAATCGGCAAACACCAAAGGCTCCCGCCCAACGTTCACTGTGGCATGGCCATAGCCGGGGGGAATAATAAGCTTATCGCCAGGCGCAGCCTGCACCGCCGCAACATCGGTAATTTCGCCATCTGTTCCGCAGCTTTGCAACACAAACACAGCATGCCCCTGCAATACCTCATAAATTTCCGGATAAGAAACCGGCATGCCGTTTGCCGCTGCGCTTATACTATGATAATGCCCAGAAGTTTTTTTATATTCTCCACCGGCTGTGCCTGCATACACCACAATCAGGTCATAGCGCAGATGGTGCTTTTTTAACTGCGCTTCGTCCTCTTGCAAACAGACGCCGGCGTAAAACCGATAAAAAGGCTCCTCTCGGTTATAATCGTGAACCCGTAACACACCGCGCATTTGGGCGCTACTTATTCCCGATGTCTCTTTGCACACCACTCCCGGGCCGAAGAAAAGGCGGCAGCTGTCGGCGTCAAAGTTTACCGGCAACGGCAGATTTTTCACCTGCACACCACATTCGTTTTTTTCACGGTTCGGTATCTCGCTCATCACTTTCTTCCTTTCTTCTATGTTCGGCATGCTGTGTTAACGTTTGGATGAGGCAGCAAGCAATGCAGCTGCCGCCGCGCCGGTTAAAGCCGCGTGGTCGGTATGTAAAAATTGAAACGCCGTTTTTTGCCCCGCGGTAAATTCCCGCAGCCGTGCCTCTATTTTGCCGCGCAAAACCGCCGAATGATAAAAAGCACTTCCTTCTGCCAAAATTCCAGCGGGCCTGGCCGGATCCCGCCCCGCACCTGTGCGCCGTAGCACGCAGGACAGATTAAGCGCCACCAGGCAAGCTGCCCGTTCCATCAGTGCGTTGCACAAAGCGGCGATAGTTTGCCTATCCGTTTCTTGCTCGCAAAGAGTATACAGAGGGCCCGTGCGACGCCAAAAGTCATCTAAATGCCGGCTTTCCAGTCCCGGCAGTCCATACAAAGCAGCGGTACATTGCGCAGAAAAAAGCCCTTCATCGGCCGCTGCTTGCAGCAACATAAAAGCCAATCCGCCCAAATAGCGGCCGGATATCATTTTTTCAAAGGGGAACGCCCCCGGATCGCTGAGCGTTGCGTCAAAGGCAGCATCTATCCGCCCCCGAGGAAATTGATTGTAACGGCTGGTTTCCATACTCACGCCTACCGCTTGCCGCCCTAGCGCGCCGCCAAAGCTATGGGCGCCCTCAAAATAAGCCGTATTGGTGCCTGTGCCTAAAATAAAGCCAATCATTCCATCCACCGGCTTGCCGCGAAAGGCAGCGGCGCCCCCTAACAGCACGGCTATAGAGTCATTGAGCAGCGCAACGGTGTAATCTTCCGCCGAGCCTTGGCGGCGCAACGCCTGGCGGAGACATTCCCCCATTAGCCGTCCTTCTATCCCCCGGATGCACACCTGCTTACTCATACCTTCTACAACAGCATCCAGGTTAGGCAATATCCGCATGATAAAAGAAAAGCAAAAGCCGATTTGCCGAACACCCGGCAGCAGCGGTGCGCATTGCCGGGCCAACTCATCAAAAAAGGCGTCGGCATCCAGCACATCTCGGCTTCCCGGCATGGGCATATGCAGCATATCTTGGCACACAGCCTGCCCTTCCCGCCCAAAAACAGCCCGTGCCAAACGCAGGTTGGTGCCGCCTGCATCGATTACCAGTACCGGAACATCGGTAGGCAGCCGGTCCGGAACATGCAAATAAGAGGGCAGCATAGCCAGCGAACCGGACCTCTGGACGAGGCCCTTTTGCATCTCACGTAAGTAAATACGCTGTGCGGCTTGCCAATCCACCGACCATGGGTCAACCCCTTGATATGCTAAAAAATCTTTGATGACGACGCTACCTCGATACATTATCCGTTCTGCCTTTCCGGCCTTTTTACCGCCTATTCCTTGCCTATTCCTTATTGCGGTAGGTAGCCACAAAAACATCCAAATTACCCGCCAGCTCCACTTGGCCAAAGCCATGGGGAATCAAGACGGTATCTCCTTTTTTCACAGGGCAGCCTCCGATTGTTCCTCTACCCTCCACCACTGTATAAAAGGCAAACCGCTCCTGCTCATAAACGCCGTGATTTTCCACCTGCAACCGCAGCAAGGTGTAAAGGCCCGGCTCATCCCAATAACGGGTTACCCTGCACCCCTGTTCTAAAGTGGGCTCAAACCATACAAAACCCACCGTATTGTCGGGCACATTGACGTTATCCAACACCTTTTTTACATGCAAAGGGCGGGTAGTTCCTGTTTTGGGGTTCACGCGATTATAGTCATACAAGCGGTAGGTAAGATCGGCGTTTCGGCTGATGTTGTAGGTTAACACATTTTTGCCAATGGCATGTAGGGTCCCGGCCGGAATGTCGATAAACCAATCCTTTTTAGCGGGCAGATATTTCAGCAGCCTCTTATAATCCCCTTGCTCAACCAGTTGCGCAAACTCTTCTTTGGTGGCTGCATGATGGCCGTATTCTATGTAACCGCCGGCGGGCGCATCCAAAATTACCCATGCCTCCGGTTTACCACGGGAACCGTCATGTGCTAAGGCGTATTCGTCCCCTGGATGCAACTGCACAGAGAGATCCGCCGCCGGATCCAAAATATTTACCCGGATAGGCAATTGTTGGGTATCGCACAAAAACCAATCCGGCTGCTGTGCATACAGCTGTGAAAGAGTGATGCCTTCCCCTACCACCGGGCAATCCGCATGCCCCGGCAGCGCCACCACATTATAGGCCTCGCCCACCGGATCCACATCCGTTACATAACCAAATTCTTCCCGCAGGCGGTTACCGCCCCACATGCGTTCTTCAAAATAGGGCGCAATACGATAAATTCTTTTTTCACGCGACACGCCAGGCATATGCATTCCCCTTTATTTGATATTTGCTCCTGAGGGAGCTCATAACAGCCAAACGCCACTCAAAAACAGAAAAGCGGCAAGCGCCCATACCGGAGCGCAAATGAAAAAAGCAAAAGCAACCGCATACCCCTACGCCAACACAAGTGTAATCTTATTCGCAAACTCCTGTTCGGCCTGAGGAGGCAACTGCTTATCCGTAATCAGGCACTCAAACTGCTGAAAGGTGGCAAAGGCATACAGCCCTTCCGCCTGCAATTTGCTGCTGTCGCACAGCAGCACCGCCTTTTTGGCATTGCCAATCATGCGCTGCTTAATTTCCAGTTCCCGGTAAGAGCGGATGCTGGGGCCATCGCTGTGAAAACCGTCACAGCCGATAAAGGCGATATCCGCCCGCACACCGGCTATGCTGTTCAGCGCCCAAGAGCCCACAAAGGACAGGCTTTTGCTCCGCAGCTCCCCGCCGGTAACCAACAGCTGGTTTTCGGTATTTGACAAAACTTGGGCGCTGGAAAGAGAATTGGTAACGATCACCAGGCCGGTTTTTAAATTCAACAGTTTGGCCAAATACATCATTGTGCTGCCCGAATCCAGAAATACCACGCCCTGTTCCGGGATCATCTCCATTGCGCGTTCGGCAATGCGGTTTTTTGCCTCTACGTTTCGATCGATCTTTTGATGAAAAGGGTTTTCTAAATAGGTGCTGGAAAGGGTTGCGTCCCCATGCCCTTTGCTGATTACCTTTTGCTTCTCTAAGGCCAATAAATCTTTACGTATGGTTTCGGTGGACACACCAAAACGTTGCGATAGCTCCCGCACCGCCACGCTGCCCTGCTCTACAATCAGGCGGGTAATCTGCCGCTGCCGTTCTCCAATTGATAATTTATTCAAGGCTACACCCCGTTTTACAATAAAACACAATTTAATTTTTGCTAATTCGCAACTATAACCATATAATAATATTGTTTTTTGTTGTGATCAAGAGTTTTTTCCTGTTTTCATAAATTTTTATTTGTTCTATTATACTCCGCGTTTGTTGCATGGCGTTGCTTTTGCGCCTTTTCAGCACATAAAAAGGAACCGGATAGAATTCCGGTTCCTTTCTTACCAAACGCCAGAAGGTTTTGCTATATTTTGGAATAGCCGTAGCTGTTAATCATGGCGTCTATCTTCTTTTTTTCTTTGCACATTGGGCAGTCGTGATAAGAATAGGTTTTATAATCGGGCAGTTCGCTGCCGCTAAACACCGTGTTTATGGTAAGATCTTCCACTTGATCCACCGCGCTAAACAACGCCGCCACCGCCACAACCTCGCCGCCGTAATAATGGATGCATTCCAAAGCGCGTTTAATGGTTTTGCCTGTGGTAACCGAGGCCACCAACAGGATAACCCGCTTGCTCCAGATCATGCGCTGGGTATTGTCGCGGAAAATCATCTGGTTATTGGGATTGATTTCCGGCGTAATCACCGCAATATCCGCATCCATGTTAACATTATCCGGCTGCGAAAGTTCGTCGGCCAAAAATGCGCCCACAATGCGCGTGCCGTCCAGGCACACTATGGTATCTACCAGGGTGTCGGAATAAGCCTTAGCCAATTCCCGAGCGGCGCGCCTGGCCATTTTATGCTGTGATTTAACAGCCGTCATATCCACATAATAATTTACATGGGAATGGCTTGTGACAAAATGGCCGGGAACAACCTTGATAGCCATTTTCTTATTGCGCTTCGATTGAATTTCGATAGCTCTGGAATCCATAACTGCAACCCCTTTCTAATTCGTGAGATACCTCTAAAATAAAATAGCATCCTATATTTATTTTAGTGTGATTTTATCATACATCAGAGAGGGAAAATTGTCCAGAAAAATCAATCTAAAAATTAGATTTTAGTGCTTTCTACAAAAATTTCACAATAAATTTGGCAAACCTTTTTTTTGCTTTTCGCTAGAACCGAGAAGATATTGCTTAAATATTGCCAAAAGCCTGCGGAAAACGTTGCTTCCACATTTTCCGCAGGCCCTTCTGTCATATAATACTTAACTTTTTTACAGTTGCATATCCGTGTGCAGCGTAGCTGTTTTCAATATCAACCTATCGCGAATCCAGTTCTTTTCATAATAGCTGCAAGCAGGGAAGGTATCGCCAATCGCCTTCATTTTTTCTTTTAGCTTTTGCCGGTACTGCTCCAGCAATGGCTGAAACTCCTGCTGATCGGCCAAATTGTTCATTTGATAGGGATCCTGCACATTGTTAAACAAAAGCTCTTGCCCGTCCACATGGAACACCGCATAAGTGTACTGCTTATCCCGTAATGCGCGCCACTCGTTGCCATCGGCAAAGGTAGCCGTAGGGCCGGTACACATCATCAACGCTGCGTCGGGTTCCGGGCCGGGCCGGCCCATCAGCCGCTCGCTAACGTCCATGCCCTCCACGCCACTGGGGATAGGCAAGCCCATCATATGCAATAGTGTGGGCATGATATCCACCGTATTCAGGCATACATCGCATTTCTCCCCTGCCGGGATGCGTCCGGGCCACCGGATGAGGAAGGGTATGCGCACCGCCTCTTCATAAAAGATATTTTTCGCCCGGCGGCCGTGGGCGCCGAACAGTTCACCGTGATCCGAAGTGAACACCACAATGGTATCATCCTTTAGCCCCATATCCTCTACCGCCTGAAGCAGCCGGCCAAAGTTATCGTCCACATTGGCAACCATGGCGTAATACACCCGCATCCATTCGGTCAGCTCGGCGCGCTCCTCTTTAGAAAGCTTGGCCCAATCGTCTGCATGGGGATCATTCTCCGGCAGGTAATTGGGGGGCAGTTCAAACTGCACATCTTTGAACCGCTCCAAATATTTTGCCGGCACATTATCCGGCGTCCAAGGGTCGTGGGGCGTACCCATAGATAAAAACAGAGCAAAGGGCTTCTCTTGGCCGCTGAATTCCCTCATCTTGTCAATTGCCAAATCCGTTTGTGCATCGGGCTCATAGCCCTGCACATAAATTTTTTCAGGGGAGTTCAAGTGGTAGTAGGCGTGCTCACCGTAATACTCATGGTGAAAGTTATAGCCTGCAAAAAAATCGTCAAACCCCAACCGATCCGGCCCGGCAGGTATGTAGGAGTTTTTGGGATCATAGTGATTGCCCATCTCGTTGGCATATAAATGCCATTTGCCGATATACCCGGTACGGTAACCGCCGCGCCCCAGCACGTGGCCGATACATTCGTGATCCGGGTTCATGCGTATTTCATTGATGACCATGCCTGTGCTGGTGGTATACTTTCCCGTAAATAACGAGGCGCGATAGGGCGCGCAAACCGGATGGCCCGAAACTGCGTTGCAGCAATCGCTGCTTTGGCGGGCAAAAGCGTCTATGTGGGGCGTTTGGGCTCGGGCGTCTCCCGCGTAGCCACAGGAAAAGTACCGCAGCTGATCGGCAAATACATACAGCAAATTAGGAGCTTTGCTCATGAAAAATCATCCTTTCCGTGCTTTTACGCCACAATTACAGCTTTATTTTAACACAACCCGCTTTCTTTTTCCAGCTTATTCAGGAAGATGTTACCTGTTATGCGCAGGCTTTTGTATTTTGGCCGGTACTTTTAAAAAATGAAAATATTATAAAAAAGTTACAACCATGCACTATTTTTATTAAGTTGCTTAAAAACATGCAAATAATCAAAATAACTGTTATATAAAAGGAAATTTTGTTTAAAATATCTATTATTTGTGATTCGTTTTAATTAGGTATAATTTTACAAAAAAAAGAAAGGTAGAGTAAAAACGGAATTATCGCCTATTAAGAGGTTGAAAAAAGCGGATTTTTGAGGTATCTTTTTAAGAAAGCGCTATTTATTATAATTTTGAAAACGTATACTTTTTCAAAATTGCGGCCTATTTTTAATCCGGTAAAAATATAAGGATAACTGCAAGTTGAAAAACGGTAGCCGCTTTTCGTGATTACAAATACTAAAAAACCGAGGCCTGCCGCTAGGCTCACAGGTTTCGATGTAATAAAGAAGGTACGCCATGAAGCTATTCACAGTCGGCCCGGTGGAAATGCAGGAGGACATCCTGCAAATAGGAGCAGAGCCCCTTCCCTATTTTCGCACCGCGGAATTTTCGGAAAAAATGTTAAAGATAGAGCAGCAATTCAAGCAGGTGGTAAATGCTCCGCCCGAAGCCCGCTTAACCATATTAACAGCCTCCGGCACCGGCGCTATGGAAGCGGCGGTGTGCAATTTATTATCTTCACAAGACAAGGCGTTGGTAATAGACGGCGGTAGCTTTGGCCATCGTTTTGCTCAAATTTGCCAATGCTTTCATATTCCGTTTGAAACAATAAAACTCCCCTTTGGGCAAACGCTGACTGCACAGCAGCTGGCCCCATATGCCCACAAGGGGTTTACTGCGTTATTGGTAAACTTGCACGAAACCTCTACCGGGCAGTTGTACGATATCAACTTGCTCAGCAGGTTTTGTCAAGAAAACGGTCTTCTGTTCATTGTTGATGCCATCAGCACCCTGCTGGCCGATCCCTTTGATATGGCGGCATACGGGGTCAACGCGGTTATTACCGCCTCGCAAAAAGCGCTGGCCTTGGCGCCCGGCTTATCCTTTTTGATAACCGACGGGCGGGCTAATGAGCGCATCGCCCATAACCCCACCCTTTCTGTTTATTTTGATTTAAAAGATTACCTCAAAAATATGGAGCGCGGCCAAACGCCCTTTACCCCCGCTGTAGGTATCATTTTGCAGTTAGAGAAACGGCTGCAAGAAATAACGGCCGCTGGGGTGGGGCAAATCATCCAGCAGCACCGCATGCGGGCCGAATATTTCCGCAATGCTTGCCAGCGCAATGGTATCACAGTGGCGAGCTATCCAAAATCAAACGCTTTAACGCCCCTGATTTTTCCCCAAGGGAACGCATACGACGTTTTTTTACAGATGAAAGAGAAATTCGGCCTCATGCTTACACCAAATGGCGGCGAACTGGCCGGTAGCGTGCTGCGGGTTGGCCATTTGGGCAACCTCAGCCTAACGGATTATGACTTGGTGGTAAACAGGTTAAAGGAGATACTGCCGTGAGAGCTTTTCTATTGGCAGCCGGCAAGGGCAGCCGCATTAGCAAAAATATACCGGATATTCCCAAATCCGCGCTGGACATCCACGGCGAAGCGTTGATTTTGCGCACGGTAAAAATGTTGTTGGCCAACGGCATCGACGTAACGGTTATTACCGGCTACCGGTACCGCTGCATTGAAAGACTTTTGTGCGGTTACCCAGTGGAGCTAATCAACAACCCATTTTACGATGTAACCAACAGTATCGGTTCCCTTTGGATGGCAAGAAAAAGCCTGACCGGAGAAGAAGATTGTATTGTAGCCAACGCCGACGTGTTTTGGTCGCAAGATATTTTAAACTTTGTTTTGCAGCAGGATAAGGACGTTTTTCTTTTATCAGACAAAACGCGGCGGGAAAATGGGGATTATTTTTTTAATACAGAAAACGGCGTGATAACCGCCTATGGTAAAGATCTGGATTATGAGCACCGCACCTGCGAATATGTAGGCATTGCTTTTATTGGCAAAAGTGTGGTGCCGGATTTTAAGCGCAAGCTAAACGCCCTGGTGGATACGCAAAACCACAACCTGTGGTGGGAAAACGCCTTGTATGAAATGACGAAGGAACGCGATATCTACGCGGTGGATATCGAAGGGCGCTTCTGGGCTGAGATCGATTTTATTGAGGATTATCAACGCATTATTGATTATGTGGAGGGGCACCATGAAGTATAAGCAATACGACCCTGTCACACTGCGCAAAATTCAGCAGGTGGAACTAGGAATTTACAAGGAGATTCGCCGCATTTGCGATAAATACCATCTAAGCTGTTTTGCCCTTTACGGCACCGCCATCGGCGTGGCGCGGCACAAGGGCTTTATTCCTTGGGATGACGATATGGATATCGGCATGCTGCGGGAGGATTATGAAACCTTTTTAAAGGTGGCCCCTCAAGAATTTGCCGGCAAGTATAAATTAACCGGCCCCGACTGCGCCGACAAATATTATAACCTGGTGCCCAATGTCAGCAAAGTGGGAACCCGGTTTATTCATATGTATGACGACGGCAATTTTAACGTGGGTATTTTGGTGGATATCTTCCCCCTGGATTATACAGTGGCGGATGATAAGCTGCGCAAAAAGCAGGAACAAAAATGCTTGTTTTGGCGCACGCTTTATCTCTTGCGCAATGTAAACTTTTATAAAAACCACTTAGAAGGCGACGGCAACCGCTTTTTGCTATTGGCCAGCGCTGTTGCGCACCATTTGTTGCGCATTTCTCCTTTGAGTAACGATTTTTTGGCCCGGCGGTATAAAAAATGGGCGGTAAAATACAACGATCCTGCTCACCGCGGCACCCTGATTACCCGATTGGGGGAAGAAAGCGCTGAAAAGAGCCTGTTGGCCCAGGAAGAAATGTTCCCCCTGGTGGAAATGCCTTATGAAGACACCACCATCCACATGGTGCGCTGCTACGATAAGATGCTGCGCAATTTTTATGGGGACTATATGCAGCTGCCCCCCGAAGAAAACCGCAAAAACCATTACCCGAATTTTCTAGATTTTGGGGAGGAAGAAAATGCCCAAGGAATATGATGAGAGCACATTAAAAAGGCTTCAGCAGGCCGAATTGGAAATTTTAAAAGATTTTATGCGCCTATGTGACGCCCACGGGCTGCAATATTTCGGCATTGCAGGCACCGGTATCGGCGCTTTGCGCCACGGGGGTTTTATCCCCTGGGATGACGACATCGACGTAGCTTTGCCCCGGGCGGACTATGAAGCGTTTTTATCCCTTGCCAAGCAAGAGCTGGCGGAACAATATATTGTTCTAAATGTAGAAGAAAATGAAAATTACCCGTTGATGACCACTCGATTAATGAGAAAAAATACCATTTTTCGTGAAGAGGCGTTAAAAGACATCAACTGCCCATTGGGCATTTTTTTGGATATTTACCCTTTCGACAATCTAAGCGATGATCCCAAGGCCTGCAAAAAACAAATGCGGCAGGCTTGGCTTTTTAGCAAGCTGCTCATCTTACGCAGCATCCCCTTCCCTGTTTTGGGTTTTGGAGGTGTTAAAGGTAAGCTGGTGCACGCCGCCTGCGCCGTAGCCCACGCCATGCTGGTGCTGTTTCGGGTACCCAAACGCTGGCTTGCCGGCAAATGCAAAGAGGCCAGCACCCGCTTTAATCATGAGGAAACGCAGCGCATTGATTATCTATGCGATACCACCCCTACCATGAACATATACCGGCGGCAGGATGTTTTCCCTCTGGTTAAGCTGCCCTTTGAGGATACTTATTTAAACTTCCCCAATAATATGCATGACAACCTAACCGGCATGTATGGCGATTATATGCAGCTGCCGCCGGTGGAAAAACGGAAAAATCATTACCCTTATCAATTGGAGTTTGAAAGCCATGCTGAAAAAGTTGCTGTTGGGGAATAATCAGAACCTGCAAAAAAAAGCGTTTACTTGGAACATTATCGCCAGCACCCTGGCGGCAGGCCAATCGGCGCTGATGCTCATTTTTGTTACGCGCTTTATCGGGCTGGAGGATGCCGGTGTTTTTACCCTTGCATATTCCACTGCTCAAATGATGCTTACCATCGGCTATTTCGACATGCGCTCCTACCAAGTGACCGATGTGAAGGATCCCTTGCCTTTTCCTTTTTATTTCACATCCCGGGTGATTACTTGTGCCTTGATGTTGGCGGTAAGCGCTTTTTATATTATTTTTAAGCAATATACCGGCTTTAAGGCCGAAGTAATTTTTTTGGCGTGCGTTTTTAAAATGATCGATGCCTTTGAAGATGTGATTCACGGTTTGTTTCAAAAAAGCGGTAGATTGGATGTGGCCGGAAAGCTGCAAACGTTGCGTTATATTCTCATTATTTTCTGTTTTGCGCTGTCGCTTTGGCTTGGCCACAACCTTATTCTCTCTTTGATTATTGCCACCCTGGTTTCTATAGCCGTTATTTTTTGCAACCTGCCTTTGATTAAAATGTTTGATACGCTGCGCCTGCACTTCCATTGGGCTAAGCTGCGCAGCTTGTTTTTGGCGTGCCTTCCTCTTTTTATTGGGTCGTACTTGGCCTCTTATTTAGAAAACGCGCCCAAATACGCCATCGACACCTATTTAAGTTCCTCCGACCAAGCCTATTACGGTATATTGGCGATGATGGCCTTTGTGGTAAATCTTTTTAGCGGTTTTGCTTTTCGGCCTATGTTAACTCCTTTGGCGGTTCACTGGAATAACCGGCAGATGGGGGAATATTTGCGTATTGTACGCAGACTGTTGCTTTGGGTTGCTGCGTTAATTCTCATCTGTGAGGTTGGCGCTTATCTGTTGGGGATCCCCGTGCTATCATTTATTTACGGCACCGATCTCTCGCAGCAAAAAGGCGTGCTGTTGCTGGTCATTTTAGGGGGCGGCATCAATTCCCTCGGCACCATTTTATATCATTCTCTTACCGTTATGCGCAAGCAGCGCTGGCTACTTATCGGTTATATCATAGCCGCCATAAGCGCTTTTTTCATTGCCCCCGCGTTTGTACAGGCCTATGGCCTTATAGGGGCGGCTAGCGCTTTTGTATTGATTGTAACAATAAAAGCCTGCGTATTTTTAGCCGTTTTTATTTGCTGTTTGCAAGCCGCAAAGCGATCCCGTGCGTAACCAAACGACGCACATTGAAAAGCATGTTATCCATGTTATCCGTTTTATCCGTACCCCCTAACGGGGGTACAGGATATTTCTCTTAAATAGAATCTTTATCGTATCATCTTTGCGCCGCCCTTTGCCGTTTGTCAAAGGGCTTTTTCGTACTTTACACCGGGTTACCGGCGCAAAAGGGTTACAGCTACAAAGGAGAAAGCGTTATGATAAGCCAGGAAATTAGAAAAATTGCGCCCGAAATGGATCCGCTCCGCCTAGGCATGGGGTGGAGTATCCCCGATCTTTCTAAACCGCAAATATTGGTGGAAAGCACCTTCGGCGATAGCCATCCCGGCAGCGCCCACCTGCTGGAGCTGTGTAATCAAGCCGCCGCCGGAATTGGTGAAACGGGCGGCCGCGCTGCGCGTTATTTTGCAACCGATATTTGCGACGGCATGGCCCAGGGCCACGACGGTATTAACTATTCCTTGGCTTCCCGCGATACCATCGCCAATCTGATCGAAATCCACGCCAACGCCACTCCCTTTGACGCCGGTGTTTTTCTGTGCAGCTGCGATAAGGCAGTGCCCGCCCATCTGATGGCAATTGGGCGAATCAACATTCCGACGGTTGTAATCACCGGAGGCGTTATGCCTCCCGGCCCCGACGGCTTAACGCTGGAACAATTGGGCGCTTACAGCGCCATGTACCGCCGTGGGGAAATCAGCAAAGAGCAACTTGTTTGGTACCAACAAAATGCCTGTCCCTCCTGCGGCGCCTGCTCCTTTATGGGCACCGCCTGCACCATGCAGGTGATGGCCGAGGCCCTGGGACTTATGTTGCCCGGCACCGCTTTACTGCCCGCACAAAGCAAACGGCTGGAAACAGCTGCCCGGCAAGCAGGCCGGGTGGCTGTGGAGTTGGGCCGCAAGGGCCTGAAAGCCCGGGATATTGTAACGGCCGATTCCTTTGAAAACGCCATTATGGTGCACGCGGCTATCTCCGGCTCTACCAATGCTTTGCTGCATCTGCCCGCTATTGCCCATGCCTTCGGCCTGCCCTTAGACGCTGAAACCTTTGACCGTATACACCGGCACACCCCATATTTATTAAACATTCGCCCCACTGGCAAATGGCCGGCGGCCTATTTAGATGCAGTGGGCGGCGTTCCCGCCGTGATGGAAGAGTTGCGCCCGTTGCTGCATTTAGACGCTATGACAGTAACCGGTAAAACGGTGGGCGAAAATTTGGATGCCTGTAAGCAAAACGGCTATTATGCCCCCTGCGCCGATAGGCTGCGGCAGCTCGGCCTTGCCAAAACCGATATCTTGCGCCCCTTTGAGCAACCCTTGGGGCGGCAAGGAGCTATTGCTGTTCTAAAGGGCAATTTGGCGCCCCAGGGGGCCGTAGTGAAGCACAGCGCAGTGCCCGCTCAAATGCGCCGCGCGCTGCTGCGGGCGCGCCCCTTTGACTGCGAAGAAGACGCCATAGAAGCCATCCTCACCCATAACATACAGCCGGGCGACGCGGTTATCATTCGCTACGAAGGCCCCCAGGGCAGCGGCATGCCAGAGCTATTTTACACCACCGAGGCCATTTCCTCTGATGAAACATTGGGCGCCTCTATTGCGCTTATTACCGACGGCCGCTTTTCCGGCGCATCCAAAGGGCCCGTCATCGGGCACGTATCCCCCGAGGCGGCCCAAGGCGGCCCCATTGCCCTTGTGGAAGAGGGGGATCTCATCGAGCTGGATATTGACAACCGGGTGCTGCGCATTGTGGGGGTTCAGGGGCAAGCTGTTGCCCCTGAACAGATGCAAGCCGTTTTACAACAGCGTAAACAGCAGTGGAAGCCCCGGCCGCCCAAATATACGCAAGGCGTATTGCGTTTGTTTGCACAACATGCTGCTTCTCCTATGGATGGCGGCGATATGCGGTAGTTGATTGGGTTCATCGTGCAGCTTGTTGCTCCGGCAACTGATTTTCACCATCATAAACCTCGGCGTGGCGATACCTCTGTAATCATACGCTTTCGTGACATTAACAATTAGCACTCTCTACAGCAGAGTGCTAATTGTTTACTGTTCGTTCATATTATTTGCAAAATTTATTCATAACCCTATCCTATACTAATAATTGTTCCAAGGGAAAAGATAAAAAAGAGCAAAGAAAGTCAAAGTCAATTAATTAACTCGATAGAAAGAAGGCGATTCCCGTGAACGATATGATTGGTTCCTCAGTTCATGGGGAACAATAAAAAATCAGCTATCACAACAAGTAAAAACAAAACAAAAAATTGGAGGTTTGCTTTATGTTTGATATGATGCCTTTTGGCCGCAATGACAATAACCTGTTCCACTATTTGGATAATATGGAGCGTTCTCTTTTTGGCGATACGTTTGGTAGCTTCTCGCAGTTCCGCACCGATATTTTGGATAAGGGGGATCATTACGAGCTGCAAGCCGAGTTGCCGGGCTTTGAAAAGGAAGATATCCACATCGATGTACAAGGCGACAGCTTAACTGTTAGCGCGCAGCATAGCGATAGCAAAGAAGAAAAACAAGACAATTATGTGCGCAAAGAACGCAAATACGGTAGTTATTCCCGTAGCTTTGATCTGAGCGGTATTAAAGCGGATAACATCACCGCTTCTTATAAAAACGGCGTTTTGACCTTGTGCCTGCCCAAGATGGAAAATGAAGTTCCTGCTTCCCGCAGAATTGATATTCATTAAGGCAGATTCCCATACAACAAAACGCGGCTTTGTCAAAATCCGCTTGAAATAGATCGGGCCCACCGTGGCAAGCCGTTAAAATCCATAATCAAGATTCCTTCTTACGGCTTGCCGGATACGCGGGTAGCAAAAAACTCTATGCAACTGGTCAATTCCAATTGCATAGAGTTTTTCTTTTGTGCGCCTACTCCTGCACGGCGCGCATGCAAACGAATCTACCGCCCGCGGCATAAACGATTTTAGCTAAGCGGACACAAAGCGGCGCATCAGCGGATTTCTGCCACCTCATCAAAAGCCTTGCGTGGGCGCGCCTGGGGAACCTCAGCCGGATAGCCCAGCGGGCTCACCGCCACCACTGTTTCGTGCAAACCCAACACCTGTTGCACCTTCTCGTTGTAAAAGGCCCCCAGCCAGCAGGTGCCAAGCCCCAGCTCAGCCGCTTGCAGCATCATAAAAGACAGGGCGATCGACCCATTGATGCTGCTGCGGCGCTGGCCGCAGGTCATCTCGTCATCCGATTGCCCGCAAACCACCAGCACCGCCGGAGCCTGCTCCACCATCTGCTGATCGCAACAGGCGGCACGCAGCTGGCGGCGAAGCGCCGGATCGGTTACCGCGATAAACTTCCAGTCCTGCCGGTTGTTGGCCGAAGGGGCCAAACGACCCGCCTCCAACACTTGGCGCAGTTTTTCTTGCTCCACCGGCCTGTTGTCGTAATTACGTATGCTTCTACGGGCCTCTATGGCCTCTTTTACCGTCATGGTTCGAACCTCCTGTTTATTTTTCACAAATGGCAGCAACGCGATGTAACGGCTTAAACATGGCGCCGGGGCGCTGTTGCATAATCATCTGTACGGGGAATCCAATTTAAGAATTTATCCAGCTGCAGATCCCAAAAAGCCCATTCGTGGCCATAGCCGGGCAATTCCTCCCAGGCAACTTGGCCGCCTTGCGCCAAGATCTGATCCTTTAGCTTCACATTAGCTTCCAGCAAACCGTCGTCGGAACCACAAGACAGATAAAGCTTGGGCAGCTCTGCCATCTTGCCCTCGTACTCTTTTAGCATCAGATACAAATCAGGCCGCGTGTCTGCATATACGGCGTCTGCCGGGCCGGCTATTCCCGTTTCGCTCAAGCCAGAAGAAAACGCGCCCACAGCGCAAAAATCCTGCGGATGAGAAAAGGCGTGCAGCAGCGATCCATAGCCGCCCATAGACAACCCGGCGATATACGTATCCTCCCTGCGGGTAGAAATGGGGAACATACCGCGCACAAAATCGGGCAGTTCCTTTGCCAAAAAGTCATAAAACCGATCGTCGCCCGGATGGTTGGCATAGAATTTGTTTTCGGCCGACATGGTCACCACCGCGATGTTGCGCTCCTCGGCGTAACGTTCCAGCGAGGTAAAGCGCTGCCATACAGAGCCATCCCCACTGTAGCCATGCAACAAATACAGCACCGGATATGGGTGCGCTGGCTTATGGCTTTTTTGCTTATCGCCGCCTTCACCGGGCAAAGGCGTTGGCACAATCACCGATATGTTGACCATGCGGCGCATTGTATACGAGACAAAACCGGTTTGAAACAAAGCCATGAAACTATCATCCTTTCTTTGTTACACAGGTATTCCTGTGAAATTTACACTTTATATGTATCGGCTTAACCTTCTTTGCCTAAAGCGTTAGGCCGGCACATCCTCTTTGCTCTGCGCATCATATAACCGGCGGTACAGACCCTCCTGCCGCAACAATTCTTGGTGGGTGCCCCGCTGCACGATGCGCCCTTGCTGCAAAACCAGAATCAGATCGGCATTGCGTATCGTAGAAAGCCGGTGGGCTATGGCAACAATGGTGCGCTTGCCCGCCAGTTCTCCAATGGCCTGCTGAATCCGGCGCTCGGTTTCCATATCCACCGAGGCTGTGGCTTCATCTAAAATAATAACCGGCGCTTGGCGCAAAATAGCCCGCGCTATGGCGATGCGCTGCTTTTGCCCGCCGGACAGGCGCAACCCCCGCTCCCCCACCTGCGTTTGGTACTGGTTGGGCATGGCCATAATATCGTCGTGAATGCGCGCGGCGCGGGCCGCCTCTTGCACCTGCTGATCCCCTGCCTCTGGGCAGGCGTAGCGAATATTATCCGCAATGGTGCCGTTAAACAAAAAGGTATCTTGCAGCACGGGCGCAATTTGCGCCCGAAGGCTCTTCAGGGTGAGTGTGCGCACATCCTTGCCGTCTAGCAAAACGCGGCCCCGGGTGGGATCGTAAAAACGCGGGATAAGTTGGGTTAACGTAGTTTTCCCAACGCCGGTGGGCCCCACCAGCGCCACCATTTGACCCGGCCGGCAAGAAAAAGAAATATCTTGCAGTACCGCCGAGCCCTCTTGATAAGAAAAATCTACATGCTCAAAAGCAATGGCGCCCTGGGCGCTGGAGATCTCTTGCGCTTGGGGTTCATCGTGTATTTCGGGCTGGGTTTGCAAAATCTCCATAACGCGCTCCGCGCCGGCGAAGGTGTTTTGCGCATCCTCCATCAAACGGGCTAAGCCGGAAACCGGCGTGTAAAACAGCGAGAGATAGAGCAAAAACGCTACAATATCCGAAACCGACAGCTGCGCCTGCAAGGCCAGCAGGCCCCCCACGCCCACTACAATCACCGTTCCCACCGAGGACAAGAATTCAACGCAGGGATGAAACACCGCGCTGAGTTTCAGCGCATGCAGCATCGCTTTCGTAAAAACCCGGGTGCGCGCATGGATTTGGCCGTTTTCATAATCCTCTTGATCAAAAGCCTGAATCTCGTGAATACCCGAAAAATTATCCTGTAGTTTGGCGTTTAAATCTGCCAGCGCCCGTTGAGAAATTTTAAAATTAGGCCGCACTTTCGTAGAAAAGATCCAGCCACCCAATAAAATGAAAGGAATAGGAATACAGGTAAGCAGGGTCAGCTGCACGTTGATGGACAGCAAAACAACCGTAACCCCCACCACGGTTACCACATTGGTGATCATTTCGGGGATCAGATGGGCGTATAACAGTTCAAAATTAGCCGTATCGTTGACCACCCGGCTCATTAAATCACCGGTCTGCTTGTCGTGAAAGAAACTCATCGATAGGCTTTGTATGTGGGAATATACCCGCCGGCGCATTTCCTCCACCAAATTCCAAGCCGCCTTGTGGGCCAAATAGTTGCTCAAAAAACGAAACAGAACGCGTAATAAATACAGCCCAACCAGCAGTATAGTAAGGCGGCCTATTTCCCGCACCGGATCTGCCGCACCGCCCTGCTCTACCACCGCCGTCATGGCCGAAAGCACCTTGGGCGCCGCTAGGTTTACCAATGTTAGGGCAAAGGTAGACAAAACCGCAATAACATACAGCCCTTTATACCGGCCCGCTTCTTTGCCCAGCTGCCACAATAACTTCATATTCTAGCCACACCGCTTTCTTGTTGTTCTTACCTTTTATTATAAAAAATAAATTAGAAATGACAATGTCGTCTGAAGAAAATCAGTAATTTCGCAAGAATTTATATCTTCACCACTCCCTTACTTCTTTTTTAAGCGCAAGCTAACATCTGCGCGGCAAAAAAGAACCGCCCTGTATAAAACGCAGGACGGCCCCTTTAGGCACACAAATATTATTTTTCATCGCACACTTGAAAAATATAGAATTTGAGATAATAAGAATCCTCTGCTGCCCACAAAATGGGATGATCCGGCGCCTGCGTGCGAAATTCCACCTGGCGCAAACGTTTGTGAACATTTCTTGCCGCTTGCCCAACGGTTTGGGTAAACAGCGCATAATCCATAAAATGAGAGCAGGAACAGGTGGCCAGATAGCCGCCGTCCTTCACCAGCTTCATCGCACGCAGGTTGATTTCGCGATAACCCTTAACCGCCTGTTTCACCGAATTTCTGGACTTGGTAAAGGCCGGCGGATCCAAAATCACCACATCAAATTTCTCGCCCTTGCGTTCCAGTTCCGGCAGCAGATCGAAAACATCGGCGCACATAAATTCCACCCGATCCTGCAAGCCGTTAAGCGCTGCGTTTTCTCTGGCTTGGGCTACGCCCAGTTCAGAGGCGTCTACCCCCAGCACATGCGCCGCCCCCGCCATTCCTGCGTTTAGGGCAAAAGAGCCGGTGTGGGTAAAACAATCCAACACCTGCGCGCCGGCGCAAAGCCGCGCCACCGCCTGGCGGTTATATTTTTGATCTAGAAAAAAGCCCGTCTTTTGGCCTTCTTTTACATCCACATAATAGCGCACACCGTTTTCTTCTATTTCTACCTTTGTGTCAAAGGGTTCGCCAATAAAACCCTTATAGCGCTCCATCCCCTCCCGCAAACGAACCTTTGCGTCGCTGCGTTCATAAACGCCCCGAACGGCAATCCCGTCCTGGGCCAACAGCTCTTTGAGGATGGCAACAATCATGGGCTTAAAACGCTCAATCCCCAGCGCCAGGGATTCTACCACCAGCACATCAGAAAATTTGTCCACCACAATGCCGGGCAAAAAGTCCGCTTCGCCAAACACCAACCGGCAGCTGCCAGTATCTACCACTTTCTTGCGGTATTCCCAGGCGTTTTTCAGCCGCATGCGAATAAAATCCTCGTCTATCCGGGCGTTGGGATCTCGGGTCATCATACGCACCGTCAGCTTAGACTTTCGGTTGAGAAATCCCTGCCCCAGCGGATAACCGTTAAAATCCTGCACCTGCACCACGTCGCCGTCTTCCACTTCGCCCGTGATGCCGGATATTTCATTGTCATATATCCAAGGGCCGCCCTGCTTTAGCGAACGCCCCTCGCCCTTTTTTAAGGTGACGATTGCTGTTGACATAAATGGTTACCTCCTTTTGCAACATGACTTACGGTTCTGCCGGGCACTTGCGCCCCCATACCCGATGCCGCCTTGTCTGTTGCCCCTCACATCATTTTTATAGACTGTAATACCGGCCTTTGCGGGCCGGCTTGCCTGAAACGCTCAGAATGTAAACGGTTCGTTTTTCATTCTGCTGCCAAACACACCGGTGAAATGCGGAAAAAGCCCATCTGTGCAAAGTGCAAATCGCAAAACAAGCCTAACAGCCTGACATAAAAAGCCTAGAAACAAGTTATTCCAGTAACAAACTCTTTTTCAAATCAAC
This sequence comes from Candidatus Gallacutalibacter stercoravium, assembly GCA_018716975.1. Lineage (GTDB taxonomy): Bacteria > Bacillota > Clostridia > Oscillospirales > Acutalibacteraceae > Gallacutalibacter_A > Gallacutalibacter_A stercoravium. Next base: position 4,453 of record DVJE01000008.1, on the reverse strand, counting down.
GTAAATTTACTTTTTTCAAATAAGATCAGTCCATCATCCCGCATTTTACAAAGTTCATGAGACATTGCGCTGCGGTCTACAGATAAAAAATCGGCAAGCTGCTGGCGGTTAAAGGGGATGACAAAGGTCGCGCTGTTTTGGCGGTTGGATTCCTCCGACAAATAAGACATCAATTTTTCTCGCGTCGTACGGTGCGACATGTGGCCGAGCTTTTGCACAAGCTTTCTATTTTTATCCGATATGGCAAAAAACAAATTTTGCACCACCATAGCGTGATATTTGCAAGCTGACGAACAGGTGGTAATAACCTTTCGCGCGTCGAAAAAGAGCACCGTGCTGTCCTCCACAGCTACTACGTTATTTAAAATAGCGCCGCTGTTGGGGGCAAGATAGGCTTCTCCGAACATTTCTCCCACATCTACAGCGCTGATAATATTGCTGTTGCCCCAATAATCATCTCTTTGGATGTGTAATTTTCCACGCACTAAAAGGGTAATATCGCGCACATATTCCCCTTGACGAAAGACGTACTCCCCCCTGTGATACGTGTGGGATCTTGCATCCAAGCAACTTAGCATGCCAGATATTTCGCCTTCACCAAGGCCTTTAAACAATTGCGTGTGGCTAAGGATCTGCAAGTATTTTTTCATAGCCAATCCCCTTGCGTTGTAAATACAACAGAATTGTTGTTTGTATCATAATATAATGCGTTTAGAAAGTCAACCATGCAAAAAGGAGGTTGCGCATATGCAGCCCAAAATCAAAATAACGCTAATCGGCAAGAAAGGCGAGCAGCCGTGCCACAGAGGACACAAAATCGGCGACACCTTCGATTACGACACAGAACGAGGAAAACTTTGCCCTATGGCAATGCACGTTGCTTTTCCGTATATTGACATCATGCGGTATGGTGGTTCGCCGCCCAAGGCGCGAAATGGTGAAGTTTGCTTTTGTTGCCCGGATTGCGACGTGATAAACATTTTTAAAATTGAGAGGAGTTTAGAGGATGATTCGAAAAATCATTAAAATTGACGAAGAAAAATGCAATGGATGCGGCGCCTGTGCCGCCGCCTGCCACGAGGGAGCAATTGAAATGGTGAACGGCAAAGCCAAGCTAACCCGTGAGGATTACTGCGACGGCCTTGGCGACTGTTTGCCCGCTTGCCCTACGCAAGCAATTACATTTGAGGAGCGGGAAGCCCCCTCTTATAACGAAGCAGCAGTCCTCGCTTCCAAGGCCAAAGCGGCACAGGGCAAATTGCCTTGCGGTTGCCCCGGCACACAGTCAAAAACCATTCAGCGCGAATGCCCTGCGCCAATAGCACAAGAGGCGCCCAGCCAGCTTACACAATGGCCGGTGCAGATTAAGTTAGTTCCTATCAACGCCCCGTACTTTGATGGCGCCAACCTATTGGTAGCAGCAGACTGCAGCGCTTATGCATACGGAAATTTTCACAACGATTTCATTCGCAAGCATATTACACTGATCGGTTGCCCCAAATTAGACGAAGGGGATTACTTCGAAAAATTGACAGCAATCCTAGCAGGCAACAATATCAAAAGTGTAACGGTTGTGCGCATGGAGGTGCCGTGCTGCGGCGGAATTGAAAATGCAGTAAAAAAAGCATTACAGGCAAGCGGCAAATTTATTCCCTGGCGGGTGGTAACCATCTCTACAGACGGAAGAATCTTGGATGAAATTTAGCAAAACCGCAACGAACCGCCAAACGGCTTTCTTTTCACGAATCAGCCTGTGAACAGCAACCCTACAACGGATACCCGCTGAAATCCCGCGCCTGCATCCGTTCCGTTTTTCGTTATTCTTATGATGCAGGCATGTTATGACATATATTTTGGGCCGCTCGCAAAAGCAGAGCGGCCCACGCTTTTTAGGGGAGTTATCGCTATAGCCTAACGCTATCTTTTCAATTATTCCTAAATATATAGAGCAAATCCTGTTCCCTTTACATGATTTCTATGGATTGCAAATAACGGCCTTCTTTAGGATATCGGTTGGGTTGGGCCACAAAACCGCAAGCGACCAACTCTTCGTTTAGTTGCCCAAATACAATATGATACAGCTCATTTGCAATCTCTTTTTGGTTCACTCCATGTTTGCTGCATAGCAGAGGTGAGATGATCTCCGGCATGGTCAACAAGCACTTCATATCCTCATAAATGCATTCCTCGGTCAATTGTTCCAATGCAGCCATCAAAGCTTGATGTTCTTTGACATAGATAGGTACCGCTATTTTACCATCTTTTATATAACCGAAAAAAGACAGCAGCAAATAACACATATGATCGCACGTTCCTGTTTCTATAAATCGTTGCGCTTCATCCAATAATTGCTTTTTCTTGTCGTCCGACGCAAGCGAATCCCATAAGGCCCCTATTTTTGTTAAGGTTGCGGGGAGCGTTTCCAATCTCTTTTGGCACATAAAGCGAAAAAAATCTACTCTGTCTCCATCCGCGTCCCCAAAGGATTGTAAAGACCTTAACCCATCCGAAAAACGATTGTAAGAACACAACAATTCTTTTGAAAAACTATCCAGTGCCGGGGTTTGTTCATAAATAATGGTGAGATAATCTAAACCTGAACGATGAAGCCGCGAGGTAGATACCAAACCACGTTTACTGATATATTCAAAAAAGCATCCATCCAAGATAGCGCCGCATAGAATATGGTAAAGGTTCACTTCTGGCGGGAAACCATTACCGAAACAATTGGCCAACTGGTAAAAGTCATTTTTTCTTGTTTGCAAGCATTCTGCCATATGGGCAACACCTTTTGCAAAACAGCAGCGTAAATGCGCAACATCCTCGTGCACAAAAACAGGCGTATCTAGCAAAACCGCCGGACCGTCACGGCGAAGTAACCCAATATGAATGAAGTTATCTATGATGTTCGTTGAGCTCTTGCCGCACAGCTCCCCATAACTGCAATAACCTGGTTGCTTTTCTACTATCGTTGTCAGTACGGCATCTGTGTTTTCTCCGAAAGCGAAACGAGGATCATCTTTCGTTTGCTTCACTTGACTTTGAGCGTAATTATCATAAAGAAAATAATGAAAACGTCTCATATATACCTTCTTTGTTTTCGCGCATTGAAATCAAATATCATAAGTCCCATTCAATGCCGCAAGCCCGTCATTTGCAAGCCAGTTCGCCCGATTGCGTCTATCTCTATCTTTACGCCAACGGTTGGCGGGATTGCCACACCTTCTCGGCAGTTTATATCGAAACCGTACTGTAACGCTCTTAACGCCTGTTTCGTGGATAAAAGGTTAATCCTAACATATCTTTGTTGCCTTTTTCATCATACCCTCTTACAATAAATTTTTCAACGCATCTTGTTCAAGTATTTTTCCACATTGAAAAACGGGGCCTTGTAGGAGTTACAATGAAGTGTGACAGAAGGGGATAAAAAAGATAGCAAATAGGAAAGACCTGTGTTAAGGTTAAGTTGCTCACACCAAACCGAAAGAAGGTCATCCTATTTGCTATGAATAAGATAACACAAACCATGCGGTTTCGGCAAGCGGTAATAGAATATTCTCTGGAACATGGTGTGACAAAAGCAGCTATCCGCTATCACTTAAACCGCCAATATATCTACCGTTGGCGTAAACGCTACGATGGCACACTTGAGTCGCTGGCCGACCATTCCCATCGTCCCCACAGCCATCCTAATCAACATACTCCAGAAGAAATCAAACTCATCTTAAATATGCGCCGTAGAAATCCCAATACCGGAATCGTTGTATTCTGGGTAAAGCTGCGCCAACGCGGATATACCCGTTCTATTTCCGGCCTGTACCGCTTTCTGCGGAAACATGGTGCTATGGCGGCAAAACTGCCTAACCCCAAATACATCCCCAAGCCCTATGAACAGATGCAATATCCCGGCCAGCGTGTGCAGATCGATGTGAAGTTTGTGCCGGATGTCTGCATAGTTGGGCAGGAAAAGGGAACTAGATGGTTTCAATACACCTTTCTGGATGAATACAGCCGCTTCCGCTATCTAGAAGCCTTCCCCGAACATAATACCTATACTTCCGCTGTTTTTCTTCGCCATGTCGCGGAAAAGTTCCCTTATGCCATTGAATGCGTCCAGACAGATAACGGCTCGGAATTTACCAATCGTCTGTTACCACGGGGAAATGATAAACCTACGCTGTTTGAACTGGAACTGAAACGTATGGGCATTCGTCATAAACTTATCCGTCCTTACACACCAAGACACAACGGCAAAGTAGAGCGCAGCCACCGAAAAGACAATGAGGAGTTCTATGCCTCTCACCGTTTCTACTCCTTCGATGATTTCAAAAACCAACTTGCTGTTCGCGAACGGGCTTACAACCATTTCCCTATGCGGCCTCTTAACTGGCGGTCTCCTAAACAAGTTTTATCTAGTTTCTCTCATGTGTAACACTTCATTGACAAACCTACA